>CAJTVB010000003.1:113989-216523 GCA_910579755.1 uncultured Acetatifactor sp. | reverse complement strand
ATTTCCTCGTTCACAACCTCCCTCGCACAAGCCCTTATATTATTCACTCTTTCTGAAATCCAAACTTATATAAAATCCAAACTTTTCTGAAAACGGCTTGATAACAGGGGATTCTTGCCGGAAAAAGTTTGGATTTCGTTTCACAAAGCGCAATACTCTAATTATGACAAAATGAGTAAAACATTGCTATTTAGCTCTGTTTCAATCAATTTATTTTCATTTTTGACAAGAGAAGGGCAAAATAAAACCCAAACTTTTCTATCAGAAAATGCCTTGAATAAAGGAGTTACAAAAGAAAGTTTGGATTTCTCCTAAGTTTGGATTTCAGGAAAAATCCAAAAGTTTAGATTTTTTCTGCCCATTCTAACGCATTTTCAGCCTTTCACTGTTCCGTTATGCCTTGTGCCTGTTAAAATTGAAAAATTGCAAAAAACGTAAAAGCCCGCGAAACGGATAGACTGTATCGATTATTTGAAAATAATCATTAGCACTCCATTCCTCTAAGACGCTCCACGAGAGCTTCATTTGAAAAGCTTTTCATAGATACAAGAGTAATAACAAGTGGCACGGCAATCAGTACACCCACATAAGCAATAGAAAGAGCTGTCGGGAATTGAAACGCCATATAAAACGCCCCCACATTGTAAAGCATATTGCTGAGGACATAGCCGCACAGCGTGCCGATGGTCATTGTCACGCCGACCGTGGCAAGTACCAGCAGCAGGCTTTCGCCAAGAAGCATTTTGCGTATTTGCCCGTTACTCATCCCGATAGCCTCCAAGCTCGCAAGCTCCTGCTTACGGGTAACAATGTTCGTAATCAGCGTATTCATCATACTTAAAATACTGAACGTCATAATAAAGATGGCAAGCCCGCTGATGGCGCCAAACATTTTATTTGCCGCCTGCCCATAAGCTATTCTTCGTTCGGCAAGAGTTTCAAGGCTCAGCTCATTCTTTTCGCTCACAATCTCTGTGAGAGCTTCTCCGACTGCTTCCTCTTTGTCTGCTTTGGTTGATACAAGCAGATGGGCATTCAGGCTGTCAAAGGAAAGCCAATTTAAGATTGGTTGCTCGGGCATTAAAAACCATCCCTCAAGTTCTTTATGGTCAAGAACATACCGGTCATCCAAAATGCCAAGTATCATAACTTCCTTTTCTGCCATTTTGCTGCCATCATAATAATGAAGCGTAATGCTGTCGCCTGTGGCAAACTTCCAACCGTAAATCTCCGAAGCAATATCGTTGCCTGCCGCAAGAATATAATCGCCGCTCATCAGTTTATCATAATCGGCGCTTCCGCTTTCCAGATATTTGCCGATTTCCCTGGTTTCTTCCTCAGTAAGAGGATAGATCAAATCATCGTTGTCATATTTGTCATTTATCGGATAGTCAAACCGCACACCGAAGCTCTTAATTTCCGTTACCCTTTCCACACCATCTAAAGCGGCTATTTCCTGTACTATTTCGCTGCCCATGGGCTTAATTGCCTGTATACCGCTCATACCATTTTCGTTCAGCTGGGTGGCAGACTGTGAATACCCAATATGGAATTCCGCGTCTGTAAAATAATCTTGTCTTGCGTAATTCGCCTTATCGAAAGAAGACATATAGGTTGCTGCCGTCATAAAGAGGATGCCGCCCAAGGCCAAAGAGAGCATTGTGATAACTGCTTTTTTTCTGTTTCTGGAAAAGTTCATCACACCTAAGCCCATGGGAGTCAGGCTGCGGCATGACTTTTTGTTTGCTGCCTTTTTCATTCTGTCCCGGGGCACATAACGGAGTGCTTCCATCGGAGAAACAGCCGCCGCAAGACGGGCGGGCTTGTGTACGGAAAGCATTGTAATGATATAGACGACGATAAACACAAGGGCAATTATCATCAGACTGTTCAGGAGGTTAAAACCATCCGGTATCATGAGATATCCTGCAATACAGCCAATCGCAATACCCACAGGAGCAGAGCGGAGATATAAGATGCCGCCCTCACGGGAAACAACCTTTTTTATCTGCTTCCTTGTCATGCCAATTGTGCGAAGCTGGCCAAACTGATGGATTCTGCCGATAACCGACAGATAAAACACGCCATAGATTACAAGGACACAGGCAAGCAGGATAACTGCCCCCAATATACCATAAAGACAAACCTTCTGTGTATCCACGGACAATGAATCAATAAATGCCTTTGACGGACTGACATACTTTCTTTCAATTCCGGCGTCGCTGCCGATAAGGTATATCGCTTCTTTGCAATCCTCGGCGTTAAGCCTGGCAGCGTTATACAGCTTTGCGTACACTTCATAAGGCCTATCCTTTAGCTGACTTCCGTTTTCGGCATAGCTTTTGGAAAAAAAGACAGAAAAATGCAATGCCGTGTCGCCGCCGTTTAAAATACCCGAAACCGTAAATGTTTCCACATTGCCGTCATAAAACTGAAAAGTCACGGTACTGCCCACCGCAGGCTCCGCGCCCATCCTTTTCAGCAATGCCGCCTGTGCGGCGACTTCATTTTCCTTTTCAGGAAGCCTGCCGCTTAACAACTCGCCGATCTGAATTTGATCGGACAGCTCACTCACATAGTAAGGGATGACATCAAAACCATCCATTTCGGAGAGGATACCTGATTTAACCTGTATCTGATAAGCAATGCGTTCATCTGCTTTCAGTATCTCCACCTGTTTATCAGTGAGGTTATAGTAGAGTGCCTGATGTGTGTGGGAAAGGCCGTTTTTGACCTGCTGATCCTGCCCCATTGCGAACATAAGGATTGCTGTCAAAAGAGCCGAAGCCAGGACTATCGTAATCGTTACAAAGATATTACGCATACGGCTTGATGTAATACTCCTCTTTGACATCAGAGAAATGGTTTCTGCTGTTACCTTTTTACTGTTCATTCCGGCCGCCTCCCTCTGAGTATACTTTTCCGTCTTCAATGCGTATTCTTACATCCGCCTTTTCTGCGATTTCGGGGTTGTGGGTAATCATTACAATCGTCTGGCTGAATTTCTCGCTTGTCATTTTCAAGAGGTCGATCACTTTATCGCTGGTGCGGCTGTCAAGATTTCCGGTGGGCTCATCAGCCAAGATGATAGCAGGCTTTGATACTAACGCACGGGCAATCGCCGTTCGCTGCTGCTGACCTCCTGAAAGGTGGCTCGGATAGCTGGAAAGCTTTTCGTCAAGCTCCAGGAAATGCACGATTTCCTGGAGAAATTTCTTGTCCTCTATTTTGCCGTCCAGACGGACAGGCAGCACGATATTTTCATACACCGTGAGATACGGGATGAGGTTGTAGTTCTGAAAGATAAAACCGATACGCTGACGGCGGAATACCGTGAGCTGTTCTTCGGTCAGCTTTTCAAGACTTATATCCTCCACCTTCACACTGCCCGAGGTAGGGGTGTCCAATCCTCCGAGCATATTCAGCAGGGTAGATTTTCCACTGCCGGATGTGCCGATGACGGTAGCAAACTGTCCGTTTTCCACGGATATATTCACATCATCCAGGGCTTTGACAAGGCTCTCGTCCCTGCCGTAGTATTTTTTCAAATGAGATGTGTTCAATATGGTCATAGCAATTCCTCCTTAATTTCCAGCAACATTTGATGTACACATCATATTCCATGAAAGAAAATATACAAGGAGGAGCGCAGTTTCTAATATCCACACCGTAAAATCTATTACATCCCAGAAAACTGCTCCGTGAACAAAATTCCTCTGTAGCGGCATGCGCATAAAAAGCCTGCTGTCCGAGGGGACAACAGGCTCATAAGCCATACAAAATTATGGGATCGGAATTAAGATTTTTAATGTAAACCTGCCGTTTTTACAGTTGGTTGTCAACTGGCCGTCGTATTTTCCGGCTGCCTTTTTCATATTGGAAATGCCGAAGCCGTGGAGAAAATCATCTTGCCCGGCAGCAGGACTTTTTGTGTTCTCGCATTCCTGCAGACAGTTATTTTCAATCAACACAAAAAAGAAATTATGCACCCGTCCTGCTTTCACAAGGATTGCCCTCTGTTCATCAGGAAGTTTTTCGCTTGCCTCAATTGCGTTGTCAAGTCCGTTTCCGAAAATGGTGCTGATGTCCAGCGGCTCAATAAATTCCATGCCAATCAGGTCGGCGGTAACGGATAAGGCAATTTTCTTTTCTCTGGCAAGCTCTGATTTCTCCTTTAGAATAATGTCGAGAATATCATTGCCCGTATGCACATAATCCTCATACATTGCAATCTGTGATTGCAGCTTCTCGATCATTGCCGTAGTTTCGGGAAGCTTCAGTTTTCCCTCCAGCACAAGCAGATGGTTTTTCATATCATGATAAATGGCACGCACCTTTTCCTCATCCCGGAGTTTTTCCTGGTAATAATCAAATTGCCGATTAAGCTGTGCAATCTGCATTTTGTCTTTTTGCTCCTGCTCACGGAGAAAGGAAACATTTTTGGTATAAAGAAACTGCATAATAAAGTACACACCAAGTACAGATGTGGCCAAATCCAAAATAAGGGTATCTTCCTGCTGTAAATTCAAATAACCGTATGCACTGGCAAATGAAACGGAAAACGCCAGCAGGAAACCCACAGACAAAACCAAAGTATCCTTTCGCTGCAGACAATAACGGAAATTGCGAAGCAGATAATATGCGGCTGCAAGACATATGAAGCGAAACAGAATGGAAAAAACATACAGTTCCCATTTTAGGATAACGGAAACGGTGGTATGAGTTTTTCAAAGACATATTCCGTCTCCGAAGACAGGCTCTCCCGGAACACATACCCAAGCCTGTTATACCGCTGCAGCCTGGCAGGCTCTTCTATATTCTCCTCCGCCAGGAACCTCACCATGTCGCCTCTGGCCATCTTGGCATATGTCCCTTTCGTCACCAGCTTGTCTCCCGCCTTTTCGCAAAATGTGATTGTGATGAACCTGTCCTTCTCCGTAAGGTACCGTTCGATGCACTTCGAATATTCTTTGGACGCAAGATTTATGATGAGCCCGCTGCCATCCCGAACCGCCTCGTACAGCCTGCTGCCCCAAAGTTCGTACAGATTCCTGTGCCCACAGGCTGCGGCTTTGGCCTGCATCTCCAGCCTGTAGGGTGTCACGCCGTCCATAGGCCTGAGCACGCCGTAAAATGCCGACAATATCCGCAGATGCTCCTGCAGATACGCATAATGCGCCCTCTCGAATACCGCAGGCGCCATATATTGATAAGCGATTCCCTCATAGGACAGCACAGCCGGGGTCAGATTCCGCCGCAGATTCATATGTCCAATACGGTCAAGGTTCTCCCCGGCAATCCTGTCATTGCATTTCCAAAGCGCCTGCAAATCTTCCCGTGACTGCCCTTTCAGCCAGGCCAGAAGCTCCCCCGCCTGGTCTATGAACTCCGGCAGGCCCGCAGGCTCCAGGCTGTCCGCAGCCACTTTCATCTTCTTGGCTGGTGACAATATAATCTTCATGGCATCTCCAGTCCATTTCTTTTAAGCATCCGTAAATGTATCCACATAAACTTTCCCTGTATTCTTCCCAGAATGATTTAGACGTCTGTACTTCTGCGCTTGAAACACTTTCATATTTCAGCCAGCATCTTTTCCGGGTCATCTGACGCCTTTACCTTGTCATTCGCCCTGATGATGATTCCGTTTTCGTCAATCAGGTAGGTGGTGCGGACAACTCCCATGGACACCTTGCCGTAATTCTTCTTCTCCTTCCAGACATCATAGGCCTCGATGACCTTCCGCTCCGGGTCGGCCAGGAGCGTGAATGCAAGTCCGTACTTTTCCTCAAACTTTTTGTGGGACGCCACTGTGTCCTTGCTGACTCCCAGAACCACTGCTCCTTTTTCCAGAAACTGCGGATATCTCTCTGAAAAACCGCAGGCCTGGCTGGTGCAGCCCGGCGTATTGTCCTTGGGGTAGAAATAGAGAATCACTTTTTTTCCTGCATAATCTGACAATTTATGCATTTCTCCGTTTTGATCCGGCAATTCAAAATCCGGCGCCTTTGTTCCTGTCTCTAACATATTGTCCCTCCGTTTCCTTCTTCGTCCGTTCCGAGGTCAGGTTTTCCCGGCCGGCCTCATTCGCTTATTAGTATTCTACTTATTTATGGTCACCCCCAATAGTCTGTCAGCTTCATCATAAAGTTCTTGCGCTTCGGCTGACTGATAGGAATACGCTTTCCTGTAGTCATAACAAGCTCTAAGCCCTCCACACCTTTTACATAGGACATATTGACTATAAAACTCTGGTGTGGGCAGGCAAACTGAGGCTGCTGTAAAAGCAGGGCAGATACCTCTTTCATATTTTTATAAATAACCTGTTCCTGCCCTTCAAAGTGCAGCATAACATTTCGCTTTTCGGTTTCACCATAGCAAAGATTTTTATACAGTACCTTATATTTTCCGCTGTCGTTCTGAAAACTCAAATATGGTTCGTCTTTTCCCTGATAGCGGGTAAAGTAGCGGTCAAGCTCCATTTTCAGAATACCGTATCTGACAGGCTTTAAGAGATAATTGACCGCGTAGTATTCATAACCTTTCCAGACATATTGCTTCAAGGAGGTGAGAAAAATCAGCCCAACAGTACTGTCCATTTTGCGGATTTTCTCCGCCGTTGCCAGGCCGTTCAAATGCTCCATCTTTATATCCATGAAAATCAAATCGTAATCAGAATTGTATTTGGCAAGCAGCTCAATCCCGTCGTGGTAGACAAAAAAACAGAACTCTCTGCCTGTTTCATCGGCGTACCTTTTCAAGTAATATTTTAATTCATTAATGAGTACATCTTCATCATCGCAAATTGCTATGTTAAACACATTTGTAATCTCCTTGCCATACTCAAATACAAATTTATTAATTTACCAGTTTGTACTGGAAAAATTGTACCACATCCAATTAGAAAAAACAATAAAAAAAGGGATGCATCCGCAGTCTGCCCGAAGGAGATGAAACTAAGTCCATATTTTTCCGGAACCGCATCAGGATCTAATGTCGGCTATACGGTTGGTTCGGGAATATGCTTGGGAATGGGGAATTATGGAAAACGGTATTGCAATATAGGGATTCTGATCTTATCATGACCCAGTATGCAGGGTTTGCAATATAACGAGACTTCTTTGGAGGTCTCGATTTTTTTTGGAAAAAATTCAGTGTTTTTATCTGTTGTCATCGTATAATATATGACTGATCAGTTAAATGCATTTTAAGAGAAAGAGGGACATGCTTTGAACGACAGAAAAATAATTTCGGCCATCATTCATCAGGACGAGCAGGCGCTGGCTTTTGCCGTACAGAAATATTCCAGACTTTTATGGAAAACTGCGGCATCTGTCCTGGCAAATGCCGCATCCGTTCAGGATGTAGAGGAATGTGTCGCCGATGTATTCATCTTCCTGTGGCAGCACCCTGAAAAATACAATCTGGAAAAGGCGAAGCTGTCTTCGTGGCTTTCCATGATCGCGAAAGCCAGAGCAATCGACAGATACCGCAGGATTATCAAAAAACGTGAGCTGCCCATAGAAGAAATCGTGGTTGAAAGCCTGGAATATGCAAAAATCGGGCCATCAGACCAGGAGAAGGAAAAACTGAGAGCCTGCATTGACGAGCTGGATGAAAAGGAAAGGGACTTGATTATACGCAGGTATTATTATGAACAGAAGCCGGCGGAAATTGCAATTGCCCTGGATATGCCAAAAAAGCAGGTGGATAACAAACTATATTATGTCAAACAAAAAATAAAGAAAATGATGGAGAGGCTGTAAGGCCGGTTAAAGCGAAAAGGAGATCAATACAATGGAAAGCTACAGCAGGAAAAATCAAAAGAACATACAGACAATTATAGAAAGGAATTTGGGAGTGAATCTTACCGCAGACCGCAGGCCGGCCTTCGCCGGAGTCAGACTGGCGGTAATGTCATGTTGCATGCTATGCATTGTCATGCTGTCGGCCTTTGGCTACATGAAGTTTTCGAGCCTGAATGGGGACGATCTGGCATTGGCGTCTGTATACCGGGGAAACGGCAGGTTTGAGATTATTATCCGGAATCTTTCCGACAGAGAATTAAAGTTACAGGACAGCGTAAAGGTAATGCAGTGGTCAACCGGTGAAGAGGTGGAAGGAGACAATGAAAAAATCAGGACTGCCCACCTGACAGTCCCGCCCCGCTCCCAGGGAGTCGTTACCGTTGATTTGTCGGAAGGGTACGATCTGGAAAAAATGGAGAAAAGCCTGCCCGAGGGAGATTGGTATTATTTTGTTTTGACCAATAATCATTTTGCCTTTGGGCAGGACTGGATGTGTACGTTTGACTTTGAAATACAGCAAATGGAGGATGTGAAAAACCAGATGGAGGAGCATTTGAGGGCACGGGAGCAGGCAGCAGAGCAGAGGGAGAGCGCTTCAAAGCAGCAGGGGACTGACGCGGAACAGAGCAGTGCGGTACAGGGTTTAATTCGTTCCGACTGGACCTGGCCCACCATCAGCAGAGAAGTGTCGAACCTGGAGATACAGGACGACAAGGCTTTTTCCGGCTGCATCAATATTGCGGGAGCAATAGGTGATGAGGTATATGCCGTGGCAGACGGAGTCGTCCTGGAGGTCGCGTTTGACAGCGTTTACGGGAATGTTATTGCAGTGGATCTGGGAGACGGCATCACGGTAAAGTATGGTCATTTAAAAGACACAAAGGTATCTCAGGGTGATGAAATCCGGCAGGGACAGGTAGTCGGAACGCTGGGAAAAACCGGAACGGCCACGGGTCCCTGCCTGTATCTGGAGGTAATGGCAGAAGAATAAAGGGGCTTTACTCTGCGCATTTATGGAAGCAGCGGTGGTTCATCCCATTGCGGTCCATGCATAGAGAGGATACACGGAAAACCAGCCTGCAAATTCCAGTCCAAGAAGCTTCAGTATCAAGGGCATTGCAAAAACCAGCAGAGAAAAGAAAATCGTCTGCAGGCAGTCCTTGCGCCAAATGGAAATTAAAAGTATGCCCAGGGTCACGATCACCAGGGAGGCTGCCTGTGAAAGGATAAACAGAAAAAGAAAAGCAGCCATAGGTATTTGAAGCGGGAAATCGTCCCAGGCGGGAATGATGTCAACCATAAATCCCAATCCATGCATGGGAAACAGGGAGGAAAGGCTGACAGCCCTGCACACCGGGGGGATCAGGGAGGAGAGCGCCGCCGCCAATATACAGATCCCCGCTTTTCGGACAAACACTTTACTTTTTCCCTGCCTGGAGGAGTTCAGAAGCCTCCAGGCGCCGCTTTGGTACTCCATAGGCAGACAGTTTCCGAAGGCAAAAATGGAACAAAGGGATAACAGCAGGAGCTGTACCGGAAAGCTATTGTTCTGCTTCCCCAATAAATACACATATCCTGTGTCATAAAGAAAGCAGCCTCCGTGTTCCTGAATATGATAATATTGCTGTAATACACGTTCAAAAGAGGGGTAAAAAGCAGTTACGGTGTACCACCGGGATTTCAGATCCTCCCCTGCAGAGCTGGAAAGGGTTCCGTCAGAAACGGCGGCTTCTATCAGACTGATCTGCTCAAAAGCCTCCTGAAACCGTGCTTTTTCTGTCAAAATGATTTCCTCCTTCTCCGGAGTCAGCGATCCCTCCAGGCAAAGCATCATATCCTGATAATATTGTTCCTTTGGAGAGATGGTGTATTCCCGGGTCAGTTCCCCATACCCCAGGAACAGTCCGAACAAAACCAAGATTACAAGGGCATGGCCGGTGATCATAATTTTATAGCATTCATGCCAAAAAACTCTTACATGGGGACGAAAGGGCATGGCCGCTTTCTTTTTCTCCCGCAGGGAAAGATTCCTTCCACGCCGGAAGAAAAGCAGGCTTAAGGAAATACCGGTTCCCATGAGGAGCGCCAGCAGAAGCCAGCTGAGAAGAGTGCGGGATATGGGATACCCCAACAAATCAAAGTTCAAATATGTTCCATACAGGTTCTCTGTCCGCAAAATACCTGCCGGATTTAAATATTTCAGGGGTGCCAGCTTTGTTCCTGCCGGAAGGAGAAGGTACAGCATCCAGCTGATTCCCAGCCCCATGCCGCAGATTGCGTAAGGAAGAAAAATATGGTCCCCCAGGATACACAGAGCCGTCAGAATGGAGGCTGCGGAAAACAGCGCCAGCGCTTTTGTAAAAAGGGACAGAAACATATACTGCCCTATGGTAATGGGGAGACTGCTTTCCATATATCCGGACAGGGACTGCAGGGAAGCGCCCAGAAAGCCCTTCACAGAGCCCAGACCTGCGGTCATGCCGAAGAAAACCAGATTTTCTCCATATAGAAGAACGGTTATGAAAATACAGTGAAGGAAAAGTGCACCCAGCTTTCCCAGAATACAAGGGCAGATTCCCCGTCTGGTGCTGCGTGTGACATAAAAAAGCTTTTTCTCTTTTTCCTGAAAAATCAGGCTTCCTGCAAATAGAAAAACGGAAAGAATTATGAGAAGATCGGTCCATTTATTTTCAATTGCCGAAACAAAAGGCTTTTCCGGCATCCAACAGATATTGGTATCCGTGAGAAGCGCATAATCCATGGCGCTTTTTTCTATATTCCTGGAGGAAAAGCTCTTCTTGTTCTGCCCGGCAAAAATGCCGATGCCGCTCAGGATATCTCTGTTTTCCCGGATGGAATTCAAGTATTCCCCATAGCCGGAAACCTTTTGCCACTCCCTGTACAATTGGTTGACAAATGTTTTTTCCTGATAAAATGAGTCGGTAAAACGAAGATAGTCTCCTCTTTGGAAGCTTACATGGTATTCCACAAAGACACCGGGATTGTTTTCCAGAGTCTGTTTGACAAAATATTCTCCCATTTCGCCGGACAGCTGCCTGGCGGTCAGTACCTCATCCACAACAGTCATATTGTCAAGGGTTTTCTTAAGAGCTTCCATGTAATTGCCTTTTTCCTGCTCTGTCATATGGTTTATTTCAGATTGAAATATTTTGTAGGCAGACAGAGGGGGAGTTATATCATCCGGCTGATTGGTATACCAGAGCAAAAAAAGATTACAGCACAGCAATGCCAGGACAGAAAAAAGGAAATTCCGCTTTCCCCATATTTTTTCCAGTTCGTATTTGATCAACAGGTGCATGTACCGTCGCCTCCTTCTTCGTATACACGCATATAAATATCCTCAAGACCATTGCAGCCTTCATATTTGACCATAAGCCCCGCCACTGTGCCCTGATCTATGATGCTTCCGGAGCGGATCATGATAATTTCGTCTGCAATGGGCTCGATGTCTGATACCACGTGAGTGGATACCAGGATTGTTTTGCCCCCGGCCAGGGCCTTTATATTTTCGCGGATCCGCACTCTTTCCTTAGGATCCAGCCCGGCAGTAGGTTCATCCAGTACGATCAGTTCCGGGGAACCCATTATGGCCTGGGCGATTAACAGACGCTGCTTCATGCCGCCGGAATAGGCGCCGATAGCCTGATCTGCAGCTTCCTCCATATTGACGCAGGCTAAAACCCTCGCCAGCTCCCCGGGCATTTCCTTTTTGGAAATGCCCTTTAAAGCCGCCATGTATGAAAGAAACCGTCTGCCGGTAAAGGAATCATAAAGCCCCTGCTGCTGCGGGGCATAGCCCAGGATACTGCGGTAATCTGCCCCAAGTGTCCGGATGTCCTTTTCCTTCCAGGCCACATATCCATTATCAGGCAATAAATTGCCGGTGATAATGTTCATCATGGTGGATTTGCCTGCGCCGTTGGGGCCCAGCAGACCATAGATACCTGTGCGGAAGGTCAGGGACACATGGTTCAGGGCGTTTTTTTCTTTATACTTTTTACTTACATCACACAGCTTCAGCATATTTCAAAAGCCCCTTCCTGACATCTGGATTCTGCGGTAGTTATCCTTTCCGGCCAATAAATCTTCTTTTGATATCAGTCCATATATCTCACGGGTGATTTCATATCCTCCGTCGTTCATGGCGGAAGGAGCGGCCTCGTAATCATAGATCACAAGCACATCCCTGCCTGTCTCGGCCTTAAACTCCAGGTGCCAGCCCAGGCTTTTGTTTACGAGACCGGAATGAAAAGTTTCGCCGGTTTTTACGTTTACAAAATAAAAGGTGTGATCCTGGCCGGCGTTCCAGCTGCAGCAGCACAGCACATCCTCCAGAGTGTCCCAGATATTGGTCTGAGGCAGGGAAGCCACGGTCCATTGTTCACCGGTAGCGGGATTTACACCCATAATTTCTCCGCCGTTTTCAATGGAAATATACAAGGTATCATTCATTACTGCAGTGCTGAGAATCCGGGCATTGCTTATGCGGTAAAATTCCCGGAGACTGCCGGTGGAGGGATCCAAAAGGGCAAATACTTCATGAGAGTTTTGGAAATAATCTTTAAATTGATCGTCATCATTATATTCCTCAGCTGTAAGCCTGCGTCCGTAATCCGTACCCCGCAGCAGAAAGGCGTCCTGGGTGCAGCCTGTCACATGCCAGGAAATGTCATCTCCAAAATCCAGGGAGCAAATTGTTTTTGCCTCCAGGGAGGACAAATTCAGATACATCAGATTTTTCTCCGAAAAAGAGGAATAGCTCCCGGTATTTGACTTTTCCGAAGAAAGCCTTTTTGTAATCACATAAAGTCCGCTATGGTCAATAGCCATTGTGCCCTCTATCGTAAGTCCCGGCGCAAATTCATAAACCTTCTGGCGGCCTGTGCCGTCCGGATTCATACGGTACAGGGTCCCCTGACGATCATCTGCGGTGCTCAAAGAAGAACCTGTTTCTTCGGACTCATTAGCGGCAGAGAAGGATACCACAGCGTCGGCCTGGAGGCACAGTGCATATAGGTGATCCTGGAAGAGAAAGAGCTTTGTGCTAAAAGGAAAATCCTTGTTGGGCAGTACGGCAGTACAATCCGGCGTGTCATGGCTGCAGCCGGGAGCGGAACATAGATAAACTTCCTGACAGGAGGCATAATCCATGTACATGAGATGGGAGCCATAGTTGCTGTCGCTGAGCTTTATGCTGTCATGACTTATATAGTAATAACCGTCTTCACTGAAATACTCGATTTCTCCGTCGTCTGTACAGAGAAAACGCAGTCCGGAGGCAGTAGAGCCGGTTTCCCCGCCGGACGCAGTTTTCCCGGAAAGGTTCCCCAGAGAGGTATTCAAGGGCCCGGGATCTTCATTTGAAGTAAAATCAGCCTGGGGATTGAAGCCCTGATTAACGGAACTGGAAGGGCTGTCATCGTCGCTTTTGCTGCAGGCGCAGCAGGTAAAGACAGCGATCCCTATCAGGGTCAGAACAGTAGCAGCAGTTTTTCTTGATGTGTTTTTCATAAAAAAAGACCTCCTTGCTTATTCCCGCAGTTTACGCAGCTGTTCATAGAATGCTGCGGGAATATTGATTAACAAGAAGATCCTAAAGGATAAAAGTCAAAAATCTGTCAAACCTGAAAAGAAATTTTCACCTGTGCTCCGCCGGAGGACCCATTGGAAAGGGAAAGCGTGCCGTCATGCTTTTGACAGAGAATCTGGCTTACAGCCATACCCATGCCCATATGACCGTCAGGCCCGGAGGCTTGGAAGGCATGGGGAAGACAAGGGTTGGAAGCATTTTCCAGCATTTGGGCAGGGAAGCCCTTTCCGTCATCCCGGACAATGATGGTCAGCCTCCGGGAGGAAGGCGAAGGGGAGCCGGTCTCCAGCATAATATCCATAAAAATGTCCTTTTGGGAAAAACGTAGGGAATTGCCTATAATATTTTCCAGCACACGGTACAGAATGGCTGTATCGGCCAGTATAGATAGGTCTTTCTCTAGGGATAAGCCCTTCTCCATGGATAAGTCCTTCTCCGTGAAAGCATCTGTCCAATCGGAGGATACAGATACATGCAGTATTCTGCCGTTATTTTGGGCAATAAGAGAAAAATCTGCCGCCAGGCCTTCCACCAGACGGGACAGGGAGACCTTCTCCTTTTTAACAGTAATGTCCTCAAGCTGGCTGAGGGTGTGCATGGAGTCTGTATACCGTTCCAGCCTTTTGGCGGCCAGATTCATATTTTGGGCAATGCGGAGGGATTTTTCCGGCGTCAGCTCCCCTGCCGCCGCCTTGTCCTCCAGGTATTCCGCATATCCCTGAATAATGGCAATGGGATTGCGCAGGTCATGGGCAACGGAGGCTTGCAGACGTTTTCTTTCTTCCAGTGCGGACCATAGTCTTTTGTTATTTTCATATAAAGCGCTTTTCATCTGGGAAAAGGATCGGCACAAATCGCCCATTTCGTCCCGACAGTCGTACTCCAGATCAAAATCCAGGTTTTGGGCGGCGATCTGGCCGGTAGCTTCGGATAGCAACTTTAAGGGAAGGCGAAGCTTTTTCCGGTAAAAATACAGACTGCAGAATAGAATGCCTGCCAAGGAAAGAAACATGGGAGCGGCAATCATCAGGATTCCGCAGGCGGTATAGGCGAGCTGCCGTTTCGGGGTAAGCATATCATAGCTGTTTTCCAGCTTTTCAATGGAGTACTCTGACACGGAAGCTTTTTGGGAGACCGGAATACCATCATATAATTCTTCCATCTGAGGAATGGATTTCGGATCGCTACCAAAGGAAAAAAGCCAGCTGCTTCTCTGGCTTGTACCATCTGTAAAGGTAGTTTGGATCGTCAGATATGCAGAGTTTGAATCCGGCAGCAGGTAGTGCCGAAAGGCGGCACAGCCCCAGACAATCAAACCGGAAAACAGGACAACAATGGAAAAAACAAGCAGAATTAAAGCTATAAAAAATTTTTGTATGGGAAGATCCCGCAATTTTAATGAACCCATTTGTATCCTACCCCCCAAACCGTGTCAATATAATCCCTGCCGCAGACAGCCGTAAGTTTGGTGCGTATTTTGCGGATATGCTCTTTGACCACGTCTGCATTGCCTTCCGCATCATAGCCCCAGACCAGCTCATAAATTCTTTCCTTATCGAAGACCTGCCCTGCGTTGGTGAGCAGAAATTCGATCAGGTCAAATTCTGTTTTGGAAAAAGAAATTTCCCTGTCCCGGAAAAATACCTGTCGTTTGGACAGGCTTACCACCAGGTCGCCGGAGGTAAGGATGGGAGAGCTTTGGGCCTGTCTCTGCTCCCGGCGCAGGTGGGCTGCCACACGGGCAGTCAGCTCCTTCAGGCTGAAGGGCTTGGTGATATAGTCGTCGCCGCCGTAGCCCAGCCCCATAATTTTATCCTGCTCCGTGACTCTGGCGGTGAGGAACAGAATGGGGCAGGAAACGTGCTCCCGTATATTTTTGCAAAAGGTCAGGCCGTCCATATCCGGCATATTAATGTCCAGAATAATCAAATCCGGGTTTCTGGGGAGCAGCTTCATGGCTTCCGCGGCGCTGTTTGCGGTCATGGTACCGTAGCCGGAATCTGCAAGATGCTGCTCCAGCAGCTCGGTCATCATGGGTTCATCGTCGATTATTAAAATTTTTGACATGATACAAGGTCCTTTTCAGGTTTGATAATTCTGATTTTAATATAATTTCAAAAGAAAAGCCAGAAAAAAGTAGAGAGAATTAAACGGAAAACGAATATGCCTCATAAGAGAAAACGAAATGTTTTTTCAATGTACCGCTGAAAGCGGCTGAGAGGTGTGGCATGAAGAGACGGCAGGCGACAGCATTACTGCTGGGTATGGCGCTGACAGTGATCTCCCTGAGTGGATGCGTCCGGGAGAAATCGACAGAAAAGACAGGACAGTCGGGACAGACAGAACAGACCAGTACTGACGTCATGCAGGAACAGGTCTGGCAGGATAAGCCGGAAACTGCAGACGACGGAATTCCCTCGTATGAGGACTATTTGAAAATAAACGGTGACGCAGAGGAGCTTCCCTACGAAAATGCGCAGAATGTAAGCTTCAGCAGGCTGTATATGGATGGACCTACTTTGGCATGTCCCAAAATGATTTTCAAAAGGATGTCAGAGGTAATGAACTGCGCCCTGATTTAGTAGAGCAGTTTGAGTGGCAGACGAGACTGGCGCATGATCCCCAGAGGGAGCATGTGGGACCGGTCTATTTTTATTTGACAAAAGGAAGGCATACCTTGACTCTGCGGCTAAAGCAGGAAGCTGCGGCAATTGATAAAATTACGTTTCTGAGAGCGTCTGAGCCTGAAGATTATGAGAGTGCCATGGATCGGTGGGAAGAGCTGGGGGCTTCGGACAGCAGCGGTTATCTGGAAGAGTATGAGGCAGAGGCCGGCTGGCTGAAAAATGATGTGACCCTATGTAAAGCCCGGTGAAAACGAGATCACACTGGGAGTGGTAAATACATTGATGAATCTGCTGGAATCTACCCGGAATCCTTCCGGTCTGTTTGATGCCGAAATCGTGCCCTATGACAGATATGAAATGATTCTGCCGGCTGAGGGAAACTGCAGATAGAGCGTGAGCCAGCTGACAGGCTGGAAGAGAGGCGGGAGAATGGAACAGAAAAAAATAAAGCTGTTGATCGACACGGATATCGGCGGGGATGTGGATGACACGCTGGCTCTGGGGCTTGCCTTAAACAGCCCCGAGCTGGACATTGTGGGTGTCACCAACGTTTATTTGGCAAATCAGTGGCGGGCCAATGTAACCAGAAATATGCTGCGGGTGTACGGCAGGAAGGATATCCCTGTCTGTACCGGGGCGGAAAAGCCTCTGGTCGGCTGGTGGGACAAAAACAGAATTCCCAGCAGCTCCAGGGATTTTGGGGAAATCGCGGGAAGAGCCCTGCCCCCTGCCTGTGATTTTATCGTGCAAATGGCGGAGCAGCATGAGGAATTGACCATTGGGGCAATCGGGCCGCTGACCAATGTAGGTCTTGCCATCGCCAAGGCGCCGTATATTGTCCCCAAGCTCCGTATTGTGATGATGGGCGGACAGATCAACCGGGCGCACCCGGAGTGGAATATAGTCTGCGACCCGGAGGCTGCCGGAATCGTATTTGAGAGCGGGGCTGATATCCGTATGGTGGGGCTGGATGTGACAAATCAGTGTTGTTTTACAAAGGAAGATGTGGACTATATCAAGGGAATCGGGAATCCCCGCACGGCTCTTTTGGGGAGATGGTGGAATTGTTCATCACAAATTTCGGCTATCTGCCTATTCTCCACGATCCCCTGGCTTTGTCCGCTTTGCTGTGGGAGGAACTGATCACCTTCCAGGATAAAAAAATTCTGATCGAGACAGGTGGCCGATATACCAGGGGACTGACCATCGACTGCGACTGGGGAGAAGGAAATAACGTCCGTGCGGCGGTATCCGTAAAGGCGGAGGAATTTAAGAGACGTCTCATAGAAAGGCTGGTGCTGTGATGAAAAAGCCTGCTTATGTATATAGAGAAAACAGTTGCAAAACCTGTTGTGGTGTGATACTATTAAAGTATGAGTAAAGGATTACTCAACATAATGAAAAAGATTCCTGTAAAGTCAGGAATTTTTTAAAAAAAACTTGAGTAAACGATAACGCAAAAAGATGAAGGAGGTACTTGCGTGAAAAAGTAGCTTTCATTGATTCTGAGGGCAGTTTTGATCGCGGCTTCTCTGACAGGATACGGAAAGGACGAAAAGCCGCAGGAGAATTCCCAACAGGGAACCAATCAGAGCACAGAGCAGTCAGACGAATCCCAGAGCGGCCAACAGACGGATCAGGAATCCTCGGATCCAGGTCAGAAGGATCCCGGACTGGCTCAGGGGACATCGTTCAACTCCATTGATGATTATAATTTTGAAGCGCCCCAGGAGGGAGTATGGCAGTATTATTTTTCAGGGGATAACGGAGAGACCTTTGACAAATGTACTACCTATGACGACTATCCGGATTCGAAGGTGCGAGGCTGGCATCCCTGGACAGGCAGCTATATCGGCGTGGGCTTTAACGATGATATGGAGGGATTTCTGGAGCTGAATACGCCTGGAAACGGCGCGGAGATTATGGCGCTGGGCTTCAGGGCTCCCGCAGAAGGAACCTATACCTTCAGCGGCTATACCTTTAATCCCTATTCCCAGAGCTGCGAGGCATTTCACCTGTCTCTGAACGGGGAGGAAAAAGCATCGGTTGACATTGCGGACTATACGGCAAAGCCCAATGAATTTACAGTAGAGATAGCTATGGCCGAAGGGGATGTGCTTTATTTCTATTGCCCCTCCACCACGGCGGATTCCTGGGTGAGCGCATATCTTTCCGTATTTGTGAACGCACAATAAAAGGCGTCATGCCTGACGGTTTGATAATCAAGAAAACAATATAACGCAGAGGCTGCGATACCTCTGGTTGAGCAGGCTGTGCCATCCGGAGATATCGCGGCCCGTTTTTATAGGAGAGATCCATAAAGATTGATATTTTAGGGAGGTATTCATTTGAAGGTATTGAATTTTGGTTCACTGAATTTGGATCTGGTATATCAGATGGAGCATTTTATACGCGCAGGAGAAACCTTTGCGGCTTCCCGGCTGGATAAATTTCCTGGCGGGAAGGGTTTGAATCAATCCATTGCGCTGGCCAGGGCGGGAGCCGAGGTTTATCATGGGGGAAATGTGGGACCTGACGGAGAGGTGTTGGTGGAAACCCTGGGTAATGCGGGGGTAGATACTCGTCTGATCCGCAGGGTTGAGGAGGTAACCGGCCATGCGGTGATCCAGGTGGATTCCCGTGGGGATAATTCCATTATACTGTATGGAGGAGCGAACATGCGGGTTACCTCCGGGCAGATCGACCAGGTACTGGAGGAATTTGCCCCGGGAGACTATCTGATACTGCAGAATGAGATCAACCGGGTGGGAGAGATTATTGAAAAGGCCTTTGAGAAGGGTATGCTGATTGTTTTGAATCCTTCGCCCATGAATGAAGAAATCAGGAAGCTTCCTCTGGAAAAGGTGTCATTTTTTCTGCTGAACGAGATCGAGGGAGAGGAGCTTACCGGAAAGCGGGAGCCGGGGGAAATACTGGAGGAGCTTCTTATAAGATATCCGCATGCCCGTATCGTATTGACTCTGGGCGAAAAGGGCTCCGTCTATGCGGACGCGGAAAAAAGAATTTATCAGGATATATATAAAGTGGAGGCGGTGGACACTACTGCGGCCGGAGACACCTTTACAGGATATTTTATCAGTACCCTGATAAGAACAGGCTCCTGTCAGAAGGCCTTGGATATGGCGGCCAGGGCCAGTGCGATAGCAGTGTCCCGGAAGGGAGCGGCCCCGTCCATTCCTACTTTGGATGAAGTCTGCGGTGCCGGAATCTGACCGTCGAAGGCGGAACGTCAGGGGCAGGTGGAGAAGGATATGGAAAAATTTCGGGAAAAGGAACAATATTTTACCGCTGTCAGGGAAATACTGGAGCGCGGCGTCTATCACGTGGCGGGACAACTGAAGATAGAGGCGTATATCTCCCAGGAGCCTCTTAGCTTTGAGGACAGACATAAAGGGAAACTTTGCAGGCTGAGGCCGGGTGATCACTGGGGAGAGCTGTTTGACTGCGGCTGGTTTCATTTTTCCGGACAGGTGCCGGAGGAAATTTGGGGACAGCATACGGCAGTGCTGGTGGATGCTTCTGCGGAAGGGTTACCAGACTTCTTTTGAAAAAACACCGGAGGGGGCCCGGATCCGTTTTCATGCCTTCGAGGTGCAGAGTGTATTGATAAAGCCGGTTCGGAAGGCGGATTTGGAAAAAGGAGGAATCAAATGAAACGTTCACGAATCAATCAGGTAATCCGGGAGACAGAGGAGCTTTTGGCTTCTCATCAGATTTTCCTGCCTCCGTTTTTCGGATGGACACCCGGGGAATGGGCAGAGAAGGGACCGGAATGCAGGGAAATCAGAGATAATGGACTGGGATGGGATATTACGGATTTCGGCTGCGGGGACTTTGACAGAATTGGTTTGACCGCACTGACCTTACGTAATGGAAATCAAAAGGATTCTTCCTATGAAAAGCCTTATGCGGAAAAGCTGCTGATCGTCCGGGAAGGACAGGTTACGCCCATGCATTTTCACTGGTATAAAATGGAAGACATAATTAACCGGGGCGGAGGCGTGCTGGTCATGCAGCTGTACGGGGCCACAGAGGAGGAACAGCTGGACAGGGAGAGTGAAGTAGAAATTGTGTCCGATGGGGTACTGCTGCGTATTCCCGCAGGGGGGATTCTGGAGCTGCATCCGGGACAGAGCGTCACTTACACCCGGCGTCTGTATCACTCCTTCTGGGGCAAGGAGGGCTGCGGGGATGTGATCGTGGGCGAGGTGAGTATGTGTAATGATGACAGTACGGATAATCGTTTCCTGGACGCTTCCGGCAGGTTCCCTGCCATCGAGGAGGATGAAGAGCCCTATCGCCTGCTGTGCAATGAGTATCCGGAGCCGGGACACAGGGTGTCCGGGGCTGGGTGGTAATTCTTGATTTTACGGCAGTTTATGTATATAATAAAGAGTGATCCATATCTGAGAGGACGGGGGGATACATCGGGATGAACGGTAATATTTCCATCAAGGACATATCAAAGCAGGCGGGTGTTTCCATTGCGACGGTTTCCCGGGTGATCAACAAAAACGGCCGCTATTCCAAAGAGACGGAAAAGCGCGTCATGGACATTATCAGGAAAAATAATTATGTCCCCAATCTGGTGGCAAAGGGACTGCGGACTCAGAAGATGAAGAACGTGGGAATTATTGTACCGGACATCACCAATGAATTCTTTATGAAGCTGGTGTACGAGATCGAAAAAAATCTCTTCTCCAAGGGCTATGAAACATTCCTGTGCAATACGGACGAGGATGAGGAGACGGAACGGAAAAGAGTCCGCATGATGGCTATGCAGAATGTGTGCAGTCTGGTGTATGTGTCAGGGGGGATGTCCAACATAGAGCATATGATCAAGGACCTTCCCACTGTATTTATTGACCGGATTCCCGATGAGACCAAGGGAAATTACTGCATGATATCCAGCGACAATATCCAGGGAGGTTTTCTTGCTACCAGAGAGCTGATGGAATGCGGATGTGAAAATATTCTGCTGTTAACCAGCAGGAAAAAGATTTCCGCATATTCCGAACGATTTGAGGGATATGTGAAGGCGCTGGTACAGGGCGGCAGAGAGGCTGATGCCATTCATGTGGTCTATTTGGATCAGGTAAATTACCGTGCGGCATATGAAACCATGAGCAGGCTGCTGGATGCGGAGGATTTCATTTACGACGGGATTTTTGCCACCTCTGACTGGCTGGCGCTGGGATGCTATAACGCGCTGACTGAGCACGGCTACAGCATTCCGGAGGAGGTAAAGCTGGTGGGGTATGATGATATTTCTATTACGCAGTTCAACGCCGTGCCCATTACCACGGTTCATCAGCAGATTGATATTATGGGGAAAACAGTGGTGGAACAGCTTTTTCGTATATTGGGCGGAGAAAGCGCACTGCAGGAGGAGGTGAAGGTGCCGGTATATCTGAATGTGCGGGAATCTACCAGAGGAAGGAAGATGCCCAAAAAATATGAATAATGGCGGGGAAAGGGGTTAGGCAGCCTCTTTCTTTTGTCCATGATGAGAAAACGATTAACCACAGCGGCGATTCGGGGACTGCATGTAAAGCTACGGATGGAATCCGGAAAAACGTAAAGGGGACAGACTAATATGACGGAAGTGATTTTATGCTTGGATATTGGAGGGACAAATTGCCGGATTGGTTTGGTGGACAGGGAAAACCGGCTATACGGCCAGAGGATGACAGGTACGGGAGCATTGGCGGAAAAGGGTTTTATGGAGGGACTGGCAGAGCTGATCCGGGGGTATGCGGCACAGTACAGGGAACAGTTTCAGATCCGCGGGGTGTCTCTGGGCTTTCCCTCCACTATTGACCGCACCAGGCGTCATGTGCTTTCCACCCCGAACATACCGGGACTTAACGACATTTCTGTGGCGGATTTCTTGGAGGAAAAGCTTCAAATTCCCGTATTTTTGGAGCGGGACGTGAATCTGCTTCTTTTGCATGATTTGGATCGTTTCGGACTGCTGGGAGAAAAGACGGTGATTGGCATTTATTTTGGCACAGGCATCGGTAATGGAATATATATTAATGGGCGTCTGCTATATGGAAGAAACGGTGTGGCAGGGGAACTGGGACATATTCCGCAGCTTCATTCTCACAGCCGGTGCGGATGCGGCAACCCCAACTGTGTGGAAGCCATGGGAGGGGGAAAGTACCTGGAGGAGCTGTGTGAAAAGGATTTTCCGGGAACAGGGATTAAGGACATTTACAGGCTTCACGGGGACACGCCCCAAATTCGCGCGCAGGTGGAAGCTATGGGAGCCACGGTGGCATGCGAAGTGAATATTCTGGATCCGGACTATGTGATCTTAGGCGGGGGGCTTTTGCAGATGGAGGATTTTCCTGTGGAGCTACTGGAGCAGTATATCCGCAGACATACCAGAAAGCCTTTTCCGGAACAGAACCTGAGGCTGCTTTATTCTGCGGCCACTCAGGAAAACGGAGTGATCGGCGCAGGAATTTATGGATGGAGGATTCTGTCCCAGCAGCGCTTTTGTTCCGGATCCGGGTCGGCGGTTCCTGCAAGGGCGTAGGTCAGACCCAGCTCATCCCATTTGCCCGCGCCCAGAGAATGGTAGGGCATAATTTCGGTTTTGCGGATACAGGAGTGGGTCTTTGCCAGGGCGGCAGCCTGTGAAATATGCTCCGGAAGATCGTTGATGCCGGGAATGATGGGCAGGCGCAGCACCACCGGCCTGGAGGTTTCCTGCAGACGTTTGAGAGTGTGCTCCCAGAGAGGCCCCTGAGCCTGTGTGCAGCGCTGCAGCTCCTCCGGATCCGTGAGCTTATAATCCAGCAGGAACAGATCGGTGAGAGGAAGCAGGGCCTCCAGCACATGGGCAGGGATATAGCCGTTGGTTTCCAGACAGGTGTGGATTTGTTCCTGCCGGGCCAGGGAGAGAAGCTCCAGCAGAAAATCCGGCTGCAGGGTGGGTTCGCCGCCGGAAACGGTAAGGCCGCCCTCGATTCCGTAATAACGGCGGTCCTTCAGCACCACGTCCATGATCTGTTGGGGATCGGCCTCATAGCCTGTTATCTTCAGTGCTCGGGAGGGGCAGGCATCCACACAGGCTCCGCAGGCGATGCAGGCGGTAAAATCAACCTTGTGCATGCCGTCCAAAAAGCTGTGAGCCTGCCTGGGGCATGGGGACACGCATTGCCCGCATCCGGTGCACAGCCGGGAGCTATACCGCAGCTGGGGCTGTATGCGAAAAGATTCCGGATTGTGGCACCAGGCGCAGCGAAGCTGACAGCCCTTAAAGAAAACGGTGGTTCGGATGCCCGGACCATCATGATAGCAGAAACGCTGTATGTCGAATATGATTCCCATAGGATTCCTTTCTAAGAGTAAACGTTTAATCAATGTCACTATTATCATAAGCCAAAAGCTTTTTTCTGTCAATGAATTACCCGCCGGGCGGGAATGGAGGTGCCCTATGACATTTTATGAATATATCAAAGAGTTTACAAAGGTCTACAGAGAGTGCGGAGAGAAAAGTCCAGCTGTCAGGGAGGCCAGGTGTGTAGAGGTTATGAGCCGGTATATGTTTCTTCCGGCTGAACCCGGGGACAGGGTGGCGGGAAGGCTGAGGATTCTTCCCGTGGGATTTTCCAACGAGCCGCTTTTGGGCAGGAGCGTAGGGTATTTTTATGACGAGGCCAGGGCGCTGGAGGCTCTGGAGGCGGAGGGAGCGGATGCTGCCGCAAAGGAGGAGGTGCGCGGCCTTCTGGAATACTGGAAGACCCAGGAGACCAGATATGTTTTGCGGAGCCGATATCCTGAGGATATAGCAGGAGCTATGCCGGAGGACATTTATTGGGAGCATTCTCAGGTGGCATTTCCTCTCTACAGAGTGGTAGGAGCATACCTGGACTATGATAAGCTGCTTCGCCTGGGACTTGGGGGAATGAAGCAGGAAGTGGAGCAAATGCGGAGGAAAGCTTTGGAGGAGGGCCGGGATGCATCGTTTTATGAGGCCTGCAGCATGGCCCTGGATACCCTCTCCCAGGTGTGCAGGCAATACGGGAGCCAGCTTCGCCGGCAGGGCCGGGAGGACATGGCAGATGTATTGGAAAAAATTGCCCGACAGGCGCCGACTGCATTTCAGGAGGCTCTGCAGCTGGCGTGGCTGTACAGCCTGATCAGCGGGGTGCTCAATTATGGCAGAATGGACGATTACCTGGGGGATTATCTGGAGCGTGATCTGGAGGCGGGAAGTCTTACCCGGGAGGAGGCGCTGGAGTATCTGTGCTGCCTGTGGAGGCTTATAGATGCCCGGAAAACAGTGTTTCATGGCCGGGTAATTATCGGCGGAAGGGGGAGGCATAATGAGTCCGCGGCAGACCGCTTCGCCCTGCTGGCCATGGAGGCTTCGCGGATCACAGCTCAGGCAGAACCCCAGCTGTCTCTGCGATTTTATGAGGGTCAGAATCCGGCGTTAATGGAAAAGGCGCTGGATGTGATCGGAGAAGGAAAGATTTATCCCATGCTGTACAATGACGATGTGAATATTCCGTCGGTGCAGAAGGCTTTTCAGGTGACGGAAAAGGAAGCGGAGGACTATGTGTTTTTCGGCTGCGGGGAATATGTGCTGAACAAGAAAAGTCTGGGTTCACCCAATGGTATCATCAATTTGCTGAAGGCGCTGGAGGTCACCATTTTTGACGGGCAGGATATATGGGAAAATAAGCCTCTGGGCCGTAAGCTTGGAAGTCTGACGGACTTTGAAAGCTTTGAGGAATTTTACGACGCATATAAAAAGCAGCTGAGCTGGTATTTTGATATACTGGCCAGACAGGAGCAGATGGAATATGACATTTGCGGCGAGACGGGAGAGTTTCTGTTTATCAGTATGCTGATGGAGGACTGCCTGGAGAGAGGAAAGGGTATCTGCGGGGGAGGAATCCGGTATCTGGGCGGTACGCTGGAGACCTATGGAAACATCAACACGGCTAACAGCCTTTATGCTATTAAGGATTTGGTATATGACAGAAAGCTCATATCAGCCAAAAAGCTGATGGAGGCGCTGAGAGCCGATTTCCAGGGCTATGAACAGGAGAGAAGGCTTCTGCTGGAGGCGGAGAAATACGGCAATGATCTGGATGGGGTGGATCAGATGGCCGTGGATTTGCATGAATTTGTCTGCAGCTCGGTGCGGGAACAAAAACGGATTACGAGAATGCATTCTTATATGGTAGTGATTATCAATAATGAGGCTAACACAGTGCTGGGACGGTTTACGGCGGCCTCTGCAGACGGCAGACGGTCCGGGGAGCCCATGGCAAACGCCAACAATCCGGCGGGAGGAACGGATACCAGCTCGGCTACAGCTATGCTGAACTCCCTGGTGAAGCTGCGCACGGACATTCATGCGGGGGCGGTGCAGAATATGACCTTTTCCAAGGAGCTGTTCGGAGAAAACAGAAAGATTCTGGAGCAGCTTCTGAGGACTTATTTTGCCAACGGAGGCCAGCAGGCTATGATCAATGTGCTGGGCCGGGAGGACCTGGTGAAGGCCATGGAAAGACCGCAGGATTACGGAAATCTCCTGGTGCGGGTAGGCGGCTTTTCCGCCAGGTTTGTGACCCTGGCGCCGGATGTACAGAGAGAAATCGCTTCCCGGACGCTCTATTGAGGGAATATAGTTGTTCTGCATTTTCAGCCGAAGGGGGGATACGGTATGCATGCAAAGAAGGCGTGGATCCAAAAGGAAAAAACGATGGATATGACAGAAGGAAGACCTGCTTCTTTGTTGCTGCGGTTTACGATTCCGCTGCTGGTGGGTAATATTTTCCAGCAATTCTATAACCTGGTGGATTCCATTGTGGTGGGAAGATTTGTGGGGAGCAATGAACTGGGAGGAATCGGCTGTACAGGCTCCATTAATTATCTGATTTTTTCCATTGGCTATGGAATGTCTGCGGGAGTAGGTGTTCAGATGGCCATGCTGTTTGGAGCCGGGGAGCGGGAACGGCTGACGAAGGCCATATACAACAGCTTTTATGTATTGGCAGGGGCGGCGTTTATCATTACTCTGACAGGTTTTTTCGGGGCGGAATACATTCTGAGTCTTATGGATACGCCTTCCGCGGTAATGCCCTATGGGGTCATATATCTGCGGCTGACGGCTCTGGGAAGTATTGCCAGTATTTTGTATAATGGATTTTCCTCCATAATGAGGGCATTCGGAGATACGGCCACGCCCCTGGCCATTCTGGTGTTTGCATGCGTCTGTAATGTGGCGTTGGATCTGATTTTGGTGTTGGGGTTTCGAATGGGTGTGGCCGGGGTGGCGGCAGCTACCGTGGCGGCCCAGGCATTGGCAGCAGTGGTGAGTTTTCTGTGTGCATACAGGAGAATTCCCTGGTTTCGACCAGAAGGGAAGGCGCTAATTCCGGACAGAGAGCTGATGGGGCAGTGTATGAGGCTTGGGCTTCCCATTGCGGCCCAGAATGCCCTGATTGCCCTGTCCTGTATCGTCCTGCAGGCGGTGGTCAACGGGTTCGGGGAAAAGGTGGTCACAGCCAATACGGCTGTTGCCAAGATCGAGCAGCTGGTAATGCAGCCTTACAATTCCCTGAGCAGCGCGCTGTCCGCCTTTACAGGTCAGAATGTGGGAGCAGGCAAAAAAGAACGGGTACGCCAGGGCTTTCGGACGGGACTTATATTTATCGGAGGAGTCAGCTTGATAATGCTGTTTGTGATGCAGCTTTTCGGCCATGGTATTCTATCTGTTTTCGTGGAAGATTCAGATGTGATGGATATTGGTATAAAGGCTCTGAGAATTACCAGCTGTTTCTACTTTTTCCTGGGGTTGATTTATGTGGTGAGAGGTACGCTGAACGGTGCGGGAGATACGGTTTATTCGGGCATGAACGGCATCGTGGAGTTGTGCTGCAGAATCGGTCTGGCTGCACCGCTGACGCGGATACCGGCCATAGGGATGTGGGGCTGCTTCCTATGCAGCGGACTTACCTGGACGATCACCGGCCTGCTGAGTCTGCGGCGGTACCTGGGAGGAAAATGGCAGAGAACATAATACTTCAGACAAAATCACCTGTTATAATATCTGAAACAGGGGCGGAGAGCAAATGCTCCACGCCCCCATATGATATAACCAATATGTGAGATACGACTAATCCCCCGGAAACAGAATTCCGGCAGCCCTGCGTGCGTCCTCTATAATCCCTGTGACCTTTAGCGTAATATCCAGCCGGGAATAGATGGAATCGTAGTCGTCCGCCAGCAGCAGCCTTGTTAATTCTTGTACCTCATAGTACCAGCGGTCAGGATTATCCTGCTGGTTGTAGGTGATGTCCTCCTTTTTTGTCACCACCCGTATCCGGGCCAGGCCGTTGGACCCGTCCTGAATGTAAATATATCCCTGTTCGCCTTCAATCTGAAAGAAGTTTACACCCCAGGTATCCTTTGCCCCGGTGTTGGTGGATACAAAGCCCTCATACTGCATCACCATTATGCCGGAGGTGTCGGCCAGCTCCCCATGACGATTCGGATAATATACCGCCTTTTGAGGCCTGCCGAATAATGCCGCATTGAGATAGACATTATAGAAATTAATATCCATCAGACAGCCTCCTGCATATGCGGGATTGAAAATATTGGGAACCTCTCCTCTCAGCACCGCGTCGTAGCGGCTGGAATACTGACTGTAATTTGCCAGCACCAGTTTTACTCTGCCTACTCTTGGAAGCTCCCGCTTTAAAATCTGGAAATTTGGAAGGAATGTGGTGGGAGCAGCCTCCACAAGAAGCAGATGCTGTTCCTTTGCCAGACGGATCAGCTCCTCTGCCTGCAGGGCCTTGGTACAGAAGGGCTTTTCCAGAATCACATGCTTTCCGGCCAGAAGGGCTTTTTTTGCCTGCTCATAATGCAGCAGATTGGGGGTGGCTATATAGACGGTGTTGATTTCATCGGTTCCCAGAAATGCATCCATGTCCGTATAAACCCGGCTGCATCCATATTCCCCGGCAAGGGCCCTTCCCTTTTCTTCTGTTCTGGAATATACGGCCTCCAGACTTATGCCGTCGGTATTTTTTACATGATCCAATATGGAATGAACAATCACTCCGGATCCCATGGTTCCAAGCCTGATTTCTTTCATTACAGTACCTCCTGGTTTTGTTACAGAAGCTTATACCCCTTGTTACAAAAGCTTATACCTTTTCATGAGATTTGGCAATCCTTGTGGCCTCCTGGAGAATTTCCAAAACCCTGACCACCTCTTCATCCATTACGCATTTTTCCGCTTTTCCTGAAATGGCATCGATAATACTGTCATAGATTCTTTCGTAATGAGCGCATCCTACAGGGACCTTTTCCGTAATTTTTTCGCCGGCCTCATTTATATAGACTAAAGTTCCCCAGCGATCCTCCGGTGCAGGCTGTGTGCTGATTTGATGCCTGCCCACCACTTTCTTTTTACCGGAGTTGTGGATTACGGGAGGCAGTGTAAAGCTTCCCCTGGTGCCGTGCACTGTAAAGCGGGGATAGTCAATGAGCACACACATGCTGGTGTTAACCGAGGCTTTTGCATTGCCATACCAAAATTCCAGATCATAATAATCATCACCCACACCGGGATGGTGTATGCTTCGCACGTCAAGATGAATCTGGTCCGGCATTCCCCAAAGACTGATGACTTGATCCACCGTATGCACGCCCAGATTATACAAGGTTCCCAAGTGGTCATACCATCCATGTGTCTTGAAATAATCATAATGGCTTTCCAGGCGCACAGGCTGTCCCAGCTTTCCGGATTCCAGCACTTGCCTGACCGCCAGAAAATCCGCGTCAAACCGCCGGTTTTGATTGGGCATGCACACCAGACCCTTTTCCTTTGCCAGGGCAAAGACCTGCCGGGCCTCTTCCGCCGTAGGCGCAAAGGGCTTCTCGATCAAAGCATGCTTTCCTGCGTTTAATATTTCCTTTGCGTAGGATACGTGAAATTGGTCCGGGGCGGCAACCACTACCAGGTCCACTGTTTGATCCTGCAAAACCTCTTGAAAATCCGTGGTAAAAGTAATTTCCGGGTAAAAGGGTTCATATTCGGCAAACTGCGCAATATCCTCCTGACGGCGGTAGACATACTTTACCCGCACATCCTCCCTGTTTTCCACATAGGGAATGTGATATTCCCGAACACTGACCCCAAAACCCACATAAGCAACTGTAATCATCGAGATACCTCCTTTGAGAAATCGTTTACCCCTACTACATTTTATTCTATTTATAAGGACATGTCAATCTATTTTTCTGTGGGGGCCCCTGCCCGTGAAAAACAGGCGGTGTGCTTGTTTCACAGACAGCTGTTTCCCTTGACTTTCACCACGGGTCATGCTATTCTTAGTTTACAGTTAAAGTAATCGTTTACCCATATTCAATTGCTGTTATTTGACTGACCAGCTTCAATTCATTTTACCGGGAGGACAACAAAATGATTACATTAAAAAATGAATATATGACCTGTTGCTTTGACGAAAAAAGGGCCGGCTCCAGCAGATTGACCAGGGAGGGCTGACGCTTCTCTTTGAGGGGCTGGGGTTCGACCTGGGATGCGATGAAAAAATGGCTGTGGGTTTGCTGGAATATGAGTCCATGCTTGATTTTCGCACCTGGAATCTGCCGGGGATTGCTCCTACAGGCAGAAAATTTGATCTGCTTCCCGTCGAATATTCTCATGACGAGAAATCCTTCACGGCAAGCTTTGCACTGGAGGGGGTCCGGGTCACAGTGGGGTATGAACTGGCGGAGGAGGTTCTGCAGATAAAGCTTCGGATTGCCAATGTGACCAGCGGGCCGCTGTATCTGAATACCTGTGCTTTTATGCTGGGCCTTAACAGAGTGGAAGGCGTGGTATTTGATTTTCCGGCCAATACTCCCCTGCAGCGTTGCCATGCTGCGCAGCTTAAGCCTTTTGAGGTGGTGCAGACAGGACTGATTAATTTTGCCGTTCATACTGCGCTTCCCGGCGGGGATTTTAATGTGCTTTTTATTGATGATATCGAAAAATGGGGCTGCGGGGTTTATCGGGATGAGACCTGCACCAGATACGTGTATGACGCGGGGCTGGAGATGGATTTGGCTCCGGGCAGTGACTGTGAGGTGGGGACTTTGTACCTGATGCCCTGTGAGGCCGGCGGCAGAAACCCTTATCTTCGAATCCGGGATCTGACGGCAAGGCTGGGGTATGCTCCCTGTACCGGCGGAATACATGAGGGCGTCATGTATTCCTGCCATCCGTCGGGAACCATGGATTCCGGTTTCCCGCTGAAGATGGATCTGTTCGAATATGCGCAGCACCTTCCTGCGCTGAAGGAAATGGGTGTGGACCACATATGGCTGTTGCCGGTTTTTGATCATAATGAGGAGGGGGTGTATCACTCCAACGACCAGTCGGTGATTGATGAACGGTACGGCGGTGAGGAAGGGTGCCGGTATTTCTGTGATAAAGCCCATGAGCTGGGCATGACGGTACTGTTTGATTATGTGCCCCATGGTCCGGCTCCCGAATTTCCGGTGGCAAAGGATCATCCGGAATGGCTCAGCAGGCGCAGGGATGGTACGCTTCAGGATGAATGGGAATGTGTGTCCATGGACTATAACCATCCGGGCTATCAGGAGTATACTGCCCGGCTGGTACATGACCATGTAAAACGCTTCGGGGTGGACGGGGCCAGGATCGACTGCGCCATGGGAGGTCTTTCTAACTGGCGTCCCTATAGAAACAATCGGCCCAGCGGCAACAGTGTTTTGGCCGGCGTCCATATCACAGAGGCTATTCGCAGCGGATTTCTGCGGGGAGGGAAGCAGTCCTTTATCCTGCCGGAAAACTTTAATCCGCTGCCAAATTATTATCACTGCACGGATTTATTTTACGGCATGAATCTGTACCGGGCTTTCGTGGAGCTGCAGCCGCTGCTGTCCTCGGATCCGGCACAGTATGCGGAGCTGCTCACGGATTTTCTGGAAAGAGAGGCCTGGATTACGCCTCCGGATTATTATAAAATGCGGTTTTTGGGTAATCATGACACGGTTTCCTGGGTTTGGCAGTCGGCCCGGGCCATTGACTGCTACGGGGCCGGGCCTGCCCGGGCATTGTTTGCTCTGATCTGCCTTGTGGATGGTGTGCCCATGATTTATCAGGGAGATGAGGATCCTTCCATATACGGCGGAACCGGAGAAAACCTGACGGAGTATTTTACCATGCTGTTCCGTCACAGAAAAACCCTTATTCCGGCGGGGAACAGTACGGAGTGGCTGCATACCGGGACACCGGTAATGGCGTTTGAACGTCAGGGAGAGGTATTGGTTTTGATCAATCTTTCAGACCGGATACAGGAATTCGATTTTTCCGGCAGACAGGCTGAAGCTTTGGCTGACAGTACACAGGAAGACGTTTCGAAGACGGAAAGTTCTCTGGCATTGGGCCAGATCCCGGCCTACGGTTATAAAATAGTGAGGTATCTATGAGACGGAAAATATGCTTGACCGCAATACTGTTTGTTCTGCTGTTTTTGCAGGCGGGTTGTGCCGACCAGGGAGATTTTATCCGCAAGGACGGGAATCTGATTTTGGAGGAGGAAGGAATCAGGGTGGTACTGGATGAACAGACCGGTATGCTGAAGGAGTTTTCATCCGGCGATGATTCCATCGGCCTAAAGGGAGTAGTGGCGGACGCGGGACTGAATGGGGCTTATGCATTCCGGCAGCTGGGATATACGGACTTTTCCTCCCTTTCCACCTGGGAGCTTCCTTTACTCTGGCCCAAGATGAAGGAGCTTCCGGAGTACTGCGTGGATAGTATAAAACGGACAAAAGAGGGATTCCAGGTATCTGTCTCCCGAGATATTTATACTTTTTTGTACGACTATCAAATCCTGGATCATGCCCTCTCCCTTTCCGTTACCTTGTCCACCACATCCGAGGAGGATGTGTATGTGAACGGATTTGCCTTTTTGATTCAGGGCCTGTCGGGCTACGATCTGTCGGACACAACCTTTGAATTTCCGGGCAGCACGCCTGACGGAAGGATACCCTTTGTGGGGCAAAGCCGGTACAGGGCTGTGTCGGCGGATTATGCGTCCCCGGTAATACAGCTTACAGACAGTGTCAGGACAACCAATCTTCTTTTTGTAAATGAGACGGAAAAATGGACTGCCGGCTGTTATTCTGATGCGGACGGACTTCCCTGCGCAGCGTTTCTGTCCGCTGTAGAGGGAATTATCAACAGGGAAAAACCTATGGAGGTGGGTACCCTGTATCTGCCCCTGCTGCAGGATGGGCAGGATCCTTATCTGGCGGTTTCGGATTTCTGGGAAGAGCTGGGGTATCATATACCCCGGGATTCTTCCGGGGGAGAGGATCTTTGGGCCGTCTATTCGGCCCATCCCTATGGTACTATGGACACAGGATATTGGAATCGACTTACTTTGGAGGAATATGCGGACAGTCTTTCCGCGATTTCGGAGATGGGATTTTCCGCCGTATGGCTGCTTCCTGTGTTTCAGCATACCGGTGACAATGTGTATGAACCCATTGATCAGGGGATTATTGACCAGCGCTATGGGGGTCTGGAGCAGGCCAGAAGCTTCATTCAGGAGGCTCATGCCCAAGGAGTAAAGGCGTTGTTTGACTTTGTTCCTCATGGCCCCCGGCCCGTGTATCCCTTTGCCAAGGAGCATGACGATTGGGTGAGCAAGGACCGGGAGGGGAATAACCAGATCGAGTGGGAATGCGTGTCCATGGATTATAATCATCCTGAATATTATGCATACAATGTGGAGCTGGCGAAATATTATGCGGAGGAGATCAGCTTGGATGGAGCCAGAATCGACTGTTCCATGGGCGGTCTATCCAACTGGTCCTCAGCTGCAGGGCTTCGGGCCAGCGCCTCCGGCCTGGCCGCAGGGCTGAATGTGGTGAAGGCGCTGCGGGAAGGCTTTATTGCCGGCGGGAAGGAGCCGCTTCTTTTGCCGGAAAATTTCCATCCCAGTCCGGCATACGCGGAGTATACAGATGTGTTTTATGACATGCCCCTGTACCGCTGCCTGTACAGCATGGGCCATAGCGATTTAACAGAGACGCAGTATGTGAGCCGTCTGGCCCATTTCCTGGAGGCGGAGCAGAAGACCTCCGTAGCCGGTCAGAGAAAGCTTCGGTTTCTGGGTAACCATGATACCGTGACCTGGACCTTTGACGCCCAACGGGCGCAGACACTCTACGGTGTGGAAAAGGCCAAGGCTCTGTGGATGATTATGGGGTGGATCGACGGCGTGCTCTACATCTATCAGGGTGATGAGGACCCGGCGGCCTACGGACTGGAAGGGATGAATCTCACCGAGTTCTTCACAGAGCTGTTGGATGCGAAAAAAACGTACCTGCCCATGGACTATCTGACCCGGTACATTTCCACAGAATCTCCGGTGTTTGCCTTTTATCGCTATGATAGGGAGAGCGCCGATGCACGACTGGTGCTTGTGAATCTGTCAGGACAGTCCAATTCCTACACACCGGAAAACGGCGAGAGTCAGGTGCTGGCTGCCATAGGGGATTACACGCAGGAGGACGGGAGCATTATTTTAGCCCCTTACAGCGGAGTGATCCTGCAGTCCGGACAATAAACCACATGGACTGACAGAAATCTTTATAACAGTGACAGGTACGCCAAATCATTTAAAAAGGGTGAATGCCATGCGATTTCCCTGACATTCACCCTTAAAGGCGGCCATTATTTGGTTGCGCCGCAATCGCAATAGTAATAATCGTTACTTTTCACGGGTAGGGACCGCGAGGTGTTTTTGTACGCTGTTTGCACAAAAACCCGAGACAGCACGCGCCAAAATGAGCGCTTTTTTGCTCATTTTGTGTGCATCATGTTGCTTTGAACGGCGAAGCCGTGAAAGGTAACCATAAAGAAGCGGGCACACAGAAAGTCAGAAGCGTGTGGTGCCGCCATAGGCATAGCTTACCGGAAGACATACCAGAGATGGGATCTTTGATGACTGTTTTTGCAATACAATGTCCACACAGGTTTCGGCGATATCCTCAAGGGGCTGAACGATTGTAGAGCAGCAATACTCCATGTCTTGGAAGTGCGCTGACGCTGCCGGACGGCAGACAGCTGCTGATGTATACGGGAGTGGCCAGGGAACGTCAGGCAGACGGCGGACACCGAGAGGTGCAGACCCAATGCCTGGCAGTAGGAGACGGAACAGATTATGTTAAGTATGAAAAAAATCCTGTTCTGGATCAGAAGGATATTCCGGAAGGCGGCAGCAGGTATGACTTCAGGGATCCGAAAATGTGGCAGGAGGAGGACGGCTCCTACCGCTGTGTTATCGGCAACAGGCCGGCTGACGGCAGCGGGCAGATTTTGCTCTTTACAAGTCCGAACGGCTTTGAATGGCATTTCAAAAAAGTATTGGCGGAAAACCGTAATAGATTTGGGAAAATGTGGGAATGCCCGGATTTTTTCCCGCTGGACGGAAAGTGGGTGCTGATTATCAGCCCTCAGGACATGCTTCCTTCCGGGTTTGAGTATCATAACGGGAACGGGACGCTTTGCCTGATCGGGGATTACGACCAAGAGACAGAGGACTTTACAGAGCAGTCGAATCAGTCGATTGATTATGGAATCGATTTTTATGCACCCCAGACCGTGCTGACACCTGACGGGCGCCGGGTGATGATCGGATGGATGCAGAATTGGGACACCTGCAGCCAATGACGAGGCATGGTTTGGTCAGATGAGCCTGCCCCGGGAGCTGTCCATTCGAAACGGGAGGCTGTATCAGAAGCCTGTCAGGGAGCTGGAGAACATGAGAGCCAGCAAGATTTCCTATGAAAATGTCACTGTTTCCGGAACGGTCAGGCTGGAGGGCGTTAAAGGACGGAGAATAGATATGGAGCTTCGGATCCGCAGGTCGGAGGGCTGTGATCTTTACCGGAAATTTGCAGTCCGTTTTGCCCAGAATGAACAGTGCCATACCTCGCTCAGCTTTCGGCCCGGAGAGTCTGTGCTGAAGGTGGACAGAAAGTTTTCCGGCTCCAGAAAGGCAATTATCCATCAAAGACGCAGCAGGGTGAACCATCAGGATGGAGAGCTGAAGCTGAGAATCATTCTGGACCGGTTCAGCGCGGAAATCTTTGTAAACGACGGGGAGCAGACTCTTTTAGATTAAATGCTGATTATTTTCCGCAGGCAGAATTTGACAGATCGTGAAAAATTAAATACAATGTCCTTGTGGAGGCGGCGGAATTGAGATATTATATTGCGGATCTGCATTTTTTTCATGAGGCGTTGAACGACCATATGGATTGCCGCGGTTTTGCGGACGCGGCAGAAATGAATGAATATATGATAGGGAGATGGAACCGGAAGGTTCGAAAAAGCGATGAAGTGGTGATCCTGGGAGATGTATCCTGGGGAGGAGCCGAAGAAACCAATGCGATTCTTGGGCGGCTGAACGGCAGGCTGTATCTGATCCGGGGCAACCACGATCGCTTTCTCCAAAGCAGAAAGCTGGATACAGGCCGGTTCGTATGGATCAAGCCCTATGAGGAGCTGTCCGACAACCATCGGAAGGTGATTCTATGCCATTATCCGATTATGTTTTATAACGGGCAGTATAGGCTGGATGAGAAGGGCAATCCAAAGACCTATATGCTCTACGGGCATGTTCATGACACCCGGGATCAGAGACTTTTAGAACAGTTCCAGAAACAGACGGCGGCTGCGGTCACCGTGGATGTCCAGGGTGTGGAGAGAAATATTCCCTGCAATATGATCAACTGTTTTTGCATGTATTCCGATTATGAACCGCTGACGCTGGATGAGTGGATCGTCTGTGACAGAAGGCGGCGGGGATTGACTTTCTGAGCCAACAACCGTATAATAGGGAATACAGGGAAACGGGTGTGTTCAGGGGCGGCTGAAAGATTTAAAGATATTGAGTGTAATGATAATAATTCTTCTATAAATAATAAATATTCTTACAGATCAAGAGGCATGACCGTATTTCTGCCTGAAAATTTCCCTTACAATCGATTATGAAACATAAATGACAGATAGCAGATCCTGCCGGATCCAGGAGGAATGGTGATAAATGGACAGACCGAAAATGAATAGGGCGACGCGCTTTCTTATAATCAGTATGATCTGTATTGTGCTTCTCTGCATCCTGGTATTCAGTGCGCTGGGAACCTATATGAACAATGAGAGCTCATCCACGATCCGACGGGTGGGAAACCTTTACATGACGGGTCTGAAGGAACAGATTGTCATGCACTTTGAGTCTTTGGTGGGATTCAGACTGGATCAGGTGACGGCCATTGTGGAAACGGCTTCTCCGGGCAGCATGCCTGAGGATGAGCTGAAGGAAGAGATTGTCTATCGGGCAAATATCAGGGGCTTTGATTACCTGGCTTATTACTCCCGGGAGGGAGAATTTGAAATGCTGAACGGTAGTATGCTTCAGGTGATTGATCCGGCGCCTTTCCTGGAATCCCTGAGGAATGAGGAGATCAAGATCGCCGTAGGCATAGATGAGGAGAATAACAAGCTGGTATTGTTCGGGATTCCCGGCAAATATCAAATGTCTGACGGGAAGGAGAGCATGGCGCTGGTGGCGGCGCTGCCGGTGGAGGTGATCAGCGATACCCTTGCTCTGGGAGAGAGTGACGCTCTGGTCTTTTCCAACATTCTCAGGCAGGACGGGTCCTATGTGGTCAGGGGCTCCGGCATGGAGCGTCTGAACTATTTTGACAGTATCCGGGAGGAATACGGAGAGCTGGATAAGGAGGCTTCGGAAAATTATATCTCCGGTCTGGAGAAGGCTATGGAAGACAGGGCCGAGTATCTGGAGGAGGTAAATATCGGGAATGTCCGCTGGAAGATAAGCGGGATTGCTCTTCCCTACTCCGAATGGTATCTGGTGACCATCATGCCCTTTGGCCAGCTGGACGAGGCTATTAATCACATGGGCCACCGTCAGCTGTTACTGACCATGGCGGCCTGCGGGATTATTATGATCGCACTGGCCATTGTATTTTTCAAGTATCTGAGGCTGACCAAACAGCAGATATCGGATCTGGAGGCGGCCAGGAACGAAGCGGTCCGGGCCACCAGGGCAAAGAGTGAATTTTTGTCCAATATGAGCCATGATATCCGCACTCCCATGAATGCCATTGTGGGAATGACGGCCATTGCCATAGCCAATTTTGAGAATCGGGATCAGGTAAGACACTGCCTGAAAAAGATCACTCTGTCCAGTAAGCACCTGCTGGGGCTCATCAATGATGTGCTGGATATGTCCAAGATCGAAAGCGGCAAAATGACGCTGAACGTAGACCAAATTTCCCTGCGGGAGATCATGGACAATATTGTAGGTATTGTTCAGCCTCAGGTCCGGGCCAAGAGGCAGAATTTTGATGTGAGAATTTTTGACGTGATTGCGGAAAACGTATGTTGCGACAGCGTAAGACTGAATCAGGTGCTGCTGAACTTCCTTTCCAACGCGATTAAGTTTACACCGGAGGAGGGAACCATCCAGCTGTCTCTGTATGAAGAGGAGTCTGCCAAAGGGCCGGATTATGTCCGCACGCACATTGAGGTGAAGGATAACGGCATCGGCATGTCTCAGGATTTTCTGCATAAGGTATTTGAATCCTATGCCAGAGAGGACAATGCCAGAGTCAGCAAAACAGAAGGGTCCGGCCTTGGAATGGCTATCACAAAATATATCGTGGATGCCATGGGCGGTACCATTGATGTAAAGAGCGAGCCGGGAGCAGGAACAGAGTTCCATGTGATATTGGATTTGGAAAAGGCCGATGTTTCGGATGTGGAAATGGTTCTTCCGGACTGGCGTATGCTGGTGGTGGATGATGATGAACTGCTGTGCCAGTCTACGGTTGAGTCCCTGAAATCCATCGGTATCGTTGCTGACTGGGCCATGTCCGGAGAAGACGCCGTAAGGAAGGTGGAGGAGCATCACAACAGGGATATGGATTATCAGATCATTCTGCTGGATTGGCGGCTGCCGGGTATGGACGGAATCGAAACGGCACGGGCCATCCGTCAGCATTTGGGGGATGAGATGCCGATTCTGCTGATCTCCGCTTATGATTGGGGAGAAATCGAAGAGAGGGCCAGAAAGGCCGGAATCACAGGATTTATATCCAAGCCTCTTTTCCGGTCCACGCTGTATTACGGGCTGAGAAAATACATGGATGCGGAGGAAAAGCAGGAAGATTCGGCGGAGCAGGAGATCAACCTAGCCGGAAAGCATATATTGGTGGCCGAAGACAATGAGCTGAACTGGGAGATCGCGGAAGAGCTTTTGTCTGAGCTGGGACTGGAGCTGGATTGGGCTGACAACGGAAAAGTCTGCGTGGAAAAATTCGAGCAGTCGGAAACGGGGTACTATGATGCGGTACTCATGGATCTGCGGATGCCCTATATGTCCGGCTATGAAGCCACAGAGGCAATTCGGAAATCCGAAAGAAGCGATTCACAGATTCCCATCATTGCAATGACGGCGGATGCCTTTACAGAAGATATCGAAAAATGTTTGGAGTGCGGCATGAATGCTCATGTGGCCAAGCCTATTGACGTAAAAGAGATCGCCAGGCTGCTGGAGAAGTATACAAGGTAAAGGGACATAGAAGGAAAACAGAGGAAAAGCATAGTCAGGCATAGTAAAAGAAAGGTCATGTTCATGGAAAAAGATTTTATTACATTGACTATCGGCGTGCAGAAAAATATCGCGCTGATTGCCCATGACGGAAAGAAAAGCGAGTTAATCCAGTGGTGTAAGGATAATGAGGAGATTCTGCGGTGCCACTTTTTATGCGGCACAGGCACTACGGCCCGCATGATCACTGAAAGCACAGGGCTGCCGGTTAAGGGCTACAACAGCGGTCCGCTGGGGGGCGACCAGCAGATAGGGGCCAAGATTGTAGAGGGAAAGGTGGATTTTGTGGTATTCTTTTCGGATCCTCTGACAGCGGCGCCCCATGATCCCGATGTGAAGGCGCTCCTTCGGATCGCCCAGGTGTACGATATTCCTATTGCCAACAACCGGGCCACGGCGGATTTTATGATTCATTCTTCCCTTATGAATGAAAGCTATGACCACAGAGTGATAAATTTTAGCAAGTCTGTTGCGGACAGAGCCCATACGCTGCCGCACTGAGAAACCGGGGCAAAGCGGCTCAGCTTGAACGGTCAGAGTTGAATTGCCGGGGGTGTTGACTGCAAAAAAACGTCAGGAGGTAAAGACGTGGAAAAAAAAGAAGGCGCTATACTTTCGGTGGACAAGTATGCTGCGGCGGCCAGACAGGCCGTGGCAGATGGAATTGTAATGCTGCGAAATGAAGGGAAGGCCCTTCCTCTTGCGGCAGGCAGCAGGATTGCATTATTTGGCAGGAGCCAGTTTAATTACTACAAAAGCGGAACAGGATCCGGAGGACTGGTGAATACGGTATATGTTACGGGCATCCTGGAAGCCTTTGAAAGGGATGAACGCTACAGCCTGAACAGTGATTTGCGGGCCTGCTATGAAGAGTGGCTTAAAACCCATCCCTATGACGCAGGAAAGGGATGGGCTCAGGAGCCTTGGTTCCAGGAGGAGATGCCCCTTTCCCGGGAACTGGTGAAGGAGGCGGCGCAAGAATCTGACGTTGCTGTCATTATCATAGCACGCACTGCCGGTGAGGATAAGGATAATCTGGCCGAGGAGGGAAGTTATCTGCTCACAAAGGCGGAGGAGCAGATGCTGGAGACAGTGTGCGGCGTATTTGACCGGACGGTGGTATTGCTGAATGTGGGCAATATTATTGATATGAAATGGGTTGAAAAATACAGTCCGTCCGCAGTGCTTTATGTATGGCAGGGCGGCCAGGAGGGCGGAAGCGGCGTTCTGGATGTGCTCAGCGGAGACGTGTGTCCGTCAGGCAGGCTTGCGGATACCATTGCCCGGAATATTGAGGATTATCCTTCCACAAAATATTACGGGGACAGCAAAAGAAATGTTTATGCGGAAGATATTTACGTAGGTTACAGGTATTTTTCCACCTTTGCGCCGGAAAGAGCGGTATATCCTTTCGGATTCGGTCTGTCCTATACCTCCTTTGAGACAAAAGGCCAGGTGGAGGACCGGAAGCTGGATCAGGAAGAGTTCATTGATGTCCGGGTCCGGGTGAAAAATACCGGCGCCTGCCGGGGCAAAGAGGTGGTACAGGTATACTGCCAGGCGCCTCAGGGTGCTCTGGGAAAGGCGGTCAGAAGTCTTTGCGGGTATATTAAAACAAAGGAACTGGCGCCCGGAGAGGAACAGGAGCTGACAGTGGGGATTCCTGTTTTACGGCTGGCTTCCTATGATGACAGCGGCGTCACGGGATATAAATGCTGTAATGTGCTGGAGCCGGGAGAATACATTATTTATGCAGGAGCGAATGTCCGGGACGCGGAAGAGGCTGGCAGGCTCAACCTTGCAGATGTGCGGGTGCTGGAGGAGCTGGAAAAGGAGGCCGTGGCTCCGGTAACGGCTTTTCAGCGTATGAAGCCGGGAGAGAAAAACAGCCATGGAATCTATGAGGTGGAATGGCAGGAGGTACCTCTCCGCACAGTGGATTGTGTTGGGCGGAGGCTGGAGAGACTGCCGGAGGAGTATGCCTGGACAGGGGATCAGGGCTGGAAGCTTTCGGATGTGCAGTCGGGAAAGGTTTCCATGGGCCGATTCCTGGCTCAGCTTACGGACGAGGAGCTGTGCTGTATTGTCCGGGGCGAGGGAATGTGTTCTCCCAAGGTGACGCCGGGAACGGCGGGCGCCTTCGGCGGAGTTACACAGAGCCTGCAGAATTACGGGATTCCCGCAGGCTGCTGTGCGGACGGTCCCAGCGGCATCCGCATGGACTGCGGAACCATTGCCTTTGCCATGCCTAACGGTACTTGTCTGGCCTGCACCTTTGACGATGAGCTGGTGGAACGGCTCTATGAGTGGGAAGGGATGGAGCTTCGCAAAAACCAGGTGGATACTCTGTTGGGTCCCGGCATGAATATACACCGCAACCCGCTGAACGGGCGCAACTTTGAATATTTTTCCGAGGATCCGCTTCTCACAGGACGGATGGCGGCGGCTCAGCTGAGGGGAATGCATAAGTACGATGTGACGGGAACCATCAAGCACTTTGCCTGCAATAATCAGGAGCACAGACGAAGCTTCGTGGATGCGGTGGTTTCCGAGAGGGCTCTGAGAGAGATCTATTTGAAGGGCTTTGAGATTGCGGTGAAGGAAGGAAAGGCCAGGTCCGTCATGACCTCCTACAATCCCATAAACGGGCTATGGACTGCGGGAAGCTATGACCTGCTGACCACTATTTTGAGAAAAGAGTGGGGATTTGATGGAATCGTCATGACCGACTGGTGGGCCAAGGCCAACGATGAAGGCGGGGAGGCCAGTTCTCAAAACACCTCCGCCATGGTCCGGGCTCAGAACGATATATTTATGGTGACGGCGGATTCCCTGAGCAATTCCAACAATGACAACTCGGCGGAAGGCCTGAGGGATGGATGGGTTACCAGAGGAGAATTTCAGCGCAGCGCCGCCAATATATGCCGTTTTCTGATGTCTTCTCCCGCATTTCTGCGTATGACGGGGGTTGAGACAGAGCTTGACAGACAGCTTCAGGAGTGTGCGGGGCTGGACGAGGCTTCCACCGGACGGATTATCAGTCTGGAGGGAGACAATCAGATTTCTGTGGATACGGATCAGATCAACACGGCAAAGGGAAAAGCCGTTACCTTCCAGCTTACCCTGAAGGAAAGGGGAATGTACAGGATGGAGTTTATCTGCAGGGCATCCGGAGAAACGGCAGATTTGGCTCAGCTTCCCATGTCGGTATTTCAGGATAAACAGCTGGTGGAGACGGTGACGCTGGCGGGAACGGAAAAGCAGTGGCAGAAACGGACAGTAGACCTTCCGGCGCCGCTGATCAACCATACAGTTTATATCAAGCTGTTTTTCGGGATGAGCGGAATGGAACTGAAGGATATGCAGATTACCATGACGGAATCTCTGGAGGAGAGGATCACTCAGGCTATGAAACAGCGGGAACAGCTGGAGCAGTGACACCAAGAAGCCTGACATAGAACAGTCGACCCCCCGGAAAATCTCATTTGAGAGTTTTCCGGGGGGTCGGCATTTTTGAATTCTGCGTTTCCACAGGATGTTCATTCTTTGCTGCTGTCCTTTTGCGGGCCGGCTATCTTTTATGTTTCTTTTTCTTCAGAAGCTTTTTTACCAGCTTTATGATCAGCACAATCAGCAGTACGATCAGGGCAAGAACTGCCAGCAGAATCAATACAATGATTACGGCATACTTGTTGGGTTTTTTTATCAGATCCAAAAGCGAGTGGGTTTCTTCCACGGTCTTGGAACCCAGCGCCTGGGCGTAGACAGCAGGCATATCGGCGGTTCCGTCCCCGTCCGTATCCGGGAAGCTGTTCATATAGCCGGCAATGGCGGCCCAGGCCTTCAGCTCGCGGCCATTGGAGGTGATGATGGCGTCCTCTATATTCTCAATGGGAGTGCCGTCGGCAAACTTGGGCTGGATAGACAAAATTCTATATGACACATCTGTCACAGCACCCAGCATCTGGCCGCTGTATAGATCGCAGACTACGCGGTAAAGCTTATCATCCTGAATTTCCACAGGATTGCCGTCCCGGTCCACCAGATAGCACTTTGTGACCCGGTTTAAAATGAGGCGGTCCGGGTTAAAGGAAAAATGCATGCCGCTGACATACAGCCTGGCCGCCGGCATGAGATCCGACACGGAGGCATCGATCTCGGCGCCCGTCTTCAGTTCCGCTCCCGTAAGGTAAATGCTGATCAGAGGATAACCGGCGATTCCGTCCAGACCGATTCCCAGAGAGTAAGCGTTGAATACATCCTCCACCGTGATATTTCCGGCGGCAAAGGAATCCCGGACACAACCGGAGGGCACAATGGCTACATCCACCGGATGTCCGTCAAAGTCCTCCGCTGTCTCCACCGCATGGATAAAGGAGTCGGCCAGAATGTTTCCCAGGTTATGGTCCGTATGCACATCGTAGAGATCCGAGGAGGGGGAGAAGGCAATGTTGCTTTGAACCAGCACCTGATCTCTTGTGTAGCCAAACCGGGAAAGATAGGATTGGTTTACAATCTCCATAAAGCTGTCGATCTTTTCCTGGGCGGAGACGTCCGGTGTAATATCAGGCGTCACGGGAACCAGGGCGTAGTTCTCTATTTCCCAGCGTCCGTCCGCCTTCTGCCTCATGGACAGGGTTCCCAGATTTTTGCCGTATTCTCCGCAGGAGACAATATAGGTATCTCCCTGAAGGATGGGTTCCTCCAGAGCCGTGTGAGTGTGGCCGCTGATAATCAGGTCGATTTCGGGCACGGCCTTGGCCAGGATTTCATCCTCGGATTTGCTTTCGTCCGGGCTGGTGCCGGCGTGGGACACACAGGCAATCATATCTACGTCTTCATTTTCCCGGATTTCCCTGACGGTTTCCGCAGCGGCCTGGGAGGCATCCCGGAATTTCAACACACAGGTGGGGGCGCAGGCAAGGGAATCGACTCCGAAAATTCCGAAGACGGCAATGCGCACGTCGCCTTTCTCTACAATGATGTAATTTTTCATGCCATAGCCTTCGAAAGCGTCTTTTAAGAGCCGTTGATCTTCCGTCAGGCCTTCCGCTTCCATGGTCTCCCAGTCGATATTGCACAGGACCATGGCGGGAATGGGGTCCCCGCTTTCCTTTGCGGCCTTCAGAGCTCCTGCCAGACCGGCGGAACGGTAGTCGAATTCATGGTTTCCAAGGGTGGTCACATCGCAGCCCAAAAGGCCCAGCATCCGCAACTCCGGTGCGTCGCTGTCGTAAATGGTCTGCACCAGGGTTCCCATGGAAAAATCGCCCCCGTCCAAAACCAAAAGATTGGGATTTTTTTCTCTTGCCTGGTCGATCAGGGTCTTGATGCGGGCGAAGCCGCCTACAGTGGTGCGCTGTCCATCCTCTACGGTGAAAAAGCTGTCCAGGTGGGAATGGGTGTCGTGGAGAAATACTACATCCAGCTGTCTGCCGCTGTTTTCGGCCGGCGGGGCAGCTTCGGCCTTCAGCGAAAACAGAAGCGCTGCGGCCAGACAAAAAGCCGTTAATGCGGAAAAGAATGTTCCATATTTTTTGTGCTTCATAATCCGGAAACCTCCTTTGAATGAATGGAAATACTAATATCATTATATCTTCCCACCAGGCAGGAATGCAAGCGTATATTCCGCGCCTTGCAATAAAGAGCCGGTTATGGTATGATGACGTAAAATCTCATGGGTCAAAATGTACAAGCATATGCAGACAAGTGTTCAAATATTGGCATTAATGTACAAGCATATCATTAACGGTAATATTCCGGTAATATATAAAGAAAGGACAACAGCTATGAAGAGATGGGCAAGATCATTTTATCAGCCGGTGCTGCCTCTGGGAAAGGACGGCAGCAGAGTCACCGCATCCAGGGAACATATTCTGCTCTCCAAGGAGGCGGCAAGAGAGGGCATGGTGCTTCTGAAAAATGAGAAGGAAACACTGCCGCTGGAGAAAGGAAGCAGGGTAGCGTTGTTTGGAAAGGGAACCTTTGATTATGTAAAGGGCGGAGGAGGAAGCGGAGATGTAACGGTTTCCTATATCCGAAACCTGTATCAGGGATTTCAGGAGCTGAAAGAGGAGGTCAGTGTTTTTGAGGAGCTGGCCGACTTTTACCGGGAAGATGTGAAGCAACAGTATGCAGCGGGGCGGGTGCCGGGCATGACGGTGGAGCCGGAGGTTCCTGAAGAGCTTTTGAAAAAAGCCAGAGCCTATACCGATACGGCTGTCATATCTATCTGCAGATTCTCCGGGGAGGGCTGGGACAGAAAGAGTGTAAAGGACACGGAAAATCAGCGTCTGGCCGACGGGGAAAGAGAAATGACGGACATGTCAGCAGATCTTTTCCAGGACGGCGACTTTTATTTGACCCATCAGGAGAAGGCCATGGTGGAAGCTGTAAAGGCATCCTTTGAAAAGGTAATCGTGGTCATGAATGTGGGCGGTATGGTGGATACGGACTGGTTTGTCCGGGATCACGGGATTCAGTCGGTGCTTATGGCCTGGCAGGGCGGCCTGGAGGGCGGTCTGGCGGCGGCAGAGCTTCTTGTGGGAAAGGGAAATCCCTGCGGAAAGCTGTCGGATACCTTTGCACGGCGCCTGGAGGACTATCCATCCACTGCCAGTTTCCACGAATCAGAAAAATATGTGGATTATATTGAGGATATCTACGTAGGATATCGTTATTTTGAAACGATTCCTCAGGCTGCGGAAAAGGTAAATTATCCTTTTGGATACGGATTGTCCTACACACAGTTTTCTCTTTCGGAGCCTGCTGCGGAAAGGGTGCCCGGAAGGGGGAGCGGCGAGAATGCCGGAACAGAGGAAGTAAAAGAAAGTGACATATGTGTCACTGTAGACGTATGTAATATCGGAGACCGTCCGGGGAAAGAGGTGGTGCAGGTTTATTTCAGTGCTCCTCAGGGAAAGCTGGGGAAGCCGGCCAGACAGCTGGCTGCTTTTTGTAAGACCCGCCTGCTGCAGCCCGGGGAAGGTCAGAGGATAACGCTGCGGTTTCCTGTCAGTGACATGGCTTCCTTCGATGATCTGGGAAAGGCAGCAAAGGCCGCCTGGGTGCTGGAAAGGGGATCGTACCGATTTTATGCGGGGACCTCTGTCCGGGATGTGAGACAATGCAAATATGTGATGGATCTGGAGGAGGATGTGGTGACTCAGCAGCTGTCCTCCAAAATGGTTCCGACCCAGCTGAAAAAAAGAATGCTTTCTGACGGCAGCTTTGAGGAGCTTCCCCAGGGAGAGCCTGTGGATACGGATGCCAACGGACTGGTGCGCCAGACGGCGGAGGAGGTAGAGGGCCTGACACCCAAGGTGCGGCACCAAGACAGCTATAAGCTGTGGGGAGAAAAGAAGCCTGTACATAATCTGGAGGAGGTTGCGGAAGGCAGGATTTCTCTGGATGAGTTTATTGCACAGCTTTCGGACCTGGAGTTGGCTCAGCTTCTGGGAGGTCAGCCAAACACCGGTGTGGCCAACACCTTTGGCTACGGCAATCTGCCGGAATACGGTGTGCCCAATATGATGACGGCAGACGGTCCTGCGGGACTGAGAATTTCTCCCGAATGCGGAGTCTGTACTACAGCCTGGCCCTGCTCTACCCTGCTGGCCTGCACATGGGACCCGGTGCTGGCGGAAAAGGTAGGCGAAGCAGGGGGCGCCGAGGTGAAGGAAAACAATATCGGAGCCTGGCTGACTCCGGCTGTCAATATACACAGAAGTCCTCTCTGCGGAAGAAATTTTGAGTATTATTCCGAGGATCCTCTGCTGGCCGGGAAAATGGCGGGAGCCATGGTAAAGGGAATCCAGAGCAGGCGGGTGGCGGCCACGGTGAAGCATTTTGCCCTGAACAATAAGGAAACAAACCGTAAGGACAGTGATTCCAGAGCCTCCGAGAGGGCTATTCGCGAGATTTATCTGAAGGCCTTCGAAATCATTGTGAAGGAGTACAAGCCCTGGAGCATCATGTCCTCCTACAATATTATTAATGGCCGCAGAGCCTCGGAGAACCGGGAAATGCTGGAGGATATCCTCCGGGGAGAATGGGGCTTTGAGGGTATGGTGACCACGGATTGGTGGACCGGCGGAGAGCACTATAAAGAGGTGAAGGCTGGCAATGACGTGAAGATGGGCTGCGGTTTCCCTCAGCGGCTTTTGGAGGCCATGGAGAAGGGGCTGCTCGTCAGAGAAGAGATGGAGATCTGCGCCAGGAGAATTCTGGGGCTAATATTGAAGATTGACTGAAAGAGGATTTTGTGGTTTTGCCCCACAGATAAGGGAAAGGCGCAGTTTTTATATGAGAAAAAATACTGAAAAGGAAATGAGACGAAGGGAGAGCGAAGGAGAAAGAGAATACGATTATGTGGGGGTCCGGGAAAATGGCCGGGAGGCAAGAGAGGATTCCAGAGGGAAAAAACGGCGGAAGCATGGTCTGAGAAGATTCCTGACAGTGATTCTGGTGCTTTTGGCGTTGGGGCTGGCAGGACTGTACATATTGGTGGGAAAGGCCTATGAAAAACTGAACTATGTACAGATTCCATCCATGGCCAATCTGCCTATGGAGAAGGACGGCGTGGTGAATATTCTTCTGGTGGGCAACGATTCCCGGGAGGCCGGGGATGACGGGCGCTCTGATGCCATGATTCTGATTTCCATCAGCAGCAGGACAAAGACGGTCCATATGACTTCTCTGCTGAGGGATATCTACGTGGATATTCCGGGACACGACGGCAATCGTCTGAATGCCGCCTATTCCTTTGGAGGCGCCGAGCTGTTGCTGGAAACTGTAGAAAAAAATTTTGACATTCCGGTAACACGTTATGTGCAGGTGAACTTTGAAGCCTTTGCCAGTCTTGTGGACGCAGTGGGAGGCGTGGAGCTGGAGCTGACAGCCGAGGAAATCGAATATGTGAACGGTTATCTGGTGGAGTACAATATTTTGACCAACCGGCCCCAGGGAACCGATAACATGGACACCTCTGTCAGCGGACTGGTGCACTTAAACGGCCCGCAGGCCCTGGCCTACTGCCGGAACAGATATCTGGGAACAGATTTCGGCAGGACGGAGCGTCAGCGGAAGGTTCTTACGGCTGTAATAAAAAAGCTTCCCCTGGCCCTGGCCACTAACGGCAGGGAGCTGATTAATCGGCTGATGCCGAATCTGACTACCAATTTGACCAGGCAGGAGGCCTTCCGTCTGAGTCTGATGGCAGGCAGGCTTTTGAGCTATCAGCTTGCGGCGGACAAAATTCCCCAGCCGGGAACCTACAGCGATGCCACGATCCGGAAGATGGCGGTTCTGGAGGTGGATTTCGAGGCCAACAAAAGGTATTTGAGAGAAAAAATTTATGGGGAGTAAGCAAGGCATGAAGGGAATTTATTTTAACGGAAAAAAGGCTTTATACCGGGAGGATCTGCCCAGGCCCATTTCCGGAGAAAGAGAGAGCCTGGTGCGGATTCTGATGGCGGCGGTGTGCAATACCGATAAGGAAATCCTGAGGGGCTACCGGCCTGACTTTCAGGGGATTATGGGACATGAGTTTGCAGGAGTGGTGGAAGAATCGCCGGATTCTTCTTTGGTGGGCAGGCAAGTGGTGGGAGAGCTGAATGCATCCTGCGGAAAATGCATTTACTGCCGCACCGGCAGACCCACCCACTGCAGCAGCAGAAGAGTTCTGGGCATGCACCAGAAGGACGGATGCTTTGGAGAATACATGACCATCGATACGAGCCTGCTTCATGTGATCCCGCAGGGGCTGTCGCTGGAAAAGGCCATATACACGGAGCCCCTGGCGGCTGCCTTTGAAATTATGACGCAGGTGTCACTTGGTGATAAAAATGTGGCTGTACTGGGAGATGGAAGGCTGGCCTATTGTGTGGTTCAGGCCATGAGGGCAGTGGGAAAAAGGGTGACGGTGATCGGAAAGCATCCGGAAAAGCTGGAATTATTGGCACCCTTTGCAGATACGACTCTGGAACGGGAAAAAGAAGGCTATGAGATTGTGGTGGAGGCCACAGGGTCTCCCTCCGGAATCCGGCAGGCTCTGGAGCTGGTGCGGAAAAAGGGAACCATTGTGTTGAAAAGTACCTATGCGGGAGAGGTTTCCTTGCCGTTCAGCCAGATAGCGGTAAATGAGATTACTATTGCGGGCAGCAGGTGCGGCCCCTTTGGCCCTGCACTGGAGGCGCTTGCCTCGGGCAGGGCGCAGTTTCCGGAAATTACGTTATTTCCCCTGGAGGAATATGAGGCGGCTTTCGCTTTTAAGGGCTTTAAGGCAGGGTTTTCCCTGGGACATTAAATGGTTCTCTTTTGCTGCCGTTTATGGCAGGCCCTGTTCACTCTGAGCGGGAGTACGGCCTGATTCAGGCTTCCGCCGTGGTTTTATATTGACGCTCCAATTTCCGAAACAGCCTGAGCAATACAATTACAGCGGCTGCAGCCAGGATCAATTCCGCCGCAAACTGAGCATATGCCAGTCCATACAGGGGAAAGAGAAAATTCAGGATAAAAAGCGCCGGGATTTCCAGTATAATTTTTCGGAGAATGGCAAAAATCAGAGACTTTTGTCCCAAACCGCAGGCCTGAAAAACACCTACCGCCAAAAAGTCCATGCACAGAAAGGGCATTCCGAGACACATACCCCGCAGGAACCGGGTTCCATAGGCTATAATGGAGGAATTTTTCATAAAGAGGGAGATGAGGAATCCTGCCCCCAGCCAGTAACCTACCGCAAGGACAGCCATAAAGGTAAGGTTGATCTTTGCAGTGAAGGTGAGGGTCTTTTTCATGCGGGACACATTGCCGCTGGCATAGTTGTAGCTGATCAGAGGCATGATACCCTGTGACAGACCGAAGGCTATCTGCATAGGTACCATGTTGATCTTTTGAGAGATTCCCATGGCGGCTACGGCATCCGCATTGAAGGCGGCAGTAAAGTTGTTCAGCACGGTCATGCCTGTTACGTTCAGCAGGTTCTGAATGGATGCCGGAACACCCACCGCCAGAATACCCATTACGATATCCCTGCGGAAACGGAACAGGGCGGGACGGATGCAGACATAGGTGCGGCCTCGTTTTACAAACAATAGTACAAAGAAATAGACACAGGCGGCGCAATTTGACAGAAAGGTTGCCAGACCGGCGCCTGCGGCTCCCATGTTCAGCCCCCAGGGCAGAATAAAAATGGGATCCAGTATAATATTTAACAGACAGCCGCTCATAGTGCCCAGACTGGCATGAAGAGAAGAACCCTCCGCCCGAACCAGATAGGCCATGACTACATTCAAAATGGCGGGAGCCGCGCCGCAGCTCACCGTCCACAGCAGGTAGCTGCCAGTTGCGCCGGCTGTATCGCTGTCGGCTCCCAGCATGATGAGCAGGGGATTTTGAAAGACCGTGTATAGGGTGGAAAACAGAATACCGGATATCAGGGCACAGTAAAAGCCCAGGGCAGAGCTTCGGTATACGGTGTCATAGTTTTTTGCGCCCAGGCCCCTGCTCATCATGCTGGAGGAGCCCACGCCGAACAGATTGTTCACCGCGTTGAAGGCCAGGAGCACCGGCGCAGCCAGTGTTACGGCGGCGCTCTGTATGGGATCGTTCAATATTCCCACAAAATAGGTGTCCGCCAGATTATAAATGACCATAACCAGAGAACTGAGAATGGTGGGGACCGCCAGAGTCATTACCGCTTTGGGAATGGGGACTTTTTCGAATAATTCTGTTTTTTCTGCATTTTCCATTTATAATTGCCTTTCCTTCGGATCATTCCCGAATAAGGTAAGTATACCATATTTTTGGCAAGTGGTGGGAAAAACAATTATTTATTTTCGGGATAACCATTCCGTATGGCACGGTGGGAACAGCAACTTTTCATAGAAGCTGTATAATAATTAGGTAAAGTTATAATCTTGCGTAAGGCGCCCATATATAGTAAAGTATAGCTTGTAAGGTATGTATTTGGCCGAAATGAGAAAACGGCGGATTGGTTTTCGGTATCCGGTTTCCAAGTAAGGAAAACAAATATAGGGATAAAGAAGTGAAGAAAGGAATGGAAAGAATGGAAAAGCGTAAAATGGAAAAAATTGGGGCAGAAACTTCTCTTCTGGGATTTGGCTGCATGCGTTTCCCCACGGGAGCGGACGGAAAGATTGACGAGGCTGAGGCGCAGAGGATGCTGGATCGGGCCATGGCGGCGGGAGTAAATTACTATGACACGGCCTATCCCTATCACGATGGGGCCAGCGAGCCCTTTGTGGGTAAAGCTCTGAAGAAATATGACAGAAGCAGCTTTTATCTGGCCACCAAGCTTCCCTGCTGGGATGTAAAAGCTTTGGAGGATGTGGACAGAATATTCCAGGAGCAGCTGACCAGACTGCAGACAGATTACATAGATTTCTACCTGATGCACGCTCTGAACAGAGGCAGCTTTGAGGCTATGGTAAAGCTGGGCTGCGTGGGCAGGCTGGAGGAGCTGAAGGCTCAGGGAAAGATCCGTAATCTGGGATTTTCCTTCCATGACGGGTATGAAGCCTTTGAGGAGATTTTGAACTACAGAGACTGGGATTTTTGCCAGATCCAGCTTAATTATATGGACGCGGATGAGCAGGCCGGCCTGCGGGGCTATCGTCTGACAGAGGAGAAAAAGGTGCCTCTGATCATTATGGAGCCCGTGAAGGGAGGGTCTTTAGCAGCGTTTGCAGATGATATAACCGGAAAATTCCGCGGCCTGGATCCGGAGGCGTCCACTGCTTCCTTCGCCATGCGCTGGGTGGGAAGTCTGCCCAATGTAAAGGTGGTTCTCAGTGGTATGTCCACCATGGAACAGGTGGAGGATAATCTGAAGACCTTCTCTTCCTTCAAGCCCCTTTCTCCGGAAGAGAGTCAGGCCATCGACGATATTGTTGCCCTGATCCGGAGCCGGGTGCGGAATGGCTGCACCGGCTGCCGCTATTGTATGCCCTGTCCTGCGGGAGTGGATATCCCCGGAAACTTCCGGGTGTGGAATACCTATCATATGTATCAGAATTATAATATGGTAAAGGGCCGCTGGGAGAGAGAGCTGGGGGACACAAAACAGGCAAAGAACTGTATTCAGTGCGGAAAATGTGAGAAAGCCTGTCCCCAGAAGCTTTCCATCCGGGAGGATTTGAAAAAGGTACAGGCGGATCTGGACAAAAAGGAATATGTGATTAATAAATAGTTAAGGAAACGGGAAAGGGGGGAGCCGCATGGAAAAGGCGTTTAAGCTGGACTTTGAGAACGATAGGATCGGAAGTCTGTATGTAAACTGCTGCGGCTGTTCCCAGACCGAGGGCCTTCACAGCTTCGGCCCGGCATCCAAACCCCATTATCTGATTCATTATGTGCTCAGCGGAAAGGGAATTTTCCGCTTTCATGACAAGGAATATCGGCTGGAGGCGGGATACGGTTTTCTGATCCAGCCCAATGAGCTGGCTTTTTATCAGGCGGATGCCCAGGAGCCCTGGAGCTATCTCTGGGTGGGCTTCGGCGGAAGCCGGGCAGGCGAATATCTGGAGGCCATGGGCTTGTCTGCCAGGCATCCTATTTTTGCCTGCGACAGGGACCAGGAGCTTTATTCCATTGTCCGGGATATGATGGAGCACAATACCTTTGGCGTGGCGGACGACCTGCGCAGAAACGGCCAGCTGGGAGTGTTTTTGTCTGTGCTGGCCGCCGGCGCGGGGGTAGTGGCCAGAGATGAGGAGGACAAGGGAAACCAGTATGTGAAGAAGGCGGTATCCTTTATTCAAAGTAACTACTGTAATCCCATCAAGGTGACGGATGTGGCAGACTATGTGTGCATTAACAGAAGCTATTTGTACACACTTTTTCAAAATTATCTGGGAATGTCGCCCCAGCGTTTTCTCACTACCTTCCGTATCACAAAGGCCCGGGAGCTTTTGGATTCCACTTCCTATCCCATCGAAAGTATTGCGCTGTCCTGCGGCTACAGAGATGCTCTGGTGTTTACTAAGGCCTTTCATGCTATGAAGGGTATGTCCCCCTCCCAATATCGCAGGCAGAGCCACCGGGAGAGCTCCCGGGAGCAGCTGCAGGAGGTAGAGCATCTGATAACGAAGCTTTTAAAGACATAATATCTTTTAAGGACATTCTTCCTAACAAAACTTTCATTCTTATATCCAAGTATTACACATATTCTTTTATCACGTCATCACTCCAAATATGAGCTTCTATATACCGTTCCGGGCCATATTTTCCATCATTGTTCCAATCCTGTGGATACCCGTATTTCGCTATAATTTCTAATATTTCATCAAAAACCAAGAAGCCAGCCAAGGACTATGTTCAACCACCATGTAATGCGGAGCCTGTCTTTGTATATTACCATCTTTTTTCATAAACTCGCATCTTAGGATATCTTCATAATGATGTCTTAATTCCATATACTGGGTTGTTCTTTTGGCGCATTGGGTATCGGGTTTTTTTGAAGCAATGTCCTTTAATATTTTTTCGGCTTCTTCTATAGAAACATCTGATAAATTAAGGAATGGTTTCATGGAAGCATCGTAATAGTGGTATAAAAACATTTTTAATCTCCCTCCAAATTAGGTATAGAATAATTTTATCACATATAGAGGCAAAAAACTACTTAGTAGTATGTTTTACTGGAAATATCTTGAGATGTATTGAGCATAAACTTTTTCAAGGGAGTTTTGAGCCAAACCATAAACTTTTTCAAGCGACTTTTTTGAAATTCTACTATTTTTTCTTTTTTTTAAAACCTTTTTTCCAGATAACAGGTTATATTAAGTGAAAAGTAATTTTCGGGGTGGTTCTGATCAGCCTCGGGAACTGTTTCTCAGGAAATGGAAACGGACAGATACAAAGGAGCCGGCCTTGGACGAACGAAAGTGGATTCATGCCATACAGAGAGGAAATAAGAAATATCTTCAGGACATTGCAGAGAAGTATTATGACGATGTCTATTGTTTTTGCGCCTATCAGACCGGAAGCAGGGAGGCGGCTTATGATCTGGCACAGGAGACCTTTCTTCGTTTTATACGGTATGTGGAAGGCTATCGCTATAAAAATCTCAAAGGCTATCTGCTGACCATTGCCAGAAATCTGTGTAAAAATTGGTACAGAGAGCAGAGCAGGGAAATGGCTTTGGTGTCCCGGGGCTTCCGGGGAGCGGTCAGGCTGCCTGGGAAAGCGGATGGAACGGAAGAGGGAGAAGACAGCTGTGGAAAAGAGAGCAATTGTGGAGGGGAAAGCAATTGTGGAGGGGAAAGCAATTGTGGAGGGGAAAGCAATTGTGAAGGGGAGAGCAATTGTGGAAGGATGAGCAGCAGCGGAAGCTGGGAAGGGGGCTGGACGAAAGGGCTTGAAAACCTGGTGGATGCAGGGCAGGATGGGAATTCACCGGAGGAGCAGCTGTGGAGGAAGGAAGCCTCTGCGCTTTTGACGGAGGCATTGGAAGCATTGCCAACCCAGCAGAAAGAGGCTATTTTACTGCATTATTTTTATGATTTAAAATACCGGGAGATCGCCCGTATTACGGGAACCAATACGGCCACGGTAAAGTCCCGTGTGAAACAGGGAACGGACAAATTGAGGAAGCGGCTTCGAAGGGAGGATTTCTTTGATGCATGACAGAATAAATAGGAGAATTTCAAAGAGTGAGGACGTATTGTCCGGCTTAGAGGCCTGGAGAATACTTCCGGAAGCTGAAAAGAGGCAAAAGGCCATGGAGGGGATAGACCGGAAAATCCGCGAAAAAAGGATTATGTACAGCCCTTCGCCTGTCCGGCTTTTCCTGATACAGCTGCAGTATATTCCCTTTGCCTTCTGGCTGTCTCAGGGGGCGGTCCTGGTGTCGGTGGTATTTCTGCTCTGCAGAACCACACTTCAACAGGGGGGGGTTATGGATTATCTTTGGTGGGGTTCGGTGGCGGCAGCCTGGATGGGACTTATGGCCTGCGGCGGGCTGAACCGTCACCTGGCCCGGGGGATGGTGGAGCTGGAACAAAGCTGTTACATTAACATGCTGCAGCTTTGGACCATGCGGATGATTTTGTCGGGATGTATGGATATGGCCATATTGTGTGTCTGCAGCGGTGTCGCTGCCTGGAATACCCGGGTGCGGCTGGTGAGGATTCTTCTTTATCTGCTGGTTCCTTTTGTGCTGTCCAATGCCTGTTATCTGATTTTTCTCACATCGGCCAGGGGAAGGAGAACACAGTATCCCCAGATTATTATAGGAGCGGTCAGCGGTGTCATGGCGATGACGCCCAGGCTTTTCACCGGGATATACTCACCAGACTGTCTGTGGGTCTGGCTGATACTTCTGACAGGAGGAGTGTATCTGTGGGTGGAGCGGCTCCGTTGCTGCCGCAGAAAAATTGCTAGAGGAGAAATGCTATGCTGGAACTGACGTTAAATAAAATTACAAAAAAGTATGGTAGAAAAATTGCGGTGGACCATGTTTCCTATGAGTTCAGAAAGGGTGTATACGGACTTTTGGGAGAAAACGGCGCGGGAAAAACTACTTTACTCAGAATGATCTGCAGCCTGCTGGAGCCTTCCGATGGTGAGATCCGATGCAGCGGTGACAGTGTGGACCGGATGGGGGCCCAATACCGCAGACTGTTAGGCTATCTGCCCCAGGAATTCGGCTACTATCCCGAATTTACGGCCAGAAAATTTTTATTGTACATGGCGGCGCTGAAGGCTATTCCGAAAGAGCTGGCGGTGGAAAAGGCGGAGGAGCTGCTGAAGCTGGTGGGCCTTGAACAGGAGCAGAACAGCCGCCTTAAGACCTTTTCGGGAGGCATGATCCGGCGGCTTGGAATTGCCCAGGCTTTGCTGAATGATCCAGAGATATTGGTGCTGGATGAGCCCACCTCCGGATTGGATCCAAAGGAACGTATACGGTTTCGGAACATTATCAGTGAACTGTCCAGAGATCGTATTATTCTGCTTTCCACCCATATTGTGTCGGATGTGGAATATATTGCCGATGAAATCCTGCTGATGAAGGGAGGGGAACTGATCAAAACCGGAAGTATGGAATGGCTGGCGGCCCAGGTGAGAGGAAGGGTATGGGACTGCTGTGTCAGGCCGGAGGAAACGGAAAACTATCAGGCCCATTATTCCGTGAGTAATCTCAGGAATACAGATCATGGCGTCAGGCTGCGCATTGTGGCGGAGGAATGCCCCGGACCGGGGGCAAAGCCTGTGGACCCGGATCTGGAGGATGTTTATCTCTACTATTTCAGGGAGGTATAAATATATGCTTAAGGCGGAATTATATCGGATTTTTTCCAGGAAAACGGTGTTGGCCGGCATGCTTATTCCCATATTGTTTGTGATTTTCTTATATGGAGGAATTTCTGTGTGGGAGGAGGGAGTTGTAGACGAGGGCCGGGTATATCAGGGAGGAGAGGCAATTACCCGGGATCAGGAGATTGCAGAGGAGTTTGCGGGGACCCTGACGGAGGAAACCGTAAGGGAAATCTGGAATAGATATGGCCCCTCTATGATTTATCAGAACAGGGATACATCCCGGGAAAATCTGGAGACGCTGGCAAAGATCGGTAAAAACGACAATTTCTGCAATCGTTTTGTGACTCGGCTGTTCTGTCGGGAGGAAAGAGGGGAACAGGGAGAAATTACATATGTTTTGCAGGAGGATCTGTCGGAAAATAAGATGCTGCAGGGAGAATATATTTTTGGTTACACGGGTGAGGGATGGAACTGGTATTGGGACAAGTTTTTTGTGGCATTTGTACTTGTCTGTATTGTGATTATCGTGTCGCTCTCTCCTACGTTTTCGGAGGATTATGTCTGCCATACGGCGGATGTACTGCTTCCTGCGGCAAAGGGAAGAATGGGGCTGTGGCTGACCCGGATTTTGGCCGGAACAATATATTCTTCTTTATATTATTGGCTGATTATGGGAATCCTTCTGATTCAGCGGTTGATTTTCTACGGCGCCGGGGGTCTGGCGGTAAGCAGCGGCCTTACAGGAAGTTTTGTTGTCTGGGGAGAAGAGGCGGTTCCCCTATGGAAGACACTGACGCTGATGCATTTTTGCGGCTGGTTTTCTGTAATTTTTTTGACATGGATGGTTCTGGGACTTTCTGCCAGAGCCAGGCAGACCTTTTCAACGCTGATGTGGTCGCTGCTTTTGTACCTGGGACCCTTTGCCGCAGTAAGAATTATTTTGGATCAGCTTCCCATGGTGTTTGTAAATCGACTGGTTCATTATATTGTTTATAGTATGCCGTTGACATATGCGGGAATGGTGCTGGAGTCTCCTTTGTCGGGAAGACGGTTTCTGACGGGCCTGGCCCTGGCTGCGGCACTGCTGGCAGCAGGATGGGGCGCCCGGGGCTGGTGCAGACATCAGGTGGATCGGTGAGACGTAACCGTCAAGATTGCGGATATTGACTCTGTTCATCATTGGGAGTATAATGACTCCGAAAAAACGTGCAAATACACATTTGATCGTAATGGAGATGTTGGAATGCTGCCCTGACGCGGGTTAAAAAGGACGTTACAGCAACAAACCTTGATGCGGTGCTCTGGGATCGCTTTTCCATTGCGAAAGCCCTCAGCGAGATGGGGGCCGATATTCATTGGACCTGTGAAGCGAGCATGATCCATGGGAACGCACTGGGTGTGGCCGGTTCTCCCCAGCAGGCAGATCAGCTTCTTGAGTGGGGTGTTGAGATCGAGCGGAACCTGTCGCCCCTGATTTCCAAACCTTTCAAGAACCCCGCAATCGTGGCGGCGGAGCACAACGACACTACTATGCTGCTCTATTGGCTGGGGAAGCAGAGGGAGCTGTTTGCGGACGATCCGGGTTATGTGGGAGAGGTCTTTTACGCAGCCATCCATAGGGTATCCATAATGAACCAATACAACATGCTCGCCTGCGTCATCGCCGATGACGAGTTATTCGGCATTCTCAAAGAGATCTATGCCCAAGTGGATGACGGGGAGTCTGTCCGCCTGTATCTCAGCGCGTTAAGGCACATCAAAGATGAGAGTTTAGATGTCAGAAAAAAGGAGTTACGCAAGATATTGAATGCAAAAAAGAAAGAACTATCTTCTGCAACATAACTTCCCATGTACTTTTTGTGCCTAAGGCGTTCCCTGCCGCTCCCTGCCAGTTCACACCGCGCCATTCGCAAAGGCGTGCCTGCGGCACTCTCCGCCGCTGCGCGGCTATCTTTGCTCATAAAATGGCGCTCCCTTCGTTGCCGGCAGCAGGCACAAAATCGCATGCGAGCATGCATTTTGTGTCCACCGCCGGCAACGTGTGAACTGGTGGTAACATTTTGACAGGTTCTAAAAACAAATGGGTGTGGTAATGTATTTGGTTTTTCTGTATAATGTAGCTACCTTGGAAATGTGGACGGATAGTTGCGCAGGCGGATTGCATTGCGCGGAATGGAGAGGGTATGAAGGATATTATTTTAAAAAAATTTGCAGAGGTTTTTGGAGATGCGGATGGGGCGAAAGCCTATTTTGCACCGGGGAGGGTGAATCTGATCGGTGAACATACTGACTATAACGGCGGGCATGTTTTTCCCTGTGCTTTGACCATAGGCACTTATGGAGCAGCCCGGAGGAGAGACGATAACAGGCTTCGTTTTTATTCCATGAATTTTGAAAAGCTGGGTGTAATCGAGTCTACTCTGGAGGATCTGGTGCCTTCCGAGGAGGCGCGCTGGACCAATTATCCCAAGGGGGTTATGTGGGCCTTTGGGGAGAAGGGGATGAAGGTGCCTTTTGGAATGGATCTTTTGCTGAACGGCAATATCCCCAATGGTTCCGGGCTTTCCTCCTCCGCTTCCGTGGAGGTGCTGACCGGATTTATTCTGCGGGATTTTTTCGGTTTTGATGTGAGTAATCAGGAGCTGGCGCTGATCGGTCAGTTTTCAGAGAATAATTTCAACAAGGTAAATTGTGGTATTATGGATCAGTTTGCCATTGCCATGGGGAAAAAGGACCATGCTATTTTCCTGGACACGGCAGATTTGTCCTTTGAATATGCGCCCATGGTTTTGGAGGGGGCAAAAATTGTCATTGCCAGCAGCAACAAAAAGCGCGGGCTGGGGGACTCCAAATACAATGAACGCCGCAGCGAGTGTGAGACGGCGCTTGCGGAGCTGCAGAAGGTGACGCAGATCAGTACTCTGGGGGATCTGGACGAGGAAGCCTTTGAAAAGTACCAGTCTGCCATAGAGGATGATATTCGCAGAAAGCGTGCCCGGCATGCGGTTTATGAGAATCAGAGGACGGTTCGGGCGGTGGATGCGCTGAAGGCCAACGACGTGAAGCTGTTTGGACAGCTGATGAATGCTTCCCATGTATCTCTGCGGGACGATTATGAGGTGACGGGCCTGGAGCTGGATACTTTGGTGGAGGAAGCCTGGAAGGTACCGGGGGTTATCGGGTCCCGTATGACCGGCGCAGGGTTTGGCGGCTGTACAGTCAGCATCGTGAAGGATGAAGCCATCGACGGATTTATTGAAAAGGTGGGAAGCGCGTACCGGGAGAGAATCGGATATGATGCGGATTTCTACGTGGTGGAGATCGGTGACGGTCCCCGGGCGCTGTAGAGCCCATTGACTCCCACCGACAATGAGCAGGGCCGATGAGAGTGCGGACTTTACCGGTATTAGAGTGCAGAGTGTCATAAAGGAGAGGGCGTGGCTATGGAAAGGATTCAGTCAGATATCAGAAAGTTAATTTCCTATGGAGTGGGCACCGGCCTTGTGCCCCGGGAGGATGTGGTCTATACCACCAACAGGCTTCTGGAGCTTTTTGGCCTGGAGGAGCTGCAGGACGAAGAACAGGGCGGACAACAGGATGAACAAGGAACGACAGCCATGGAAGCGGAGGAGCTGGAGGAGGTCCTTAACTGCATGTGCAGCTACGCATATGAAAAGGGCATCCTGAAGGAAGACAGCGTTACATACAGGGATCTGTTTGACACAAAGATTATGGGAATGCTGATGCCCAGGCCCAGCGAGGTGATCCGCAGATTCCATGAATTATATGAAACCGAATCCCCGGAGGCGGCAACGGATTATTATTATAAGCTCAGTCAGGATTCGGATTATATCCGAAGGTATCGAATCCGCAGGGATATGAAATGGATCGCGCCCACAAAGTACGGAGATTTGGATATTACCATCAACCTTTCCAAACCGGAGAAGGATCCCAAGGCCATCGCCGCGGCAAAGAACGCGAAGCAGTCCGGTTATCCCAAATGTCTGCTGTGCCGGGAAAACGAAGGATATGCAGGCCGTTTGAATCATCCGGCCAGACAGAATCACAGGATCATTCCTGTGACCATAGCGGGAAGTCAGTGGGGATTCCAGTATTCGCCCTATGTGTATTACAATGAGCATTGTATTGTATTTAATTACCAGCATGTGCCCATGAAGATTGATCATGCCTGCTTCGCCAAGCTTTTTGATTTTGTGAAGCAGTTTCCCCATTATTTTGTGGGTTCCAACGCCGATCTGCCCATTGTGGGAGGCTCCATCTTAAGCCATGACCATTTTCAGGGGGGACACTATGAGTTTGCCATGGCCAGAGCCCAGGCAGAGAGAAGCTTTCATGTAACAGGCTTCCAGGATGTGGATGCAGGGGTAGTGAACTGGCCCATGTCCGTGATCCGTCTCTCCGGAGAGGATGCGGACCGGATCATTGCCCTGGCGGATAGGATTCTGGCCAAATGGCGGGAATATACGGATCCGGAGGCTTTTGTCTACGCCTATACGGAGGGGGAGCCCCACAATACCATTACCCCCATTGCCAGGAAAAGAGGGGACCGGTACGAGCTGGATCTGGTGCTTCGCAACAATATTACCACTCAGGAGCATCCTTTGGGAGTTTATCATCCCCATGCAAAGCTGCACCATATTAAAAAGGAAAATATCGGTTTGATCGAGGTTATGGGCCTTGCGGTGCTTCCCGCCCGGCTGAAGAATGAAATGGCCCGGCTGAAGGAGGCTGTTCTTTCGGGAAGTGATCTGCGCGGGGACGAAGAGCTGGCGAAGCATGCAGATTGGGTGGAAGAGTTTTCTGCCAAATATGAAAGAATCGATGCATCCAATATCGACGAAATTATCCAAAAAGAGATCGGCCTGGTGTTTATGGAGGTTCTGGAGGATGCCGGTGTATACAAGAGGACGCCGGAGGGGCAAAAAGCCTTTGACCGTTTTATTGAAAGTCTTTGAGAGGTCATCTATGGAGCCGAGCAAGTATGATGGATGAGGAGAAGGGTATGATTCCTGGACTTGAGCCTGAAAGGGAGGCCGCTGGCCGCCGGTTTTTGCTGGCGGCGGTCAACGCAAAATATATTCATTCCAATCCTGCCATTTACAGTTTGAAGGTTTATGCGGGGCAGGAGCTGCAGGAGTATGTGGAATTGGCGGAATATACCATCAATCAGCCCATGCAGGATATTCTGACGGACATTTATATGAGGAAACCGGATGTAGTGGGATTTTCCTGCTATATTTGGAACCGCAGATTGATTGGGGAGCTGGCAGCAGAGCTCCCCAAGCTTTTGCCCGAAACAGATATCTGGCTGGGCGGGCCGGAAGCCTCCTGTAACGGAAAAGAGCTGTTGGAGCGATATCCTAAGCTTACGGGCATTATGACAGGAGAAGGGGAGGCAACCTTTCGAGAGCTGTTAAAGCATTATTTGAATAAGTGGGAGAATACCCAAGTGTCTCAGAAGCAGATTTCGGAAAGCGATGATGATCTTCGGGGCATTTCGGGGCTGCTTCTCAGATCGGGGCCTACGCCTTCCCGGCCCTTGCTGGACCTCAGCGGCCTTCCATTCCTTTATGAAAATATGGCGCCCTTTGAGAATAAAATCATTTATTATGAATCCAGCAGGGGCTGTCCTTATCGGTGCAGCTACTGTTTGTCCTCTCTGGATAAAATGGTGAGACTGAAGGATACTTCCGCAGTAAAACGGGAATTGCAGGCTTTCCTTGATCAGGGCGTTAAACAGGTTAAGTTTACGGACAGAACCTTCAACTGCTGCCACGACCACGCTATGGAGATCTGGAAGTATATTGTGGAACATGACAATGGCGTCACAAATTTTCACTTTGAAATTTCGGCGGATATTCTCTCGGAGGAGGAGATCCGTCTGTTAAGCTTGTCCCGTCCCGGACTGATTCAGCTGGAGATCGGGGTTCAGTCCATGAACCTGGAAACCCTGAAGGCGGTTCGGCGGTTTACGGATTTGGATAAGCTGGAGAAAAATGTGGCGGCTCTGGGGCGGGGAGGAAATGTGCATCGGCATTTGGATTTGATCGCCGGACTGCCCTATGAGGATTATGAAAGTTTTCGAAATTCCTTTGACCGGGTATATCGGATGAAGCCGGAGCAGCTGCAGCTGGGATTTTTGAAGGTGCTGAAGGGATCGGAGATGTATGACAGGGCCGGAGAGTTTGGAATTTGCTGCCTGGAGGAGCCGCCCTATGAGGTGCTTTATACAAGCTGGCTCAGGTTTCAGGACGTGATCAGGCTCAAAGGTGTGGAGGAAATGGTAGAGGTCTATTACAACAGCGGCCAGTATACCTGTACGCTTCCGTTTCTGGAGGAAAGGTTTTCCGGCCCCTTTGCCATGTATGAGGCGTTGGCGGATTTTTATAAGGAAAAGGGTTATGATATAAACCACCCTGCCCGGGTGAGGCGCTATGAGATTTTGCTGGAATTTGCAGAAAAATATGACCATAGACGCCTGCCGGTCTGCAAAGAGCTTTTAACCTGCGATCTGTATCTGCGGGAAAACCTGAAAAGCCGTCCGGAATTTGCCCGGGAGCTGGGGCCCTTTCAGAAAAGCATACGTTGGTTTTACAGGCAGGAAGAGAGGGAGCGCTGCTATCTTCCACAGTATAAAGACTGTGATGGGAGACAGCTTGGCAGACTGACCCATTTGGAGCCTTTTTCCGTGGAAGCGTGGGATCGGCTGACGGAATGCCTGCAGGACACGGGTCGTGAGACTGGAGAAACGGCAGGGGATGTGAGATATGTATTGTTTGACTACAGTCACAAAGACCCTGTGAAAGGTCATGCGTCTGTAAGATTCCTGAGTTTTACGGAAGAGCGTCAGGACTGGCTTTGAAAGCCGGAATCTTGGGAGGGACGTACTCCGGAGGCCTTGTCCCTGAAAAATCCATAAAAAACCGGCCTCCTGAAGGATTCCCGTCAGAACGGGAATGTTTGGAGGCCGGACAGCATATCATTAGGATAGCCGGCTTTTACCGGGAGAGCATTCCCAGGCGGTCAGAAATCAGGATAGGAATCCTTCAGATGGCGTACAATGACGTTTCCATTGGAGGAGCGCAAGGATTCTGCCGTTTGGATCAGCTGGGGGATCCGGGAAGCATCGCCCTGAGAGATCCAGTATTCGGCCAGCCGGTAGTAGGTGGAGCTGATGTCCGTATGAATATTCACTGCATATTCCATCAGCACGGCGGCTTCATCCATGTGTCCTGCAGCAATGAGAACATCGGCCCATTTCTGCAGGGTACGCACCAGAACCGTAAAATTCTGGTCATATTCCGACAAAAGGGTGATATTTGCCGTTCCATATTCCAGCTTCAGATCCGTGTTGGACCAGCCGGTAAAATTGACAATTTTACGGGAGGTCAGGGATTCCATGATACCGATGCACTCCAGAACCACCGGGTCCTCCTGCAAAAGGTGGGTGGGAAAAGTTTCCAGAGGAATGGTGATATAGTCCAGTCCGTCCAGAGATTTGCGGCGCACATTGTTGGAGCGGTGCTCCCGGGCCCAGAATTCCCGTTCTGCGCGTTCCCGCTTTCTGCTTTGTCGCTTGATGCTGATAGATATAACCAACGTCAATATGATTAAACTTGCCAAAACCGGAAAAGTCATATATAATATCCTTTCAGAGTTTGTTATGTGTGATTATGGAAAGGCAGGGCGGCGATATGTTCAATTTTAGTAACAAAAAGAACAAGCAGCGCATTTCGGCGGTCATTATCGTGATACTTGTGCTTGCTATGATTATTCCTACTTTAGCATACTTTTTTAATTAAATCAATCGTCAGGGGATGTTATGTTACCAAATAAAAACAGGGGTAGTATAGTATGAAGAGATTTATTGGACTGGGATGCCTGTCCGCATTGTTTTTTGCGGGAATATTTTTGTGGAGGATGCCTGTCCGGGCAGAGGGGGAGGCCACAGTTAAAAGGGGCATTTTTGCCGGAGAGATCGAGTTGTCCGGTATGACTGCCGCTCAGGCGGAGGCCGCCGTACGAGAGTATGTGAAGGAACTGGAGGAGACGGAGCTGACTTTTTTGGCATCCGCCGATGAGCCGGTGGCCGTGACGGCGGGGGAGCTGGGAATAAGCTGGGAAAATCCCGAGCTTGTGGCGGAGGCCCTGGAGATCGGATGTACAGGCAATGTCATTGAGCGGTATAAGATCATGAAGGATCTTGAGCACGAGAATAAGGTCTTTCCAATTGAGATATCCTTTGATGAAAAAGCGATTCGGGAGTTTATCGAGAGTGAATGCACACAATTTGATACTACCGCGAAAAACTATTCTCTGGAGAGAGTGAACGGAGAGTTTCGTATTTCGGAAGGGCAGACAGGCTATACACTGGATGTGGATGCTTCTGTGGAAAAGGCAGCCGCTTATCTGGAAGAGGAGTGGGACCGCGGGCCCTGCTCCATCCCTCTTGAGGTTCTGGTGGAGGAGCCTCAGGGCAGTCTGGAGGAGCTGTCCCAGGTGAAGGACGTGCTGGGAACCTTTACAACCTCTTACTCCACGTCCAATCCTTCCAGGTGTGCCAACGTGGAAAACGGCTGCAATCTGATCAACGGAAGTGTGGTTTATCCCGGAGAGGAATTTTCCACCCACGATAAGGTGACTCCTTTTTCCCGAGAAAACGGCTATTACATGGCGGGCTCCTACATGAACGGACGGGTGGTGGACAGTCTGGGGGGAGGCATTTGCCAGGTATCCACTACGCTTTATAATGTGGTGCTGCAGGCGGAACTGGAGGTGACAGAACGCCACAATCATTCCATGATTGTGACCTATGTGGATCCGTCGGCGGATGCGGCCATCTCGGAGAGCGCCGGCAAGGATTTTCGCTTTGTAAACAATCTGGATTATCCAATCTATATTGAGGGCTATACCCAGAACAAGGAGATTACCTTTACTATATACGGAAAAGAAACCCGGGCTGAGGATCGGGAGGTCCGTTATGTGAGCCAGGTATTGGAAGTAAGCAGACCGCCTGCGGATTTGATTTATGCGGACGGAGGAAAGCCTCTGGGCTACATTACGGTGGAAGGCGCTCACATCGGGTATAAAGCCAGACTTTGGAAGGTAGTGACTGAGGGCGGAAAGGAAGTAAGCCGGACCGAGGTGAATTACAGCAGCTATAAGATGGTGCCCAGAAGTGCCACAGTGGGTACGGCTACGGATGATCCGGCGGCATATGAACAGATCATGGCAGCCATTGGCAGCGGAGACGTGAATCATGTGAGAAATGTTATTGCCATGCTGACGGCGCCGCCTGCTGCACCCGAGACTCCGCCGGAGGGCACACAGTAGAAATCAATCTGCCGGGACTTTTACACAGGGTGCCGCCCAGGCATCAGTCAGGTTATGGTGAAATTATGAAAACGGGAAAAGTGCCGGAAAATATTTTAAAGCGTTCTGTACTGGGACAGATAAGGACAAAAAGAAAAGATGTGGCAGGTGGCGCAGGTCCGGGGGAGGACTGCGCCATTTTCCTTCCGCCTGGAGCCGGGAGCGGGGGAATTGCGGTCTGTATGCAGGAGACGGCAGTGGCCTTAGAGGATGAAAGGTATGACTTTGGGGGCGCGGGATTACGGCTGACTATGGGACATCTGATTCAAAAGTGTGCCAATAACCTTGCGGCATCGGCAGCCAGGCCCTCTGCGCTGCTGATTACCCTTTTGCTTCCGGAAAACACGGAGGAAAAGACGCTGAAGGCTTTGATGGCGGAGGCGGAAAACAAGTGCAGGGAGCTGTCTTTGGAGATTGCCGGAGGACAGACCCGGGTGTGCGCGGCAGTATCGGCGCCCATAGCGGTTGCTTCCGGGTACGGGGTCTGTCTGGAGAGCGCCTGCTGTAGGGATAAGGGATATGCCGGCAGGGCGGAGCCGGGGCAGGACATTGTAGTCAGCAAATGGATCGGGCTGGAGGGTACGGCGCTGCTTGCCGGATATAACCGGGAGGGACTGCTTTCCAGGTATCCTGCCTGGCTGGTGGATGAAGCGTCAGGCTTTGGACGGTACTTATCCGTGCTGCCGGAGGCGGAGGCTGCTCTTGAGGCCGGGGTTTGCGCCATGCATGATGCCTCGGAGGGAGGTATTTTCGGGGCCTTGTGGGAGCTGGCGGAAGGAGGGGGCGTGGGGCTGTCTGTGGATATGAGAAGCCTTCCCCTTCGTCAGGAGACCGTGGAGGTGTGTGAGTTTTGCAATGTGGATCCTTACCGGTTGATGTCAGGGGGATGCCTGGTGATGACGGCCAAGGACGGACCGGGGCTGGCAGCGGTCCTGAGAGAAAGACAGATTCCGGCGGCGGTAGTGGGCCGGGTGACGGAGGGAAGCGACAGGATTTTGTGGAAGGACGGCGAGGTCCGTTATCTGGACAGGGCCGGCAGGGATGAGATCCACAGATATCTTTCAAATATAATATGCCGGAAAGAAACCGGAAAACAGAAAGGGGACGAAAAATGAGAGACGAATTACTGGCCATTATCGAAAAGAACAGCAGGATGGATCTGAAGGATCTTGCGGTGATCCTGGGCGTGGAGGAGATCGATGTGGTGAATGAGCTGGCCGCCCTGGAGGCGGAGGGCATCGTGTGCGGGTACCACACTATGATCAACTGGGAGAAGACCAACATCGATAAGGTGACGGCGCTGATCGAGGTCCGCGTCACACCTCAGAGGGGACAGGGCTTTGACAGCATAGCGGAGCGGATCTACAAATATCCTGAGGTGCGCAGCGTCTACCTGATCTCCGGCGGCTATGATCTGATGGTGATTCTGGAAGGCAAGACGCTTAGAGAGGTGTCCAGCTTTGTGTCGGATAAGCTGTCCACCCTGGAGACGGTGCTCAGCACGGCAACCCATTTTATACTGAAGAAATATAAGGATCACGGCACGGTATTTACACGGAAAAAAGAAGACGAAAGAGAGATGATCACACCATGAGGAATCCGTTGGCAGAAAAAGTAGTGGAAATCAAACCCTCGGGGATCAGAAAGTTTTTTGATATCGTCAGTGAAATGAAGGACGCTATCTCCCTGGGCGTGGGGGAACCGGATTTTGATACCCCCTGGCATATACGGGAAGAGGGAATTTATTCTCTGGAGAGAGGCAGAACCTTTTACACCTCCAATGCAGGGCTGAAGGAGCTTCGCCAGGAGGTATGCAATTATATGCGCAGAAGTCAGGGGATCGATTATGATCCCCTGAAGGAGGTACTGATCACCGTAGGAGGATCCGAAGCGATTGATATTGGTCTTCGAGCTATGATTAATCCCGGGGAGGAGGTGCTGATTCCCCAGCCCAGCTACGTGTCCTATGAGCCCTGTGCCATTCTGGCCGGGGCGAAGCCGGTGATTATAAATTTGAAGGCGGAAAATCAGTTTCGCCTCACGGCCCGGGAGCTGGAGGAAGCCATCACTGACAGGACGAAAATATTGATCCTCCCCTTCCCCAATAATCCTACGGGAGCCATTATGGAGAAGGAGGATTTGGAGGCTATTGCGGAGGTGATCCTGAGACATGACATATTTGTCATGTCTGATGAAATATACGCAGAGCTTACCTATAAGGACAAGCATGTGTCCATAGCAAGCCTTCCGGGCATGCGGGAGAGGACGATCCTGATCAACGGATTTTCCAAGGCCTATGCCATGACCGGCTGGCGCCTGGGCTATGCCTGCGGTCCGGAGAATATCCTGCAGCAGATGACAAAGATCCACCAGTTTGCCATCATGTGCGCTCCCACCACCAGCCAGTATGCCGCGGTGGATGCGCTGAAAAACGGGGATGAGGATGTGGCGCAGATGCGCACTGCCTACAATCAGAGAAGAAGATATCTGATGAATGCCTTCCGTGAAATGGGGCTGGAATGCTTCGAGCCCTTCGGAGCCTTTTACGTATTCCCCTGCATCAAGGAGTTTGGCATGACCAGCGACGAGTTTGCCACCAGATTTCTTGAGGAGGAAAAGGTGGCGGTGGTGCCGGGAACAGCCTTCGGCGACTGCGGCGAGGGATATCTGAGGATTTCCTATGCCTATTCCCTGGAGAATCTGAAGGTTGCCATCGGCAGGCTGGAAGCTTTTGTAACACGGCTGAGAAGTTCGCGCTAAAGGAGCAGGCAGGATATGCATATTGTATTACACCAACCGGAGATACCGGGAAATACAGGGAATATCGGACGAACCTGTGTGGCTGCGGGCATACCCCTGCATTTGATTGAGCCGCTGGGATTCCATCTGGATGAAAAGTCCATCCGGCGCGCGGGCATGGACTACTGGCCAAAGCTGGAGGTATACCGGTATATGAATTTTGAGGAATTCCGGGAAAAGCATCCCGGGGCAAAAATCTGGATGGCTACCACGAAGGCAGAGCGTCCCTACACGGAAGCCGCCTTCGGGCCGGAGGACTTTATCATGTTTGGAAAGGAAAGCGCAGGGATTCCGGGAGAGATTCTGAGCGAGTATAGGGAAACCTGTATCCGCATTCCCATGCTTCCGGCCACCCGTTCCCTGAATCTGTCCAACTCTGTGGCCATTGTGCTTTATGAGGCTTTGCGCCAGAATGGGTTTTCACAGCTGATGTGACGCGTGAACTGTAAGGTAAAATATCTTGCCATATACAAGAGGTATGTATTATAATAGATATCAAGAATGTATTTCGAAAATATGTATCGAATGATAACGGGGAGGCATTGGGATGACGGTAAAAGAATGTTATGCGGCGTTTGGGGGAGACTTTGAGGGAACTCTGGCTCGACTTAGCAGCGAGAAGCTGGTGGATCGCTTTATCCGCAAATTTTTGGCGGATGAAAGCTTTGCCACATTGAAAAAGGCGCTGGAAGAGGAAAATTATGAGGAAGCCTTCCGGGCGGCACATACCCTGAAGGGTGTGGGCATGAATCTGGGGATCACTAAGCTGTACCAGATCAGCGGTGAGCTGACAGAAGAGATGCGAGGAGGGAAAAAGCCCGAGAACATGGACTTGATTGCGCAGCTGGAAACAGAATACGAGCATACCAGGGCTGTGATCAGCGAATTTGCAGGGGCCTGATCCGCAGGAATCGGGGAAGAAAAGGACTGCTGGATACAGAATGCCGGGACCGCGGAGATATAACCGTACCCGGGATGAATTAGTTTATGGAAGAAGGTGAAGGGCATACCTAGTACACGGAGCAGAGTGCTGATCGTGGACGATGATGAGATAAACCGCGAGATGCTGACAGTTATGTTGGAGGATGAATATCCCATTGAGATTGCAGTAGACGGAGAGGCGGCAGTGGATGTACTCCACCGCCGACAGGAGGAGATCCTTGTGGTGCTCTTGGATCTTTTGATGCCTAAAATAGATGGCTTCGGGGTGCTTGAGATAATGAAGGCCCAGGGATGGCTGGATAAGATTCCGGTGCTGGTGATCAGCGCGGAGTCGGCGAATAATGCCGAGTACAGGTGCCTGGAGCTGGGGGTCTCGGACTTTATCCATAAGCCGTATGATCATACCATTGTCAAAAACCGAATTACAAATACCGTGAATCTGTTTCGCTACAAGAACGAGCTGGAGGACAAGGTGGCCGAACAGACCGAGGAGCTGAGAAAGCAATATGAGCTTTTGAAGCGCCAGAGGGACAGGCTGAAGGAAAGCAATGTGAGAATTATTGACCTTTTGGGTACGGTGGTAGAAAGCCGCAATCTGGAAAGCGGAGAACATATCCAGAGGGTGAAGGGCTTTACCAGAATTCTGGCAGAGCAGTTGATGAAGGATTGTCCGGAATATGGTCTGACTCCGGAGAAAATCGACGGGATCGTTATGGCCAGCGCTCTCCATGATGTGGGAAAGATTGCCATTCCGGATAGTGTTCTGTTGAAGCCGGGAAAACTTACCTTTGAAGAATTTGAGTTTATGAAAACACATACCATAAAAGGATGCGAGATATTGGATAATGCCGAAGGAATCTGGGAGGAGGGTTATGGAGATATCTGCTATGAGATCTGTCGTCATCATCACGAGAGATATGATGGCAGAGGGTATCCCGACGGGCTGGCCGGGGAAGATATTCCATTGTCAGCGCAGCTGGTAGGAGTGGCAGATGTATATGATGCCCTGGTAAGTGTCAGGGTGTACAAGCCTCCCTTTACGCTGGATCAGGCCTATCATATGATCCTGAACGGAGAGTGCGGTATGTTTTCTCCCAAGCTGATGTCCAGCTTTCGCAGGTGCAGAGGGAAATTCGAGGCTTTGGCCAGAATGCAGCATGGAAATGAAAATAAGGAAAAGGGAAAAGAGGCTGTCGGCTGACAGTCTCTTTTCCTATGTATTTAATAGCAGGGGATTTCTTCAGGCGTTTTGTAAAAATCAAGATAATCTACATTAGGTACAGAGTAACCTGTAGTGGTCCAGGTAATGGTGTTGGTTCCTGACACAAGCTCCACCTGCAAAGGTCCATAAGTGGAAAATCGGTTATACTTCAGGAAACCGCTGCCGAAAATTTCGATCTGGGACACATCCACATCGGCGCCGTTTACCTGCATGATCACCTGTTCAGCCAGATTGTCATTTTTTCCGAAGAGATTGGTACTGGCCAGGGCCATTGTCAGATCATAGCTTCCTGTGTCCGGCACTTCGAAGGTCCAGGTTACCACATTCTATATGAATCCCATCCAGGCAGTGTACGCTGGAAATGATGCAATGCTTACCAGTATTTATGTAGTGCAGTTTTTTCCTGTTCTGGATAAACTGCGAAAAGAGCATGAAGCGAACCCGATTGCCTTAGGAAGAGCCATACGGGAATGTGTGAGGAATACCGGCTCTTCCAATCATCAGAACGGCTGTGTCGGAGTATGCGCAGGCCTGAGTGAAATCAATATTTTCCACAGGCATCTCCTTGTGTTTTCCGTTTTTTCCGTACCAGCTCTGATAGGTATTATACAAAGCTTCATTATAGGAAATTCCCGCAAGTCTCAGTCCGTCGTAAAATCCGATCAGAGTGTCCGATTTGATGGAACCGGATCCGCTGCTGCCATAATAGGGATCAATGGAAGCGCTGCCGAATACATTGATTCCTTTTTCCGCTGCCAGAGGCAGAACGGGGCCTTCGTTTTTCAGCAGTACAATACCCTCAGCTTCCACCTGTTTTGCCACTGCCAGAGAATCTGCCACTACATTGGCATTGATATTTCCGGTGGAGGCAGATGCCGGCAGCGGAAGGGAAAGCAGCAGAGCAACAGAGAGCATCGTTGCCAAAAGCCTTTTTTTCTGCTGTGTTTTATCATTTTTGCGTTATGCATATGGTTTCTCCTGTTTTTTTCTTAATATGGTTTCCTCGTTATGTCAAACCTCAGCTTCGGCAGTAAAAGCGCTTAAGTGCTCCAGTATTTCCTTCTGAGTCCGCATTCCCAGACATTGGCGTGCCAGATCCTGAGCCTCCTTCAGTGAAACCCTGGCCAAAGCCGCTTTGACGCCGGCCAGGCTGGCTGGATTCATGCTTAGCTTCCGGGCGCCCAGGCCTGTCAGCAGAACGGCGGCCTTGGGATCGCCCGCCATTTCTCCGCAGACGGAAATCGGTTTGTCTTGGGCGGTAAAAGCGCTAAAGACAGTTTCCAACAGCCTGAGCATTGCAGGGGAGTAGTTCTGATAATAAGGGCCCACAGCAGGGTTCATCCGGTCTGCGGCGCTGACATACTGTGTCAGGTCGTTGGAACCGACGCTGGCAAAATCCACCTCTGCTGCTGCCAGATCCGCCATTAATGCGATGGACGGGATTTCGATCATGATCCCTATCCGGATATGGGGATTATAGGGAATTCCTTTGGCATCCAGCTGCTCCATTGCCGCCCTGACACAGGCTTTTGCCCGATAGATGTCCTCCATCCCGCCCACCATGGGAAACATCAGCTGGAGTTTGCCCCGATGGGAGGCGCGAAGCGCAGCCCTCAGCTGGGTCTGAAAAATATCCGGCCTGGAAAGACAAAGGCGCAGGGCGCGATTACCCAGAAAAGGATTGTCTTCCCTAGGCAGATCCATATAGGGCAGGTTTTTATCCCCGCCGATATCCAGAGTCCGGAGCGTCACGGCTTTTCCGTTGGCCTGTTCGAGTACCTTTGTATATGCTGTAAGCTGTTCTTCTTCCGTGGGAAGACATAGACCTTCCATGTACAGAAATTCTGTGCGGAATAAACCTATAAAGTCATAATAATTTTCGGAAGCTTCAAATTTGCAGGAACCGATGTTGATGCCAAGGTCTATGGAAATCCCGTCACGGGTAGCTCCGGGGCGTCCCAGGTACTGAGCCTGTGCTCTGCGCCTGGAAAGGAGGATATTCTGGGATCTGACGCAGGCATCGATCTCCTCCTGCCGGGGCCTCAGGATCGCCTGTCCCTTCACCGCATCCAGGGCCAGAAGTGTGTTCTGGGGAATGATGCGGACCGCATTCACAACACCGGATATTGCGGGGATCTGAAAGCTTCGGGCCAGAATGGCGGAGTGGGAATTTGTCCCGCCTGCCTCTGTGATAATGCCTTTTACATGGCGGCGATCCAGGCCTGCCGTATCGCTGGGCATAAGGTCCCTTGCTACCAGGATCACATCGTTTTCCAATTTGGAGAGATTTTGTTCCTCCCGGCCCTGATAAATGCGCTGCAGTCTTTTTTTCACGTCCTGCAGGTCTGCCGCCCGGGCGGCGATCAGAGGATCATCTACCTGGCTGAGCATTTCGGTAAAGGAGGTAAAAACCTTTTCCACGGCGGCATCCGGCTCCCAAAAAGCTTCCGTGATAGCCAGCTCCGTTTCTGACATCAGCTCTTCGTCATCCAAAAGCTCCCGGTGGGCCAGAAAGATTTTTGCCTGATCCCCGAAGTCCGGGCCCAGGTTTTCTGCGAGCCGAGTCAGTTCTGCTTTAGCCTGTTTCGCGGCACGGCGAAAGGCATCCAGCTTTTCCTGTTTCTTTTCCGGTTCAAAGCAGGTCGGGAGAACATCGGGCTCCCAGGGCTCATAGATATATGCCCTGGCCACGACGGCTCCGTCTGATACCGGATTTCCGGTCAACACTATCCTCTGTAATTTTCCGTCCTTTTCTGCCATAGCTGTGACGCACCTTTCCTTACTCGCCGAATCCGCTTTCCACCATAGCGCAGAGAGCTTTCAGGGCATCTTCCTCATCCTCGCCCTCCGCCGCAATTTCCACTATTGTACCTTGTCCGATGCCCTCTGTCAAAAGGCGCACCACAGATTTTGCGTTGACCGGCAGACCGCCTTCCCTGCAGATGGTTACCTTCGACGAATACTGCTTCGCCGTCAGGGCAAAGTCCGATGCGGGTCGGGCGTGGAGTCCGGTCTTATTGATAATTTCCAGCTTTTTTGTCACCATGTCTATACCTCCCTGCCGTTGCTGGCAATGCATTTTTGATACCAATAGAAGGAATCCTTCCGTTTCCGTTCCAACGTACCGTTTCCCTGGTTGTCCCGGTCCACATAGATAAATCCATAGCGCTTTTTCATTTCGCCCGTGCTGGCGCTTATCAGATCCATGCAGCTCCAGGGGGTGTATCCCATAAGCTGTACGCCGTCGTCCAGGGCTTCTTTCATCTGCTCGATATGGGCGCGCAGATAGGTAATTCGGTAATCGTCATGGATGGTGCCGTCTTCCCTTGGTTCATCTGCAGCCCCCAGTCCGTTTTCCACCACCATCAAAGGAATTCCGTATCGGTTGTAAAGCTCGTTCAGCAGGTAACGAAGCCCTTTGGGATCGATGGTCCATCCCCATTCACTGGCGGCCAGGTAAGGATTGGAAGCGCCCAGCATCATGTTTCCGGCAGACTTTTTTACATTCTCATCCACAGTGGCACAACGGGAGGTGTAATAGCTGAAGGACAGAAAATCGGCCTTTCCCTCCTGCAGGATGGAGGTATCTTCATCCTCTATGGCCACGCAGATCCCGTTCTCCCGGAAGGTTCGTTCCATAAAATAAGGATAAGTGCCTTTCACACATACATCTGCGCAGAACCAGTTGCTGCGATTCATCTGCCGCTGGGCTTCCAGCACGTCTTCCGGACTGCAGGTGTAGGGATACACGCCCGCCGCCGAAAGCATGCAGCCTACTCTGTTTTTCGGATTTATCCGGTGTGCCAGGGCTGTAGCTTTGGCTCCGGCCACAAACTGGTGGTGCAGGGCGGTGAACCTGCGGCTTTGCTCCTCCGGCGTTTCCGGAGCCTTTGCCCGGCTCATTCCGAACAGATCCGAGCCGTCCTCCGGAAGGATTCCGGCGCCAAGCAGGGTGCCGAACCGACTTACCAATGTATTCATTTCATTAAAGGTGAGCCACAGATGTACCTGCTCTTTATAGGTATGAAACACGGTCTCGCAATAGTGCAGAAAGAAATCAATCAGCTTTCGGTTGGACCAGCCGCCGTATTGTTCGCAAAGCACATAGGGCATTTCGTAGTGGGAGAGGGTGACCAGAGGCTGAATATTGTATTTTTGGCATTCGGCAAAAACCCTTCGATAAAAATCAAGTCCTTTTTCGTTGGGGTCATCTTCATCTCCCCTGGGAAAGATTCTGCTCCAGGCAATGGACAGCCGGAGCACGCGGAATCCCATTTCTGCAAACAGTGCGATATCTTCTTCATAATGATGGTAAAAATCCACTGCCTGATGGCTTGGATAATATTCTTCCGGGCGGATATTCCTGGTAAACCGCCGCGGAGATGTTTTTGTCCCCGCGGTGATATGGTCAGCGATGGAAGGTCCCTTCCCGTCCTGATCCCAGGCCCCTTCCGTCTGATTGGCGGCCATGGCGCCGCCCCAGAGGAAATCCTCCGGAAAGGCATTTGAGGGGATGATCATCAGGCCGCCTCGGCTTTGGCCGCCTGTTCCTTGGCGGCCAGATCTTTCTCATAGGCCTTGAAGAAGGGGCGGTATATCAGCCATGCCACTGCGAATGCGATCACAGGGATCAGCACGTTTGTCCAGGAAAGAGTACACAGGTAGGGAGATACGCCTACTGGCAGCGTGGCGCTGATCATGGTAAAGGAGGGCTTGAAGAATCCCACCAGATAACCGAAATAGCAGATAACCATGGTGATCAGCGGATTGAAAATAAAGGGAATTGCCAAAGTGGGGTTATACATGATCGGATAGCCGAAGGTGGCCGGCTCATTGATATTGAAGATTCCCGGTACAATGGCTGCTTTGCTCACTGCCTTGATCTGTTCGGATTTAGAGAACAGTCCCATAACGCACAGCGCCAGGGTATTTCCGGTACCGCCGCAACAGTTCATAATGGCGAACAGGGCCACAGGGGTGAACACAAGTGCCTGCCCCTGGGACATCAACGCTCCGTTTGTTGCGATATATTCCATCAGCGCCGGCATAATGGCAATGTAGACCACCATTGTGCCGTGGATGCCGAAGGTCCAAAGCAGGTTTGCTACAAATACTACGATGAGGATGCCCGGCACGCTGGTCAGTGCACCCAGGGGAGCGGACAGCAGATAGGATATGGCATAGGGCAGAGAGATGGTCATCAGCCCTGTACAAAGGCTTCCGATGGTATGCCAGATGGCGATGTTGACGATCAGGGGAATCAGGGATGCAAAGGTATCCTGCAGGAATTTGGGCACTGCATCCGGCATCCGGATCATCAGATGGTGTTTTTCGCAGAAGTGCGCCAGCTTTACCGTACAGAGGGAAACCAAAATGGCTGTGAACATGCCGATAGCTCCCAGGCAGGAATTGTCTATGCCGGTAAAGGAGGAACCGTCCGCCAGAGCCACGGTTTTGATAGGCGCGGCTACGATCAAAAACACCAGAAGCGAATTGAGAGCGGTGGTGACCGCCTGCATTTTCAGCGACTTTGCATAAGAATATGCGATGGTAAATGCCATGTAAATAGAAATCAGTCCCATGGAAAGATCGTAAGGTACCATCAGGATCTTATAGATGGCATCCTCCGTTGAGTACAGTTTAAAGAATGTAGGAATAATGGCCACCAGCTGGAAAACGGCGCCAATCAGGATGATACCCATGGCCATCATCATTCCGGCAGATACCGAGGCGATGGCTTTGTTTCCCGCGAACTTTTCTCCTACCTTTTTTACCTGCTGCATGGCTTTGCTTTCATATAAATTTCCCATTCTATTTCTCCTCTCCGAAATAACTTTCGCAATTATTGAGTCTTGGGATAGATAGCTTCTACCTGTTTCATAATATTTGCCACGTTTCCCACGGCGTAATCGTAGGCGGCGATCACTGCCAGAGGCATTTGTGAGACCTGCTCGATTTCTGCCTTTTTGTACGCTACCTGAGGCCCCAGCAAAATTACGTCATAGCTTTTGCATACATCTTCATAAGCTGACATGCCCACCGCCTCGATTTGAAGTGTAATTCCCTGCTCTGCGGCATATTTCTCCATTTTTTTCATCAGAATGCCTGTGGACATGCCGCCTGCACAGATCAACAATATTTTTCTTTCCACAAATATACCCCCTTTTATATGCCGCGGTCCTGGGCCTGCCCTTGTGCTGGCGGCTTCAATGCCTGATGCAGGGTGATCATTTCCTGAATCAAATCCTGTGCCAGAGCGCTTCCCATCAGATGATCCTGGGCGTGACAGAGCAGAACGCTCATCTGGGGAACCTGCCCGGCAGCGTCCATCTGAAGCAGGCAGCGGTGAGCCTCGTGGGCTTCCTGAAGGCTTTCACCGGCGCTTTTCAAAAGCTTGTCGGCACTTTCCGAGTTTCCCTTTTTTGCCTGCTCCAGAGCCTCAAAGGCGGCGGAGCGGGCGGCTCCTGAATTGGCAATAATCAGCATTGCCAGTTCTTCTAGTTTTTCGTTGATGGCTTCGTCCATATTCATACTCCTTTTGCGCTACAGCTGATATATGATTGTCAGTATATTCGCTGCCTCGTCATCGTTTATAATAATATGAAAGCTTTTTTCCAGGGGCTTCAGCAGTTTCATCAGCCTGCGGAATTCCTGACTGTGTGAACCCAGAATGTCTGTTTTCCGTGGATTGACAGGAGTTTTTTCCTGACCCTTCAGGCGGTCTATACAACATGCCAGATGGAGTAAAAGCCCTGCCTGCGTATCCCCTGACAGTGGTTTCAGTTCTCGTTCAATACTGTCCAGCACCTCCGGAAGAAGCTTTTGGAGCCGGATTAGATCCACATGCTTCAGTTGCTGTTCCAGATAGTCGAATATAGCTGGATAGTCAAGTGGCCTGCCGGGAACTCTTCTGACCCGGAGAAGCTCCGGAAGCTGTTCTTTCGGAGTAGAAAACACCTCGCTGATGGAGCAGAAGGGAATGGAAAACAGCTTTGGATCGTATGTACCTACCACGCATTGGATGGTACCGGTGCGAAGCAGCCTTCGGAAGGCTTCGGACAGCGCTGCCGAATCGCTCATAGACATGGGGATTATCTTGACATTTTCCAGCATTCCATAGCGCTCAATATAATTTTTTAATTCCTCCGCACCCCCCTTACCCGTAGTGCACAGGGTTACTATGTAATTTTTGTGGTCTCCGGCAAAAGCTTTTATCTCCCGCAGGGCGTCTTGGTAGGCCTGCCCCGGATCGGCCCCGGTCAGCACCTTCCGCGCCAGCTCAATGCCCATGGTGGTCACCGGAGCAGGAAGCTGCCGGATCAAAATTCCCGATTCTGCCGCAATTTCATCCAATATTTCCGGAAGAATCCTGCTGTCATATACCACATATACACCCCCGCCCTGGTGGATTTGACCGATATAGCGCTTTAAGGCTTCGTAGATTTTATTTTCTTCTTTTTCCAGAGGCAGTTCGAAAGGAAATATATGCTTAAAATGCGTCAGGCTGACAATGGTTCTTACAATTGATTCCGCAATACCCTCTCCGAAAAAGGCAAACAGGATCACTGGTATTCCTGTCTGAGAGGATACAGACGGTTCATGGCATAGAAACATGGTAAGCAGAAGGACCTCGTCGGTGGAAAGTTCCAGTCCCCAGATTTGATTCAGGCGGTTTACCAGCCCCATGCAGAGCAGGTATTCTGTTCTGTGGGCCGCCAGAAGATGATCAATCTGCCGTTTGTCCATGAACCTGGGTTCTCCCTTTCCTGTGATCAGGGAATTCAGGTGCAGACACAGTCCGTAAAATATGGAATCATCCAGCCTGCGGTGCAACTGTTCCTGAGCCTGGCGGAGAAAACTGTCCACCAGCTCCACAATCCTCTGATCTACCAGTGCTGCCAGCTGTTCCCTGTCGTTCACCTCCTTTACCAGTTCTCTGTGATACCAGCCGAAGGAACGCTCCACCTCCGCACTGAGAATGGCGCTGATTTCTTCCGGGGGTATTCCTTCCGCGTTCAGCATGGATGCCTTTTGGCTTAGCTGTCTGTAGATATTGCCGCCGCTTTCTTCTATGACATGAACTTGTGTCCCGTCAAAGGAATAAAGGGTATTTCCCGGTACCAGAGTCTTCAGCTCATCTCCCATGATTCCCCAGCGAAGCATACCCATTCGGACATGACGCTCAAAGTCACTGATATACAATGGAATCACATCCTGGTTCTGATATTCCCGCACATAGGCGTTGGCGCATCCGATACGGATATCTGTCTTCAGCTGGTGATAGTTTGCCTCGCACTCGTAGAGTAAAAGACAGCGGAGCAGATCCTCCTTTACGGTCAGTGTCCGTCCGATGTGTGAAGCTTCCCGGGAAAACAGCTGTTGGATCATTTCCATGCGCTCTGTAAGCGGACGCTCTGCCAGAGAAGGAAGGCGCAGCACCATGGGAAATTCCGTCTGAACCTCTTCCTCTGCCACTTGCGCCGCCTCCACGCAGCTTGCAATTACAATGATGCCGGAGGCATCGCTCCGGATCCGTTCCGCAAGTTCCCTTCGCAGTCTGCCGCCCAGGTATTGAATATTGTCCAGGTACAGCAGTCCGCTCTCTGCTTTTTTCCACAGTCCGGCATTGCCTTCCGTTCCAAAGAGCTCAGTCTGCGCTCTGCTTTCCGCATCTGCGTAATCCCGGCAGTTCATCTCTACGTAGGGAGCATTCTGAGGAAGAACCTGACAGGCGGCGGCATATTGGTACATTTGCTTGGCAAGATGGCGCTTGCCGGTTCCCCTTTCGCCTGTAATAATCGTATTCAGACTTCTGGGAGGATACAGAATGGCGGCCTTTGCCAGCTGAATAGCATGCTTTAGACTTCCGCCGCTGCCGATCAATGTGGAAAAGTAATTGTCGGCGTCCTTTTCCCCCGGAGTTTTGGTGTGGTATAAAACAGGACGGCCGTTGGTTTTACGGATCCGCTTTTCGCTTACTAAGGTATTCAGTATACTGCTCACATTGGTTCGCTGAAGATTCAGGGCTTCTGCTATATAGCTGGTGGACACGCCTTCGCTGTTTTCTTCGGCGGCGTGGAGCCTGATAAAGTCATATACTTTTTCTTTGTTGGATTTCATGAGCGTTCTCCTTTTTGGTTCTTTGCATATCCTAAAGAAAACTATACGCTTTATACAAGAAAAAATCTAGCACGGATTTGTAGACATGTCAAAAAGCATAGTGTATCCATTTGCAAGCCAATAAATTATACTAATTTGCACAATAAAGGGGAAATTTTTGACAAGACAGGCAGGCGGAATAGGTTTTTTTGTATTAGTGTATCGTTTTGGATAGATTTTCGCCGCCAGTGTATAAAGAAAGCGGAGTATAAGATTTCCTGCAGGACCTCACAGTTATTTCCGGAACCGGACAGGAGTTTTGAATCGTTCATGGGCGAACAATCAGATCGGAATATTCCGGATATTCTGACATAAAACGATCAATAATTTCAGGCTGATTCCAATAATGCATGGGGTAAACCTTTTTAACAGCGACGTTTTTCAAAAAGTAGAGGAAACCGCAGGCATAAAAATCTCCCAGCCTGGGATCCAAAGGAAGGCAGGCGGCATCAATGGAAATGCCTTTCAGCTTCCGGATAGAAGCCCGGTAGCTTCCGGTCATTTGACGGCGTTCCTGATCAGGGGTATCCTCCCTGTTCCAGTCATTCAGATCTCCTCCGTGGTACAGCACTCCCTCGGGACAGGAGAGCAGAAAAGCCACGCCGCTGTCTGTGGAAAGGAGGGTCTGCAGATGAGTATGGCAGGGAAGAGTATACTCCTGACTGTGGATAACCCTGACTACAGGACATATTTCAGGATAGAGCTTTCGGGAGATATCGTTGGAAAGGACAGCGGTGATATTTTGCATACCCAACTGGCGCAGCTGATCGAAGACACAGGGAGCATAGTGATCCTGGTGGCTGTGGCTGGCCAGGACAAAGACGGGCTTTGCCGGATTCATAGAGGGAAGCGGGCCCTTATAGTAATCGAAAAGATAATAGCACTCAGTGGTTTCCGCCAGGAAAGCGCTGTGATAAATATAGGAAATTTTCATGAGGACCTCCGTTCCGCGTTCTGACCACGTACTGAAGAAGGAAAGCCTTTGAAGGTAATAAAGGGCAGTTGACGTTTCCAGACAAAATCAGTATACTGATTTTGTCAAAATAAATCAACAGTTTCCTGACAGCGCAGTGCATCATGCTGTTATTTACGGCGAAGCCGCGAACTGTAACAAAAGGAGAAGTATGGAGGAACAAATCAACATATCGGAGCGCATTGTCCGGATTTTGGAGGAACATGAGTCGGAAGGTGATTTTGTCCTTCAGACGCTTTCGTTTGTGCGGCGGGTGCTGGGGCCGGAATCGTTTGGCGAAAAACATGTAGCAGGAAGCGAAACCAAGCGTTATGATATGCAATACCGCTATGATCATACACTGCGCGTAGCGGATATTGGACGTGAGATTGCCCGGGCGGAAGGGCTTCCTGAGGAAGCCCTTATGATGGCATGCCTGCTGCATGATGTGGGCTATCCCAAATGCAGAAGCTTTGAAGAGCTTGGGAAACATCCGCTTATCGGGGCGGAAATTGCAAAGCGCTTTTTGAAAAAAATCGGATATGATGCAAAAATGTCGGAAAGTATCTGCAAGGCGGTTCTGATACATGACTGTTTCCCCTGCCGGGGAGAGGATGCGTCTGTTCTGGAAAAGAGCGTTCGGGATGCGGATGACATTGACCGCGCAGATGCCATGAGAATCTGCGTCAGATCATACCATGATATAGGGGAACGTCCGGCGTGGGAAATCATTGAAATATGCAGAAAGAGACTGGCAGAGACGGAAGAATTGAAAAATCGGATTTGTGGCACGGAGACTGCAAAGCGTCTCTGGCTGGACAATATATGTCTTCAGGAGCAGTTTTACCGGAGAATTCTTATACAGCAGCTGCGCACGATAGAATGCCGGGAGATGTACAGAAAGCCTTTTACAGGCCGGGACAGTTAAAGAAGGGATGCAGGAGCGGCGCAGTAAGCGCCGGCTCCCTGAAATTTGTCTTCATTTTGTTCTTTTCCCGTTTTTCGGATCCCGGTGTGCCGGCGGCATCCATGCTGATCTTTCGGCCTGTTACATGGATTCTGCCGATTATGACCGGCGGTCCTCTTTTAATGAAGGAAACATATCATACGTATAAACAAAATGACAATGATTAGTGGCAGTGTCTGCGGCGGTTGTGATGTTTCCGGGAAGTGACGCAGGTGTTGTCACAATAGTCGCCCTTATGATTGTAGCCGCAGTATTCGATATCGTCATGGTAGTGGCGTCCGGATTCAGTACAATCCTCCAGGGAACAGACCAGGCGGGGACAGGTATCGTCACAGTAGCCGTCTTCGTGGTCATAACCGCAGTATTCCACACCGTCATGACAATGACGCCCGGGTTCGGTGCAGTCCTCCACACAACAGACCTGACGCTGGCTGACAGCCGTGCTGGTCTGGGAACGTCCATGACAGCCGTGGGCCGAAACGGGGGTAACAAATACAAGGGCCGCCATCAGAGCTGCAGCCCCAACAGATAGTGATTTTTTGAGACGCATAATTAATTCCTCCTCCATGGATCCATATACAATGGAACACCAAAACATAGTTAACACTTTCATGCTATCACAACAATGATACATATGCAAGACTGTCTGTGGACTCTTTGTTATAAAAATAAAGAAAAAACGGAAAATAAATTATTTATAAACCATAAAAGGTTAATTTCTTTATTTTTTGGATTTTGTATTGATTATTTTTGTGAAAGAGTTATAATTCTCTTCGGAATTTACATTACATATTCTTTAGCGAGGAGGAGTAAGAGGAAATGAAAGGTTTGAAAAGAAGTATCAGCGCTGTACTGCTGTGCTGTGTGCTGGTGGCAATGCTGGCAGGCTGCGGCAAAAAAGAGGAGACCGTTACCGTCAGAATGGAGCAGAACGGTGTGGTTATGGAGATCACCATGGATGCTACCAATGACGTCATTACCAAGTGGGTGCAGAAGTCCACAATTTCAGGTCTTGACGAGGAAACTATGGCTGGACTGGAGGCGACGATCAAAGCAACGGAGGATACTTATGCCGCTTATGAAAAGGTGGACTACAAGATGGAAAAGACTGGCGACAGCCTGATCGAGACCATCACCATTGATATGTCCGATTCCGCAACTGTCAAGGCTCTGGCTGATGCAGGCCTGATGCCCGTCAGCGGCAACTCCGACAGGATCTCTTTGAAGCTTACAGTACAGGGCTTCAAGGATCAGGGCTACACAGTAGTAGAGTAAGACCTAAATCCACAGATCGTGAAATTCACAAAATAGGTTCCGGCACAGAATAAGAAACCGGAACCGCATAAAAATCTCCGCTTGTGGGATACTGATCGTAATTGTGAACGGCTAAGGCCGGATACATGGGATCAGATCGGAGCAGGCGGAGGTTTTTTATGTCAAAATCAGTGGATGAAAAAGGGAATGTGCGTATGGAGGCCGGCAATGGTTGCCGGCCTTTTGGTCTTCGGGACAAAATCGGATATATGTTCGGTGATTTCGGAAACGATTTCAGCTTTATTTTTGCGGGAAATTATCTGATGGTGTTTTACACCAAGGTGCTGGGACTCAGCGGCTTTGCAGTGGGTCTGCTGTTTCTGGGAACCAGAATCGTGGATGCTTTTACGGATGTGACTATGGGGCGTATTGTGGATCATATGAAGCCTGCCAGGGACGGCAGGTTTCGCTCCTGGATCCGGCGGATGAGCATTCCGGTGGCCGTCTCCAGCACCATTATGTATTTCTGGTTCGTCCGGGACTGGCCCTATCCGGCGAAGCTTGGCTACGCGATCATTACCTATTTGCTGTGGAGCAGCTTCTGCTATACAGGGATCAACATTCCCTACGGATCTATGGCATCGGTAATCAGCCCGGATGTGAAGGACAGGGCATCCCTCTCCACCTTCCGCAGTGTGGGGGCCAGCCTGGCGGGCCTGGTGATCGGAGTGCTGGTGCCGCTGGCAGTATATCGGACGGATGGGGAGGGCAACCAGATTGTTCTGCCGGAGCGCTTTACTATAACAGCCGTTGTGCTGGGCGCTCTTGCTTTAATCTGCTATGGACTTTGCTACTTCCTGTGTCAGGAGAGGGTTGTTTTCGAAAAAAAGGAATCGAAGCGGGAAAGCGCAGGGGAAATGCTGGGGAGTCTGGGGAAAAACAGGCCTCTGCTGGCACTGGTCTGCGCCGCCTTGATACTGCTTCTGGCCACTATGCTGGGACAGACCATGAACAATTACCTTTTCCTGGACTATTTTAAAAATGCCAAGGCGCTGGCGGCATTAAACGTCATCGGAATCGCGGGGGTTCTGATGCTGGCACCCTTTATCTCCAGGATTGCCTCCGGATTTGGAAAAAAGGAAGCCGGCGCCGTGGGAATGCTGTTGGCCGGAATTGTATATATACTGACATACCTCCTGCATTTGAAAAGCATTCCGCTTTTTTTGGCCCTGCTGTTTTTAGGAACCATGGGCACCGGCCTGTTCAACCTGGTCATATGGGCCTTTATCACCGATATCATCGATTATCAGGAGGTTGCCACAGGCAAAAGAGAGGACGGAACGGTGTATGCCGTATATTCCTTTGCCCGGAAGGCAGGTCAGGCGCTGGCAGGGGGAGCAGGTGGATTCGTGCTGACTGCCATTGGCTACGTGTCCGAGGCGCCCGCCCAGACGGCTCTGGTAGCTGACAGGATTTATACGGCAGCCACGCTTGTTCCGGGAGTCTGCTATCTGGCCGTTTTTCTTATTATGCAGCTTTGGTATCCCCTTACCAGGAAGGAAGTGGAAAAAAATACCGCCATTCTCCGGGAAAAAAGGGAGGAGGGTGTTACTTTTCACGGGTAGGGCCTGCAAGGCCCTCCTAAATTTGTCAAAGGAGTTGACAAGGCATGCAGTAACGAGTACCATGCATAGTATAAGGTTCCCCGGAAATGAAAAACAAAAGATTGTGCGAGGTATTCCATGAAGCTTCATATATCGGCCATTACGATTTCCAATCTCTGGGATGTGATTCAGGATCGCCAGGGAAAAACCTTCCTGACCAAAAAGGGTCTGCCCTTTACCTACACCATCAGAGGCGGAGAGCTGTTTACGGACAGGCGGGAAAGGTCCATCACCAGAAGCACTTTCGAGAAGGCATATGAGAAGCTGGTAAAGGATCAGACAGGAGAAAATCCGCCCCGGGTTATCGTGGGGCCAAAGACGCTGAATGTGTACGGAGCTCCCTATGTGTGGGCTGTTTTTATGGGGATCGGGCTGATCGAGGAGGAGACGTATATTCAAGAGGTATTGGAGTTGTAAATTTTATTTGACTTACATAGGATATCTGTGGTATAGTACGGCTGTATGGAAAACAGATGAGAAGAGTCTTCCATGCAAATATTTTTGCAGCTTGGTTGCATTATTGATTGAGTTAAAAGCTCAAATTTTATAAGTTGGTTACTATAAACCGGTGCTGATGCACATCTAACTTGTGAAACGGTCAATAAGAGTAGTAAAAGTAAAATATTTGCTATATAGACTCTAAAACCACATATCTGATATTTTCATACCTGTCCCATTCCTTCTGCGCCAGAAGACCGGAAAACGGGACGGCATACGAAAAGACAGAGGATATTCAAAGCAGGTGATGATGGACGTCACCTGCTTTTTTGACTTACAGGAAAAACCGGAGCGGGAAAAGCGCCTGGAGCAGAGAGGTATGAATATGAGCGATAAAATTTCACTGTACGGCTTCAACAATTTAACAAAGTCCCTTAGCTTCAACATATATGATGTTTGCTATGCAAAAACCCAGCGGGAGCAGAAGGATTATATCGCTTATATTGATAAACAGTACAATTCGGAGCGTTTGACCAAGATTCTCACCAATGTGACGGACATGATCGGCGCTACCGTTCTGAATATTTCCAGCCAGGATTATGAGCCTCAGGGGAGCTCTGTGACCATTCTCATTGCGGAAAACAGCATGATTCCGGCGGGAGATACCACGGTGGCACATCTTGACAAAAGTCATATTACGGTGCATACCTATCCGGAATATCATCCGGAGACCTGCCTGGCAACCTTCCGGGTGGATATCGATGTGGCAACCTGCGGTGAGATCACGCCTCTGTCTACGCTGGATTATCTGATCGGCTCCTTTGATTCGGATATTATCACCATGGATTACCGGGTCAGAGGGTTTACCAGGGATGTAAGCGGGCATAAGCTTTTTATGGATCATCATATGACCTCCATCCAGGATTATATTGCCGGGGCAACCCTTCACAGATATGACGCGGTGGATATTAACGTTTATGAGGCCAATATTTTTCACACCAAGATGCTGATCAAGGAGATCGATCTGCAAAATTACCTGTTTAACAGCGACGTTTATGAGCTGCCGCCAAAAACCAGGCTGGAGATCATGGATAACCTGCGCCGGGAAATGATCGAAATTTTCAGCGGAAGAAATATATATTAGAGGTACTGCAATGGCAAGATTGGATCAGTCCCGAGCGCCGGTCTATGAGGCGCTGGAAGAATTCAGGAAAAACAGGATTGTGCCCTTTGATGTGCCCGGCCATAAAAGGGGAAGGGGCAATCCGGAGCTGGTTAGGCTTTTGGGACAGCAGTGTGTGGGAATCGATGTGAATTCCATGAAACCGCTGGATAATCTCTGCCACCCTGTCTCCGTGATCCGGGAGGCGGAGGAGCTGGCGGCGGAGGCCTTTGGGGCGGCGCACGCCTTTCTCATGGTGGGAGGAACCACATCGTCGGTCCAGAGCATGGTGCTTTGCGCCTGCAAAAAGGGGGACAAGATTATTCTGCCCAGGAATGTACACAGAAGCGTTATCAATGCGCTGGTGCTGAACGGGGCAATCCCCGTCTATGTGAATCCGGACACGGACGACAGACTGGGTATCGCTCTGGGAATGAAGGTGTCCCAGGTGGAAAGGTGTATCCGGGAAAACCCTGACGCGGTGGCCGTGCTGGTGAACAATCCCACCTATTATGGAATCTGCTCCGATCTGAGAAGTATTGTGGGGCTGGCCCATGAGAGGGGGATGAAGGTGCTGGTGGACGAAGCCCACGGAACCCACTTCTATTTTGGGGAGCACATGCCGGTATCCGCCATGGAGGCCGGTGCGGATATGGCTTCGGTGAGCATGCATAAGTCCGGAGGAAGTCTGACCCAGAGCTCTTTTCTGCTGACAGGGCCGGACATGCCGGCCGGGTATGTGCGGCAGGTGATCAATCTGACACAGACTACCAGCGCATCCTATCTGCTCTTGGTAAGCCTGGATATATCCAGGAGAAATCTGGCCCTTCGGGGAAGGGAGGAATTCCGGAAGGTCACGGCCCTGGCGGAGTACGCGAGAGAAGAGATCAACCGGATCGGAGGGTATTACGCCTATACCCGGGAGCTGGTCAACGGTGACAGTATTTTTGATTTTGACGGGACCAAGCTCACCGTCAACACTCTGGGAATCGGGCTGGCGGGCATCGAGGTATATGATCTGCTTCGGGATGAATACGACATACAGATGGAGCTGGGAGACATTGCCAATGTGCTGGCATATATCTCCATCGGTGACCGGGAGCGGGATATGGAGCGGCTGATCAGCGCCCTGGTGGAGATCCGGCGCAAATACAGCCGGGACAATACAGGAATGTTCACTCAGGAGTATATCGATCCCAAGGTAGCGGTTTCCCCTCAGAACGCCTTTTATGCGGAAAAGGAATCCCTGCCGCTGATGGAGACAAAGGGCAGGATCTGCAGTGAATTTGTTATGTGCTACCCTCCCGGGATACCCATACTGGCCCCGGGGGAGGAGATCACGCCCGAAATCCTGGAGTACATCGTCTATGCCCGGGACAAGGGATGCTCCATGACCGGGCCGGAGGATCCGGGGATCGAACGGCTGAATGTGCTGAAGGAACTGAGAATATAAGGAAGAAGCAGGAAAATAAAAAAGGCGGTCAGAAAGAGAGGTGCAGACAGGTAAGATGGAATTATGGTTTTCAGAGCCCCATACACCCAATGTAAAGCTGTCCATCCGTGTGGACCGGCAGCTTTACAGCGGACAGAGCGAGTTTCAGCGGATCGATGTGTTTGAGTCGCCAGAGTTCGGACGGTTTCTGGTGCTGGACGGGTATATCATGCTGACGGAAAAGGATGAGTTTATTTACCATGAAATGATCACCCACGTGCCCATGGCGGTGCATCCCCATGTGGAGAAGGCTCTGGTGATCGGCGCCGGGGACGGCGGAGTGGTAAGAGAGCTGACAAAGTATCCGGAAATTAAGCAGATCGATATGGTGGAGATTGATGAGCAGGTGGTTCAGATCAGCAGGGCATACCTGCCCAGGACGGCCTGCAGGCTGGATGACCAGAGGGTTTCCATCCATTACGAGGATGGGCTGAAATTTGTCCGTTCCAAAGAGAACGAGTATGATTTGATCATTGTGGATTCCACGGATCCCTTCGGCCCCGGGGAGGGGCTGTTTACCAAGGAGTTTTACGGCAACTGCTATAAGGCCCTGCGGGAGGAGGGGATCATGGTAAATCAGCATGAAAGCCCCTTCTATGAGGAGGATGCCACGGCCTGTATGCGTGCTCATAAGCGGATCGTGGAAAGCTTTCCCATCAGCCGGGTATACCAGGCCCATATTCCCACCTACCCTTCAGGGCACTGGCTGTTTGGCTTCGCCTCCAAACGGTACCATCCCGTGCGGGACCTGGACGGCGAGCGGTGGCTTGCCAGGGAGCTGGACACGAAATATTATACCCCCAGGCTGCACGAGGGGGCCTTCTGCCTGCCGGCCTATGTGGAACGGCTGCTGCGGAGGGTGGAGGTTCATGGATAGCGGCTCGCTGAGCAGAGGGGAACAGTAAAAAGCGTGAAGGGATGCCCAGGGAGGGCAGATTATACAATCTTTTTAAATAGAAACAGGAGGTAAATATGTCAAAAATATTGATTATCGGCTGTGGAGGCGTGGCTTCCGTGGCCATTCAGAAATGTGCAAAGAAGGCGGATGTGTTTTCCGAGATCTGTATTGCCAGCCGCACGGTGTCCAAATGTGATGCCCTGAAGGAAAAGCTGGAGGGAAGTACGGCGGCTAAAATCACTACCGCCAGTGTGGATGCGGATAATGTGCAGGATCTGGTCGGGCTGATTAACAGAGAGAAGCCTGACGCCGTATTGAATCTGGCGCTGCCCTATCAGGATCTGACGATTATGGACGCCTGTCTGGCCTGCGGCGTGGATTATATTGACACGGCGAACTATGAGGCGGAGGATACCGAGGATCCCAAGTGGCGTGCCATTTACGAAAAGCGCTGTCAGGAGCAGGGCTTTACGGCGTATTTTGACTATTCCTGGCAGTGGGCGTACCGGGAACGCTTTGAGCGGGCAGGGATTACGGCTCTGCTTGGCAGCGGCTTTGATCCGGGGGTGACCAGCGTGTTTTCCGCGTATGCGCTGAAGCATTATTTTGATGAGATTCACTATATTGATATTATGGACTGCAACGGGGGAGACCATGGGTATCCCTTTGCCACCAATTTTAATCCGGAGATCAACCTGAGAGAGGTGTCCGCAAACGGCTCCTATTGGGAGAATGGCCGATGGGTGGAGACGAAGCCCATGGAGATCAAAAGGGAGTATGACTTTGCTCAGGTGGGGAAAAAGGATATGTATCTGCTGCATCATGAGGAAATCGAATCTCTGGCCAAAAACATTCCCGGCGTCAAAAGGATCCGTTTCTTTATGACCTTTGGTCAGAGCTATCTGACTCATATGAGGTGTCTGGAAAACGTGGGAATGCTGCGCACGGATCCCGTGTCCTTCCAGGGAACAGAGATCGTGCCCATACAGTTTCTGAAGGCATTGCTGCCGGATCCCGCCTCTCTGGGGCCCCGCACCGTAGGCAAGACCAATATCGGCTGTATTTTTACCGGGGTGAAGGATGGACAGGAAAAGTCTATCTACATTTATAATGTTTGTGACCATCAGGAGTGCTACAGAGAGCTGGGCTCGCAGGCTATCTCCTATACCACCGGTGTTCCTGCCATGATCGGGGCCATGCTGGTGCTGAAGGGTTTGTGGAAGAAGCCCGGAGTGTTTAACGTGGAGGAGTTCGACCCGGATCCCTTTATGGAGGCGCTGAATGAGTACGGCCTGCCCTGGGTGGTGGAGGAAAACCCGGTTCTGGTGGATTAAAGCTTCCTTTTCAGAGTATCCAGCCTGCGGAAAAACATCATAGGCCTGGAAGGTCTGATTGAAATCCCTGAGCGGAGGAAGGCTTTTGGGACGATTGGTGCGGTTGTCCACCAAAAAGCCCCAGCAGCTCCAATGCCTGTCCAGTATCAGGGTGAAGTAATAGGTATTGGCGGGAGAATCAGAATGAGCCCATTACAGGTAGAGCTTTTAGAGCGTACAAGAGAAAATGTGGAGATATACTTTTACAAGACACAGGACCAGGAAATTCACAGGATGCTGCCGTCAGCGGTCAGCACGGTGGAGGAGGCTCTGGTCGCCTATGAGAAGGCCTGTCTGCCGGGCGCGGACAGCTTTGGAAGATGCATTTATTGGGAAGGGCGTTATGTGGGTGATATCTGGTGCTATTGCATCACTAAAGAGGAGCATCCCAACGCTATGCTGAGTTATTGCATTTTTGAGAAGGAGTGCTGGGGGAGGGGAACTGCCTCTGCCGCAGTGGGAGCTTTTTTGAAGCTTGTGAAAAAGAAATTTTCCCTTGAATCCGCAGGAGCATTCACTTATGCGGATAACGCAGGATCCAGGCGGGTCCTGGAAAAAAATGATTTTGTGTGCAGGGAGCTTTTCGTGCAGGACGGGCGGGAATCGGCATATTATGAGAAGAATTTAAAATACGGAAATGAAGGCGGTACCGAATGAATCACCTGTTTACACTGCCCACACCCTGCTATGTGGTGGACGAGGGGCTGATAGAAAAAAATTTGATAATTCTGCGGGGAATCATGGAGAGGACCGGGGCCAGGATCCTGCTGGCCCAGAAGGCATTTTCCATGTATGACCTGTACCCGCTGATCGGTGAATATCTTTGCGGTGCCACAGCCAGCGGACTGCATGAGGCGAGACTGTGCGCGGAGGAAATGGCTGCTCCGCTGGCGCTTCGGGGGAAGTCCTGTGAAAATCATATTTTTTCCCCGGCGTACCGGGAAGAGGACTTTCGGGAAATATTAAAGTATTCCGACCATATTGTCTTTAACTCCTGGACACAGGTGAAAAAGTTCGGGGAGAGAGCCAAAGCGGCGGGCAAAAGCATCGGACTGCGGGTCAATCCGGAATGCTCTACTCAGGAGGGGCATGCCATATATGATCCCTGTGCGCCCGGGTCCAGGCTTGGGGTCACAAAAAAAAGCTTTCTTCGGGAAACGGAGCTGCTTCCTCTTTTGGACGGGCTCCATTTTCATACTCTCTGCGAGCAGGACTCCGACGATCTGGAAAGAACGCTGGATGCGGTGGAGGAAAAATTCGGGGAATATCTTCCCGGAATGAAGTGGATCAATTTCGGCGGCGGCCATCACATTACCCGGGAGGGCTATGATATTCCCAGGCTGGAGCGCTGTATCGGAAAAATGCAGGAAAAATACGGACTTACCGTGTATCTGGAGCCGGGGGAGGCGGTAGCGTTAAATGCGGGCTTTCTGGTTACGGAGGTACTGGAGCTTCAGGAAACCGATATAATGACGGGAATCGCTATTCTGGATACCTCTGCCGCCTGTCATATGCCTGATGTGCTGGAAATGCCCTACAGGCCGCCTCTGCGGGACAGCGGTCTGCCCGGGGAAAAGGCATATACGTATCGGCTGGGAGGTCCCACCTGTCTGGCGGGGGATGTGATCGGGGATTATTCCTTTGATCATCCGCTGACAGAAGGGGACAGGCTGGTGTTTGAGGATATGGCCATCTATTCTATGGTGAAGAACAATACCTTTAACGGAATGCCTCTGCCCGCGGTGGTTCTGCGGGAGAAGAACGGGGCCTGCAGGATTCTCAGACAGTTTGGGTATGAAGATTTCCGGCAGCGTCTGGGAAGCTCCCGGCCGTAGGGAAGAGGGAGGCGCAGGAAAAGCGGCCACAGGAGAAGCAGTCACAGGAAAAGCAGTCACTGGATAAATGGCGGAAGACAGCCGGATAACAAGACAGGAGCTCCGGCATACCGGAACCCCTGCTCTTAAGGAAGTAAATATAAAAGGAGAAAAAGTTTATGAGAAACTGCCGTAGCAGTGTTGTTGGTAGGCGAAGCTGAAGGAACCCTAACCTGGATCATTAAAACTCCACAGCTCCTTTATGTATGTATTTATCATAACGGAAAAATATGTCTAAAGTTTGACCTGAGGCTTAAGGAATTATAAAATTTATTAAGATTTTGGAACGATGAACCAGGAGGTTGTATTTATGAAAATTATCCGAAGCTCTACCCCGGCGGCAGACGGCTTCCGCATGCCGGGAGAATTTGAGCCCCATGCGGGCTGCATCATGATTTTTCCGGAGAGGGCGGATTCCTGGCAGTATGGGGGATATGCGGCCAGAAGAGCCTTTGCGCAGACGGCGGAGGCCATTGCCGGTTCGGAAAAGGTGACGGTATGTGCCAGTGAAAAGCAGTATGATAACGCCAGGGCAATGCTGCCGTCTCATATCCGGGTGGTGGAGATGGCCAGCGACGATGCCTGGTCAAGAGACTATGGGCCGACCTTTGTGAAGAACCAAAAAGGGGAGGTCCGGGGGATTGACTGGGGCTTCAATGCCTGGGGGGGCTTGCATGACGGACTGTATTTTCCCTGGGATAAGGACAACCGAATGGCCAGGAAGCTTTGTGATCTGCTGGACAAGGATGTGTATAACAAACGGGATTTCATCCTGGAGGGAGGCTCCATCCATGTGGACGGGGAGGGTACCTGCATGGTGACGGAGAGCTGTTTGCTCAGCGGAGGCCGGAATCCCGGACTGACCCGGCAGGAGATCGAGGATAATCTGCAGCAGTATCTGAATGTATCCACCGTTCTCTGGCTTCCCCGGGGGATCTATAACGACGAGACCAACGAGCATGTGGATAATATCTGTGCCTTTACGGCGCCGGGAGAGGTGGTGCTGGCCTGGACGGAGGATCGGGAGGATGCGCAGTATCCTCTGTCGAAAGCCTGCCTGGACTATCTGGAGCAGGCGGTAGATGCGGCGGGCAGGCGTATCAGGGTTCATAAGCTTCCTCTGCCCAGACCGGTTACCGTGACGGAGGAGGAATGCAGAGGGCTGGATGCCTGCTTTGACAGGCCTGCCCGGACGCCCGGAGAGAGGCTGGCGGCGTCTTATGTGAATTTTTATATTGCCAACGGCAGCGTGGTGATGCCTGGCTTTGGAGACCCTGCGGACGAGGAGGCCAGAAGTATTCTTCAGGGGCTTTTTCCGGACCGGCAGGTCATACAGATCTACGCCAGAGACATATTGATCGGCGGGGGAAATATTCATTGCATCACTCAGCAGATCCCCGCGTCCGGCGGCGAAGCGTGAGAAATTCGATTTCTGCACGGCAGGCATCAGATCAACAAGGATCCACAGATTAAAAAGCGCCTGCGGTCGGGCAGGCAGGGAGGCATTTTATATGAAGACTATTACCACGGCGGCGGTGCAGATGTACTGTAATCGCTCCAGAGAAGAAAATATTGCCGCGGCGGAGGAAAAAGTGCGGGAAGCTGCCGCCGGCGGGGCGCAGGTGATATTGCTGCCGGAGCTGTTTGAGACCTGGTATTTCTGTCAGGAGAAAAATTATGATTCCTATGAACTGGCGTCCACCCTGGAGGAAAATCCTGCCGTCAGGCATTTTCAAAAAATAGCAGCAAAGCTGAAGGTGGTGCTGCCCATAAGCTTTTTTGAGAGAGAGGAAAATGTAACCTACAATTCTGTGGCTATGATTGATGCCGACGGAAGCGTTTTGGGAATCTACCGCAAGACCCATATTCCCGACGACCATTTTTATCAGGAGAAGTTTTATTTTACCCCGGGCAATACCGGTTTTCGGGTCTGGGATACGGTCTATGGAAGGATCGGAGTGGGGATCTGCTGGGACCAGTGGTTTCCGGAGACAGCCAGATGTATGGCGTTGATGGGCGCTTCGCTGCTTCTGTATCCCACTGCCATCGGTTCGGAGCCCATCCTGGAATGCGACAGTATGCCCCACTGGCGGCGCTGTATGCAAGGCCATGCCGCCGCCAACGTGGTGCCTGTAATCGCCGCTAACCGGGTGGGAGAGGAGAAGGTGAATCCTTCAGAGGAAAACAATCGACAGTCCTCATCCCTGATCTTTTACGGATCCTCCTTTATCGCCGATGAAACCGGGGAGATTCTGGAGGATGCTGGACGCGGCGAAGAGAAGGTGATTCTTCATGCCTTTGACCTGGAGGCCATTGAGAAGCTTCGCTTCAGCTGGGGGCTGTTCCGGGACAGACGGCCTGAAATGTATAAAGGCCTGGTCCGGTAAAAGAAACGCCGGGAATATTAATTCCCATCATCCACGATTTTGGCGTTGGGATAGATGCGTTCCACCCGCTCATCGTCAAAACGGCTGTCCAGAAATTCGTCCAGTGCGGTCAGCTCCTGTCCACCCGGATTTGAAGCGTCATTGGTATGACGCTCCGTGTATCTGGCCAGAACCAGGGAGGACAGGAGCATATTGAAGATCATGAAAACGATCATGCAGTTAAAAAAGATTGTTCCGAATTTTTTGGGGATTTTTTCCACCCATTCGGACAGCTTCGGGTAAATCAGCTTCAGCCACACTACGGCGGCGATTCCCCAGAAAAAGCAGTAGAGCAGATTGATCCGTCCGCCCAGGTTAAACGCGAACCCGCTGTAATCCCAGAAGATAGTACCGAACACCATCTCCGTAAATACGCTGCAAATGTATTCATAGACACCACCCAAAAGAGTTCCGGCCATGAAAATATACCCGTCGCTTTTATTGCGATAGCGGTACAGGAACAGGGTCAGCAGAGCACAGCCCAGCCCCCATACGATGCTGAAGGGCCCGTAGACCACACTGCTGCGGCTCATCAGGGTGTGGGTAGTGATCAGCATAAATATGGTTTCGGTAATATCCCCCAGGAAAGCGCCGATGAAAAACAGCGCAGTCAGCTTATAAAACCCACAGCCCGGCGCAAATACGGCGGGTTTTTCTGTTTTTTCCCGATTTTTGATGTCCTCCACTATGACGGACTGGTCGATGGAGGGAAAGGATTTCTCCATACGTTTCCGAACCCGGTTTGTGAGCGTGTTTTCCAAAACCCGGGAAGTCTGCTGGATTCCTTCGGTGAGCTGAGCCAGTCTCCTGGCAGTGATCTTCATACCCAGGACTGCCATGGCGGTAGTCAGAAAGTCCGTGAGCAGAAGGCCGGCGGCGGCCCATTGAACCACCAGGGCTACAGGCCGGGGGACCAGGCGGAAGAGTCCGCAGATCAAGCCGTTGGAAAATTTCATGGTTACTACTGCCAGCACACCCCAAAGCAGGGAATAGCGCAGACAGATATAGCCTCCTAGGTTATGCCGGATGTGAGAATAATCCCAGAGCTTTTTATGGAAAATCTTTTCCATAAGCAGCCCCGTGAGATACTCCAGCATAGCGGCCAGCAGGCCGCCTCCCAGAAACAGGAAAAACAGGTTTCCCGTCAGCTCCGGCAGGAACAGGGCAAATAAAGTGGATCCAAACCCGTAAATAGGGCATAGGGGTCCGTTCACAAAGCCCCGGTTTACAAAGTGCCTGCGCTGAATGGCGGCCCAGCATACCTCGATGCACCAGCCTGCAAAGGAATAGACAAAAAAGAGCCAGGTTATGTCGGAAAGGGAATATACCATAAAAATCTCCAATTCTGTAAAATGTGTTTACACCTGGCAATACATAAGTTGTATATTGCCGGAGCCGGTGTACAGATCCATAAATATGCTGTCACTGATGCTGATACCGGGATCCGAATACCGCTCTGTGAAAATACATCCCCGGGACTGAAATGAGGAATGATTTTCATCCGTCAGTCGTATCACCAGCTGGGAGGAAATGATATCACCGATTTCAATGAAGGCCGATTGCTCCAGCTCATCCAGATGCTCCATATCCTTTATGTGCAGGTCGCTGAGCTTGTTGTACAGAGTCTTGGCCAGGTCCTGGGAAAAGCCGTAAAGGAACAAATGGCACTTGTGGCCCTTAATCATAGATCGGACGATGATGTCGCCGTCCACATAGCCTTTATATACGCAGGCTTTCGTGGCTTTGACTGGAATATGGTATATTCCGGTCAAAAAGCTTTTCATGGTACCCCAGATCAGCTCTTCCTTATTGCCGAAGCGATTCCGGGGATCCATGGGTTCGTTCAATATGATTTTTTTATCGCAGATGCACACATGCATGGTCAGCCAGGTGAGCAGAGTGCCTACAAAGTTTTTCAGAACTCCCTTTGAAAAGTTTTCCTCTATTTCCTTTTTGTAGGTCAGCACCGTATTTTGAAACTGCTTATGAAGCCTGGCGTGCTGGCGGTAGTCTACATAGTCGAGCTCTTTCTGCAGGGCTTCCTCCGCCGCAAAGTGACGGATCGTATATGTCACCAGGAAGTCCAGAATATCACAGCATTCTTTTTTGCTCTCATCCATGCCGGAGGTCTGGGTAATAGCCAGCAGCTGCTCGATTCGGGAAAATAATTCCCGGTGCTGCGAATCAATGGGTTCGCTTCCTATTTTGTATTCGTCTTTCCATAAGTGTACCTTGTCCATAAATGTTCACTCCTTTGATCATTCAATGTTCAATTTAAATATTCTGTCCGTCATGAACAGACGAATTCGGTACAAATCGTGATCCCAGGCTGTCCGGAGACGTTCGTCAGTAATGGCAAGGGTCTCCACAGTCAAAAGCTGTCCGCCGTTAAATTCCATGACGGCTCCTGCCGTATAGATCCGATTTTCGGATATTTCGGGTTTCCGGCTCACAATAAAGTTCAGAATCACGTTGCCGCAGTTTGTGGTGTCCGTCAGGGTAGTTCTGTCCTGATCCTTATGTAAAATGACCTCTCTTGTATAGAAGCGGCCCGGTTCCGAAAGGGGATAGGCCCCGGCCAGATCCATGGAAATAAGAGCATGCTTTTCGGTCAGGTCCGTATGGACATCCAAGGCCCTGTATCGGGGGCCGTCCCGCTGATCCATTCCCTCTATGGAAGGCAGGTTATGATACCCTGACTGCATGGTCCAGATTTCATATCTCTGAGAGGAAAAGGTCCTGCGGGTATAGCTTTCCACACCGATATCCGCCAGGAGAGGCTCTCCGTTTTTATACAGGGTAATGCTTCCGGTATCGTTGTGGTTGTGATTGTCATCATTGTCCCCGGCCTTAACTGCCAGACTGAAGGAACGGCTTCTGGCTATAAAAAGGCCGATGCTGGGATAAAAGATGTCACGGCGGCGCAGAGGCGGCGAGGAGTCGCATGCCATAAGCTGGGCGTAGGTAAAAGCGTTCCACAGACGATAATACAGGTTCAGCCGATAGATTTCTTCCTGGTAGATCTCTTCATTGGCCGCCTGATAATCCTTTGCGGCAAACAACATCAGCTCCGGCTGGTTCGTTCGTTTTCCAAAAAGAAATTCCCTGACCCCGCAGCGTCCGGCTACAGGAGAACAGTCCGCAAAGTTGAAATAATATTTGCCGTCAACATGGACATTGGCAATGTAGGCGGCTATATTTCGAATTTTTTCCCACTGATACAGATGGCGGAAGGCGCCGCCTGTCACCTGATCCATCAGGTCGCAGGCGGCATCCAGACATAAACCCGCCCGGCGAAAATACTGAGCGCCTTCGTCGCAGCAACCGTCATCTTCATAATCCTTCAGAAAGCAATCACAACTGAAGGAAGCCTTTTGCAGAATCTGTCTGCGCGTGTCCTCCGGCCAGGGATGAAGAAAGGCGGCGAGCAGTATGTTCTGGGTGCACCAGGGCGTCCAGTTGCACATGGGTTCCTCCCCGCTGCCCATCCACCAGAAATGCTCCTTCAGATAAGGAGCTATGATCCGCCGTTCCAGCTCCCGGCTGATCCTTTGGGAGATAAAGGGGCTGATCTCGTCCAGTCGTTCTTTCAGCAGGTAGTGGATGCAGGCCAGCTGGGCTCCTGTCTCGCAGGCGAAAAGGTCCAGCACGGGACGGGAAGAATCGGGCAGCGGCTCCTGGGGAGCTCCCCGTGCATAGGAATTGTGGGCCGGGAGCTGCCAGGCGCTCTCCTCACAGAGGGCGAAAATTCCGTTGACAATTTCGTCCAGAAACCGTCCCTCGCCCTCCACACATTCCGCCAGAGCCAGACTGTTTAAGGCAGTTCTCCGTCCAAAATAGATGTTTTCGAAGTTGACCCGGTTGCCGGTTCTGGAAAAAGCCATATAATCCGTGGCATGAATGGAAGGCCAGGAATATCCCTGCCACCGTCTGCCCTCCAGGATCAATCGTTCCTTTAATGCGTCAGGCAGTTCTTCGAAGGCGGCTCGTTCTTCTGCCCGGGGAAACGGGAAAAAGGGTTTTAATTTTGCGCCGCCGGACAGAAATTGTGCAGCTGCCTCCTGAAAACGCATTTCCAAAATAGATCACCTTCTTTTGGGTATTTTTTCAATAAATAAGTATAGCATAGAATGACAAAATAAGGTAGTGGTGAAAGAATTATTTTGTGAATAAAAGGAGCGCCGCTATAAGCGGCATCGGATGCGAAGAAGCCGTGAACAGCAGCCGGGACCGGAGGAAACATTTGGAGAGTATTGACTGGTCAGGATTCCAGGGTATATGATAGAAGAAAGCACTGGCAGCGGGAAGGGAGAGGAGATATGGCCATTTTATCATTAAAGGTGATTGACAAATGCGGAAATACCGTTTGTGTAAACAGCGGAGAGGATTTTGCGGACCTGGTGTGCATGCACACCTATCAGGAGGGAGACCGGATCACTCTGGAGACCTCGGAAAAAAATATTTATATAGTCTGGCAGGTGGATGATGCCATGGGGCCTGCGTTCGTTTACATAACGGATAATGTATCCTATCAGATTCCCTTTGGAGAGAAGCGGGTCTGCTATTCTCCCAAGGTGTTTTCCGGCAGCAGCCACTATCTTTACGCCAGAACAGCCAGGCAGGATGAGGTGGAGGCATATCGGAACCTGGCGCTGAATCCTGCGGATCAGCATGATGATACAGGCTGTTTCCCCCACGCCTCCGCCAATGTGGAGACTCGGGGCGAGTCCGTGTTTGCGGCCCGAAACGCCATTGACGGCGTGCTGGCGAACCGGTCTCACGGCTCCTGGCCTTATGGCTCCTGGGGAATTAACCGCCAGGAGGATGCGGTCATGAAGGTGGATTTCGGAAGAAAAGTGAAAACGGACAGGGTGGTACTGTATACCCGCTCTGATTTTCCTCATGACAATTGGTGGGTGCGGGTAACCTTGCGTTTCTCGGACGGAACCAGCCGGGAATTTGCACTGGAAAAATCCTCCACGGGGCATGAGCTCACATTTGAGGAAAAAGAAATCACCTGGATCGAGCTGGGAAACCTGATAAAGTCCGAGGATCCATCGCCTTTTCCGGCGCTGACGCAGATCGAGGTGTACGGAAAAAACGTCTGAAACGGGCGTATTGTATAAGCTGTCATGACCTGTAAGAAATATGTGTAGATGTAAATCCTGAAAATCCGGGTTCGGGTTTTCAGGATTTTTTCATTTTACCTGCGGAAAAACCAAAATGGAAACCACATATAACAGAAATGAAAACCTGTCTGAATAAGCTTAAATCGTGTAAACTGATTAAAACTGAATTAATATTTGGGATTTTTTTGTGGAAAACGTAAAATTAATTTCGAAGGGAAGGATAACATAATGAAGAAAATTGGAGTGATCGACTATTATTTGGACCAGTACCATTTTGAAAATTATCCCGCTTGGATCAAAGAGGCGTCCAAGGGAGCCATGGAGATCGCGTATGCCTGGGCGATGGTGGAGCATGAGGGGGGCAAGAGCAACGCCCAGTGCTGTGAAGAGCAGGGAATACAGCTTTTTTCTTCTATAGAAGAGGTGATAGAAAAAAGCGACTGTCTGATCGTTATGTCCCCGGACAATCCGGAGATGCATGAGGAGCTCTGCGCTCTGCCTCTGGCAAGCGGAAAGCCCACCTATGTGGATAAGACCTTTGCGGTGAGCCGCCAGGCCGCTCTGAATATTGTGGAGATGGCCCGCCAGGGCAAAACGCCCTTCTTTTCCACATCCGCCCTTCGCTACTCCAAAGAATACCGTAATGTGGCTAAAGAAGATATCGAGGCCATCAGCAGCAGAGGCCCCGGCATGTTTGGGAACTACGGGATTCATCAGCTGGAGCCCATCATATGTATGATGGGAGCCGGAGTGGAAAAAATAATGTATGTGGGGACGGAAAGCACGCCCTGCTTTATCCTGCGCTACCGTGACGGCCGTTTTGCCGCCATGACTCAGCTGGGCTGGGAATGTGATTTCAGTGTGGCCATCAATTACAAGGGTGATCATGCGGTAGTAATCAACGGAGCATCGGATTTTTATCAACAATTTATTGTGGAGCTGGTCGGATTTTTTGAGGACGGACGGCCCCGGGTTCCGGCGGAGGAGACCCTGCAGATCATTACGATCCTGGAGTACGGCCATAAGGCCATGGAACAGCCTGACACCTGGGTGGAGCTGCCGGTATAGTTTTTTATCCGCGTCAAAAGGCGTGAGACAGCGCCGTCATTGGTATTAGAATGTCCGATACAGCGGACATGGGTGTGAAATGATGGAAAAAAATAAACTGGGAAAGCAATTTCACTTTGACAACGAATTCTGGGATGCTCCCATGCCCTGCGGAATCATAGATCTTTATCAGCTGGGGGAGATATCCTGTGAATATGGATATGTCATAGAAGAACATGAGCAGTATGTCAACGAGATCACCTACGTGATTTCGGGGTCGGGTTACAGCTATATCGACGGAGAGGAGATCCAGCTGAAGGAAGGGGATGTACTTACGTGCGCCATGGGCCGCCGGCATTCTATCCGGGCTTCGGACACGGATATTCTGCGTTTTGCATATATTGGCTTTCGCTTTCGCAGTGCGCCGGATTCCCCCGACATGGAGCTGTTGCAAAATTGCTATCGCCAGTCCTACACTCTGGCAAGGGATCAGAATGATTTGATGTTTCCGCTGATACGGGCCATCAACGAACTGTATGCCAAAACGGACTTCTGGCCTGTAATGCTCAGAGGGTATTGCGAACAGATTGTGATCCAGGCGGCCAGGGATTCCAGGGTGGTGCACAATTCACCCATGGCCACTGATCGCACCAACCGTTCTGTCAGCGCGGAGGTATACAAGATTATACAGTATGTTGACAAAAATATTGAAACCATAGGAGGCCTGCGGGAGATTGCCCACGCCATGGGATATAATTACACCTATTTGTCCCATGTGTTTTCCAGGGTGACAGGAGTGACATTACAGAAATATATCAGTCAGAAGAAGATCGAGAGGGCAAGACAATTGCTGCGTTACGGCGATTTTACCGTGACAAAGGTGGCGGAGATGCTGAATTACGAAAGCCTGCAGTCCTTTTCCAAGGCATTTCGAAGAGTGATGGGAGTGACTCCCACCGTTTACATTCAAATGGAGAAAGAGGAAGACCGCACAATAGAGGAGAAAAAATATGAAGAAGAATCCGAGGCGCACCGGGAATAAACAGGGGAAAAGCAAGCTTAACACGGAGGGGAATCTCCGGGGCTTCGGACGGCCGGGGGCAGGCCTGAAGCGTGGCCTCGCAATATTTTTTGCGGTGACCCTGGCGCTGAATCCTGCTTTTGCCCATGGCTCGGAAGCGGGGGGAATCGATCTGACAGCTGAAGCCGATATGCCCTCTGTTTCCATGGGGGATGCCGGTGGTTATGTCAGGGACTTGGATCCTGCAGGAACTCCAGTCCTGGAGGTGGAGGCGGAAAACTGTACCTTCAGCGGCGGACTTGTGTCAGGAAGCGGAGATGGAAACTTTACCCAGGTCAGCGGCGGATTTGCCTTGAGGAACCAGGGAAGCACGGGAACCATCAGCGGCAGAGTGGTGCTGGGAGAGGCCGGAAGCTATTATGTGCGTGTCTATGTGGGAAGCCGGGAAGGAAACAGCGGAACAGACAGCATTAGCATAGACGGAGGAACTGCCTACAGTCTGATGGTGCCGGAGTGGACGGCGCCGGGCTGGTATGGGGCGGAGCTTCGGGATCCTGCAACAGGAAATCCGGCAGGTCCTCTGTCCCTGGAGGCGGGAGAGCATACCTTTGAAATCACCTCCAATGCGGCCTGGTGCTACTATGACCGGGTCGAATTCAGCAAGACCTCGGCGGATGCGACAGTGCCGGAGCTGACCATATCGGCGGTGCGTGGAACGGCGGCCAATAATTATTTTGCGCTGGGAGGAGCAGGACTTTTCGCGGATGCTCCCTGTGACAGGGCAGTGCTTCGCCTGATCGGGGATAATACCTTTACCTATACGCTTCATGTGCCGGAGGCGGGAAATTATAAGGTTACCAGCCGCGTAGCAGGGAAGAGCGGCAATTCCGGGACGGCGGTGCTTCGCCTGAACGGCGCAGACTATGATGTAAATGTGGAAACAAGCGGCCTGGACGCCGGTATGCCTCTGACGGAAGCCGTGGTAGCGGAGAGTGTGGCCCTGGAGGCCGGTGATGTAACAGTAACCTTGTCCACCGGGACGGCGGCCTGGTGTTACATAGATCAATTTGTGTTTACGAAGATAGAGGACGGCGGAGAGGAGCCTGATCCGGGTCCAGATCCAGACCCCGGGCCTGTAGAGGATCCCTTCCTGGAGGCAGAGGCGGAGGATTGCGTTTACACTGGTCTGGATTTGGGAGACGGAGACGGAAATTTCAGCCAGGTGAGCGCAGGATATGCCCTGCGGAATCAGGGAAG
>CAJTVB010000003.1:0-113890 GCA_910579755.1 uncultured Acetatifactor sp. | reverse complement strand
AGTCTGATGGTGCCGGAGTGGACGGCGCCGGGCTGGTATGGGGCGGAGCTTCGGGACCCTGCAACGGGAAACCCGGCGGGTCCTCTGTCCCTGGAGGCGGGAGAGCATACCTTCGAAATCACCTCCAACGCGGCCTGGTGCTACTATGACCGGATCGAATTCAGCAAGGCCTCGGCGGATGCGGCAGTGCCGGAGCTGACCATATCGGCAGTGCGTGGAACGGCGGCCAATAATAATTTTGCGCTGGGAGGAGCAGGACTTTTCGCGGATACTATCAGTGACAGGGCGGTGCTTCGCCTGACCGGGGACAATACCTTTACCTATACACTCCATGTGCCGGAGGCGGGGTATTATAAGCTGACCTCCTGGACCATAGGGAAAAACAGTGATGGAGGAACAGCCGGCCTGGAGATAGGAGGAGAGTATTATCCGGTCAGTATAGAGGCCGGCGGTGCGCCAGGCGGCATGCACCTGAAAGAGGGCATAGTGGCGGAGAATGTGGCGCTGGAGGCCGGAGATGTGACTGTGACACTGACCACCGGAACAGCGGTCTGGTGTTATATAGATCGGTTTGTGCTGACAAAAACAGATGAGCCTGTGGAGGATCCTGGCGCGGAGGGAAGCCTGGCGCTGGAGGCTGCCAGGGGAAGAATCACGGCGGCGGAAGGAAGCGGTCCCATTGCCGGATTTTCCACCGGAGACGGAAATTTTTCCAATCCTGAAAACAAGACCTATCTGCGTCTGTGGAGCGGCAACTCAGGCGACGTTACCCGGGTGGACTGGCAATTAAAGCTGCCGGAGACGTCCGACAGCTATAAGGTTATTGTCCGCATGGGAACCATCGGTATGGACTGCGGGCGGAATGAACTGATCATAGGCGGGAAGAGCTATTATTTTACCACTCCCACGAAGGAGAGCGCCAATGAGGATCAGATCCAGTGGTATGACCTGGAACTGACAGACCGGTATGGAAATCCGTTAGGCGCGCTTCCGCTGACCGGAATGCTGACACAGACAAGAGAGGATCCGGCGGCTTCGCTGCAGTCCAGGCAGGCGGCAGCGTTTGCCGAGCCCGCAAAGCGGATAGCGGTTCAGTTAATTCACAGAGGCGGCGCCGGGGCAGAGTGGTGTTACCTGGATTCCATCCGGTTTGAGCCTTCCGGGGAGAAGGCTGCTCCTGTGAATACCCTGAAGACAGAGGCGGAAGCAGGACTGATTCTGGAGGGAAAGGGCAGCGGGGCTATTTATACTACCTCCGACGGAAACTTCAAACCCTCCGGAGGGATGAGCCTGCGGATGATGGGGGGACCTGCCAGGATACAATATACGCTGGAGGTGCCTGAGAGGGGCTGGTATATGCCCTGGGCAACTGCGAGCAGCAGAGCCGACAATTCCGGAAGGGATAAGCTGAGGGTGGAAAATACCGAGTGTTGGCTGAGTATTCCGGCAGGAATAGCGCCCGGCAGAAAGGAGATCAGCTGGCAGACAGAGGACGGAGCTGCGGCTACTCCTGTCTGGCTGGAAAAAGGCGAATGTACTCTGACTCTGACCTATGACAATGCGGCCTGGTGCTTCTATGATACACTGGAGCTTCGGCCGGTGGAGGTGCCCTCACTGGAAGAGCTGGTAAAAGCCATAGACGCCCTGCCGGAATCAAAGACCATTCAGCTTGCTCATTCGGCGGACTTTGAGAAGGTTTTCCAGAAAATGAAGCTGTACCAGTCCATGGCGGAGCTGTACGGCTGGGAAAAGCTGGATGATGCCCGCCAGGCCAAAATGCTTCTGAACAAAGCCAGGATGGCGGCGTTGTATGCGGATCCCGGAGCGCCTTCGGGAAGATATCAGTACGAATGGGAGGACGGCACGCCCCAGGGGGGTGCCGCGACAGTAAGCGCAGGCGGCGCCATGAGCAGTGCGGACGGAGACGCTTATGTATATATTTTCGACGGCAGTGTGGTTCTGTATTTCTATGTGCCGGAAAACAGAAGGTACCATATGTTTTTCAAATCTGCCGTGGACGATCCCCAGGCGAAGGATAAGTGCGATATTGTGATTCTCAACGGAGGAAAGAATTATCTCTATACTTCGGAGGGGTATGCGGGACAATGGCAGCTTGGCCGGATGGGAAAGGAACGATATGTGAACGGAAAGCTGGCACCCCAGCCTCCGGCAGGCGGCTATTGGCTTAACGCCGGCTGGAATGCCATTGTACTTCAGGCCAATTGGGGCTATGCCTGCTACGACAGCTTTTACATAGAGCCTGCGGACTATTACATGTATGACGGCTGGTATTATCCTTATGAGGTGGAGGAGCTGATTGATAAAATGCCCTCCTGGGAGCAGGTGAAACCGGAGGATTACGAGCGCGTGTGGAGCGTATTCCGGGCATATCTGACTCTGGACATGGAAGGAAAATATAATGTCCGCAATCGGGACAAGCTATTGATGGCCCAGGCCAGGGCGGATGCTTTATGGCATTGGCCCGATGCCCCGGAGGGCACATTGTGGTATGAGCTGGAATACAGCCAGATGGCGGGAAATTCCACTGCGGGCTCGGACAGGTGGACCTATGAAGGCTACACGGGAACCGGATATGCATATTTGTTTGACTCTGGTTTTTTGTGTGAAGCATATGTGCCGGCAGGCGGGACTTACGATATCTATCTGCGCAGCGGAAGGGTGCCGGAGGGCGATAAATGTGACTTTGTATATGTGAATGGAACGGAATATCTGACGGCGGTTCCGGCAGGAGAAAAGGCCTGGCAGATTACTTCGGTGGGCTTGGAAGCCTATGAAGATGGAAAAATTAAATGCCAAATGCCGGTAGGAGGCATCTGGATGAATGGGGGCTGGAACGCTGTGGACATCCGGGCCAACTGGGGTTACTGTGCCTATGATGCGCTGATCATTATGCCCGGGACAGGAAGCGCTCCCGGAGAGACGGAAGGGGCTCCTTACTCCAGAAATGCCAATCTGCAGGACGCATACATGGGATTGGGATTCCCTCAGCAGGGATTCGTGGAGGAAGGCGCAGCCTGGCAGGCTATGTCCCGGGGGGAGGCTTCTATGGACAGAACATTATCCGGAAAGGAAACGGATGTTGAAAGGCTTTCCCCAACCCCGGGGGAAGAAACGGACAAAACCGGAACAGCTCCCTGGAAATATGTGGCGGCAGCAGCCTTTGCAGCTTTAGCGGCAGCGGTCATAGGCGGTCTGGTGATCCTGGCCGTAAAGAAACCGGGAAAGTCCGGTAAGGCGAAAGGAAAGCCGAAAAAGAGCGGAAGACCGGAAGGAGAGCCGAAAAAGAGCGGAAGACCGGAAGGAAAGACCGGAAATGAACCCGGAGCAGGCGGAGAGGAAGGCTGATATGAAAAAAGAGAGAATGCTGATCTTAATATTGCTGGTCTGCCTGCTTGCCGGGTGCGGCAAGGATAAGAGCACAGCTCAGGAGGAAGGGACAGAAACGTCTCTTCCCGGGGAAGAGGCCATGGAGGAATACAGCATGGTGATTACTGCCTGGGACACTCCCAGACAGGTGCTGGACGAACTGAAGAGCCGGGGCTGTGAGTATACAGAATATTACGACGGAGCCCTCCTTCTGCGGGAGGAGACGGCGGCGCTGGGCGATGTGGTCAGCATTTATCTCTGCGAGGGCACCTACGAGGTAGACAGCGGAGATTTCATTCAGGCAGACTGTACCAATAAGGTATCGATCCAGGGAGCCGGCGCTGACAAAACCATTATCCGTGCCCGCAGCAGTGTCAGGCAAAGCAGAGGATCGGCAGTGGACATTGTGGGAGGCGGAGAAAAGGCTGTGACGGTGAAGGACCTGACCATCATCGGTTTTGAGTACGGAGTACAGATCCGGAACGCACAGGGCGTGGTGCTGGAAAACCTGGTACTGGAGCAGAACCGGAATGCGGGAGTAAGACTGGCAGGGGCCTGGGAATGCCAAATCTCCGGGTGTATTTTCCGGGAAAACGGAGAGCCGCAGAAGGGTGACACCGGATATGGCCTGATACTGGATGCGGAAAGCTTTGGCAATACCGGCGCCGGCAACGGGTATCTGAACAACGGAAACCGCAATGTGGTGGATCGTCCGGCTTTATGGCAGTCTGACACGGACAATGACAACCTTATTGAATTGGAAAAGGACTATACCTTGTCCCTGGAGGCAAAGGAGCTGAAGGACCCGGTGATCGAGGCAAGGAATGCCAGGCCCGATGAAAACTCCCTGCGGTTTGAGGCGGAGGAGGGCGGCTTTTACGGAGCCGCCGAGGTCAGCCAGGGGAAAATGCCGGAGGCTTCCGGCGGGAAGTATATGTTTTTGGCCGATGGAGCGCTGTTTTTCAGGGTGAATGTTCCGGAGGAGGGTTATTACCGTGTCTTTGTGGCCGGAGGAAGCGACGACGGCAATAATAAGTGTGATAAATTCTCCATCAACGGCGGCCAGGAGTATCTGACTTCCTTCCCATGGCAGGGGGAGGCAGCCTGGCAGCTTTCCCAGCCGGGCCTGGAGGTCTGGACAAATAATGTGCTGACACCCGAGGCGCCGGTGGAGGGATTTTGGTTTAACGAAGGCGAAAATATGATCACCGTGACGGCAAACTGGGGTTATTGCTGTTACGATTGCGTCTACCTGGACAAAATAGCGGGAAACGGAGGCACGAAATGACCATAATGAAGGAAGCAGGAAAAAGGATTATTGTTCTGGCTCTGATCCTGCAGACCGCCTTTGCCGTGTTTCCTTTATGCGCAAGGGCGGAGGAGGAGAATGAAATGCCGTTGTTGAAAGGAATGTTTGCAGCCACCGAGCTGACCACCCAGGGGACTCCCTGGACCCAGGAGGACTGGAACAGTGCTGCGGCCCAGCTGAAGGAAGTGGGAATGGAGCTGCTGGTAATCCAGTATGCGGTGCAGTATTACAGTGAAACCTATAAGGTATACTACTATGTACCGGGCTTCGACGATCCGGGGCAGAATATAAATGACCGTCAGAATACGCTGCTTTACGCGCTGAATGCCTGCAGGGATCAGGGGCTTAAGCTTTATCTGGGACTGCACCTGGCGGAGGATATGTGGTTTTCCGCTATGGAAGCGGGCTTTCGGGATGTGGGAAGCGACGGCAGGAGCGCCTTTCTTGCGGAGAGCGCTGAATTTTCCAGCCGGCTGTTCGACGATCTGTGGGAACAGTTCGGACCGGAATATGACGATGTTATTGAGGGCTGGTACCTGCCCTATGAGTTTAATAATATGCTGGGGGACAGCGGACGGAATCGTCTGGTGGAGGACTTTTACCAGCCTCTTACTGACCATATTAAAAAGGTAACTCCCGAAAAAAAGATTTTGATCTCCCCGCTGATCTATCCGCCCATGCTGTCTGATCCCACAGAGGAAATGCTGAGTCTCTGGGAGAAGCTGATGTACGACGTGTGGGCCAAGACCCGGGTGGACATCATCGCGCCTCAGGACGGCTGCGGCTGGGAATCCTCCGTGAAGGAGAATCTGCCGATGTTTTATGAAACCATGGCGCAGGCCAGAGAGGAAGCCCAAAAGGTACGCAACAGCAAGGGCTGGGGACAGGCCATTGCCTGGAATAACCCGGAGCTGTATTCCATGACCGGCTCCAACACCATGACCATGAAAAGGTTCGGGGCCAATATGCGGGAGCTGGATTCCTATGTGGATGCGCATGTAAGCTTCAGCCTGCATTCCCTGGTGGATTTGGCGCCGGGTAAGGGGGGCACCAACATTACCAACGGCGCCTTCTATGCGGCATATGCCTATGTGGCGGAAAAGGGAAGTCTGTGCCGGACAATGCTTCCGGCCCCGGAGGGTCTGGAGGCCCGGACGGAAAACAGCTTTGATGTGATGCTGTCCTGGAAGCGGATGTCATCGGAAGACCTGGAGCTTCCCGTGGCGGGATACCGGATCTGCAGGATGGATGCGGGTGCGCCCGACGAGAGAATTCTGCTGCCGGATGTGCCCCAGCCGGCGGAAACCGAGACGGAGGTAGTTCTGCGGGACGCTCAGCTGGAGAACGGGCACACCTACCGCTATGAGATCTATGCCTATGACGGCTGCGGAAATCTGTCTCAGGAGCCTGCCGCAGTGGAGATCAGTGTTGTGGATGACGCGGTGGCAGTCCGTCGGCTGGAGGACAAGACGCCTCTCACACAGACACAGCTGAAGCTGTATAGTCTGGAGGGAGAACCTATAGTCAGCGGTGATATAGAGAGCCTGAAGGAGGGCGGAGAGCTTCGGATTGGTCTGGGAGAGGGCCCGGTACCGGCGCGGTATCTGCTGGAGGTTTCCTCCGGTGAGGAGCAGATCGGTCTGGTAAATCTGCAGGTTTCCTACAGTCCCGGAGAGGGATATTATTTTCCGGACAAAATAGAGGTACTGGCGGACGGAAAGCTGGCCGACACCCTGTATCCGCAGAGGGATTATGGATCCAGTCTTACAGGGAAGGTATGGCTTCCCGTGAGCCTGAAGGGTGTGACGGCGGGCAAGGTGGAGCTTTTGATCACGCAAAGCAGGCCCATGCTTGTGCTGAACCAGATAAGGGCCTATGGCTGCGACGAACAGGTAACGGTGCCGGAGGGCTATCGGGAGCCGGAAAATCTGGTATCGGGTCAGCCGGTCACCGTCAACGGCTATGAAGCCACCCAGAATTTTTCTCCCGACGCCCATTTTCGGGGTGCAGACCGGCTGGTTCTGGACTATGAGGAAGGGATCGTGGGGACGGAGCAGAATTTATATAAGGGCAGTTATGCCACAGAGCTGCTGACCAGAGGAAGCGCCGATCTGCCGTATCTGAGCTGGCAGGAGGACGGGGGAAGCTGCGGGGTTGCCGGAAGAAGCGCGGATGCGGATCGTTCCGTGTGGTTTCGGACCATTAATCTGAGGGGAGCAAGCTATGACCTGACTGTGGAGCTTCCCACGGCGCAAAGCATAAGCGGCATTTCCACCGAGTGGCTTTCCGACAGGGACGCCGCGGTATTTCTGCCGCTGAGAATCGAATATTACGGTATGACAAGAGGCGGCACACAGCAGCTGATCGGCACGGCGCAGCGTCCCGGCCAGGCTCAGATTGACTTTGACAGGCCGATCTCCCAGGATAACTGTCACCGCCCGGACACCTTCCGCTACAAGGTGCGGGATGACAGCGGTACGGTGTATGTGAAAATTATTGCGAGAGTATATCCGCAGTATCCTGCAAACAGCCATTTTGTGAGAGGATTCTGCGTGTACTAAATACATTTTTTCAGGAGGTTATTTATTATGAAAAGAAAATGGATCAAAAATCTGGCAGCAATAACACTCACCATGAGTATGGCGCTCTGCGCCTGCGGCGCGCCGGAGGGCGGGGACAGCTCCGGAACCGGCACACCGTCCGCCGGTGACAGCCCGGAGAATACGGAAAGCGGTACGCCGGATACGGACACCCAGGAGCCTGCCGGAAATGCCGTAAGCGATATCAGCGGCACCGTGGTCTTTGCGGTCCGGGACAGTGTGATGGAGCAGACCAGGCTTTACCTGAGAGACTTCAAACAGCTCTATCCCAATATTCAGGTGGAGATCCAGGAGTTTTCCGGCTCCGATGATCTGTATACCTATCTCACCAACCAGGCTACGGCTCAGAATATGCCGGACGTGGTGTACGGCTGGGACAACCTTTCCACCTTTGCCCTGCAGAACTGGATTTATCCGTTGGATGAGTTTCTGGAGAAGGATGATGAGATCCAGTATGTGCCCCAGAGCTTTCTGGACGGCTTTACCTATGAGGGAAAGGTCTATGCCCTGCCCGCCTGGCTGCAGTTTTCCTGTCTGGCCGTGAACAAGGATCTGTGCGACGAGTTGAATCTGGACGTGCCTTCCTATGACTGGTCTATCGACGAGTTTATCCAGCTGGCAAAGGATGCCACCACCAACACCACCTCCGGCATCAACCATGTCGGTTCCCTGGAGCAGTATCTGATGCAGGAATTTCAGGGCATCAAGGGACAGTGGGGCTACGACAGCGAGACCAGAACTTTTGATTTGACCAACGGCGCCTTTGAAAAATCCGTGGCGATTCTGGACGAGCTGGGCAAGGTGCCTCAGCTGGTGGCGGACGCCATGCGGGATCAAAGTGTGCTGGATGCCGGCGGTGTGGATGATTATTCAAAGAAATTCGGCGCTAATGTGGACGGCGTTTCCGACGGTAAAATCCTGATCATCAATGCCAGCACCTGGGATGACGAGTGGCTGAATCCCTCCCTGCAGGGAGTAAACTGGGACTATTATCCGATTCCCGCCCAGGTAAAGGGTGAGAACCGTCCCATCGTTCATGCGGATTACGCCATGATGCTTTCCACAGCCAGGGATCCCGAGGCAGCCTTCCAGCTGTTAAAATATATTACCTATGGCAAGGACGGCATTTTAGAGCGCATGGAGCTGCAGAACAGCAATGCCAACAACCTGTACGAGAATAACCGTTTTACCATTCCCGTGAGCACTCATCCCGAGGTGGCCGAGGCCTTCAAGGCTTCTGAAAACGTGCCCGAGGGCATCAAATATATGTATGACCATCTGGACATTGCCGTCAAGGGCGATTATTCCAAGGTACTGCCCGATTATTGGGCGGTGATAAACGACAGCATTTACCAGGCAAAGGTCCGTATCGGCGAGGGCGAGGATGCCGCTTCCGTAGCCAGGGAGACTCAGGAAAAGCTGAATGAGTCCTTCGGCGCCAGCTGGCAGATCTTCAGTGAGAAAATGCAGCAGGTTCAAAAGGATTTTGAGGCCATGAGGAATCAGTAACAGGATCAGGAGATTTATAAAATGGCAGGAAAATTTTGGAGGAACAGACATGCCTGGGCGGCAGGAATTTTGCTGTCAGGTCTTTTGTGGGGGCTGTGCGGCTGCGGCACGGAAAATGCGGCGCATGCTCCGGGAGAACAGGAGAGCGCACTGTATCACGGAAGCTGGGCGGTTCCCGCCGAAGAGGCTGTGGCGGAGGACTTGTCCGCACCTCAGGGCAGCTGGCAGATCCCTCTGGGGGAAAGGGAAAGTATTTCCCTTTCCGTACCGGAGGACGGTGAGTATATACTGCTTTTGACCTATCAGGTTAAAGGAGATATTGTGCTTCGTACCAGCCTGACGGCCCAGGTGGGGGAGCAGAGCTGCACCACCCAGCTTTTTTCGGTGTGGAGGGATGTGACAAAGCAGTACGGCACGGACCGCTACGGCAATCAGATTCTGCCCACACAGATGACGGAGAAGGTGCCTGTAGATGACTATGTGAGGGATCAGACGGGGGTGGACTGCCAGCCCTTTCGTTTTCTGCTCACAAAAGGAGAACAGACACTGACGCTGGAAAGCCATAATGCAGATCTGGAGCTTTCCCGCATCCGGCTGGTGCGGGCGGATTCTGTACCGGATTATGCAAAGTACAGAAGCGCCCTGGGCGAACGGGAGGCAGGGAAGGACAAAATTGTGATTCAGGGGGAAAACTACAGCGTCAAGTCCGACTCCTCCATACGGGCGGCCAGCGCCCGGAATCCGTCTCTGGATCCTTATGATTATCGTTATCTGCTCATGTGTGAGCTGGACGGCGATTCCTGCGGTGAAGCCGGACAAAAGGTGGAATATGCCTTTGCGGTGGAAACTGCCGGGCTTTATCAGCTCACCTTCCATTACAGACAGGGTGAAGTGGAGGACATTCCGGTATACCGCAATATCCGGGTGGATGGCAGATCCCTGTTCCGGGAGCTGAACAGTGTGGCGTTTCCCTATACGGGACGGGACTATGGGAATCTGACAGTCGCCGCGGAGGGGGAGCCTGTGGAGATCTATCTGGAGGAAGGGATCCATACCCTGCTTTTGGAGACGGACGCCACGCCCTTACAGGAGGCGGCAGCCGGACTCAGCGCCGTGAGGGAGGAGCTTTCCGCCGTGGGTCTGGAGGTAAAAAAGCTGGCGGGCACAAAGGCGGATTCCAGGCGCACCTGGGATGTGGAGAGCTATCTCCCGGGAGTGCTGGAGCGGCTGGAGAGCTGTAAAGAACAGCTTCAGATCATCTATGATCAGCTGGGAACCCTGCAGAAGGAAAAGCCTGCGGCGGCTATCGGGATCATTCAGGCCATAAACAACCTGGAACAGGTTTTGGAGGAGCCGAACAAGATGCCCGGCAAGCTGTCTCTTTTAAGCGAGGGGTCCGGATCTGCGGCTCAGCTGATTTCGGATCAGATCGATACATTGAAATTTCAGGGCCTCTGGATAGATTGTATGTATTTGCAGAGCGCTCCGGTGGAGAAGGCGGCCAACGCAGGGTTTCTTGCCCGGGCGGCCTCCAGCGTAAAACGGTTTTTTTATGCTCTGACATTGGAGGAATATACGGATAACCTGGACGAGGTGCTGCAGGTGTGGGTGAATCGTCCCGTGGAGTACACGGAGGTGCTGCAGGCCCTGGCGGACACAGATTTTACACCCAAAACAGGGATACGGGTACAGTTTTCCACCATAGGCAACGAGCAGAGAATCATTCTTTCCAACGCCACCGATCTGGCTCCCGATGTGGTTCTGGGTCTGGGTCCCAACGTGCCCTTTTACCTGGGAATCCGGGGCGCCGTGGCGGATTTGTCCAAGTTTCCGGGATTTGCGGAAACCATGGAGGAGTATAATCCTCAGTCTCTGACACCGTATATCTACGGCGATCAGGTTTTCGGAGCCACGGAGACCCAGGAATTTTATGTGCTGATGTACCGGAAGGATATATTGGAGTCGCTGAATATTGAGGTGCCCAAAACCTGGAAGGACGTGGAGGATCTGATGCCCGTACTCCAGAGAAATTCCATGAACTTTTATCTGCAGCTGTCCGGCTGGAGCGGCACGAAGCCCCTTTACAGCACGGCGCCCTTTCTGATGCAGGCAGGGGGAAATCTGTATGGAGAGGATGCCCTTACCACCGGCGTGAACAGTCAGGCTTCTCTGAAGGGCTTTGAGATCTTAACGGAAATGTATCAGCTTTACAGTGTGCAGCCCACAGTGTCCAGCTTTTATAACAGCTTCCGCTTCGGTCAGATTCCCATGGGAATCTGCAATTTTTCCGATTACATGATGGTCAGCAGGGCGGCGCCGGAGATTGCAGGGAAATGGGCCATTGCTCCGGCCCCGGGGATCGAAGATGTACAGGGCGTCATCCACAACGGTACCGCGGGAGCATCCGCAGCCTGTGCCATCATGGCGGCCTCCCACAAGCAGGAGGAGGGCTGGAAATTCCTGCAGTGGTGGCTTTCCTCGCAGGTGCAGATCGACTTCGGCAATATTCTGCAGACTACTTACGGAACCCTTCATTCCTGGAACAGCGCCAACACCGTCGCTTTTGCCCAGCTGAATTTTCCGGATGCGGACAGAAGGGTGATTCTGGAACAGTGGAGCAGCATGCAGGAAATTAACAGGCATCCTGCCATGTACGCGGTGGAGAGAGAACTAAGCAACGCCTGGCAGAGGGTGGTGGAGAATAACGTGCCGGTCCGGGTGGCGCTGGACGATGCGGCGACGAATATCAACAGGGAGTTTGAGCGGAAGCTTGAGGAATTCGGCTATCTGGATGAAAACGGAAATGTGCAAAAGCCCTTCGTCTATGTGACGGCGGAAGAGATCTTAAAGGAGGCGGCCCATGGAAACCATTAAAAAATATGCCAATAAATATTCCCATTGGGTTCTGCTGAGTCCCTTTCTGGTGTGCTTTGTGTTGTTTATGATCCTTCCCCTGATCTGCGGCATATTTTTGTCCTTCACCCAGTATGACACCATTCAGGCGCCTCAGTTTGTGGGGTTAAAAAACTACCTGACCATTTTTACCAGGGACCGGGAGTTCATGCAGCATGTGCTGCCAAACACCATTGTCTATGCGCTGATTGTGGGGCCGGGAGGCTATATTCTTTCCTTTTTCCTGGCCTGGCTGCTTTCCCAGCTTACAAAGTGGCCCAGGACTATATTGACCATCATTATTTATTCCCCTTCCGTCATGGGAACCGTTTGCCAGAAGGTGGTGTGGGGCGTGATTTTTTCGGGTGACCGGGTGGGATATCTCAACAGTCTGCTTTTGTCCCTGAAAATCATTGACGAACCCATTCTGTGGCTGACCTCGGCAAGCTATCTGCTGCCTATTATGATCCTGGTGGGTCTGTGGTCCAGCATGGGGGTAGGCTTTCTGGCGCTGGTATCGGGCATCATGAATGTAGACGCAGAGCTTTACGAGGCGGCGGCCATCGACGGGGTCCGGAAAAGATGGCAGGAAATTTTGTATATTACGATTCCGGCCATCAAGCCCCAGATGCTGTTCAGCGCCGTTATGGCTCTGGTGAATACCTTTAATTCCCCGGGCATGGGCGTGACGCTTTCCGGTACGAATCCCACTCCCGGCTATGCGGGCCAGCTGATTGCCAATCACATGGACGATTACGGCTTTCAGCGGTATGAGATGGGGTATGCCGCGGCATTGTCTATGATACTGCTGCTGATCGTATGGGTATTTTCCCGGGCGGCTCACGGGCTGTTCGGCGAAAAGGACTGACGGGAAAAGGCCTGCGGGAAGAAGATGCACATGAGAAAGAGAGGTTTTTTATGGCAAAGCCTTCGGTAGTAAAAACGGCGCCGCGAAGGTTTAACAGAGATCAGATCATCATTTACATTGTTCTGCTTCCTGTTATTGTGGTAATGCTTCTGCCGGTGATTTATATTGTATTTCATGCGTTCAAGCCCATCGACGAGCTGTTTGCATATCCGCCCAAATTTATCACGCTGCATCCCACCTGGGATAATTTCCGTATGCTGTTCGGTGTGGCGGACGCTTCCAGCTGGCCGGTGTCTCTGCGGCTGTTTAACAGCGTGATATCCACCATAGCGGTGGTTGCGGCCTCAGTGCTTATGAGCGCGGCGGCAGGGTATGTTCTTGCCAAAAAGGAATTTCGGGGAAAGCGGGCCCTTCAGCAGATTAACCAGGCGGCGCTGATGTTTGTGCCCCTGGCGGTGGCGGTTCCCAGATTTTTGATCGTAAAGCAGCTGGGACTGATGAACAATTTCCTGTCCCATATTCTGCCTCAGCTGGCAATGCCGGTGGGCCTGTTTCTGATCCAGCAGTTCGTCAGCCAGGTGCCAGATTCCCTGCTGGATGCGGCCAGGCTGGACGGCTGTTCCGACTATGGGATTTTGTTTAAAATCGTTATGCCGGTGATCAAACCGGCCCTGTGTACCGTGGCGATTCTGGCGTTCCAGCAGGCCTGGACGGCCACGGAGGCTTCTCAGATGTTTATCGATGGGGAAAAGCTGAAAACCTTTGCTTATTTTGTAGATTCGGTGGCATCGCCCACCGGGGCCTCTCTGCCTGGGCAGGCCATGGCGGCGGCAGCGGCGCTGATCACATTTGTGCCCACCATCGTTTTGTTTATCATCATGCAGTCCCAGGTTGTAAACACGGTTGCCCATTCCGGCATCAAATAGGAGGAGCTATGGCGACAAAAAAACAGAAGCTGGCAGGCCGGATCCTTGCGGCACTGGCGTTTGTCCTGGCAGTGATACTTCCCGGACCGGCGGTGAGGGCGGCGGCCCTGGCCGGGGGAAACGCTACAACAAAAACCTATACCCTGCGGAAGGAGAGCGGAAATTCTCTGCTGATTCCCACTCAGGATGCTTATCTTACCGGAGACGCGCTGTTTCTGGATGATCCTCTGCGGATGCCCGAGGATTTGTACTGGATCGACTCCAGGCTGTATGTGGCGGACACTGGCAATGGCCGAATCGTCTGTCAGGATCTGGAGAGCGGTGAAATACACACCTATGGAGAGGGAATATTGGTGAGCCCCAGCGGCGTCTTTGTGACAAAGGAGGGGGAGATCTATGCGGCGGACCCCTCTCTTGGGGCGGTGGTGGTGCTGGATGGACAGGGAAAAGAGCTGCGGCGCTACGGAAGGCCGGAGAGTACGGCCTTTGGAGCAAACACCCAGTATCAGCCCACAAAGGTGGCGGTGCTGGACAGCGGAATCATCTACATCGTGTCCTCCGGATCCTTTGACGGCATCATACAGCTGGATGCAGAGGGAGAGTTTATGGGATATTATGGATACAATAATATTCCCATGACAGCTCTGGACGTGCTGCAGGATCTTCTGTTTACGGAGGCCCAGAAGCAGAAGCTGTTTAACAAGATTCCGCTGGCCTTCTATAATCTGGCGCTGGACGAGAAGGGGCTTTGCTATACCGTGACCCAGAGAACAGGGGTTACCCCCTTGAAAAAGCATAATATCGCCGGGGTCAACATTTTGGAAAACACTCTGCCTGATGCACTCCTGGCGGATATCAGTATCGGCCCCGACGGACTGATTTTTGCGGTCAGCGAAAGCGGCCTGATCTATGAACTGGACAACGACGGCCAGCTGCTTTTTGCCCTGGGGGGCCAGGCAGCCAACAGCGAACGCCGTGGGCTGTTTACGCTGGCCAGCGGCATTGCTGTGGATCAAAGCTGCAATCTGTATGTTCTGGATAAGGAGCGGGGGATCGTCCATACCTTTCTGCCCACGGAATATGCGGATCTGATGCACCGTGCCGTGAGGCAGTACCGGAACGGAGAATATTCCGAGAGCAGCCGGACATTGGAGAGAGTGCTGCAGCTGGCGGGCAATATACAGATTGCCTATCACTATTTCGGGAAGGTGGAGATGCAGCTGAGAGACTATGAGGCTGCCACGGTAAATTTCCGGCGGGCCGGGGAAAATGCCGGGTATTCCGACGCCTTCTGGGAGGTGCGCACCCAGCGGATCAGTAAGTGGTTCGGCGGCGCTGTGATGGGAGTGCTGGCCCTGGCCCTGCTTACAACGTTTCTGGCCCGGCGGCGGAAGAAAAAGGAGCCTGAGGCCGTATATTTTTATACGGACGGACGCAGGGCCCAGGACAGAAAATTTTCGGAAAACCTGAAGTTTTCCTTCCGTTTTTTCAAGGCACCCTCCAACAGCTTCTATGAGGTGAAGCTGGGGGCGCGGGGGACGGTGGGAACCGGGGTATGTCTGTATCTGCTGGCCTTCCTGGCATTTGCCCTTTATTATGTGGGAAGGGGCTTTGCCTTTACCGGCGTCAGCCTGAGCAATACTTCGCCGCTGTATCTGGTGATTTTATTCTTTCTGCCCACAGGGCTGTTTGTTCTGTCCAGCTACATGGTCAGTGAGGTCAACAGCGGGGAGGGAAGCCTGAAGAGGATGTTTATCGGGATGTCCTACGGCCTGGCGCCCATGATCTGCATTTTGCCGGTTTTGACATTTCTGACCCACATACTGACACGGACGGAGTCCTTTCTGGTAAACTTTGGCTTTATTGTGGCTGTTTTGTGGACTGCGGTGCTGGAGCTTCTGGCGATTAAGGAGATCCATAATTATGAGCCTGGGCAGGTGGCGGTGAATGTGCTTCTGACCTTGTTTTTAATGATCGTGATCCTCTTTGCCGGGTCCATACTGGTCATGTTCTGGGACACGGCGCTGGATACGGTGTCTGCGTTGTTTAAGGAGGTGTGCTACCGTGTATTACATTAGCAGGTGGTTGAAAGGCAGGCGGTTTGGAATTTTACGGCGGCGCATCCTTGGGGCGGCGCTGACGTGTGCGCTGCTTATGGGAGCCTTTTGTCTTCCGGTCAGTGCTTCCGCCGGGGAATTCGGCTCCAACAGGTATACCCAGGCCCTGTCCCAGGCCGGGCCCCTGGAAGGGTATGATCTGGAGGGTTATACCCTGCTTCTGGAAAACGATACGTTAGCACTGTACTGGCGCAGAGAGGTAGGAGGCCTGCGGGTTGAGGACAAGCGAAGCGGTTATGTGTGGGGCACCATGGCGGAGGATAAGCCGGAGAATCTGAATCAGCGCTGGTCGGCCATTGCCAATTCCATGGCAGTTATCGATGTGTTTGACGGGGACGGAAAGGGATATAAGGCGGGTATTGCGGGAGAGGAGATGCAGTGTGAGGTATATGGAAGCCAGGTGGAGGTGCAGGCCTGGCTGTCGGCTTGGCAGATCGGTTTTACCTTTCAGATAGAGCTTGCGGATAACGCTTTGACCTTTTCTATGGAGGATGAGTCCATTGTGGAGGAAGGCGATTTCCGGATAGCAAATCTGACCTTTATTCCCTTTTTTGGAGCGGTGGACGGAAACTCTCTGCCCGGCTATGTGTTTGTGCCGGATGGCTGCGGGGCGCTGATTCGTTTTTTAAGCCCGAGAAACTACCTGACAGGCTATGAAAAGCGGATCTACGGATCGGATCTGGGGATCGATGCCATTAATTCCTCCTACACCGGGGCGGCGGATACGGCAGCTTTGGAACAGTCTGCCAGCCTGCCGCTGTTCGGTATTACTCATGGACAGGGGCAGAATGCTTATCTGGCGGTGGCGGACAGCGGGGAGGAGTATGGCACTATTGTGGCGGATCCTGCGGGGCTGATCTGTGATTATACCAGGGCCCATATCCGGTTTGTGTACCGGCAGATGTATGAACAGCCGGTGAGCCGGGTGGGGGTGGGAATTCAGACGCTTCAGCCAAAGAGGAATGTGGTCAACCCAAGGATTACCTATTATTTTCTCACAGGAGAGGACGCGGGATACGCCGGTATGGCCAGAACATACCGGGGACTGCTGGAAAGCCGGGATATTTTGGGAACGCAGAGACTGGAGGGAGAGGTGCCTCTGCGGGTGGATTTTTTGGCGGCGGATATCCGAAAGCAGTTTATCGGCGCTTCCACCTATACTGCCACCTCCAAAGAGCTTTTGGAGAAGGCCGGAAAGGAATTGCAGGACGCCGGGGTATCAAGGCTGGAGCTGGGGCTTGTGGGATGGCAGAAGGGCGGTCTTAACGGATACCGGAAAACAAAGGATGCAGACCATACCGTTTACGGTGCGCTTTCCCGGCTGCAGGATGTTCCGGAGCTGGTGCTGTCCCTGGCACCCTTTTCCGCCAGAGAGGGACAGCTGGACAAGCGCAGCGAGGGGGCCATCTCCCTGTCCCAGGAGCTGATTGACAGGAAGCTTACGGATCGCAGCGGAGCCCAGGAAAAATGGCTTGGGGATGTGTATTATCTGAAGCCGCAGAAGGCGGCAGAGGCGCTTGAGCGGCAGGCGGCCGGCCTGGCTCAGGAGGGCTTTGATACTCTGCTGGTGCAGGAGATGGATCTGCTGTATGGAGAATATCTGGATGGCTCCGAGACCAGCCGAAGTCAGGCTCTGGAGCTGATACAGAGCACGGTGGAGGAATTGTCGGGGAGATACGAGAAACTGATTCTGACCCGGCCCAATGCCTGCCTGTTCGGCAGTATGGACGGCTATGACCAGATGCCCATGGTCAGCAGTCAGTTTTTGTATGAGACGGACACGGTGCCTTTTCTGCAGATGGTGCTGTCCGGCAGGGTGGAGCTTTACGCGCCTTATGGAAATCTGAGCTTTTATTCCGTAAGCGATATTTTGAAAATGATTGATTTTAATACCAGCCCCACCTATCTTCTAACAGAATGCGACAATTATGCTCTGAGAGATACGGCGTCCTCGGAATTGTCCAGCACCCGGTATGAGGACTGGATGGATACGGCGGCGGAGGTCTGGAATCAGGTGAACCAGATCCTGGGAAAGACCAGAGGGCAGCAGCTGACGGACCGCCTGACGCCGGAAACGGGCGTGGTGATCAATTGCTATGAAACGGGCAGAGTATATATTAATTACAATAAAACAGAGCGTACTGTGGAGGGAGTTCTGATCCCGGCGCAGACGGCGGTCTGGCGGGAAGGGGTGTGACGCAGGGATGAAGAAAAGGAATGAAAAGGAAAAGACAAAAAAGAAAAATCATCAGCTTTCTCTGCATCAGCGCAACGCCCTGGAGGGTTATCTTTTTCTGGCTCCCTGGCTGGTGGGACTGGCGCTGTTTACCCTGTTTCCGGTGGTATATTCCGTGATTTTAAGCATGAGCGACGTGCAGATGGATCCCACGGGAATCAAGACCCGGTTTGTGGGGCTGCAGTGGTATCGGGAGGCATTTACCCTGGACACTACCTTCCCTGTTTCCCTTCTGGATACAATGAAATTTGTGCTTTTGTCCACGCCAATGATTGTGGTGTCGGCGCTGCTTCTGGCATTGCTTTTGAATGGAAAATTCAGGGGAAGAAGCGTGTTTCGGGGCGTATTTTTCCTGCCGGTGGTAATCATCAGCGGCCCGGTGATCCAGGAGCTGCTCACCACCAGAGCGGCGGCAGTGATTCATCCGGAGAGCTTTATCATCTATGACTTTATTGCGTCGCTGCCGGTTGTGCTGTCGGCCCCGCTGCTGTATATTTTTGACAATATTGTGTTGATTTTGTGGTTTTCCGGAGTGCAGGTGGTGCTGTTTCTGGCGGGGCTGCAGAAGATCGGACAGCCCATCCGAGAGGCTGCCTCCATCGACGGAGCTTCCCCCTGGCAGATGTTTTGGAAGATAGATCTTCCTTTTTTGAAATCTTTGATCCTGCTGAATACCATTTATACCCTGGTACAGCTCAGCGCCTTTTCCAGCAATGAGGTGAATCAGGAGGTGGTGAATAAAATGACGCTGGTGGGCAAGACCTATGGCTATTCGGCGGCGCTTTCATGGATCTATTTTGCATGTATGCTGCTGGTCATCGGGGCGGCGTTTCTGGTTCTGCGGGATAGAAAGGAGAAGGCGAAATGAAATCAAGTGTGAAGCGTTTCCTGGCCCTGGGAATCCGTTATCTGCTTTTGATCGGCATCAGTGTGGTGTTTTTGTATCCTGTTTTGTACATGGTCTGTAATTCCCTGAAAAGCATACAGGATTTGGTAAATCCCACGGTGGAATGGCTGCCCTCAAGGCTGTGCTGGGACAATTATACCAGGGCGCTGAAGACTTTGGACTACGGCAAAACTCTGCCGTTTACCTTCCTCTATACGGCGGTGGCGGCGGCAGCCCAGACTGTGTGCTGTGCCATGGCCGGGTATGCCTTTGCCAGGCATGAATTTCCCCTGAAAAGGTTTTGGATGGTGATGCTGGTGGCGGCCTTTCTGGTTCCTGCTCAGGTAACGCTGGTGCCCAGGTATTTGATGTTTTTTAACTACAGGCTTACCAATACCCTGTTTGCGGTATGGCTTCCCGCTCTGTTGGGGCAGGGTGTGAGCAGCTCCATTTTTATCCTGGTTTTTGACAACTTTTTCAGCAGCTATCCCAAAAGCTTCGACGAGGCGGCAAAGCTGGACGGAGGGGGAAAATTTACGATTTTTTTCCGGGTGGCGCTGCCGATGGTTAAACCGGCCATAGTGGTGAGCATTCTGTTTTCCTTTGTGTGGATTTGGAATGAGACCTATACCTCAGGTCAGCTGATGGGGGCGGGACTGCGGACGCTTCCCATGAAGCTGGAGAGCTTTGTGGCGGAGTTTACAAACATTTATAGTACCGCCTCCGCCTCCGGAGATATGGCGGCCCGATTGAATGAGAGCGGAAGGCTGGCCGCTACCCTTTTGGTGGTGGCGCCTTTGATGGTTTTGTATATGATTCTGCAGAGAAGCTTCATCAGAGGGATCGACGCGGCCAGCGGGCTTACCGGCGAATGATAGAGAGGGAAAGTTTGATCGGCGCACGAAAAAAGGCTCCGCTTCAGAAAGCGGAGCCGAACAGCTCCTGGGGTCCGGGGCAGGCCAGGACGGTTCCCCCGGCAATAGCCTCCTTTGCGGTCAGGGCGGCACAGAAGGCGGAATAGGCCTCCTGCAGGGAGGGAATCGGGTCCGCGTCCTCCTCGATCATCCGAATCAGGGTTTGCAGCTGAGCATACATATCCTTGTATTTAGCGGATACGTTGATGGTGCGGTATTCTCCGGTGACGGAGGAATAAAGGGAGATCAGATCTCCCTCCTCCTGATGATCGTGGCGGAGGGCCTGCAGGGTCAGGGATATATGTCCCTTGCTGCCCACAAACTCTTTCACGTTCTGTGAGGAAAGGCTGGGGCTCCAGCCTGCTTCGTAATATCCCATACATCCGTTTTCCAGCCGGACATTGATGACACCGTGGTTATCGCAGGGGGAATCTGCGTCCAGCCTGGTGGAAAAGCCGCCTGCCTGGGTGATCCGGGAGCCGGAAAACCATTGCATCACGTCCAGATAATGTACGCCGCAGTCCACAAAGGGCGGGCAGTCCTCCATCAGCCGCTTATACCGGGGCCAGTCCAGGGCGTGGTGATTCTGCACCATTCGCATAAGCTTCAGCTCGCCTATGGCGCCCTCCCGGATCATCCGGGCCACAGTCTGGTAGGTTTTGTTGTGGCGCAGAATATGTGCCACCAGAACCTTGGAGCGGGAGGAGCGCACCAGATCATAAAAGGCACGTCCGTCCCGGGAGCCGGCGGCAATGGGCTTTTCACAGAGCACATGCAGACCGGCCTTCAGGCAGTCCTTTAAGATGGAAAGATGGCTGTCCGCATAGGAAGCAATAATGACGATATCCAATAGCGGATCCTTCAAAAAGGCGCGGTAATCCGTGCCGTGGCGCAGTGCGCCGTAGCGTCTTGCAAAGGAAGCGGCCCGCTCCGGGTCCTTGTCCGCTACCGCTGCAATGCGTATGTTGTCCCGATAATAAATGTCCTCGATGTGTTCTTTGCCAATATGTCCGCAGCCGATCAGCAGAATGCCGTGTTGTCTGTTTATCATGATGTTCTAAATCTCCCGAGCTGTATGGTATTGTATATTTGAGCGGTTGTGCTGTTCACGGAGAAGCTCCGACAGGTGCTTTTATGCGTTTCCTGCAAAAATACGGACGGTTCTTTTTGTGCCGGCGGCATGTGCTTTACATGAAGCTGCCGACGGCGGCGGCAGTACTTCAGATGCGGGACATGGCGCTGCGCAGGAAATTCACTGCCAGGCCGATGTCCGCCGCAGGATTCTCTCCTACCTCACGCTCAATGGTTAAAAAGCCTGTATAGCCGATTTCATGGAGGGCCTTCAGATAAGCGTCAAAGTCCACCTTTCCCTGTCCCAGGGGAACCTCGCGGAAGTATTCCTCCAGCCGCAGGTCTCCGATGCCGCCCTCGGCAAAGAAGTCATAGATCACCTTGGGATCGGTTTTGCGCAGAAGAATCCCGTCCTTGGCATGGGTGTGGACGATATAATCCTTTAAGGTGTATACGGCCTGCACGGGATCGTCGTCCGTCACCATAACCAGGTTTGCAGGATCCAGATTCACGGCCACGCCCCTGGAGCTTAAGCCGTCCAGAAATTCTTTCAGCCGCAAGGCAGGCTCCGGACCGGTCTCTATGGCAAAATACGCTCCGTTTTGGTGGGCATACTCGGCCAGCTGGCTGCAGGCCTCCTGCAGAATCTTGTAGGTGTCATTCTTCTCTTCCGGCACCACACCGATGTGTGTGGTTACCACATTGGAACCCAATTCCAGCGCCAGATCCACTATGCGCTTGGAACGTTCGATCTTTGCGGGATTTTCTTCCCTTCGGGCGAAGCCGTGACCGCCCAGATCCCCGCAGAGGGCGGAGACCACAAGCCCGTTGGCCTCAATAATCGATCTTTTTTCCGCAATAAGGGAGGCAGTCATATTTTCCGGAGCCATTTCTCCCTCCACCGCATAAATCTGTACGCCGTCAGCACCCAGATTGGCACATTTTTCCATGCTCTCCCGAAAGGGCAGACGCAGCCAGTCAGAGATGATTCCTACTTTAAATTGATTCATAAAGGGTCCTCCGTTTCTTCAATCAGAGTACGGTGCATAATGTACATAGTAACTGGGAAATGTATCTTATACACGGATTTTGGTTGACATGACTTCATTATAATAGAAACTGGCAGACGGCCGCAATAGAAAAAGAATGGAGTTGTATGGTCTTAATTTGTGATTGTTACAGTTCACACGTCAGCCTGGCAGGGTCAAATTCCATGCTTGCATGAGAAGTTGACCTGACAGGCTGACGAATGGCGTGGGTGAACGGTGACTTGCGGAATAAATCGGGAAAACAAAAACTGAGACTATATATAACAGAAACACAAACCTGTTCGCCGGAAAAGGATATGGTAAACTAAGATAAACGAATGGTAACGCAATCATCTTTGTGGTATTATGTATTTGAAGGGTGAAAGCTTTTATTTCAGAATGGAGGTAATGTCTGTGAGCAAAGTAAAGATTGCAGTCATCGGCTGCGGAACCATCGCCAACAGTGCGCATATCCCTGCTTACATGAAAAATCCTGAGGCGGAGATCATGTATTTCTGCGATATTATTCCCGAAAGGGCGCAGGCGGCTGTAGAGCAGTACGGCTGTGGAAAGGCTGTCGCGGATTACAGGGAGCTTTTGGACAACAAAGAGGTGGATGCAGTTTCTGTCTGCACTCCGAACAATGTGCATGCGGAGATTGCCATGGCGTTTCTGCGGGCGGGGAAGGATGTGCTGTGTGAAAAGCCTGCAGCCCGCACCTATGCGGAGGCTCTGAAAATGCAGGAGTGCCAGGTGGAGACAGGGCGTATCCTGACCATCGGCGTCTGCAACCGTTTTAACACGGCGGTAAACAGGATCAAAAAAGCTATCGATGCCGGCGAGCTGGGGGAAGTATATCATGTGTATATCAGCTTCCGTTCCCACAGGAGCATACCCGGCCTGGGAGGCGCGTTTACCACCAAGGCCATTGCGGGCGGCGGTGCGCTGATCGACTGGGGCGTACATTTTCTGGATATTGTAATGTACTGCTGCGGGGATCCCAAGCCCAGGACAGTGTCGGGGCAGGCCTTCTGCAGGCTGGGAAGAAATATCGAGGAATATACCTATGTGGATATGTGGGCAGGACCTCCGGTAAAGGACGGCATCTATGACGTGGATGATTCTGTATCCGCCATTGTCCGCACCGAGGGACCGGTGATTACCGTGCATGGCGCATGGGCTCAGAATATCGGCAAGGACGAGATGTATATTGACTTTATGGGCGATAAGGCAGGAATCCGTCTGCAGTACGGCGGCAACTATACCATGTACAGCACCAGGGATGGAGCTCTTTTGGAGACCAGTCCCAGCTATGTGTCCACCAACCATTATGAGAATGAGATCAACGCCTTTATTGACTTGGTCCGCAAGGGCGGCGGGGACAGCCCTGCCAGCATTCACAAGGCGGTGATCACATCCCGGATTATGCAGGCGATTTACGATTCCTCCGACGCGGGCCGCGAGATCGTGTTGGAATAAAAGAGAGAGTAAGGTTTTTCCTTTGGGGTAATATCCCGCCCCGGGAGCTTTCGACAGGCTCCCGGGGCGGGATTTGTTTTGCTTGTAATCGGGGGATTGACAGCTTATAATGTGAAAAAAGCATACAAAAAGAGGAGATGGGGAAATTGAAGCTGTTATATGGTACGGGAAACCCTGCGAAGCTGGAAGCCATGCGCAGAAGACTGGCCGGGCTGAACCTGGAAATATTGGGCCTTGCGGATATGGAGGGTGGGATTCCTCAGGCGCCTGAGGATGGAACCACGCCATTGGAAAATGCCGGACAAAAGGCGCTTGCCTATTACAAATATTACAAGATGCCGGTGTTTTCCTGTGATTCCGGACTGTATTTTGACAATGTGTGCGAGGAAGATCAGCCGGGGGTTCATGTGAGAACCGTTGGCGGAAGGTATCTGACGGATCAGGAGATGTTGGAGTATTATGGAGGGCTGGCCGAAAAGTACGGCGGCCTGACCGCCAGGTATCGGAACGCCATCTGTCTGGTGCTGGACGAGGAGCATGTGCTGGAGGCCATGGAGGAGAGCATGGCCAGCGAGCCCTTCCGCCTGATTTCCGTTCCCCATTCTCGAATTCTGAATAAAGGATTTCCTCTGGACAGCCTTTCCGTTGATATTAAGACAGGAAAATATTTTTACGATCTGACGGAGGGGGAAGTGGACCGGGTGGCGGTGGAGGACGGCTTTCTGGATTTCTTCAAACGGCTGGAAATGCTGGATGTGGTGGACGAGGAGGGAAATCCCACCGGGGAGACCATAGAACGCACCCTTGCCCACAGCCGGGGCGTCAGGCACCGCACCGCCCATGTGTGGCTGTTCCGCAGGCGTCAGGGAAGGGCGGAGGTTCTTTTGCAGAAGAGGAGCCGCGGCAAGGATTCCTTTCCCGGATGCTTTGATATTTCCAGTGCGGGACATATTCCCGCAGGGATGGATTATATTCCTTCGGCCCTGCGGGAGCTTCAGGAGGAGCTGGGGGTAACAGCCCGGGCGGAGGAGCTTCGATGCTGCGGAAAAAGATATATACATTACGAGGATACATTTTACGGCAGGCGTTTTGAGGACCGGCAGGTGAGCATGATTTACCTTCTCTGGCTGGATCGGGAGGAAAAGGATTTTACGCTTCAGCAGTCCGAGGTGGAGGAAGTCAGATGGTTTGACTTTGATCAGTGCGTCAGGCTGGTGGAGGAAAACAGGATCCCCCACTGCATCATGATGGAAGAGCTGGAGATGCTGAAGGCGGCCCTTTATACCTGACGAATGACAAAGAGCGCATTTGTGGTTTTGATTCCGGGCTTTTATAGTAAAAAACAGCCTTCCGAAATTTCTGTAAATCAGATTTTCCGGGAGGCCTTTTTTGCGCGGAAGCTCTTGCCGCTGTTCTGCATGATACCCTCATGTCCGCTGTAAACGGACAAATGATAACATTAAGTAGAAACGTTTGGACTATTTACACCAAAATCAATTTTAGAATTTGTATATTTCGTACAAAGACATTTTTATTTATCAGAAAATATTGACAATGATGCAAAACGGAAATAAAATTACAAGTAGAAACGTTTCCATAAGTCAGTTTCAGCAGAAAGAACAGGAGAACATGAATGGTGGAGATATATAAATCAGAGGATTCTCTTATAAGGATATGCAAGGAAGGAGCCGATTATTCCTTTTTGCCCGGTGGAGGAATTCATGAATTTTCAAAGAGTCATTTTGTGATTACTCAGATTCCTGCCGGCGTAACGGAAGAGCCTGTGGGCAACATTTATCTGCGCATTTGGCAGGAGGACGGTACCAGAACCGTATATCCTCTGTGCGGAGCAGGAAGGCGCATGAAGGTATGGGAGTCGGGGCTTTCTTACGAAAGTGAGGCTGAGGGAATTCACTGCCGTGTCACTTTTTGTCCGGCAGACACGGATTTTCTGGAAGGCGAGAACGCTTCCGTTTGGATCTGGAGGGTGTCGCTGACCGGCAGCGGAAAAAAATGTGATCTGGTCTATGTGCAGGATATCGGCGTGGCGGATCGGGGAGCGCTTCAGGCAAATGTGCTCTATCAGAGTCAGTATCTGGGTCATCATGTGGCCGAGACACAGGAGGGCTTTGTGATCGCCTCCCGGCAGAATATGGATCAGGGCGGTTCCCATCCCATGCTTCAGCAGGGATCTTTGGGCGTGAAAGCTATTGCCTATGCCACGGATGCTTTTCAGCTGTATGGCTTAAGAAGCAAAAAAGAAAGATATCCCTGGGCACTGACGAAAGAGCAGCTGCCCTCAAAGGTGTACCAGTATGAGCTGGCCTGTATCAGTCTTCAGACAGAGGCGCTGGAGCTGGAAGGAGAGCATTGCATCGGTTTTTATGGTTATTTCGCAGAGGACTGTGAAGAGCCGGAAAGACAGGAGGAAAGAGGACTTCTTGTAAAAAAAGCCTGGGAGGCTCTGAATGCGGCGGATGGAGCCGGGCAGGATAATGAAGAGGGCAGGGAAATGACCTGTTTGCTTGGAGAGGGAATGGGAGAGCCTTATGCTTCTGAGCCTCTTTCCAAAGAAGAGCTGGAAAGGCTGTTTCCGGAGCGCAGTCTGGAGGAATCCTCAGACGGAAAGCTTCTCAGCTTTTTCACACCAGGTCATCGCCATGTAGCACTGCAGGAAAAGGAAATGAGGATGGAGCGTCCTCATGGACATATCCTTCTGACGCATATGTCGGAAAAGAAGGTGGACAAAGAGCTTTTGGCAGTGACAAATTATATGTACGGCGTATTTGCCAGCCAGCTGGTGGTGGGAAATGTGGATAGCAATCCCCTGCTGGACGGCGTCAGGGATACGCTGAATCTGCACACCCAGCACGGGATACGGATTTATGTGCGGATGGATGGAAAATACCGTCTGCTGACCATGCCGGCGGCCTACGAGATGGGATTAAACTTCTCCAGATGGTATTATGCGATGCCGGGAGATCTGCTGATTGTCACAGCATCTGTGGCCAGGGATAATGCCTTCCTCCTTCGGGCGGAGAGCAGTGGCGGAAAGCACTATGACTGCCGGTTCCTGTTCGGCCTGGCACTGGCGGGAAATGAACTGCGGATTGAATATGATGAGGACAAAAGAGGTGTGCGTCTGCGGCCCGGCCAGGAGAAGCCTTCCAATACCTACTATCCGGAGCTGGAATATCGGATGGCCTTTTTGGAGACACAAGGCAGCTTTGAAGACGACGGCAGTCTTTACAAGGATGGCCGCAGGAGAAATGCCGGTTTGCTGCTGGCGCAGGTGTCGGGCAGCCGGATGACGCTGTTTATCAGCGGAACCCTGGGAGAAAAGGCGCCAGCGGTCCAAAGAATTTTTTCTGTGGAAGAAGAGGAGAAGGTTTACCTTGATTTTTACGGTTCTTTCCTGGCGGATATCCGGTTTGAGAATGAGAAGGGGAACCGTCGTCTGGAGCAGATGAACGAAATCCTGCCCTGGTTTTTACACGACGCCATGATTCATTTTGCGGCGCCTCACGGGCTGGAACAGTCGGGCGGGGCGGCCTGGGGAACCAGAGACGTGTGTCAGGGACCTATGGAGCTTTTCCTTTCCACCGGTCATCTGGAGCTTGCCAGGGAGACACTTTTGGAGATTTTCGCCCACCAGAACAGAGAATCGGGAGAGTGGCCCCAGTATTTCATGTATGACCGTTATCCCTATGCGGCCGGGGACTGTCACGGAGACGTGGTGTTCTGGCCTCTGAAGAGTATCGGAGATTATCTGGAGGCCAGCGGAGATCTGGAGATTCTGGACCAGACAGCAGCCTACCGGGACGGGGAGCCTGAGAGTATTCTGCAGCATCTGGAGCGGGCCGTGGACAGTATACGGGAAAGGATGCTTCCGGGCACACACCTGGTGAATTATGCGGGGGGAGATTGGGACGATACCCTTCAGCCTGCAAAGCCGGAATGGAAGGAGAAGCTGTGCAGCGCCTGGACGGACGCTCTAGCCATACAGGTGATTTATCGGCTGGGAGTGCAGCTGAAAAAGGCCGGGAGGCCGGCAGGAGAAGAGCTGCTGAAGCTGACGGATCTGATGAAAGAGGATTTTTACCGTTATCTGGTGAAGGACGGTGTGATCGCCGGCTTCATATTAATGGAGGATATCGGTCATATTAAATATTTGTTGCATCCGCTGGATGAGATGACGGGAATAGAGTACCGTCTGCTGCCTCTGACCAGGAGCATCATCGCAGGAATTGCGGATGAGCAGCTGGCACAGGTCAATGAGGAATTGATCGGTAAGGAGCTGACCTTCCCGGACGGTGTGCGGCTGATGAATCGGCCGGCAACCTATAACGGCGGGAAATCCGTCTACTTCCAGAGGGCGGAGCAGGCGGCCAACGTGGGCCGGGAGATTGGTATTCTCTATGTGCACGCTCACATCCGGTATCTGGAGGCTATGGCCCGCCTTGGAAGAGGCGAAAAGCTGTGGAAAGGGATTTTACAGGTGAACCCGGTGCTGATTTCCGAGACGGTTCCCAATGGGGCGCTTCGTCAGTCCAACGCATATTTCAGCAGCTCCGATGCGGACGTGGCGGATCGGTACGAATTCAGCAGCCGTTTTGAAGAGCTGCGAAAGGGTGAGATCGCTGCAAAGGGTGGCTGGAGAATCTATTCCAGCGGTCCTGGAATCTATTTAAGCCGGGTCATCCGGGATCTGCTGGGGATCCGCATGGCGGCAAAAGAGGTGGAGCTGAATCCGGTGCTGCCCAAGGAGCTGGACGGTCTGAAGATCCGGCTTACCTGCTGGAACAAAACAAAGACCCTTTGTTTTGAGATCGGATCCGAGGGCTATGGAGTGGAGCGGCTTTTGGCGGGAGCACAGCAGCTTCCCGCAACCGGAGAAAAGGACCGCTACAGGGACGGCGGAATCAGGCTTTCCCGGCAGCAGTGGCTGGAGGCTCCGGAGGAGTTGACATTGCGGACGCACTGACCCGCAAAAAATCCGGCGCAGAGGGCTGAGACTTGACAGCCTCATGAGAACCGGGTTTGTGCCGCAGGGGGCGGCATGGAGGGAGTATGTATATAGAAACAGAGTATACAGAAACAGAGTTTCTAAAAACAAAGTTTCACAAGGGCCGGATGCGTTTCCTGTGCCTGTTCCTGACATTGGCAGTTCTTCTGGCCGGATGCCAGTCGGGACCGTCGGGGGAGGCTTCCACAGATACAGACACTTCCGGGGAATCAGAGAATACGGTGCTTCTGGATCCGGAGGTGGAGGAGGAAGCAAAGGGGTGCTTCCGGTATCTGTGGGAGCTGGCACAGACAGACGAGGACAGCGGCGCCTTCGGAATGGTGCGGGACCGGTATCCCGGCGCCAGAAATGTGGCCAGCATTGCTTCCACAGGGTTTGCTCTGGCGGCCATTCCCTACGGGATCCACAAAGGCTGGATCACCGAGGAGGAGGGCCGGGAAAGGGTGGAGAAGACCCTGGATACGGTGCTTTCCCTGAAAAATGACAATGGTTTTTTATATCACTTTATCAATATGCTGAACGGCAATCCGGCCACCGGCAGTGAGATCTCCGTGATTGACACGGGGATTCTGCTGTGCGGAGCCATCACCGCGGGAGAATATTTCGGGGGCTCCATACAGGAGAAGGCGGCACAGCTGTATGAGAGAGTGGATTGGAATTATTTCCTGGACAGTTCCCGGAACATGTTTTACATGGGGCTTTCCTCCGAAGGGGAATTTGCGGGGCACTGGGATGTTTATGCGGAACAGCTGATGCTTTATGTGCTAAGTGCAGGCTCACCCACCTATCCTTTGGATAGTAAGCCTTATTACAGCTTTAACCGTCTCAAAGGAAGCTATGGCGATTATGAGTTTATCCATTCCTGGTTCGGATCCATATTTACCTATCAGTATTCCCACGCCTTTGTGGATTTTCGCGGATTGAAGGATGAAAAGGGAACGGACTGGTATGAAAATTCCGTGCAAGCCACGTTGGCAGCCCGGCAATTCTGCATTGATCAGCAGGAAACCTGGGAAACCTATGGGGAGAATGCCTGGGGCCTTACGGCCTGTGATACCAGGGACGGCTACAATGGCCTGCAGGGGGCTCCGCCCTCAGGGACGGATAACAAAGCCCATGAATCCAGCGGAACCATAGCGCCCGCGGGAGCCATCGGCTCCATGCCCTTTACTCCGGAGGAATCTACGGCGGCGTTGAAGCATTACATGACGTTTCCGGAGCTCATGGGCGAATACGGGCTGAAGGATGCCTATAATCTGGATCAGGGATGGTTTGACAATGATTATATCGGAATTGATAAGGGAATCTCCCTGTTGATGATTGCCAATTATGAATGTGATTATGTCTGGAACCTATTTATGAAAAATGAGGCGGTTCAAAGGGGCGTGGAAGTGCTGGGCTTTACACCATGATAATTTTTCTGCCGTAAGGGATAATCCCTGCGGCGGAGGATTATATAGCGCAGGAGGTCAAAGCGGCATCCGGCGCACACAAAAAATTTTATTTATTAAGGAGGATAATATGAAAAGAAAATGTTTGGCTGTGTTGATGGCAGCGGCAATGGCAGTATCGATCATTGGCTGCGGCGGAAGTCCGGATTCTCAGGGCTCTTCCACATCCGATTCTAAACCGGAGCAGCAAAGCAGCGAGAGCCAGAGCGCACAGGATTCCAGCGCTGAAGAGGGAGATCAGGGACAGGAGGCCGACAACAGCGGCGAGCAGATTACTCTTCGTTTTGCCAGCTGGGCGCTGGGAACCGAGGAGGAGAACAACCTGGAGCGCCAGATGATCAAAGCCTTTGAGGACGCTCATCCCAATATCAAGATTGAAATTGCAGAGGAAATCACCGGAGACTGGAACGAGGCTCTGGCAACGGCTGCAGCCGGCAACAACCTTCCGGATGTCTGCATAATTGCAACGGTTCCCACGGCTGTGGCAAACGGCTGGGCGATGGAGCTTGGCGATCTGATCGCGGCGGACAGTGACTGGAACATGATTCCTCAGTCCCTGAGAGATTCAGTGACCTACAACGGCAAAAGCTATGGTATTCCCACATCCATGCATCTGGCCGGAATCTTCATGAACCTGGATATGTTTGAGGATATGAACGTGACACCTCTGACCTATGGCTATACATGGGAGGAGTTCATGGAGGCGGTGGAGAAGGTACACAATCCTTCCCAGGGTACCGCCGCATTGAAGTATGTAAACGACTTTGCCAACTTCCTTCCTTATCTGTGGGATGAGAACCAGGGCTGGTATACCTACGACGGAGAGCAGGTACATCTGGACAGTCCCGAATTTATCCGCGCTATCAAGGAAACCCAGAATCTGGTGAACTACTCCTGGGCCGGTTTAAGCGACGACCAGAAGAGCCTTACCGCCGGCGCTGAGACCGGAGACTATGATGCATGGAAACAGGGTTATACCGCTATGTGGTATGACGCCACCTACAGCTGCGGCGGCTTCGGAACCGGAGAGTTCAGCTACAGCGCACAGTATGTGGGACTTCCCGGCGGAAAGAACGTAATCATTCCCGACTATGCCTTTATTTCAGCTACAACAAAGCATCCTCAGGAAGCCTGGGAGTTTGCCAAGTTTATGTTCTGGGGACTGGATGCGGCCAGAAACCGTATGGCTATCGCCGATGCCGATGAAACACAGAGCTATACAGCTATTCCCATTACTGCAGATGATGCCATTCTGGATGCCTATTTTGCAAGCTTCCCTGTAGATGGCGTGAGAGAAGCTTACGAGAGCATGGACACCAACGGAACCGTGGTTGAGGCCTTCAAGTTTGCGCCGGGCTACAGCAATGCCCGCTGGAACGGACCTACAGGTATCGAGCTTGACGGGGAAGAAGCCAACATGGCAAAGATTGTGGATAAGTGCATTTTGGGCGAGCTGTCCATCGACGATTACGCCGCTCAGCTGAATACGCTGGCCAACGGATTCATTGCCGACGAAAGAGCGGCTGTGGATGCGGCAACCAAATAACGAGAAATAATGTTTCATAAGTTCCGCACGGGACTACTGAAGCGTGGGGAGGGCCGAAGGGTTCTTCCCACGAATTATATAAGGTGCTTATAGCACAGACGGCAAAATTGGAAGGACAGTGGATATGGCGAAAAGGATAGGATGGAGGAAAATAATAGCAGCGGCAGCACTTGTGATGGCGGCATGGAATATGCTTCCGTCTGCAGTGGCCGCGGCAGGTGATCAGACTGAAAGTCCCTACAGCCAGGTAGTAGAGCAATGGCGCGGCGAGGGGCTTCAGGAGCCGGAGGGGGTACTCCAGGTCATCGATCCCACTGCATTTTCGGAAACGGGTACGGTGAGGGCGGGGGATTCCTTTGGCTATGGCGCGGAGGTTGTCCGCATGGAAAAGGGAGATTCCGTCACATTGACGGTATCTGTGGAAAAGACCGGATTGTATGGGATTCAGGTAGATTATTACTGCCTTGCCGAGAAGGCGGTATCTCATACGGTGGGATTGAAAATCAACGGCGAATATCCTTTCTCCGAGGCGCGTGAGCTGGTGCTTTCACAGCTGTACGGCACCGAAGAATGGCCCTTCCGCAAGGATTCCAAGGGAAATGAAATCACTCCGGATACGCTTCTTAGGCATGAGTGGCAGTCCCGGAGGCTGAAGTCGGTCCGCCAGGGAGAGCAGGATGCTCTTCTGTTTTTCCTGAAAAAGGGGGAAAATGAGATCCAGCTGACCATGGAGAAGGCATCCATTCTTCTGGGCAAGGTATCCGTATTATCCCTGCCGGAGACTGTTGACTATAACACATATAAGAGCGCATACCCGGACACGGAAAGCGCAAAGGCACTTGTGGTTCTGGAGGCAGAGCGGATCTGGCGGAAGAATACCACCTCCACCAGGCCGGTGGCCACAAGAGACGTGGAGGTAAGTCCTTATACTCCCAGCAAAAAGCTGATGAGCGTGGTGGGAGGCGCCACCTGGAATCAGAATGGGCAGACTTTGTACTATGAGTTTAGCATAGATACGCCGGGCTGGTATTCTATCGCTCTGAAATATAAGCAGAATGAGAAGGCCAACAGCGTGGTCCGCAGAACCATGACCCTGGACGGACAGCTGCCCTTTGCCCAGGCCAGAGGAGTCGCCTTCGAAAGCTCTAATTCCTGGATTGTCAGAGATTTCGGAGATGGAAACGGAGCGTTTCAGTTTTATTTGGATGCCGGTACGCATTATCTGGGGCTGGAAGCAGACAGCACGGAAATGAATCCGCTGATGGATATTATTTCCGATCAGATCGACAAGATTGCAGATATTGCGGTTGAGGTGAAAAAGGTTACGGGAGGAAGCGACGACGTAAACCGTGACTGGGAGATTCTGACTTTTATTCCGGAGCTCAGTGATGAACTGAACGGTCTTGCCGACCAGCTGGAGGGAGTTAAGGATGAGCTGATCCGGCTGAATTTGGGGGATGACGGAAATTCCGATATCTCCAACCTGGAGATCGTGATCAGCCGTCTGCGGAAGCTGGCGGACGATCCTGACGAGCTTCCCAACAATCTATCATCCTTTTCCGAGGGCTCCAGCTCCGTGTCCCAGATGCTGGGAACGGTACTGGAGAGTATTCAGAAAAGCCCTATGACGCTGGACAGCATTTATATTCATCAGGAGGGAAGCGAGCTTCCGAAATATAAAGCAGGCGCTCTGCGCAAGGTGTGGGAGGAGATCCGCTATTTTGCCGACGATCTGTTTTCCGGTGAGGCGGCAAAGCAGGAAGAATATGACATGGTCATCGACGTGTGGGTGAATCGGGCGGTAACCTATGTAAACGAGCTGCAGACCATGACAGATGCTTATTTTACCCCTGAGACAGGGATCAAGGTGAATTTTTCCCTGATGAAGGATGAGAACAAGCTGGTTCTGGCCAACACCACAAACAGTCAGCCCGATGCGGCGCTGGGGCTGAGCATTCATCTTCCCTATGATCTGGCCATCCGGGGAGTATTGGCAGATTTAAGGCAGTTTGAGGGCTTTGAGGAGGCTGCAGGCCAGTTTAATCCGGGCGCACTTCTGACCAATGTGTATGAGGACGGTGTCTATGCCCTTCCCGAGACCCAGGACTTTTTCGTCCTTTATTACCGCAAGGATCTGATGGAAGCCCTAGAGATCGATATTCCGGATACCTGGGAGGAGGTATTGGGGATACTGCCGATTCTGCAGCGGTATGGCATGAACTTTTATATTCCTCTGGCATCCTCCAATTCCTTTAAGACCTTCTCGTCCACCACGCCCTTCTTCCTGCAGTATGGGGGCTCCATTTACGAGGAGAACGGAATGGCAGTGGCGGTGAACAATGAAAACGGTCTGGCGGCCATGAAGTTTATGACGGATCTGTTCACCATATATGGTCTGCCCACAGAGGTGGCCGATTTTTATCAGTCCTTCCGCAACGGCACCATTCCCATCGGAGTGTCCACCTTCAGCACCTACCTGAAGCTTGAGGCCGCGGCGGCGGAGCTTGCCGGGAAATGGGATATCGCAGTGATGCCTGGCGTAAAGAACGCAGACGGAGTGGTGGAGCGCTGGTCCACCGGCGGCGGAACATCTGCCGTGATCTTTTCCAAGTCCGAGAAGCAGGAGGCCGCATGGAAATTTTTCCAGTGGTGGCTTTCCGCCGAGACCCAGGAGCGTTTCGGGACGCAAATGCAGCTGTTGTATGGCGACACGTATATGTGGAATACGGCCAATGTGGAGGCATTTGCAGAGCTGCCCATTGCCGACGACCACAAGGAGGTTGTCATGGAGCAGTGGAAATGGCTGCACGAGTTTGTGAAGACGCCGGCCAGCTACATGATCGAGCGTGAAATCAGCAATGTATGGAATTCCGTAGTGTTCAACGGGGAGAACGTGCGAAGCACTCTGGATGACGCAGCGATCCTTATGAACCAGGAGCTGTCCAGGAAATGGGAAGAATTCGGCTATGTAAAGGATAATGTGGCGGTGAAGAGCTATCGGATTCCGTCAATCGAATTGATAGAGAGTTGGGTGGAGCATAATGAGTAAAAGAAATGAACAGAAAAGAGAAGAGAGGTCGGCATACCTGTTTCTGGCGCCATACCTGATTTTGTTTCTGGCCTTTATCGTGATCCCGGTGGGCTTTGCCATGATGCTTTCCTTTACGGATTTTGACTCGGTGAACTTTCCGGGATGGGTGGGGCTGAAGAACTATATTACGCTGTTTACCTCGGACGCGGTATTCATGCAGTATGTGGTTCCCAATACCCTGAAGTTTTCACTGATCGCGGGTCCTCTGGGGTATATGCTGTCCTTTATTATGGCATGGATGCTGGCCCAGATTCCCAAAAGATCCAGAACGGTGCTGGCCCTGATCCTGTATTCTCCTTCCATGACCAGCGGCGTGGCCATGACCGTGATCTGGAAGGTGCTGTTTAACGGAGACCAGACGGGATATCTGAACAGTCTGCTGTTAAACTGGGGCCTGATCCGGGAGCCCATTCAGTGGCTCCAGTCCACGGAGTGGCTGATGCCCGTAATGATCCTGGTAACCCTGTGGTCCAGTATGGGTGTGGGCTTTCTGTCCATGCTGGCCGGTATTTTGAATATTAATCCTGAGCTGTATGAGGCGGGCTATATCGACGGAGTCAAGAATCGTTTCCAGGAAATCGTCCATATTACCATACCTTCCCTGAAGCCTCAGATGCTGTTCGGAGCCGTGATGGCAGTGGTGAATACCTTCCAGGCGGGAGCCATCGGCGTGACGCTGGCAGGCTCCAATCCCACGCCTCAGTACGCCGGCCAGCTGGTGCTGAACCATATTGAGGACTATGGCTTTCTGCGGTACGAAATGGGGTACGCGTCGGCCATATCGGTGGTACTTCTCATATTTATAGCAGTCTGCTCCAAAGGCGTGTTCAAGCTTTTCGGGGACAGTGATTGAGAGAGGGGGAATAAAAAATGGCATCCATACAGGGTAAAAAGATGAATCCCACTCGGTTTCATCCCAGTCAGATCAAATTTTATGCGATACTGATCCCAATGGCGATCCTCACCGGATTGCCCATCGTCTTTATTTTTTCCCAGGCGCTGAAGCCTGTGAACGAATTGTATTTGTATCCGCCGCGCTTTTTCGTGTCCAATCCGTCTCTGAACAGCTTCCGGAAGCTGGTGGAGACTATGAACAGCTCGGATGTGCCTATCTATCGATATTTCTTTAACAGCATTATGTCCACTCTTTTGACGGTGCTGTGCACGGTGGCCATTACGGCCTTTGCAGGCTATGCTCTGGCAAAAAAGAAATTCCGGGCGAAGAACCTGATTTTCAGCATCAATACCATGGCGCTGATGTTTGTGGGGGCGGCGGTAAAGATTCCCAAATACCTGATCGTGTATGAAACGGGGCTGATCGACAGCTTTGCGGTCCATATCATTCCTGCTCTGGCGATGCCGGTGGGGCTGTTCCTGGTCAAGCAGTTTATGGATCAGATTCCGGATGAGCTGCTGGAGGCGGCCAAGATCGACGGGGCAACGGACTGGTATACCTTCCGGAAGATTGTGGTGCCCCTGTCAAAATCTTCCCTGGCCACCGTTGTGATTCTGACCTTCCAGACGGCCTGGAATACCATCGAGGCAAGCGAGCTTTACCTGAATCATGATAATCTGAAGACGTTTGCTTATTACATGTCTACATTGACCACTACGGGTAATGACGTGGCCGGTATCGGAATGGCGGCGGCGGCTACGCTGATTATGTTTATACCGAACCTGATCATCTTTATCGTGATGCAGAACAATGTGATGAGCACCATGGCCCATTCCGGTATCAAATAAGGAGAATGCGATGAGACATTTTGGAAAAAAAGCTTGCGGATGGATCTGTCTGCTGGCAGTTCTGGCATTATTTTTGCCGGAGGGAGCAAAGGTGCATGCGCAGACCCCATATTTAACATGGACACAGGGCCCCAACGGGTGGATGGTCTATACCCAGGATGCTTATGAGCCGGGTATGGTATTGAACGTTGGCCTGAGGTCTCCGGAGGATCTGTTTGTCTATGAAGATAAGCTCTATGTGGCGGATACGGGAAATGCCCGCATCCTGGTGCTGGAAGGGCGCGAGATCGTACAGGAGATCACTGCGGAAGAAATGACTTCCCCCTCGGGCCTGTCGGTGACAGATGAGTATATTTACGCTGTGGACCGCAATTCCCAGAAGATTTTGATCTTCCGCCATGACGGAAGTCTTTACAAACAGCTGGGAAAGCCCACGGAAAAGGTGTTTGGAGAAAACACTACTTTTGCGCCGGTGAAGATCGCGGTTGACAAGCGGGGAAATCTTTATGTGGTGTCCGAGGGCTCTACTTCCGGCGTCATGCAGCTTAGCATTGACGGAAGCTTTCTGGGATACTTCGGATCCAACCGGACGAATACGTCGTTGATGATGATTCTGCAGAGAACCTTTTTTACCCAGGAGCAGCTGGATAAGCTGTTTAAAAACATGCCCTCCAGCGTGACCAATATTGCGGTGGATGAGCTGGGGCTTATGTACACGGTTACCCAGGGACAGAACGCGGCGGAACAGGGGCAGAGTGTGCGGAAACTGTCCATTGCGGGAGCTGACCTGATCTCTCCCCATGTTTACAGCGGCGGTTTTGTGGATGTGGCCGTTGACAAAAATATGAATATTTATGCCATCGATTCCACAGGAACCATATATGAGTATGACAGCTACGGCAATGTGATTTTTGCCTTCGGCTATGTGGATTCGGAAATGCAGCGCATCGGCCTGGTCTCCAGCGCTGCAGCCATGGACGTGTCCCGGGAGGGCGTTCTGTATGTGCTGGATAAAAGCAAGGGTATCATACAGGAATACGAGCCTACGGATTTTGCCGTGAAGGTACACAGGGGCCTGTCTGATTACATGGATGGAAAGTATGCCGAGGCGGAGGAAAACTGGCGGGAGATCAACAGAGCAAATACAGCTTTTCTGTTTTCCTATGAAGCTTTGGCCAAGGCCAGCTTTAAGCGTCAGGATTATACCCAGGCCATGGAGTATTATAAGGTGGCGGGCAATGTGTCCGGGTATTCTCAGGCTTACTGGTACGCCAGGAACGAGTGGATCGAGAGTAATCTGGCGCCGGTGCTTCTGATTCTTTTGGGTTTGTTTGTGGTATGGAAGGTGATTCGCGTCATCAATTCCAGAAAGCATTTTCTGGATCCTGTGGAAAAGCAGTGGAAGAGGCTGGGAAAAAGCTCCTTTGTACAACAGCTGAAGCTGTTGAAGCTGATGCTGAAAAATCCCTTTGACGCATACTACAGCATTCACCACGAGGAAAAGGTCAGCGTATTTACGGCCACGCTTTTGTATATATGGCTGATTGTACTGCAGATTACCAATCTGTATATTACCAGCTATCTGTTTAATCAGACGGATATCGCTTATGTGAATTTCGGGAGCCTTGTGGGATCGATTCTTCTGCCGCTTTTGCTTTTTGTAGTGTGCAACTTCCTGGTCAGTACCATTTCCGGAGGAGAAGGAAAGCTGAAGCATGTGTACTGCGGAACCATCTATGCGCTGTCGCCGTATCTGGTGCTGATGCTTCCGCTGCAGATCATTTCCAATATATTGACGGAAAACGAACGCTTTTTCTATGAATTCGGTTTTGGCGCCATTATCTGCTGGTGTGGGATCCTGCTCTACCTGATGGTTCAGGAGGTGCATGTATACAGCGTGTCGGAGACAATCAAAAATATCTGCATTACTGTGATCACAATGCTTCTCTTCCTGTTGGCCGCATTTACCCTCTATCTGCTGGGGCAGCAGCTGTGGCAGTTTGTGGTAAGCATTTATAAGGAGGTGGCTCTTCGTGTGTAAGAATAAAGCATGGCGCGGCCTTGCTGCGGCATTGGGAATGCTGCTGTTTTGCATGGTATCTGCGGGCGCGGGACTGACAGTCCAGGCACAGAACGGCTATGTGCCGGCGGCGGAAAACGATCGTCTGGCTTTGTACTACAAGCCGGACTCTCTGGCTATTCTGGTCAGAGATAAAGCCACCGGCTATGAGTATGATTCGGCAGGAGTCCGGGCCCAGGAGGGGGATTTGAACACTACCTGGGTGGGAATGAAGGAATCCGGCGTCTCTGTGGAGTGCAGGCTGGAAAACGGCAGCACAAAAACCTGGTCCATTACCGCAGACGGCGCTCAGGTGGAGACGCAGCAGACGGAAGCTGGATTTCGGAGCACGATCAGCTTCTCCGGGCAGGTAGGCTTTGATCTGCAGGTGACTTTGACGGAAACGGGCATTCGGGTGCAGATCCCGGAGGACTCCATTGTGGAGGATGGAGGCGTGCGCCTGCAGAGCATTTATGTGTATCCCTTTCTGGGGTCCAGCTATGGTTATGACAATGAAGGATATCTGTTTGTACCGGACGGCTGCGGCGCGCTGATCTCCACGGGGCAGAAAACAGTGGCTTCGGAAAACTATGAAAAGCAGATTTACGGCAGCGATTTGGGGATGGGAGCCTTTAAGAGCATGGTGACGGAAAATATGCTCAGAAGTCCGGAAGAGATCTATATGCCGGTGTTCGGAAGCATCCTGGAGGAAGGAAGGGCCGGAATTGCCGGGATTGTGACGGATGGAGACGAATATTGTAAAATCGGAGCCCAGGTCAGCGGAATCAGGACGCCCTACAACCTGATTATGCCCAAGTTTGTATTGCGGGAAAACTATCAGATGAGGCTGGATCAGAGCGGAAAGAGCCTGACTGCCAATCAGGAAAAGCGTAATCCCGGGGATCTGGGGATCTTCTATAGCTTCCTCTCCGGAGAAGAGGCCGATTATGTGGGTATTGCCAGGGTATACCGACAATATCTGCTGGACGGCGGCGTCCTGACAAAAAAAGAAGAAAAGACGGATTTGGCAGCGGCAAAGATTGAATTGATTTTGTCGGAGCAGGAAAAGGGTCTGCTTTGGTCCAATACGGTAACCATGACCACGCTGGAGCAGGCGGATCAGATTCTGCAGGAACTGTACGACGCAGGCCTGAAGAATATGGATGTGGTGCTGAGGGGCTATTCCGGGAAGGGAGCTTCGGGAGCGGCGCCCTCGGAATTTTCCTTCACCGGAAAGGTGGGATCCCGGTCTCAGTGGAAGAAGGAGATCAAAAAGCTGGCGGAACAGGGGATTGACGTGTCGTTGTATTCGGATTTTTCCCGGGGATATGAGGGAAAAGGAGGATATGGAAACAGTCAGGAGGCCCAGGCGATCAACCGGACTATGCTGCGCAATTATGACAACGGGATCTATAACTGGCTGGCGCCCTCCTATGCGGCGGAAAGCCTGAACGAATTTGCCCGAAAGGCAGAGAAAATGGGAATTGCCAGCATGTCGGTGGAGGCCTTTGGAAGCACTCTGTATTCTAACTGGAATAAGAAGAATGTATCTACCAGGGCTGACGCGGTGAATATTCTGCAGCAGGCGGACAGTGCGGGACTGAAGCTGAATCTGTATGCGCCCTACGCATATATGTGGGGAAGATGTGATGGAATTTACGATATTCCCATGGATTCCAGCAACTACTATATCTTTACGGAGACCGTGCCCTTTATGCAGATTGTGTTGAAGGGATGCATTCCTTTTTATTCGGAGGGATGGAATTTTCATGCCAATGCGGCATTAGACCTGCTGGAGTGCATTGAATATGGAGCAAATCCTTCCTGGTATCTGTCCTGGGAGGATTCCGTTGAGCTGATTAATACGCCTTCTTCCGGGCTGTACAGCACTCAGTATGCCGTATGGAAGGATTCTGTTATCGAGGAATATGGAAGGATCCGTCAGGTGCTGAGCCAGGTGTCCGGGGCCTGTATCCTGGACAGGGTGGTATTGGAAAAGGATGTGGTGCGGGTGGATTATGACAATGGTATCAGCATCTATGTCAATTACCGCCAGACGGACTGGACGGGCGACGGCGTGACTGTAGGCGGGGAGAGCTTTCTGATAAGCGCCGCCGGGGCGGACAGATAGGAGAGGGCTATGAGGAAAGGAAAATTAACCAGAAGTGCCAGGAATAACATCCGCGGCTGGCTTTGCGAGGTTCCCTGGCTGATCGGATTTGTGGTGTTTACCCTGTATCCGATTGCAGATACTATGAAAATGAGCTTTGATTCCGTTATCATTTCCGCCACCGGGCTGGTGACGGAATCCGTGGGAATTGAAAATTACCGGAAGGCCTTTCTGGGGGACGTTACTTTTCCCAAGCTCCTGTTAAGCTATGTGGGAGAGATTGTGCTTCAGGTTCCCATTGTGATTGTTTTTTCCATTATTGTGGCGCTGATTTTGAGCAAGGAGATCAAGGGAAAGGGAATTTTTCGAACCCTGTTTTTTCTGCCGGTTATCATCATCAGCGGCCCCATTATCAAAAAATTTGTGGATATGGGTTTGATGGCCATTCAGGGCGCCGATTCTAATGAGATTATAATGAATGTCATGGAGATGCTTCCGGAAACCGCGGGAGGGCTGTTACAGACGTTGCTGGATTCCTTTGTAATGACCCTGTGGTTTTCCGGAGTGCAGATACTGTTGCTGTTGTCTGCAATACAAAAGGTAGACCGTCCCATGTACGAGGCGGCGCATATCGACGGAGCGTCCAACTGGGAATGCTTCTGGAAGGTGACCCTTCCCAACCTGCGGAATATGATAGCAATTTGTATCATTTATACTATTGTGACCATTTCCACCTTTGATACGAATGAAGTCATTACCACCATTCAGGGGAATATGTTTCAGACCTCTCTGGGGCTGGGATATGCTTCGGCCCAGGCGTGGGTTTACTTTGTGGTACTGTTACTGGTAATCGGTTTCTTCATGCTGCTGTACGGTCCCCGCAAGGAGGCGATTTACGGGAACACCAAGGCCGCCAAGCTGGAGCTGAAGCGGGCGCGTAAGCTGAAAAAGGCGCAGGAAAGAAACCTGAAAAAGTTGTATCGGGAAAGTAGAAGGTATCGGGAATGAAAAAAGCAGGCGTAAAAAAATCCATTCACAGAACATTAAAAAAACCCAGCCGGCAGGGAGCGGTCCGGCTGGGCGGGAAGGTGTTCCTGTATGCCTTCCTGTGTGTTACGGGGTTTGTGTTTCTTTATCCGCTGTTAAAGATGATCAGCATGAGCTTTATGACTGCCGACGATCTGGTGAACCCCTTGGTCAGCTGGGTGCCTTACGGCCTTGAAATTTCCAATTTTACCAGAGCCATGCAGGTGCTGGGGTATTGGAAGACCTTATGGACCACTCTTTATGTCAGCGTTCTTCCGGCCATTCTCCAGACCCTGGTCTGCGCCATCACCGGCTACGGGATCGCCAGATATAAGTTCAAGGGGAAGAATCTGTTGTTTGGACTGATTCTGGCCACCTTTATCATCCCTACCCAGATCACCATGATTCCGCAGTTTTTGATGTATAAAAATCTAGGGATACTGTACAGCCTGAAGGCATATCTGCTTCCCGCGGTTTTTGGACAGGGAATGAGAAGCGCTATCTTTGTGCTGATTTTTGTGCTGTTTTTCCAGCAGATGCCCGTGTCTTTAACGGAGGCGGCGGAAATCGACGGGGCCAACCAGTTTGTTATCTTTTTTAAGATTGCCGTTCCCGTGGCAAAGCCCGGCTTTTTGATCAGCTTCATTTTGTCCATGGTGTGGTACTGGAATGAGACCTATCTGGGTTCTCTGTATTTTGGGGCCAACATTAAAACGCTGCCCATGAAGCTGGAAAATTTTGTGGATGCCTTTAATAAAATGGTCAGCGCGTCGGAGGCGGAAGTGGGAGCTACGGCAAACGAGGCCATACAGATGGCAGGAACCTTTTTAATTATTCTGCCGCTTTTGATCGTTTTCTTCTGTGTACAGAAGCAGTTTATTGAAGGAATTGAAAAGACTGGTATTACCGGTGAATAGGGAATGAGACATATTTTTATAAATCAAGGAGGATGTTTTATGAGCAGTATTGAAGTGAGAGACGGGCAGGTGCTCATCAATGGTAAGCCGGAGGTGGTTATCTCGGGAGAGGTGCATTACTACCGGCTGAAAAGGGACGAGTGGCAGGACCGTCTGACCAAGCTGAAGGAGGCCGGTCTGAATGCGGTGGCCGCCTATATTCCCTGGCTGTGCCACGAGGAGGAAGAGGGAATATTTGACTTTGGCCAGGAGCGGGAGAACCTGGATGTGGAGGCGTTTATTGAGCTCTGCGCCCGGAACGATCTGTATTTTATCGCCCGGCCCGGTCCCTTTATCATGGCGGAGATGAAAAACGAGGGTATCCCCTACTGGGTGGCAGAGCGCTTTCCTAAGCTGGTGCCTGACAGCTGGGACCACAAAAAGGCCACAACCAAGACGCTGGACTATCTGGCGCCGGATTTTCTGGAGTGCGTGGACAAATGGTATGCACAAATCATGCCAATTCTGGCAAGGCATCTGATCACAGCCGGCGGCAATGTGATTGCCTGTCAGCTGGACAATGAGATCGGTATGCTTTCCTGGGTGTCCAATATGCCGGATTTGACGGATGTGACCATTGCCGGATTTGAAAAGTGGGCCGAAGAGCGTATGGGACGGGAAGAGCTGAGAAAAAGGTATCCGTTTATAGACTCTCTGCCCAGGGAGCGCAGGAGGGCCTATGAGCAGCCCCAGGAGGGCTATGCCCTGCAGCTGCACCGGGATCTGGGATGGTATATGCGCAGCCGTTACGCCGAGTATGCAAGAGTTCTAAAAGAAATGGCGGAAAAATATGGTGTTAAGAAGGTACCGTTTTTAATCAATATCCACGGAACCGGGGGCGGACGGGGTTATACCTTCCCGGTGGGCATCAGCCAGCTGATGGAGGCCTACGGTCAGTCCGGGGATTTCTGGGCGGGATCAGACATTTATCTGTCGGGCCTGCGTCTGCAGAATATGCAGGATCTCTACCTGATCCATTGCTATATGGAAGCGGTGAACCGCCAGAATATGCCGCTGGCCAGTTTTGAGTTCCAGAGCGGCGAAGCGGATTATGACGAGAGTGGGAACGGGAGGCTGGATGTTGCCGACGCGGATTTTACCTCCAGAATGTGCATTGCCCAGAATAACCGCCTGATCAATCACTATCTGTTTACCGGCGGCAGAAACATGCTGTTGAAAAAGCCCCGGAAGGACGGGAATAACCGCATTGCCATCACGGGAGAGCGCCATGGCTTTACGGCCCCGGTGAATCCCGAGGGGAAGCTGAGCTATACGTATGACCGGATCCGCAGGAATGCCCGGGTGATGCTGGCCAACGGAAGGGCCCTTGGATCTATGACGGAAGAGCGGGATAACGTGGCGGTGGGATTTATACCCGATTATTTTATGACGGAATATTGTTATCCCGGTTCCGGACGGGAGAAGAAAATGGTGGATCACCTGACCCGCTATCGCACCGGAAGCGGGTGGGATACCTTTGCCAAGATGCTTCTGCTGGAGCATTACGCCTTCGGCGGGGTAAACCTGCAGGAGGACGGAAGCTGGATGCAGGAAAAAATGGTACTGTTTCTTCTGTCGGCGGATTATATGGATTCGGGGGTACAGGAGAGGCTGAGCCGCTTCGTGGAAAACGGAGGAAGTCTGCTTCTGTACGGCCGGATGCCCGTGATGGATATGGAGGGGAATCCCTGCACCATTTTGTCTGAAAGAATCGGCATCCGGGTGGCAGGGGAGCTGGATGAAGGAATTCTGCCCAATCTGAGCATACAGCCGGAGGGGATCTGGAGCGAATACGCTGAGGTACGGACTGGAGAGGCCCAGACCTATCAGGCAGAGAATGCCGAAGTGTTTCTGAGGGTTACGGGGGACGGCGGCCCCTGCGGACTGATCAGACAGGCAGGAAAGGGAAAGGCGGCGGTGATAGCCACCCACTATATCGGAAACCGCCGTGGAATCAGGCTTTTGATGGACGCTCTCGGAGCCGGCAACAGACTGTCTGAAGATGCGCAGTACGGAGGCATTTTCCTGGATATCAATGGGAATGAGAACGGCGAAAAGTACCTTCATATCCTGAATATGGATTTTTTTGCAAAAGATTGTAGAATCTGCTATAATAAAGTAGAATTATTTGAAGGCAGAGAAATCTTCCTTGGGGCGAGAGAAGGGCTTCTGATACCGCTGGAGCTGAAGCTTGAGGGAATCAAGATTCTGTATTCCACCGCGGAGGTGATCGGAGCGGAGCCGGGAAGCCTGACATTCCGGCTGTCCCAGCGGGAGGATGTGATTGCCCTGGAGGGAACGGGTCTTGGCATATCCGGGGCTGCCTGCAGGATAGAGGAAAAGAAGGGGAACACGTATATTTACAGCCAGACGGACGGAAGACTGGGGGAGGAGACCCTGGAAATAAGATTTCCGGCGTAGAGATACTGTCGGAACCTTTGGACCGTCAATATCCAATCGGGGGAGACGGCCCGGAGAAAAGCGCTTCCGGAGAGTCAGGAAAAATCTGGCGGTTTATATATCAGGGGATCAAATATATGGCTGTGACGATCAAGGATGTAGCGGAGGCGGCGGGAGTATCTATTTCGACGGTATCCTATGCGTTGAACAATACGGGGCCCGTAAGCGAGGAAAAGAAACACAGGATCATGGAGACGGTCCGGGAGCTGGGCTATGTGCCCAACGGGATGGCAAAGAGTCTGAAAAGCCGTAAAAACGGATTTATCGGCTACTTTGCCCATTCCCTGTACGGCGTTGTGTACGGCGAGGTGCTGCGGGGAATCGAAAACGAGATGGACAGAAATGGTCAGGAGATGATCGCGGCCAAATGCGGTCCCATGCAGGACATCACCCACATCAGCAGGCTTCTGCGGGAGAGGATGGTGGACGGAGCCATAATCTTTTCGGAAATGATACCCAATGATCTGGTGAATCTGCTGGCAAATGAGCAGTGTCCTGTGGTGGTGCTGGACCGGGAGCTGGAGGCGCCCTACGTATCCACGGTATTGATCAACAATGAGGACAGCGCCTACCGGGTGGGGGAATATATTCATAGTCTGAACCTGAAGAAGGTGGCCTGTCTCATCGGGAGGGGATTTGACGGAGAGCACAGGCTGGCGGGCTTCCGGCAGGCGGCGGAGGCGTTTGGGCTGGACTGCCCGGAGGAATGGTGTATCGATGCGGGCTGGGAGGAAAAGGAGGCCTATGAGGCAACGATCCGGTTTATACGGCGAGGCCGCAGGCCGGAGGTGATTTTTGCCTTCAATGACCAGATGGCATCCGGGTGCATCCGGGCCCTTCAGGATATGCTGCTCCGGGTGCCGGAGGACATTTCCGTGATCGGGATGGACGACATTGCCATGAGCGCCGTCATGACGCCCAGCCTTACCACGGTGCACCGTCCTCTGTGTGAGCTGGGGGAGATAGCGGCCCGTACCCTGCTTGAGATGATGAGAGGGGAGCCCAGCAGAAGGATCGTTTTGGAGACATCCCTGATCCAGAGAGAAAGCTGCATTAAAAACTGGGCTAAATAACTATAATGGAAATGCCGCCGGTAAGGGTATTCGTGCCTTCTGCCGGCGGGCGAAGAGGAGTTTATGGACAGAAACAGAATATTGGAGCTGACAGCGGATATGACGCTGGAGGAAAAAGCGATGCAGATGACGCAGCTTTCGCCGGATATGTTTTATCACCGGTGCCCTTCAAACCTGACAGGACCCTTGCGGGAGTGGCGGTTTGAGGATGAACAACTGCAGGAGATAGGATCGGTGCTGGGGCCGTCAGGCGCGGCATATCTGAGGAAGCTGCAGGAAGACTACTTGGAGACCTCCAGACAGAAGATACCGCTTCTTTTTATGTCGGATGTGATACATGGGTATGTGACCATTATGCCCATTCCCCTGGCGCAGGGATGTACGTTCAACCCGAAACTATGTGAGGAAGCGGCGGAAGCGGTGGCCAGGGAGGCGTCTGCAGCGGGACTTCACGTGACCTTTTCTCCCATGGCGGACCTGGTCAGAGATCCCCGCTGGGGGAGAGTGATGGAATCCTGCGGAGAAGACCCCTGCCTGAACGGGCGTATGGCTGCGGCCATGGTCCGGGGGTATCAGGGAGAGGATCCTGCGGATAAGGGCAGGATCGCTGCCTGTGTCAAGCATTTTGCCGCATATGGGCAACCTGAAGGGGGCAGAGAATATAATACGGTAGATATGTCCCGGGGAGTTTTGAGAGACTTTTACCTTCCCGCCTATCGGGAAGCCATAAAGGCGAAAGCCGCGCTGGTGATGACCTCCTTCAACACGGTGGAGCGGGTTCCGGCTAGCTGCTCCAAGCTTTTACTGCGCAGAATTCTGCGGCAGGAGTGGGGCTTTGACGGTGTGGTGATCTCCGATTATGCCGCGGTGGAGGAGCTGATGAACCATTCCGTGGCCGCCGATGCCCTGGAGGCCGGTGAAAAGTCGATCCATGCGGGGATGGATATCGAGATGATGTCCGGCGTGTATGCAGGTTCTCTGAAGACCTTGCTGGAGCAGGGAAGAATAACAGAGAGTGAAATCGATGAGTGTGTGATCCGTATCCTGGAGCTGAAAAACAAGCTGGGCCTTTTTGAAAATCCCTGGAAGGACGCCGACGAGCAGGAGGAAAAGAAGGTGATATACTGCCGGGAGCACCTGGAGACAGCGCGAAAGGCGGCCCGGGAGAGTATGGTGCTTTTGAAAAATCAGGGAGCTCTTCCCCTTTCGGATTCCGGTCAGGTGGGGCTGGCGGGTCCCTTTGCCTGCACGGGTAATCTTCTGGGCGGCTGGCACTGCGAGGGCAGGCCGGAAAATACCCGTACTCTGGGGGAAGCTCTGGAGGAAAAGCTGGGCGGCAGGCTTGTGACGGCTATGACACAGCCTTTTTCCTGGGGAGGAGACAGAGATGTGCCGGATATGGTAGAAGAGGCAGCGCTTGGCCTGAAGGACTGCGAAGTCTGTATCGTGGCTGCCGGAGAGCCGGAGTGGGAGACCGGAGAGGCCTCCAGCAAAACGAATCTGAGGCTCAGTAAAAATCAGGAGAAGCTGATTCATGCCCTGCATGAGGCGGGGAAGAGGGTGGTGCTGGTGCTGTTTTCCGGAAGACCTTTGGAAATCGGACCGGTGCTGGAGGAGTGCGATGCCGTTCTGCAGGCCTGGTTCCCGGGAAGCGCCGGAGCGGATGCGGCGGCCGATATTTTGTGTGGAGACTATAATCCTTCGGGCCGTTTGAGCATGAGCTTTCCCCGAAACGTGGGACAAATCCCGGTCTATTATAATTATTATAATACGGGGCGTCCGGCGGAGGCCAAGGCCGACAGCTATGTGACCGGTTACCGGGACTGCCCCAACAGCCCGCTGTTTCCTTTTGGCTATGGGCTCAGCTATACTGACTTTACCTGCGGTGGACTGGAGATTTCCCGGGAGGGAGGGAAGCTGCAGGCTTTCGTAAGGGTCCGGAATACAGGAAAGCGCAGCGGAAAAACGGTGGTTCAGCTCTATATCAGGGATGTGTCCGCCAGCGTGGTCAGACCCATGAAGGAGCTGAAGGATTTCCGGAAGGTATTTTTGGAGCCGGGTGAGGAAATCCGGGTGGAGTTTACCATTACGGAGGACATGCTGTCCTTCTATAATGAAGAAGAAAAATGGGTTTGGGAACCCGGTGAATTTGATATAATGACTGGTCTGGACAGCGAACAGGTGGAGACCAGGAGGATTGTTGTGCCTGCGCAGGCAGACAGGGAGGCGTAATGGAACAGGAAAAGAAGACAGACAGCAGGATCATGGCTATTCTGGAGGAAGAAGAGAGAAAATGTTTTGACTTCTTCTGGAAGGAGGTCAGCGAGTCCAAGGAGGGCTTCGGCCTGATTCGGGATAACGATGTAAAGCGCGACATGTGCTCTATTGCTTCGGTGGGGTATGGGCTGGCAGGCCTGGCCATCGGAGTGGAACGGGGCTACGTGGGCAGGCAGGAAGCGCAGGAGAGAGCGGTGGGCACTCTTATCACTTTGAAGGAGCGGGCCCAGAGGGTGCACGGCTTCTTCTATCACTTCCTGAATATGGAGGATGCATCCCGGTACGGGCACTGTGAAGTGTCCGTAATCGACACGGCCCTGCTTTTGATGGGCGGCCTTGTGGCCGGCGAATATTTCGGGGGACAGTGCAGACAGCTCTGGGAAGAGATTTACGCGGAGGTGGACTGGGAGTGGTACCGTTGTCCGGAAAAGAATTTCTATTATATGGGGTATGATGAGAAGAGGGGACATTTCGGCTTTTGGGATCATTATGCAGAGCAGTTTATCATGTATTTTCTGGGCGTTGCAGCACCCAAACATCCGGTGGATCCGTCCATATTTTATGATTGTCCCTTATACTGCGATGTATACAAGGACAGTGGCTTGATTTATCACAGCCACTGCGGAGGGCTTTTTGTATATCAGTTTTCCCATGCGTTTCTGAATCTGAAGGGTAAGACAGATCGCCGGGGCATTGACTGGTACGAAAATTCGGTGCGGGCTACCAGGGCCAACAGGCAGTACTGTATCGACAATCCAAAGCATCTTAAATCCTATCATCAGAACGCCTGGGGCATGACGGCCTGTATGACGCCTCACGGGTATTCCGGAGCCCAGGGAGCCCTGCCCTGCTTTGGAAACCGGGTCAACGAGGCGGACGGAACCGTACCTCCCTGCGGCGCTTTAGGCTCTCTGCCTTTTTGCCCGGAGGAGGTTATGGAGGCGGTGCGCCACTATGCTTCCATTCCTCAGCTGAAGGGAAAATATGGTTTTCTGGATGCCTTTAATCTGGATGTGACTCCTGCCTGGTTCTCTGACAGATATATCGGCATTGATAAGGGGATCAGCCTGCTGATGCTGGAGAATTATCGTTCGGGCCTGATCTGGGAGCTGACCGACAGGAATTCGTATATTCAGACGGCGTTTCAGAGGCTGGAGTTCAAGGGATTGGAAAACTTATATAATTGAAATATTTTGAATATCATGTTATCATAAGACTGTACTGGTGAGTACGCAGAGAGTTTTGGGTTCTTTTTTGTGTCGGCATGACCGGAAGCGTATGCCTGTCGGTGTGGGAAGCCGCGTGTATTCCGCGGGTTTATGAGGATGATATTATGAGAATTGAACGAGTCGATGAAAAAACGGTAAAATGTTTTTTATCCAATGAAGAACTGGAAGAGTATGAGATCGATTACAAGGATTTCGTGATGCGCAGCGAAAAGGCAAAGGAGGTCGTGCAGGAAATTATCGAGCAGGCCGAGGAGAAGGTAGGCTATAAGCCGCCCCATTATGCCTTTGATCTGCAGATTATGATGCTTCCGGATCAGGGGCTGATGCTTACCTTTTCGGAACGGGATCCGGAGATCAAGGAGGGAGATCCGCTGATCGAGTGCCTGAAGGAAATGAAACGTATGCTGCAGGCGGCCCGGGAGAAGGTAGGGCTGACGGGAAAGAATGATGGTCAGGCGGATAAGAGCGACGGAGCAGAGGGCGGAGCCGGCGGAGAAGCCGGTTCGGGAGCCCAAAAGGATAAGGAACCGGCGCCGCCCATGCCCAGGCCTGATTTCGCGGTGTTTGTGTTTCCCCGGCTTGGCAGTGTGATGGATTATGCGGCTGTGCTTCCTTCAAACCTTCGGGTGGACAGTCAGCTTTTTGAGATGAACGGGTTTTTTTACCTGTGTCTGAAAAAAGGGCATGCATCCTATGAGCGATACAGCCGGGCGTGCATCCAGGCCATGGAGTTTGCCACTCTTTACACGGCGGATGAAAAGCAGATTTTAACGCTGAAGGAGCATGGCACCTGCCTGATTTCGGAGAAGGCGGTTAAAAAGCTGAGAGGCTAGAGAAAACGCTTGTCTTCGAAAGCTCTGATAAGTCAGGTGGAGAGGAATCAGGATGAAGGCGGTCATAACGGATCTGGACGGGACCTTGCTCCATACGGACAAGAGTGTGTCAGAATATACATACAGGGTGCTGGAAAGGTGCCGGGAGAGGGAAATCCTGCTCATGGCGGCAACGGCCAGACCCCAGAGAGCTGTTTTGCCATATCAGGACAAGGTGGGTTTTTATGCCATGACGACGCTGAACGGAGCAAAAGTCATTTTGCCCCGGAATGTGATCGAAAATTGTATCGTTCCCTCCAGCGTGGAGGAGATTCTTGGCAGAGTGTCCGCGATCCCTGGTCTGATTCTATCCATGGAAACGGAGGCAGGGATTTTTTCCAGTCATCCTATTCCGGAATGGAATGCTTCCGTATATCAGGGCTTTCCAAAGGCTCCGGAGGGATGCGCGGTTTATAAGCTGCTTCTGGGCGGTTCGGGAATGAAGTATCAAAGGGAAGTGGAAAAAGCGCTGACGGCTGATACCTATATGACGGTGGCGGCCGGGCGGCTGATACAGATCATGAGTACCGCGGCCACCAAATGGAACGGGGTCCGGGCTATGCTGGAGGATGCGGGAATTTCGCCTGAGGAAGCGGTATATTTCGGAGATGACAATGACGATGTGGAGTCCATTCAGAATTGCGGGGTGGGCGTGGCCATGTCCAACGGAATCCGGCAGGTGCTGGAGGCGGCAGACTATGTGACAGAGAGTAATGACATGGATGGCGTGGCAGGATATATTGAGAAATATTTACTTTAAGTTTATCAGGGGAGCCGGTTAATATAAAACTTTAATCGGCCCCCTGTTTAATTGTTAATTGGGCTGTCTGTTTTCCGACAGTTCTTTTTGTGTCTTTTCAGGCGCCTTTGAGAATCTGTCTATTTTTCCAGAATTTTTACCGCTGTGCCGTAGGCGATCACCTCTGCTGCTCCGGACATGACAGAGGATGTGCCGTAGCGGACATTGATGACTGCGTCCGCTCCCAGGGCCTCCGCCTCGTCCACCATACGCTTTACGGCAATCTGCCGGGCCTCGTTGAGCATCTGAGTGTATCCTGTCAGTTCTCCGCCCACCAGGGTTTTCATTGCGGCCATAAAATCTTTTCCCACATTCTTAGAGTGTACTACTGTTCCCTTTACGATTCCCAGATCCTCAACGTTTTTTCCAGGTATATAGTCAATATTTAGAAGCTTCATCCAACTCTCCCCCTTCGATTTCTTTCAGTCGTTCCCGCAGGGCGGCCACAGTACCGATAATGCCGATCAAGGGCACCACGATAAAGGCCGCAGCCAGTAGAATCGGTATTTCCGGTTCCGTGATCACGACGGCGGTCATGAGTACAATGGGCAATGCCATAACAAGGATTGCCACAAAGCCTCCGATCAATGCGCCCCGTTTTCGTTCTTGACTGTCTTTTTTCCGGATGTTCACAAAATTGGTACCTCCCTCCTCCATAGTTTCCATTTCCTGAAGAAGCATGGGCACGTTCAGGGTCCCCAGCCGGGCATCCTCCGCCAGAAGTCTGTGGCAGAAAGCATTGGTGGCTTCCAGATTTCTGCTTCGCCGCTCCAGCACGATGAGATGCCTGCGCAGGCAGTCCTCCAGGGTAAGGCTTCCGGTCTGCAGACGACGGATTTCTTCAATGGGAATGTCCAGCTTTCTCAGCAGCTTGATCTGCTGCAGAACCGTCACATCCTCCTCCGTATAATCACGATAACCGTTGGCCGAGCGGGAGGGACTTAAGAGCCCTTCCTGTTCGTAAAAGCGGATGTTCTTTTTGGAGATGCCGACGGCCTGCTCCACCTGATTGATTTTCATAGACCCGCGCCTTTCTTGGGAAATGGTGTTTACAAGAAGACTCTATACCTTCCATAAGGGGGAAAGTCAATAGTTTTTATGTTAATTAATCTGATTTACAGTTATTACTCACAGCCAGGGCTTCTGCCTGCTTTCACAGAAGTAATAAAAGATGGAGGGTCTGTGAATCAGCTCCTGAACGAACAGAAGCATTAATGTAAATGACGGGGCGGGTTTAAAGGAATATATTTCCTGGGTCAAATCGTCCAGTTCAAGCTGCGTGCAGGAGATCATATGGTATTTGCGCAGGATCTGAATAATCTCCATAGCCCTTTCAAAGTCCAGCCCCAAATTCTTCATTAACAGTCCTGGTGTAAAGGCTTTGCCGGATTCCCTTTTATGCAGGAGAACGCAGGAGTCAAACACATCCTTATGGGAAAAGTCCTGAAAAAAAGAAACATAGTCCGTATTTTGGAAAAAGGCAGCATCCTTGTCACTGATTTCCGGCATCATCAGGAAATATTGCAGCCGGCCTGCCACCCCCATTTGCGTAAAGCCGTAGTTGCTGAGGATACTGGAATGGGCCAGGGATGTTTTTTCAACATCTTTTTCCAGAGTCTCTATTTCGTATTCTGCATCCTCCGGCATGCGGCCCATCAGAGCCCGCTCCATGTCCCAGCACCAGCGGAAGAGAAGCTGGAACTGCTTTTCAGGCGGAGTATCTATCAGCTTTTTTGAGAGGGCTGCCCGTATACTGTTGTAATCAGTGGTATCTATGCCAAAAAGTGAATCAATGGAAACACCGAACAGTTCTGCGATTTTGGGCAGCAATTCCGTGTCCGGGACGCCGCCGTTTTCCCATTTGGACACGGCCTGGGAGCTGACGCCCACCTGTTTTGCAACATCCTCCTGGGTCATGCCCTGGCCTTTGCGCAGAGCTGTAATTTGTTTTCCGATGGTTACAGTATCCATAAAATACCTCCACATAATTTTGTTAACCGCGCCTGACGCTGGTAATTTTGGTTTTCAAGAGTAGTTTACCACAACGGATGGTTGAGTACAATGGAGGCGGTATTGCAGAAAAACAACCGGTAGTTGGAAAACGGAAGGTCATAGCAGTTGTCTGGCTTCTGGTTACTCTTCACGGGCAGAGGGCGCCAGGTATTTTGGGTTGCATTGGATACAGAGTTCGTGTAAAATTATAATCACTGAGGTCGGCAGGCTTGTGAAGACAAAGAGGATTTTTATATGGTTTCTCGCAGGATATCTGATGGTTCATTTCTTTTTATCAATCGGTATTTTGATTGTTCAGGATAACCTGACGGCAGGAATGGCGGGTATAGAGCTGGTGAACGTTTCAGATAATCCTTTAACAGAAACGCGCAAAAATACGGAAAAGTGTAAATGTTGTCGCTTACCCCGATATTTCCGGCAGTGAATTTGATTCCATGCCGGATTGAAAGAGGCGGACACGATTTCCCGGCTCCGTAAAGGAGAATTGCAGAGCTCTGCTTTTGGCGCCAATCAGTCTTGACAAACCGGTTTTCATACACTACAATCACATACATATAGAGCGACTGTGAAGAGGATCAGTACGAAGCTGCAGGCATTTCAGAGAGAGGGCGTGGCGCAGGGTTTTGGTGACAGGGCCGGCGCGGCTGTGAGGCCCTTATGTCAAGGCTTTGGAACCTGCCTTGGAGTCCTGTGCGAGGCTTATAATATAGGCAAAAGTACAGCGTAGGCCGGCGTTAACGGCGATAGAGCTGGATGCCCAGGCATCAATTAGGGTGGTACCGCCGAGTTTTCGGTCCCTTGGAGGGGACGGAGGGCCCGGCGGTTTGTTTTTTACGGTCAGACCCTCGTTCCTGGCAGACTGTATACGACGGTTTTGCGAAAACCGGTCATATCGGATTTTTCGTCAGACTGTCACCGGATTTCAGAGAAAGCGCCGCACCGGAAGAGTATGTGCTCAGCGCTTTGAAAGGAGGAAAAATGGCAGACAAAAAAATGGTGGAGGAGATCACGGATATGTCCGTGGATTTTGCTCAATGGTACACGGATGTGGTGAAAAAGGCGGAGCTGATTGATTATACCTCGGTGAAGGGCTGTATGGTCATCAAGCCAGCCGGCTATGCAATCTGGGAGCTGATTCAGAAGCAGCTGGATGAACGGTTTAAGGAGGCAGGCGTGGAGAACGTTTACCTTCCTATGTTCATACCGGAATCTCTGCTGCAGAAGGAAAAGGATCATGTGGAGGGCTTTGCTCCGGAGGTGGCATGGGTGACTCACGGAGGGCAGCAGCTGCTCCAGGAGCGTCTCTGTGTGCGGCCTACCTCGGAGACCCTGTTCTGTGATTTTTATAAAAATGACATTCATTCCTACAGAGACCTGCCCAGGGTTTATAATCAGTGGTGCTCGGTGGTGCGCTGGGAGAAGGAAACCAGGCCTTTCCTGCGTTCCAGAGAGTTTTTGTGGCAGGAGGGACATACGGCCCATGCTACGGCCCGGGAGGCTGAGGAGAGGACCATACAGATGCTGAAGCTGTATGCGGATTTCTGTGAGGAGGTGCTGGCGATTCCTGTGATCAAGGGGCGCAAGACCGACAAGGAAAAATTTGCGGGAGCGGAGGCTACCTATACCATTGAGGCGCTGATGCACGACGGCAAGGCTCTGCAGTCCGGAACCAGCCATAATTTTGGCGACGGCTTTGCGAAGGCCTTTGAGATTCAGTATGCAGACAAGGACAATACTCTTAAACATGTGCATCAGACCTCCTGGGGTATGTCCACTCGTCTGATCGGCGGCGTTATCATGGTTCATGGGGACAACGAGGGCCTGGTGCTGCCTCCCCGGATTGCTCCTGTGCAGGTTTGCATCATTCCCATTCAGCAGAAGAAGGAAGGAGTGCTGGATAAGGCTTATGAGCTTCGGGACCGGCTGAAAGGAAATTTCCGGGTGAAGGTGGATGACACGGATAAGTCTCCCGGCTGGAAGTTTGCCGAGGCTGAAATGAGAGGATATCCCGTGCGGGTGGAAATCGGTCCCAAGGATCTTGAGGCCGGAAGATGCGTGCTCTGCCGCCGGGACAACAGAGAAAAAACAGAGGTATCTTTGGAGGAGCTGGAGGCAAGGCTGGCAGAGCTTTTGGATACCATCCAGAGGGAAATGCTGGAGAGGGCCAGAGTTCATCGGGATACGCACACCTATACAGCCGCCAATATGGAAGAGTTTGAGCGGCTGTTTACGGAGAATACGGGTTTTGTGAAAGCCATGTGGTGCGGGGAGCAGGAATGCGAGGAGCAAATTAAGGAAAAGCTGGCGGTGACCAGCCGGTGCATACCCTTTGAGCAGGAGCATATTGCCGACACCTGCGTCTGCTGCGGCAGACCTGCCAAAAAAATGGTATATTGGGGAAGGGCATATTAATTTCTGCGGCCAATGAGCTGGCTGTTGTGAAACAGATGCACAGAAAGGAATAATTATGATTAATAAAACTTATGATATTCAGGTGGAGGGCTCATTGCCCGGCGCAAGGCTTACTGTATATATTCAGAATGCTTCTCAGGAGCTGAAGCTGAACCACAGACCTTTGGTGCTGGTGTGTCCGGGCGGAGGATATGAGTTTAATTCCGACAGAGAAGCCGAGGTATTTGCCCTGCAGTTTCTTGCTATGGGCTGTCATGCCGCAGTGCTGAATTATTCCTGCAAGCCGGCTGTGTTTCCCACGGCGCTGGGGGAACTGGCCTACAGCGTTGCTTTGATCCGCCGGAATGCGGCAGAGTGGCATGTGGAGCCGGATAAAATCATTGTGCTGGGTTGTTCCGCCGGCGGTCATCTTGCGGCCAGCCTGGGTGTATTCTGGGATGAGGATATTACTGTGCAGGCGGCAGGACTGGGACAGGAGGATCACGAAATGGTGCGTCCCGACGGACTGATTCTGTGCTATCCGGTGATTTCCTCCGGAGAGTTTGCCCACAGAGGGTCTTTTCAGAGCCTGCTGCAGGAAAGAGAGGAAGAGCTTTCCCAGAGAATGTCTCTGGAGAAGCAGGTCAGCTCCAAGGTTCCTCCTGTCTTTGTGTGGCATACCTTTGAGGATGATGTGGTACCGGTGGAAAATGCGCTGCTGTTTGCAGGCGCTCTGCGCCGGGCAGGAGTGAGCACGGAGCTTCATATGTATCCCAGGGGCGGACACGGACTGGGGCTTGCCAACCGCATATCGGAAGGCAGGGACGGCTATGGGCAGCAGGAGGAATGTGCCACATGGATTTCCCTGGTCAGGACTTGGATTGAGAAGGGATTTATGTAAAGGGTAGCTATGGATTATATCGTAATGGATCTGGAATGGAACCAGGGAGGTGACCAGGCAGGAGCCTCAACAGAAACAGCGGAAAAGCTCACCTTTGAGGTGATTGAAATCGGCGCTGTAAAAGTGAATGACGATGGCGTCATAACAGGGAAATTCCATGAACTAATTAAGCCCAGGGTGTACCATGAAATGAACCGGATCACAGGACAGCTGATTCATCTGCAGATGGAGGAGCTGGAAGAGGGGCTCCCTTTTCAGGAGGCGGCGGAAAAATTCCTGCAATGGTGCAGTGAGTCGCCGCACCTGTTCTGTACATGGGGAGATCAGGATCTGACGGAGCTTCAGCGGAATATGGCCTTTTATCACATGACACCAATGTCATGCGGCCCCATGGTCTTTTTGGATGTTCAGAAGCTTTTCAGCCTTGCCTTTGAGGACGGGAAATCCCGAAGATCCCTGGGGTACGCGGTGGATCTGATGGAGCTGGAGAAGGATGTGCCCTTTCACCGGGCCTTTGGCGATGCCTGGTATACGGCGAAGCTGTTTGCCATGATCATGAAAAAAAACAGGGAGCTGCTTCAGAATGTGTCTTATGATCTGTTTCATCTGCCGGCGGACCGGGATCAGGAGGTAAGAGTTCGGTTTGCCGATTATGCGAAGTACATTTCCCGGGAATTTACAGGAAAGAGGGAAGCGTTTGCGGACAGGGAGGTGCTGTCCAGCAAATGCTATCTCTGCCGTCGTAATTTAAAGAAGAAACTGAAATGGTTCACTCCCAACGGGAGGCATTATTATTGCCTGGCATATTGTGAAAAGCACGGATATTTGAAAGGGAAGATCCGGGTCCGCAGATCCGAGGGAGGCGGGGTTTACATTGTCAAGACCACAAAGATCATAAGTCCGGAGGAGGCGGAAGAAATCAGGCAGCGCAGCCTCCAGGCAGGTAAGCAGTACAGAGGCGCTGCTAGAAATCAAAATCCTTGAAGCTGGGAGCTTCTTTTTTTCTTCGACGGCGTTTTCCGGTTTTCCGCGGGGGCAGGCTTGCATGCCGGGGGCTGAAAGAGTAATTCCGCAGGATTGCTTTGACCAGCAGGGCAATGAGCAGAAGTACGAATACCACAGCAATAGCGGCCAGCACACTGACGATGTTTACGTACAAAATACGGGTCGCTTTTTTGGGTTCCGAAGAGTCAGATTTCCCGTGGGTGTCCAAAGCGCCGGGGGCTGGGGAGGGCTGGAACGAATCGTCGGGGGAAGCAAAGCTTACGCCCACGGATCCTATTTCTGCACCGTGGTAGAAATAGGTGATCCGCGCGGCTTCCTCTTCCTTTTCGGAGGTATAGGTGACCTTGGATTCGGTATCTTTAAAGGAGGCAGTTCCGGGAAGGATAATAAAATCTTCCCGATTCAATGCCAGAAGAGGCTTTGAGCTTCCAAAGATGTCATTACCGCTATAGAATATTTCCATGTCATCCATATTATATTTTGTCTCTGTCTGGGATACATTGACTTTTTCAAAATTATTGAAGCCGTACTCAAACAAAGAAATAGTGTCCAGATACTGATAGGGATGCTCGTCCCGCATGACTGCACAGATCAGGCGCATACCGTTTTTTTCCGCACAGGATACGAGGCAGTATCTGGCGGAAGCAGTGTATCCGGTTTTGCAGCCCACCAGATATTCGTAGGCATACTGGCCGCCGGGAATGATGGCCATATTGTTGAGCTCCAGCTTGCGGTTGGGCAGGGTGTCGGAGGCGGGAATATCAAGACGCCGGGCCAGAGATATCTTGCAGAGCACTTCGTTGGCAAAAAAAGCTCTGCCGATCATGGCCAGATCATAGGCAGTGGTGTAATGGTTTTCATCGGGCAGCCCGTTGGGGTTGGCAAAGTGAGAATTCAGGCAGCCCAGCTCCTCTGCGCGCTTGTTCATGGTTTCCGCAAAGACACTCCAGTCGGAGGTCCCGGAAATATGCTCCGCCACGGCGTAGGATACCTCGTTGGCGGAACGGATCAGGATGGCGTTGAGACACTGCTCCACAGTCAGAGCCTGTCCCACGTCCATGGCAATATGGCTGCTGTCCCAGGGAGTATCGAATATTGCGTCACGGGAAAAGGTGACCATCTCGTCCATGGCGCACTGCTCGGACACGATCAGGGATGTGAGGATCTTGGTGGTGCTGGCAGGGTACTCCTGCTGATGAATATTTTTTGCATACAGGATGGTTCCTGTTTCTGCTTCGATTAAAATAGCAGATTCCGCCCCAATGGCAGGACCTGCAGGCCAATTGGAGATCTGGTTTGTCTGGACTTCCATGGCCCGGTGGGCTTCCAGGGCCTCATCAGGCGTCAGCTGAGCGGCGAAGGAGGGAAGGACATGGAAAAAAGACAGGAAAAATGCGCATAATAAGGCCGCTTTTATCCTGCATGGGGGGGTGAGAGAGTATTTATTGGTTTCGGGATATATAAAATCTTTAAAAATATATTTCATGGGTTGTCCTTTTTTGGCTTGCTTTGGGGTGTGAGTGCGGCACTTTTTGCCGCATCGCGGGTCGTCATCCGCTCAGCCCGCGCCATTCGCAAAGTGCCGCATGCGGCGGCACTTTTTGCCGCATCGCGGGTCGTCATCCGCTCAGCCCGCGCCATTCGCAAAGCCGTTCCTGCGGAACTCTTCGCCGCTTCGCGGCTGTCTTTGCTCATAGGATGGCGCTCCCTCAGTCCATACAAGTGGCAAAAAATTCGTGCGAGCACGATTTTTTGTCATTTGTATGGACTGGCTGAGCTGTTATAGGGGTATTATACACTGAAAAGCAATGCATTGACAAGTTTGGAAAGATAAAGTACAGTATGTAAGGATGGAGAAGGATGCTCTTTGCGGTGAAGCCGTGAATAGTAACCGGAGAAGTCAACTGGAGAATAGGTATGAGACTGCGTAATATAACGGGAGCCAGAGAGGTCATTGTAGACAGTCCCTATGTGGTGCAGGAGGCGGTGCAGTCCCGGTGTCCGGGGCGCTGGAACAAAATATTCGGAAATGAGAATCCCATTCGTGTTGAAATCGGTATGGGAAAAGGGAAATTTATATATACTATGGCTAAGGAACACCCGTACATTAATTATGTAGGGATTGAGAAGTATTCCAGTGTGCTGCTTCGGGCGGTTCAGAAGATGGATCAGGAGGAGCTGCCCAATCTGAAGTTTCTGCGGATGGAGGCAGAGAATATTATTCAGGTTTTCGGTCCCGGGGAGGTAGACAGAATTTATCTCAATTTCTCGGATCCCTGGCCCAAGGACAGGCATGCAAAGCGGCGGCTTCCATCCAGGGAGTTTTTGGCCCGCTATGACCTGATCCTGAAAAGGGACGGAAGTCTGGAGTTCAAGACGGACAACCGGGAGCTTTTTGACTTTGCGGTGGCAGAGCTTGAGCCTGCAGGCTGGAAGGCCAGCATGGTTACTTATGATCTGCATGGCGACGTGGTGCTGATGGAGGGAAATGTTATGACGGAATATGAGGAAAAATTTTCCGCCATGGGCAATCCCATCTGCAAATATATAATTTGCCGATAAACAAAGTTAGTCGGCAGCAGTTTAAGGTTTGATGTCAATTTGGGGCAGCCGGCGGAAAATTGCGCTGGAAATGCCCAAAAGAAGGAGGAGACAAATGGAATTCAGATTTACGACGGAAAATTTTGAAGAAGAGGTTCTGCAGTCATCGGTTCCGGTGCTGGTGGATTTCTTTGCGGACTGGTGCGGTCCCTGCAAGATGATGGCGCCTATTGTGGAAAAGCTTGCGGAGGAATATGACGGCCGTGTCAAGGTGGGAAAATGCAATACGGACGAGAATTTGCAGGTTGCTCAAAGATACCGCATTTCCAGCATTCCCACATTTATTATTTTCAAGGACGGAAAGCCGGCGGCTACCTTTATGGGCGCAATGTCTGCCAAGGATCTGAAAGATAAAGTGGAGAATGCATTGAAATAAGATGAACAGAGCTACATTGAAATACGAAGGAAAAAGAATGCTGGGCGGCGTTTTCGGCGCCCTGCTGTATGCGGCGGGGATCAATTTATTTGTGGTGCCCGCTGAGCTGTATACAGGCGGGCTCATGGGCATCTGCCAGGTGATCCGCACTGTGCTGGCGGATGCTTTTGGCCTTAGATTTCAGTCCTTTGATATAGCCGGTGTAATATACTATATTATAAATGTACCGATTTTCCTGGTGGCATTCAGCAGAATCGGCAGAATGTTTCTGGTAAAAACATTGGCTTCAGTCACTGCCATCACCCTGTTTATTTCCCTGATTCCCACGGTGGTTATCGTGGAGGATGTCATGGCGGCTTGTGTGGTAGGGGGCATCATATCCGGCGCAGGGGTGGGGATCATGCTGCGCATGGGCTCTTCCGGCGGAGGAACGGATGTGGTGGGAGTCCTGCTGATCAAATGGAAGAGAGATTTCAGTGTTGGCAAGGTAAACCTGCTGGTGAATCTGGTGCTTTACGGAGCCTGTATTTTCCTGTTTGACATAGGGACGGTGGTGTATTCCGTTATCTATGCGGCGGTGTACTCCGTGGCCATGGATAAGGTGCATACACAGAATATCAATGTGGAGGTCCATGTGATCACAAAGGCGGATACCTCTGCACTGGAAAAGAAGGTTTTTGAGGAGCTGGGCCGAGGGATCACCAAATGGTCTGCGCTGGGCGCCTATACCTATGAGCGTTCCCATGTACTGTACATCATGCTGTCCAAATATGAGGTTAACCGTCTGAAGACCATCATACGCGAATATGATCCTCAAGCATTTATTGTGGTGAATGAGGGTGTCAGCGTGGATGGGAATTATCTGAAGAAGCTGTGAGAATGCTGTGAATTTGGTGCAGGCGGGGATTTCTGAAAAGAGTATTCCCCGCCTGATTTTTTAAATCAACAGTGCTTTATTAATATCTTTTTTTAGGAGCTTGAACGGCTTCGCTGGTCAGATCTACCCCCAGCTTTTTATAGATCTTGATATCCACCTCAGAGAGCATTACGGAGGTATGTACCTGGCAGCCCTTCAAATTAGGCAGCTGTTCCATGGAACGCCTGGCGTTCTCGTCGGTGCTGGCCGCCAGTGCCAGTGCGATCAACACTTCATCGGTGTGCAGTCTGGGGTTTTTCCCTCCCAGATAGCGGACCTTCAGGTTCTGGATCGGCTCAATGGCCTCGGGCTTGATCAGCTGAATATCATGATCGATTCCGGCCAGATACTTCAGGGCATTCAGCAGCAGGGCGGCGGATGCACCCAGGAAGTCGGAGGTCTTAGAGGTGATAATGTGACGGTTGCCAAGCTCAATGGCGGCGGTGGGCACATTCAGGGCTTCCGCACGCTGGCGGCAGGCTACAGTGACACGTCTGTCATCTGTGGTGATCCGGGCCTGCTTCATGAGAAGCTCAATTTTATAGACCTCATTTTCGGAGCCCTCGTCCCGCATCACCTTATTCAGGGCGGCATAATAGCGCCGTATGATTTCCGCACAGGATGCCTGACAGCAGGCCTCGTCGTCGATGATACAGTTGCCTGCCATGTTGACACCCATGTCAGTAGGAGATTTATAGGGATTGCTTCCGTAAATGCCCTCAAAAATGGCGTTCAGCACGGGAAAGATCTCAATATCGCGGTTGTAGTTGACGGTAGTCTTTCCGTAGGCTTCCAGATGGAAGGGGTCGATCATGTTGACATCGTTCAAATCCGCGGTAGCAGCCTCATAAGCCAGATTTACAGGATGCTTCAGCGGGATATTCCAGATGGGGAAGGTCTCAAATTTGGCGTAGCCGGCCTTGATCCCCCGCAGGTTATCATGATACAGCTGGGAGAGACAGGTGGCCATCTTGCCGCTTCCCGGGCCCGGGGCAGTGATTACCACCAGAGGTCTTGTGGTTTCGATATAATCGTTGCGCCCAAAACCGTTTTCGCTGATGATCAGCGGAATATTGGAGGGATATCCCTCGATGGTGTAGTGGAGGTACACCCGGATATTTTTCTTTTCCAGCCGGGCCTTAAACTGGTTTGCGCTGTTTTGGCCGGAATAATGAGTGATAACCACGCTTCCCACATAGAGTCCCTTTTGCAGGAACTCATCCCGAAGCCGCAGAACATCCACGTCATAGGTAATTCCCAGATCGCCCCGGATCTTATTTTTTTCGATATCGGCGGCGTTAATAACGATAACGATTTCTGCATAGTCGGAAAGTTGCATCAGCATGCGCAGCTTGGAATCGGGCGCAAAGCCGGGAAGCACGCGGGAAGCATGGTAATCGTCAAAAAGCTTTCCGCCGAACTCCAAATAAAGCTTGTCGCCGAACTGGTCGATGCGTTCCTTGATGTGCTGGGATTGCATTTTCAAATATTTTTCGTTGTCAAAACCGGTTTTCATCTTCTGCCTTTCGTGTTGTGAATAAGGATATTGCAGCATAAATTGCCATGCAATTTACGCTAAGAAGGCCATGCGGCCAATATATGCCATGTATAAGGTTATTGTACCATAGTTTTTGCGGCTTTGGAATGGCAAAAAGTTTAGAAATCTTTAAGAGATGGAACGTTTTTTTCATACTTATGCTATTGATTTATGAAATACGAATCTCTATAATAAAGTAGATTCAGTTTCGTCAACGAAATTGTGATCGTCGGCGGGAAATGAAAAAGAAACGGAGTTACTATGGACAATCAAATGAATCAGTACGATAACGGTGGGGGATACAATAACGGAAACCGTGGTAATATGCCTGGGGGCAATAATAACGGAAACGGCGGCGGAGGAAACAACGGCAGCGACCCCAGAAGACCAAATATCCTGACTATGGTGCTGGCGGCCATGAGCACTCTTGTGATCGTATGGCTTCTCTACAGTGTGATGCTGGGCGGCGGTGCAGATGCGGAGGAGGTCAGCTATACACAGTTTTTGCAGGAGCTGGAATCGGATAATGTGAATACGGTGAAGCTGCAGAGTACAGGGGAAGTCATTTTTACCCTGAAGTCGGATGCAGCCGCTGCTAATGAAACGGCCACGCAGATTCCGCTGCAGGGCTACGGCTTCCGGATACAGCCTGTGGTGAAGGAATACTCCGCGATCCTGATGGAGGATATGGATACCCTGACCTCCCGGCTGGAGGCTCACGGCGTGGACGGAAAGCGGATTCTCAGCGATAATTCCGGGCGTTTCCTGGAGATCATCATCTCCGTGGTGCTTCCGGTGCTTCTGATGTGGATATTGCTTGGCTTTTTATTTCGTAAAATGGGCGGAGGCGCCGGCCCCATGGGTGTGGGCAAGAGCAATGCCAAGGTTTATGTCCAGAAGGAGACAGGAGTTACCTTCAAGGATGTGGCTGGTGCGGACGAGGCAAAGGAATCCCTGGTGGAGGTGGTGGACTTCCTTCACAACCCCGGCAAATATTCCAAGATCGGCGCCAGGCTGCCCAAGGGGGCTCTGCTGGTGGGACCTCCCGGAACAGGTAAGACTCTGCTTGCCAGGGCTGTGGCGGGAGAGGCAAAGGTACCCTTCTTCTCCCTGACCGGGTCTGATTTTGTGGAATTGTATGTGGGTGTGGGCGCCAGCCGTGTGAGAGATCTTTTCAGAGAGGCCAATAAGAATGCGCCCTGTATTATTTTTATAGATGAGATTGACGCCATCGGGCGAAGCCGTGACTCTCAATACGGCGGAAACGGAAACGAGGAGCGGGAGCAGACTCTGAATCAGCTTCTTTCGGAGATGGACGGATTTGACAGCTCCAAGGGTATTCTGATTCTGGGAGCCACCAACCGTTTCGAGATTCTGGACAAGGCGCTTCTGAGGCCGGGCCGTTTTGACAGGCGTATTATTGTGGATAAACCGGATTTGAAGGGACGTGTGGAGATTCTGAAGGTGCATTCCAAGGATGTGAAAATGGATGAGACCGTGGATCTGGATGCCATCGCTCTGGCTACCAGCGGCGCCGTAGGATCGGATCTGGCCAATATGATTAACGAGGCCGCTATCAATGCGGTGAAAGAGGGAAGGGAATATGTCTGCCAGAAGGATCTGTTCAATGCTGTGGAGCAGGTGCTGATGGGTAAGGAGAAGAAGGATCGTATTATGAACAAGGAGGAGCGCCGGATCGTGTCCTATCATGAGGTGGGCCATGCGCTGGTCAGCGCTCTTCAGAAGAATTCCGAACCGGTACAGAAGATTACCATCGTACCCCGCACCATGGGGGCGCTGGGCTATGTGATGCATGTGCCGGAGGAAGAAAAATATCTGAATACAGAGGCTGAGCTGAGAGATATGCTGGTAAGCCTGGTGGGAGGACGTGCTGCGGAGGAGATCGTTTTTGATACGGTGACCACCGGCGCCGCCAACGATATTGAGAGGGCTACGGATCTGGCGCGGAACATGGTGACCCGTTACGGCATGAGCAAGCGGTTCGGCCTTATGGGACTGGCCACTGTGGAAAGTCAGTATCTGGACGGCAGAATGGTTTTAAAATGCAGTGACAATACGGCGGCTGAGGTGGACCAGGAAGTGGTGGAGATCCTGAAGGAAAGCTATCAGAAGGCATTGGAAATGCTTCGGGAAAACCGGGATGTAATGGATAAGCTGGCGGAGTTTTTGATCGAAAAGGAAACCATCACCGGAAAAGACTTTATGAAGATTTTCCGGGAGGCCAAGGGAATTCCCGAGCCGGAAGAGGACGAGGAAGCAAAGAAACAGGAAAAGAACGATAAGTCCACAGATGGAGGGGAAACCCCAGAGGCAGTGATTCAAATGCCGGGGCCCGTGGTAGTTCCTGAACCGGCGGAGGCGCCGGAGGCGGTTTCCCATAAAGATGATTCTGACAAGCAGTCTCAAAGGGAGGAAGGGGCCCAAACAGCAGGCTCGGAACCGGAGAACAATGGAGAGACTGCCTCGGAGACCGGGGAGACTCAGACCTCTGGCGCTGAAAGCGAAGGCCCACAGGCTTCCGGGCCGGAGCAGGAGGCTTCGGCAGTGGGAAGATTTTCCAACCGAAGAGTGGACTGATACAGGCGCCGGAAGAAGATGAAGCTTTGCCCAGGGCTGAACCCCCAAAATAAAAGATAAGATAACAGCCCTGTACCATGATTGGCACAGGGCTGTTGCAATAGTCAGAAGGAATATGGGCTGACACTGACAGTGGCAAAAAAGCAGGAGCGGAAATGTTTAATTTTGAAGAAGAGCTGAAAAAGCTTCCCAAGGAGCCGGGCGTCTATATCATGAGAGATGATAAAGATGTCATTTTATATGTGGGAAAGGCTGTGAATCTGCACAATCGGGTGCGCTCTTATTTTCGGGAAAATATCGGACGGGGACCAATGATCGACAAGATGGTGTCTTTGATCGCCCGATTTGAATATATTGTCACGGATTCCGAGTTGGAGGCGCTGGTGCTGGAGAATAATCTGATCAAGGAAAATTCTCCAAAATACAATACGTTGCTGAAGGATGACAAGACCTATCCCTATATCAAGGTTACCGTGGGAGAGGAGTTTCCCCGGATTTTGTTTTCCCGGGTTATGAAAAAAGATAAATCCAGATATTTCGGCCCCTATACCAGTGCCGGAGCCGTGAAGGATACCATTGAGCTTTTGAACAAGCTGTATTGTCTCAGAACCTGCAATCGAAGCCTGCCAAGAGATATTGGGCTGGAGCGTCCCTGTCTGAATTATCATATCAAGCAATGTCTGGCTCCCTGTCAGGGCTATGTGAACAAGGAGCAGTATCGGGAGCAGGTGTCTCAGGTCCTGGAGTTTCTGAACGGCAACTATAATCTGATTCTGAAGGACCTGGAATCCAAAATGAAGGCGGCTGCAGAAGAGCTTGACTTTGAGGCGGCGGCAGGATACAGGGATCTGTACAACAGCGTGAAGCAGGTGTCTCAGAAACAGAAGATTACCGACAGCGTAGGCGAGGATAAGGATATTCTGGCGCTGTATCAGGATGAGACCGAGGCGGTGGTGCAGGTATTTTTTGTGAGAGACGGCAAGCTGATAGGCCGGGAGCATTATTATATGACACATGTGTCGGAGGGAGACAAGGCCGGTATTCTGGAAAACTTTGTGAAGCAGTTTTATGCAGGGACGCCTTTTATTCCCCGGGAGCTGATGCTGCAGTATGAGATCGGAGACAGGGAATTGATCGAAAAATGGCTGTCCGGGCGTAAGGGCGGCAGGGTACATATCCGAGTGCCTAAGATTGGTTCCAAGGAAAAGCTGGTGGAGCTGGCGGCTCAGAATGCAAAGCATATTCTGGACCAGGACAGGGAGCGGCTGAAGAGGGAAGAGGGCAGGACTATCGGTGCGGTGAAGGAGATTGCCGATGTACTGGGATTGTCCCGTATCGAGAGAATGGAGGCCTTCGACATATCCAATATCAACGGCTTTGAAAACGTGGGCTCCATGATCGTATTTGAAAAGGGAAAACCCAAGCCCAGCGATTATCGGAAGTTTCGGATTCGGACCGTCACCGGTCCCGACGATTATGCCTGCATGCGGGAGGTGTTGACCAGACGCTTCCGCCATGGTATAGAGGAGAGCAGGGAGCTGGAGGAGAAGGAGCTGGAACGGGAATACGGGAGCTTTACAAAATTTCCCGATCTTTTGATGATGGATGGAGGCCGGGGGCAGGTGAATATTGCTCTGTCCGTGCTGGAGGAGCTGGGAATTTCCATCCCTGTCTGCGGCATGGTAAAGGATGACAACCACCGTACCCGGGGACTTTATTTTAACAATATAGAGCTGCCCATCGATACCCGCTCCGAGGGCTTTAAGCTGATTACCCGGATTCAGGACGAGGCTCACCGGTTTGCCATCGAATACCACCGTTCCCTGCGCAGCAAGACGCAGGTAAAATCAGTTCTGGATGATATTCCGGGGGTGGGACCAGCCAGAAGAAAGGCCTTGATGCGTAGTTTTAAATCCATTGAAGAGATCCGTCAGGCTTCTGTGGAGGAATTGGCGGCGCTGCCGGAGCTGAACAGACGTGCGGCTGAGGAAATATATGGATATTTCCGAAAAAAGGAGGAACGCGAAACATAACGAAAAGAACTTCCCATAAATTTTAGCTTATGGTACAATAACCTTATTCAGGACAGGAAATAGCACAGTAAACAGCACAGAAATGAGGGAAACAGGGAATGGAATATGTAACGCTTACCCGTATGATCGAAAAGATGAAGCTGGATAACCTGACGCCGGAGATCGATATAAAGGGAATCCGTATCACACAGCCGGATATCAACAGGCCTGCCCTTCAGATTGCCGGATATTTTGAGCATTTTGATGCCACCCGGCTTCAGATCGTGGGCTTCGTGGAGTACACCTACATGGAAAGCATGAGTGACGAGAGAAAGCGGGAGATCTATGATGAGCTTCTCAGAGGCGACGTGCCCGCCATCGTATTTTGCCGGGAAATGATGCCGGATCCTATTTTCATGCAGGCGGCGCTGACTCACAAGGTACCGGTTCTTTCCACAAAAAAGACGACTTCTTCTTTTATGGCGGAGGTCATTCGATGGCTGAACGTAAAGCTTGCTCCCTGCATTTCCGTTCACGGGGTGTTGGTAGATGTGTACGGCGAGGGCGTGCTGATTACAGGCGAGAGCGGTATCGGTAAATCAGAGGCGGCTCTGGAGCTGATCAAGAGGGGACACCGCCTGGTGACAGACGACGTGGTGGAGCTGCGAAAGGTAAGCGATGATACATTGATTGGTTCGGCGCCGGATGTGACGAAGCATCTGATCGAGCTGAGGGGCATTGGCATTGTGGATGTGAAGGCGTTGTTCGGCGTATCCGCGGTAAAGGATACCCAGGGGATCGATATGGTAATCCGGCTGGAGGAGTGGGACAAGGAGAAGGAATACGACAGGCTGGGACTGGAGGAAAATTACACGGAGTATCTGGGCAACAAGATCGTGTGCCACAATATCCCCATCCGTCCCGGACGGAATCTGGCCGTGATCTGCGAATCTGCAGCCATTAATCACCGTCAGAAAAAAATGGGTTATAATGCGGCGCAGGAGCTGTATACCAGGGTGCAGAATTCTCTGGCCAGGAAACGGGAAGAGGATGATGAATAAAAGAATAAAAACGAAAGGTGAGGGAAATCATGAGTAAGTATGCGTTTGGTGTAGACATCGGGGGAACCACGGTTAAGCTGGGTTTCTTTGATAAAGAGGGAAATATTCTGGACAAGTGGGAGATTCCCACCATATTGGACAATGAAGGAGCGGCCATCCTTCCTGATATTGTAAAAAGTATCCGCGGAAAAATGGAAGAAAAGGGGATCAGCGAGGAGGATCTGGTGGGAATCGGCGTAGGCGTTCCCGGCACAGTGGATAAAAAAGGCAATTTGGGTGGCTGTGCCAATATTGCATGGAGATCCTTTAACATACCCGAGGCGGTGCAGGCATATATTAATGTACCGGTAAAGGCGGGCAATGACGCTAATGTGGCGGCTTTTGGCGAAATGTGGAAGGGCGCCGGCAAGGGCCATGAAAACGTAGTGGCGGTAACTCTGGGAACCGGAGTGGGCGGCGGCATTATCGTGGAGGGTGAAATTCTGGCAGGATCCATCGGCGGCGGCGGTGAAATCGGACATATCCATGTGGAGGATAATGAGACGGAAAGCTGTGGCTGCGGAAAGAAGGGCTGCCTGGAGGAATATGCTTCTGCCACGGGAATTGCCAGACTGGCCAGAAGGCGGCTGGAGAAGGACGATAAGCCAAGTGTATTGAGAGGCGGACATATTTCTGCAAAGACCGTCTTTGACGCTGTGAAAGAAGGAGACGCGGTTGCCATAGAAGTGGCGGAGGAGTTTGGCCGGTATCTGGGAAAAGGCCTGGGTATTATAGCCGGCGTGGTGAATCCGGAACTGTTTGTCATCGGCGGCGGCGTGTCAAAGGCAGGAGAGATTTTGCTGACTTTTGTAGAGCCCTGGTTTAAGAAGTATGTTTACAGGGAGTGTGCAAACGCCAGGATTGTGCTGGCCCAGCTGGGCAACGATGCCGGCATTATCGGGGCTGTGGGAATGGTGTTGAGATAGTTTTACCGGGAAGCATGGGGGAAATTCAGGGAATGATCAGCGGAGCGGTTCTTGAGGGATTACGTAATTTTTTACCCGAAGAAAACATCCTGCTGCAGGAGCCTATGGCAGGCCATACCACCTTTCGGGTAGGCGGGCCTGCCGACTGTCTGTTGCAGCCGGAGAATGAGGAACAGCTGAAAAGTGTGCAGAAATACCTGCAGGCGGTGGGGATTCCCTGGTTCGTGACGGGAAACGGGAGCAACCTGCTGGTCAGTGACCAGGGGTATGCCGGCGCTGTTTTGCAGATCGGGCAGAAGATGAGCCGCATTACGGTGGAGGATTGTATTCTTCGGGTTCAGGCGGGTGCGTCCATGGCCCAGGCGGCCCGGGCGGCTTTGGAGTATGGGCTTACAGGCCTGGAGTTTGCCTCCGGGATACCGGGGACCGTGGGGGGCGGCGTTGTTATGAACGCCGGAGCCTATGGGGGAGAGATGAGCCAGGTGGTGGAGCAGGTCAATGTGATCGACTGTCATGGAGAGCGGATGGAGCTGCAGAATGAAACCATGGAATTCGGCTATCGTTCCAGCGTGATTCGGGATAATCCCTTTATTGTGACGGAGGTGATATTTCGTCTGGAAAAAGGGGACAGAGATCAGATTCGGAGCACCATGGAGGAGCTGGCGGCCAGAAGAAGGGAAAAGCAGCCCCTGGAATATCCCAGCGCAGGCAGCACCTTCAAGCGGCCAGAGGGAAATTTCGCCGGAAAGCTGATTATGGATGCGGGGCTTCGGGGTTTTCAGATCGGAGGAGCCCGGGTGTCTGACAAGCATTGCGGCTTTATTATCAATACAGGCGGGGCAACGGCCCGGGATATCAGGGATGTGATCGTCCGGGTGCAGGAGCAGGTGAAGGACCGGTTCCATGTGGAGCTGGAGACTGAGGTGGTGCTCCTGGGCTTTTAAGGGCAGATTGTGAGGAGCAATGAGATTTGTAGTAGTGACAGGAATGAGCGGAGGAGGCAAGAGCACCGCGCTCAAGATGCTGGAGGATACGGGATTTTATTGTGTGGACAACCTTCCGGTATCGCTGGTGGAGAAATTTGTGGAGCTGGTCTCCATGCCGGGCAGCGAGGTCAGCAAGGTGGCCCTGGGACTGGATGTGCGTTCGGATCAGTTTTTTGAGGACACTACCAGGATTTTGGAACAGCTGAAGCAAAAGGGCTGTAAGCTGGAGATCCTGTTTATGGAAGCGGATGAAAATGTATTGATCAAACGCTATAAGGAGAGCAGGAGGATTCATCCCCTGGCAATGGATGGCAGGGTGGAGGACGGCGTCCGCAGGGAGCGGGATGTGCTTGGGACGGTCCGCAGAAATGCGGATTATGTGATTGATACCACGAATCTTCTGACCAGGGAGCTGAAAGAAGAGCTTCACCGCATTTTTGTGGGGAATGAAGAATATAATAGTCTCATGGTGACGGTGATGTCCTTTGGCTTCAAGCATGGGATTCCTGCGGATGCGGATCTGGTGTTTGATGTGAGATTTCTTCCCAATCCGTTTTATATCGACGAATTGAAGCCCAAGACGGGAAATGATAAAGAGGTACAGGATTATGTGATGAGCTTTCGGGAAGCAGAGGTCTTCATGGAAAAGCTTACGGATATGATTCAGTTTCTGATTCCCAATTACGTGAAGGAAGGCAAATACCGCCTGGTAGCGGCTATCGGCTGCACCGGGGGAAAGCATAGAAGCGTCACGCTGGCCAATGAACTGTACAGGCGGATGAAGGATCAGGGAACCTACGGCATAAAGCTGTACCACCGGGATGTGGCAGGAACGGGAAGCTAGAGGCGTATGAATAGGAGTAATAATGTCGTTTTCGAGTGAAGTCAAGGAAGAGCTGGCGGGGCAAATCAGTCCGGCAAGGCATTGTCAGATAGCGGAGCTGGCGGCAATCCTGAACTTTTGCGGGCAGTACGGCCTGGACGGGGAAGGGCGTTACATCATAGGGTTTCAGACAGAAAATGAAGCCCTGTTCAGAAAAGGCTTTACATTATTGAAAAAAACATATAATATAAATAATGGTGTTACATTGGCGGAGCAGGATATCAAAGGTCTTCTGGATAAGATCGGAAGTCCGGACGAGCCTGTGAGCAGTCTGATCATCAAAAATGCATGCTGTCAGAGGGCATTTTTGCGAGGAGCTTTTCTCTGTGTGGGGTCCATGAGCGATCCTGTAAAGGGATATCACCTTGAATTTGCCTGTACGAATGAGGCGAAGGCCAGACAGCTGCAGTCGGTCATGGGAGCCTTTGACATTGAGTCAAAGATCATCCTTCGGAAAAAGTATCACGTGATATATCTGAAGGAGGGAACCGGAATCGTGGATCTGCTCAATGTATGCGGAGCCCCGGTGTCTCTGATGAATCTGGAAAATCTCCGCATTCTGAAGGAAATGCGCAATTCCGTGAACAGACGGGTCAATTGTGAGACCGCAAATATTGCAAAGACTGTAGGTGCTGCCGCAAGGCAGGTGGCAGATATTGAATACATCAGGGAGCACTATGGCTTTGAGAATCTTCCCGAATCCCTGAGGGAGATGGCGCAGGTTCGTCTGGAATATCCGGACATACCGCTGAAGGAGTTGGGAGGCTTCTTCCAGCCGCCCATAGGGAAATCGGGTGTCAATCACAGGCTGCGTAAACTGAGTGAGCTTGCTGAAAAGGCAAGGCTTGGGGGCGCGGACTGAAATGTGACGAAATAGAGGAGGAGTATTATTATGACAAAAAGAAATATTCAGGTCAGACTGGAGAACGGACTTGAGGCCAGGCCGGTGGCGCTGCTGGTTCAGGAGGCCAGCAAGTATGAAAGCACGATTTACATTCAGTCCGGGGAAAGAAGAGTAAATGCCAAAAGTATTATGGGCATGATGAGCCTGGGGCTGGACAACGGTGAAAAGCTGGAGGTATCTGCGGAAGGAACCGACGAACAGGCCGCTGTGGAAGGAATCGAGGAATTTTTGAGCGGTAAGGCATCATAGAATCAATATGAAAGGGGGCGGAGTCAATGGGAACATTGGGTCCGTCCCTGACTGTTTCAGGAGTATTTATGAAGAAAAAACTGTTATTTATATATAATCCCAAAGCGGGGAAGGCTCAGATTAAGAATAAGCTTTCGGAAATACTGGATCTGTTTACGACGGCAGGGTATGAGGTCACGGCAGTGCCTACCCAGAAACGGGGGGATGCCTGCCGGGTGGCTGCGGATAGGACGGCGGATTATGAGCTGCTGGTCTGCGGCGGAGGGGACGGAACCCTGGACGAGGCAGTTACCGGCATGGTTCAAAGCGGCTTTCTGACGCCTATAGGATATATTCCTGCTGGCAGCACCAATGATTTCGGAGGAAGCCTTGGCCTGCCGAAAAGCATGGTGCAGGCGGCGAGGATTGCGGTGGAGGGCAGGAAATTTCCCTGTGATATAGGAACCTTTAATGATGATATTTTTGTCTATATAGCGGCATTCGGCCTTTTTACGGATGTGTCTTATGAGACAGGACAGGAAATTAAGAATGTGCTGGGGCACATGGCATACCTGCTGGAGGGGATGAAAAGGCTTTCGGCTATCCGCTCCTTTTCCATGAAGGTGGTCTGCGGGGATACGGTTATTGAGGACGATTTTATATTCGGCATGATCACCAATTCTCTTTCCGTGGGCGGCTTTAAAAACATTACAGGGAAGAATGTGAGGCTGGACGACGGCGTATTTGAGGTGACCCTGATCAAACGCCCCAAAACGCCGGCGGAGCTGAATAATATCATTGCCTCCCTGCTGAACCGGGACATTGATGCTGCCGCCATGCACTGCTTTACCGCGGCGGAGATCATGCTGGAGTCCCCGGAGCCCGTGGCCTGGACTCTGGACGGAGAAAACGGGGGAAGCCATACAAGTGTGAGGATTACCAATATTTGTAAAGGGATTGAAATTATGGTGAAATAAATGATTCCCTTTTTGGACGAACTGTGATATATTTAACAAGGAAGCAGTCGCCGCCTGTCTTCTCCGGCAGTGAAGAGTGCGGAGGAAGCAGAGGCGATGAAGATAAAGAAAGATAAAACGGAGGTATGTAACATGTTAGTATCTGCAACAGAAATGCTGAAAAAGGCAAAGGCAGGCCACTATGCGGTAGGCCAGTTCAACATCAACAACCTGGAGTGGACAAAGGCCATCCTTTTGACCGCAAAGGAGTGCAAGTCTCCCGTGATCCTGGGTGTTTCCGAGGGCGCAGGCAAGTACATGGGCGGCTATGACGTGGTGGTCGGCATGGTGAACGGCATGCTGAAGGACCTGGACATTGATGTTCCCGTAGCCCTTCATCTGGATCATGGTTCCTATGAGCACTGCTACAAATGTATTGAAGCGGGCTTCTCTTCCGTTATGTTTGACGGCTCCCACTATCCCATTGATGAGAATGTGGCTAAGACCACTGAGCTGGTAGCGGCTGCCCACGGTAAGGGAATTTCCATTGAGGCGGAGGTAGGCTCCATCGGCGGAGAGGAAGACGGAGTTGTAGGTATGGGTGAGTGCGCTGATCCCAAGGAGTGCAAGGCGATTGCAGATCTGGGTGTGGATTTCCTGGCGGCAGGCATCGGCAATATTCACGGAAAATATCCCGCAAACTGGCAGGGACTGAGCTTTGAGACTCTGGATGCGGTACAGCAGCTCACAGGAGAGCTTCCGCTGGTTCTGCACGGAGGCACAGGCATCCCGGCTGACATGATCAAAAAGGCCATCAGCCTGGGCGTTGCCAAGATCAATGTAAACACTGAGTGCCAGCTGGCATTCGCCGACGCTACCCGGAAATATATCGAGGCGGGCAAGGATCAGCAGGGCAAGGGCTTTGACCCCCGCAAGCTTCTGGCTCCCGGCTTTGATGCCATCAAGGCTACCGTAAAGGAAAAGATGGAGCTGTTCGGTTCCGTGGGCAAGGCGTAAAAAGGATTCTTGGAAAATCCGAAGCAGGCTGCTGCAGGGCAGCCTGCTTCTTTAATTATTTCTTAATGTAACGGAATTTTTTTTGTAGAGGTTTGAAAAGAAATTTAAATTTCTCATAACAATGCTTAATTTTGGAGCATCTGTATTGTTTTGCCGGAAAATCCTCTCTATAATGGCTTTATTGGGATCCAGACCGCTCAGACAGTATATTGAGGGACGAAAAGGATTCCCTTGAAGGAAAGGTGGTGTGTGTGGTGAAACAAAATGTTGTGGAGCGCATGAGACAGCTGCAGCTGATGCTGTTTTTGATTGTGGTGACTCTCCTGCTTTTCGGGGGATGTGGTGACGCCGGCGCGCAGGAGGGCCGTATTACTTTGAAGGCGGCTGTCTGGCAGGGCAGGGACAACGGGGATTTTCTCCGGCAGATAGAAGCGTTCAATGAAAATAACAGTGAATATTATGTGGAAATTGTGGAGTATGAATATCCGGAATCCCAGGGGGACCTCTATGAAAGACTGACCAAGGATATTCTGGCAGGAAAGGGTCCCGACATTATCAATCTGGGAAGCGGGGACAATCCCATGGCCTTGGCAGCAGGGAAGCTGACAGAGGATTTATTTCCGCTCATGGAAGCGGATGAAGAGTTCATCCGGGAAGACTATTATGAAAATATTCTGGAGGCCTTTTCCCTTGGAGACAGTCTGTATACACTGCCGGTGAGCTTTTCTGTCTACACTTTTGCCGGTGAGGAGGAGAGGCTTGGAGCCTACCTTACCTGTGAGCAGGGTGAAAACGGAAATTACCATACCTGGACCGTGGACCAGCTGCTGCAATGCTGCAATGCCCTTGGGGTGGACGGTAAGGAAATATATCTGTTTTCCGGAATGGAGCCCAAGCTGGGAACCTTTGGACATATATGCTATGCCAGTTTGGACAACTATGTAGATTGGGATAAGAACCAATGCCATTTTGAAGAGGAAGGATTTGTCGGCCTGCTGAACTTTGCGGATAGGTTTCCTCAGGAATTTGCCTGGCGAGAGGATTATTCCTTCAGGGGATTTTTCCGGGAGGGGAAAATACTGCTCTATTCCGCTCATATTTCCAACATATGGGAGATGGTCGTTGCAGAGGAGCTGTTTCCCGGCGGCAAAATTGTATTTCCCGGATACCCTGTGGCTGACGGACAACAAAAGAGGGGCGGTGCGGTGGCGCGTCCCTGGGGGGATTTTCTGTGCATCAGCGCGGCCAGTTCCCATAAGGAAGGGGCATGGGAATTCCTCAAAAGCTTTCTGACCCCGGAATATCAGAGTCAGGTCATGGGAATTCCGCTTTTGAGGGAGGCGTCGGAGGAACGGATTCGGAGCGCGTTGATTCCTGAATACGAGACTGTAGACGGAGAACAGGTTCTCAAGGTGCAATATGAACAGGCCATTGTGGAGGAAGAGAGTATTCGGCTGACGGCGGTTTCCGAAGCCCAGGCTCAGGCATTTCGGGAATTGATTGAATCGGTTCACCGCTGCCAGGAAATGGATCAGACGCTGTACGATATCGTGCTGGAGGAAGCAGATATTTTTTTCTCGGGGGACAGGACGGCGGAGGAGACGGCGTCGATTATTCAGGATCGGGCAAAAGTGTACATGGGTGAGAAAATTCGGTAAAAGGTGATTTGGTCTGTGGTATCTGCGGCAACAGGCTCAGAATTTGCCGGGAGGGGAGGGCTGCTGCTATGGCACAGGTGCTGGAGCTCTATGAAAAAAAAATTCTCAAGGATGAGGAGTTCCCGATCCAGCTGTTTATCAACAGAACCAACAGAAAGGGAAATTATTTTGACGCTCATTGGCACGAGCATATTGAATTGCATTATGTGGTATCCGGGCGGGGGATTTTCCGCCTGGACCAGAATGAGATAGGAGCCGTGAAGGGTGATCTGGTGATTGCCAACAGCAATATTCTCCATGAGGGAATATGTGAAGGCACACAGCTGGAAGCGCTGGTGGTCATTTTTGCCATGGAGGATTTTTCCAAGGAGCTGGCAGACAAAAATATTATTTTTCAGCCGCTGATTCATGGGGATGAAGAGATCAGTCGTATAATGCTCAGCATTCACCAGGAGTATCTGGGGCAGGAGATCGGTAGCAGGCTGGTGTGCAAGGGGTATCTGCTTCAGCTGCTGGCCTATCTGGTAAGGCATTATGCTCAGGAAATTCTTTCGGAGGAGGACAGCCTGAAGCGCCGGATCAAGCTGGAACGGCTTAATATTGTGTATCAGTATATTGAGGAGCATTATGCGGAGCCGGTGAGCAACCGTGAGCTGGCCGGACTGATCCATGTGAGCGAAGGGCGTTTTAACCATATTTTCAAGGAAAGCACGGGACAGGCGCCCCTTCAGTATATCAATGAGATCCGCCTGCGGAAGGCCCTGAACCTGTTAAAGCAGGGAGACTTCACCGCCGCCCAGGTGGCCGGCGCAGTGGGTTTTTCCGATTACAATCATTTTGGCCGCCTTTTCCGGCGGCATTTCGGGTGCACACCTATGGAGGTTCGAAAGGAATAGCACCGTTACTTTTCACGGGTAGGGGCGGATAAGAGCTTTGGACAAAACAGCAAAATCGTATGAGTTTACAGCAGAAGAAATCTATCTTTCTTCTGCTGGTTTTTTTATGATAAATTTTACAGACAGCTGTGAATTGGCGATACAATTTATGACATAGTGCCATATAGTCAAGGCATTATGACAAAAGAGTATTGGACGATTGAATGATGAAACTAGGAGGGACAGCAATGAAATTAGGAACATTTACAGTAGTTTTGGGTGATCTGCCTCTGGATGAGGCCTGTGGGTTCCTGGCAGAAAACGGCGTGCAGATGGTGGAGATTGGCTGCGGGGGATTTCCCGGCAAGGCACATTGCGATGCGGCCCGGCTTCTGGAAGACGAGGACAGCAGAAAAACGTTTCTGGATACAATCCACAAGCATGGTTTGGAGATCAGCGCACTGAGCAGCCACGGAAATATGGTACATCCGAATCCGGAGACGGCCAGGCGGTTTGACGACGATCTGACCAATGCCATATTGCTGGCGGAGAAGCTGGGAGTACCTGTGGTCAATACCTTCTCGGGATGCCCCGGAGGAAGTCCTGAGGACAAAACACCCAACTGGGTTACCTGTCCCTGGCCGGATGACTTTTCGGAGATTCTGGAATATCAGTGGAATGAGGTGCTTATTCCCTATTGGAAGAAAAAAACAGCCTTTGCCAGGGAGCATGGCGTACATAAGATTGCTCTGGAGCTGCATCCTGGCTTCTGCGTGTACAATACGAAAACACTTCTTAAGCTGCGGGAGGCCGTGGGCCCGGAGATCGGTGCAAACTTTGACCCCAGCCATCTGATCTGGCAGGGAATGGATCCCTGCGTATCCATCCGCGAGCTGGGCAAGGCAGGCGCATTGTTCCATTTCCACGCAAAGGACACAAAAGTGGATCCCGTAAATACAGCCATGAACGGCGTATTGGATACCACTCATTATGGCAACGAGCTGGAGCGATCCTGGATCTTCCGCTCTGTGGGCTATGGCCACGGAGAAGACTATTGGAAGGCCATTGTTTCTGAGTTGCGTCTGGCAGGATATGATTATGCTATCAGCATTGAGCATGAGGACAGTCTGATGTCCGGCAGAGAGGGCTTGCTGAAGGCCATCCAGTGTCTGAAGAATGTGCTGATCTTTGAGGACAGAGGAAATATGTACTGGGCCTGAGCCAATTGTATTCACTTGGCGGCTGATTCACGGCTTTGCCGGGAACAGCAACACCTGGTTGATTGTCCAGAGAAATATAAAGCTTGTGTATGGAGGTTGAAATGAAACATACTTTGGCGATAGTGGGCTTCGGCGGCATGGCCGGCTGGCATTACGATTTGATTCAGGACATAGAGGATCTGACTGTGGCCGGGATCTGGGACATCAAGGAAGAACGACGGGATTACGCGGCGTCCAGGCAGATTCATGTATATGAAGGTCTGGAGGATCTTCTGTCGGATGAGTCGGTGGATCTGGTGTTGATCGCCACTCCCAATGACGTGCATAAAAGCATCGCCATTCAGGCTATGGAGGCAGGAAAGAATGTGGTGTCGGAGAAGCCGGTGACGCTGTGCTCCAACGATCTGCAGGAGATGATAGACGCGTCGGCGAGAACGGGAAAGTTTCTGACAGTGCATCAGAACCGCCGCTGGGACGAGGACTTTCTCACGGTGAAAAAGGTATTGGACGAGGGCCGTCTGGGAGAAATTTTCCGTCTGGAATCCAGAGTGCATGGTTCCCGGGGGATTCCGGGAGACTGGCGCCAGGAAAAGGAACACGGCGGCGGCATGGTGCTGGACTGGGGCGTGCATCTGCTGGATCAGGCGCTGCTGTTCTTCCCCGGTGTGAAGCTGAATACAGTGTATGCCACGCTGACAAATGTGACGAATCAGCTGGTGGATGACGGGTTTACGGCAGATTTGGGGTTTGCCAATAACGTACATATTCTGGTGGAAGTAGGAACCAGCAATTTTATCAATCTGCCCAGATGGTATGTGCTGGGCACGGACGGCACTGCCATGATCGAGGACTGGGGCAAGGATATCAGGATCGTGCGTGCTCTGGGGGTGGATGAGAAGGATGTGGTGCCCGTGAGAACGGCGGCGGGGCTGACCAAGACCATGGCGCCCAGGCGGGACGACAGCATCCATACGGAAAGCGAGCCGGAGCAGAAAAGCGATATCAGGGAATTTTACAAAAATGTGATGGCGGTGCTGGAGGGCCGGGAGGAAAGCCGGATCCGTCTGCCGGAGGTTATGAGAGTCATGAGGCTGATGGAAGCTATTTTTCAGTCAGCTCAGGAAAAACAGGTGGTTGTATTTGAACAGTGAGGAGGTTTTACATGGAAAAATTACCGATTGCGGCACAGGTTTATTCCGTGAGGGAGGAAGCAGCCGCCGATTTTGACGGTACTATGGCAGGGCTGTCCCGCATGGGCTATGAGGGTGTGGAGCTGGCGGGGCTTTACGGAAAGAGTCCCCGGGAGATTCGCGCCTGCCTGGATAAATACGGTATGCAGGCAGTCAGCGCCCATATTCCGTTGGATGAATTTTTAAAGGATCTGGATGGTACGCTGAAAGCTTATAGTGAAATCGGATGCCGTTTCCTGGCTGTTCCCTGGCTGGATTCCGAAAAGTGGTACGGGGGAAGCGGTTATGAGGGTCTTTTGGACAGTATTTCCGAAATTGCCGAACGGTGCAGGCAGGCGGGAATACAGCTGCTTTATCACAATCACACCTTTGAGTTCGAAAAAACGCCTGAAGGCGGTTTCCAGCTGGACGCTTTTTATGAAGATCCCCGGACCGTGCAGCTTGCGGCGGAGCTGGACCTGTGCTGGGTGAAGGTGGGCGGAGCAGATCCGGTGGAATATCTGAATAAGTACAGCGGGCGCTGCCCGGTGGTACATGTGAAGGATTTTGTGAGAGAGGATGAAGTCACGCTGGTGGCTGTGGGTGACGGCGAGCTGGAGGTGGAGGCTGTGATCCGTCAGGCGGCAAAGAGCCATGCCGGCTGGCTTGTGGTGGAGCAGGATGACCACAAATACGGAAATCCTATGGAAAATATGAAAAAGAGTATTGACTGTATCAGAAGTATAATGGAGAAGTGACGGAAACAGGAATGTAACGGAAACAAAAATGCAGGAAAAACAGGAAAAGTAACGGAAAATAACAGAGCAACAAAAATGCGGAAGAATGTAAGAGCGGAGGTATGATAATGAAAAAACTGAAAATCGGCATTGTGGGCTGCGGCGGGATTGCAAATAATAAGCATCTGCCTGCAATCAAGAAAAACGGCCATTTTGAGGCGGTGGCATTCTGCGACCTGATCGAAGAGAGGGCGGTCAAGGCCAAGGAGGATTACGGCACAGAAGATGCCCGGGTCTATACGGATTATCAGGAGCTGATAAAGGAGGATCTGGATGCCGTATATGTGCTCACGCCCAACAATGCCCATGCACCGGTGACCATTGCGGCCCTGAAAGCCGGAAAGCATGTTATGTGCGAAAAGCCCATGGCCAAGACCTATGCGGAGGCAAAGGAGATGGCTGAAACCGCCAGGCAGACCGGAAAGATTCTGACCATCGGTTACCAGAACCGTTACAGGGGAGATTCTCTGTATTTGAAAAAGGCCTGTGAGAACGGGGATCTGGGAGAGATCTACTATGCCAAGGCACACGCAATCCGCAGGAGAGCGGTTCCCACCTGGGGCGTATTCCTGGATGAGGAAAAGCAGGGCGGCGGTCCCCTGATCGACATCGGCACCCACGCGCTGGATCTGACGCTATGGATGATGGACAATTATGAGCCGGAGTCCGTGACCGGTTCCGTATTCCGCAAGCTGGCGGATCAGAAGGATACCGGAAATGCCTGGGGCGACTGGGATCCCAAGGAATTTACGGTGGAGGATTCCGCTTTCGGATTTATCAAGATGAAGAACGGCGCTGTCATTAACCTGGAGGCATCCTGGGCGCTGAATACTCTTGAGGTGGACGAGGCCAAGACCAGCCTGTGCGGCACAAAGGCCGGCGCCGATATGAAGGATGGACTTCGGATCAACCGGGTACAGTACGGCAGGCAGTGTGTGGAAAAACCGGATCTGAACGCAGGCGGCGTGGCATTTTTTGACGGAGCGGCGGCCAACCCGGAGGATACGGAGCAGAAGGTCTTCTACGAGGCTATCGTAGACGGAAAGCCTCTGACGGTGGAGCCGGAGCAGGCGCTGGCCGTGACCCGGATCCTGGAGGCGATTTATGAGTCGGCCAGAACAGGAAAGACCGTTTATTTTGAATAAAGACTGGGGGTATAAGCATGAATCTAGGAATTATTTCATGGATCCGGGAAGAGGACTTTGCCTGGGCCAAGAATAAGGGAATGGCATTTGTGGAGCTGGATGTAAATGACAGGGCGGAGGAATTTCTGGAGCACCTGGAGGACGTGAAGGAGTTCAGCAAAAAGTATGAAATGCCTGTAGGAGCCATAGGACGCTGGGGCAGCAATCGGATCTGTAAGGAGGGCACCTGCCAGGATGAGCTGGAGCTGGAATATCGGCTCATCGACAGTGCGGCTGAACTTGGCTGCGGCGTGTATATTACAGGCTGCAATTATGTGGAGGAGCTGTCCTACTATGAAAATTGCGGCCATGCCATCCACTATTTTGAAAAGCTCATCGCTCATGGGAAAGAGAAGGGCGTCAAAATTGCCACCTATAATTGTCGATGGAATAATTTCGTGTGTGATCCCATGGCGTTCACGGTGATTCACGGTTATCTGAAGGAGCTGTACATCAAATATGATCCTTCTCACTGCATTTATGCGGGTGGTGATTATCTTCAGGAGGCCCGGGACTGGGGAAAGCGTTTTGCCCATGTACATATCAAGGGCTCCCTGGTAATCGGCGGACAGCGCTTTGATGATCCGCCGGCAGGGCTTGACATGACGAACTGGGGAGCGTTTCTGGCGGTTCTGCATGCCAAGGGCTATTGCGGGAATCTGAGTATAGAGCCCCACTCCGCGAACTGGCAGGGAGAGCTGGGGGAAAAGGGCGTGGATTATACCATTTCCTATATCCGGCCTCTGATGCTGCAGCAATAGTTCAACCCGTACATTCATGTAGGATTACGAATATATATTTACTTGAAAAAGGTGCCATTGTATGAGAAAATATCATACAATGGCATTAAAAAATGTTGATGGAGGTATGTATCAAAATGAAGCTGGTGACATTTAACATTCGCTGCGATTATGAGCAGGACGGAGACAACAATTTCTGTTTTCGTAAGCCGTTAATCCTGGAGAAGCTTCAGCAGGAAAAACCGGACGTGATTTGCTTTCAGGAGGTGCTGCCTCATGTGGCGGTCTGGCTGAAGGAGGCGCTGGCGGAATATTATGTGATTGGCTGTGGCCGGGATCAGGAGCTGAGTAACGAACAGATGACCGTTGCTTATCGGAAGGACAGCATGAATTTGATCCAGATGGAGACCTATTGGCTGTCGGAGACGCCGTATGTGCCCGGTTCACGTTATCCGGAACAGAGCACCTGTCCCAGAACCTGCACGGAGGCCGTGTTTGAGGAGACGGGAACAAGGCAGATATTCCGAATTGTCAATACCCATCTGGACCATGTGGGCTCTCTGGCCAGGCAGCTGGCTATGAGGCAGATTGCTGATAAGCTGGAGCGAAACCAGCTGTTCTCCCAGGCTCCTGTGATCGTTGCCGGAGATATGAATGCAGAGCCGGACAGCGAAGAGATCGCTCTGATGAAGAATCGGGGCTATGCCAATGTGACAGAGGGGATCGGCGTTACCTTTCATGATTATTTCAGAGAAGGGCCCCAGGAGTGTATCGATTACATATTTACCAAAGGATTGGACTGCGAAAGCCTGGTGAAATGGACAGATGTCAGGAGCGGCGTCTATTTGTCTGACCACTATCCCATATGCGCCGTACTGCGGGCATCCCGCATGTGAGGCAGATAAAAAAATAAAAACCCCTGAAAAGGGAGGATGCCAAGGAACCAGGTTCCTTGGCACTTATTATGAAAAAGTTATTTAGTAAACAGTTAACTGTGACTGGCGATTTGGTTGTTTGTTGTTTGCTATGGTCTTAGTATAGGGTATAGAAATGTCTAAAGAATGATTGGGGAGTAAAGAAACCTTGAATTAATTGTAAACAAAATATGAACTCAAAGCTTTTCCGGTTCCGGGTATTCTTCCCCAAAGCAATCTACCGTAACATGCTCCATAATCTGATCCTCACGGGGTCTGTCAGAATAGTCTACGGCGGTTTCGGCAATACGGTTTACCGTATCCATTCCTTCGATAACCTTGCCGAAAGCAGCGTAAGCGCCATCCAGATGAGGGGCATTTTTATGCATGATAAAGAACTGAGAGCCTGCAGAGTTGGGATCCATTGCCCTGGCCATGGAAAGGACGCCTTCCGTGTGCTTCAGGGTGTTGGAAACGCCGTTCTGGGAAAATTCACCCTTGATGCTGTAACCGGGACCTCCCATACCGTTCCCGTCCGGACAGCCGCCCTGGATCATAAAGCCCTTGATAACGCGGTGAAAGATCAAACCGTCATAGAACTTTTTGTTTACAAGGCTGATAAAATTATGAACGGAGATGGGCGCCACATCGGGATACAGCTCCAGACGGATAATGTCTCCGCCTTTCATTTGAATAGTAACAACAGGATTTTTTGCCATTATAGTTGTCCTTTCTGGTTAAAATAATGTAAAGCAGACAAGCGGCAGTTCGTACTGCGCTGGCCATCATTATACGCTAAAAGCGGGATAAGGTAAAGAGGGAAGTGAACAGGGTGTGTGAGCAAAATGATAAAAATTCAAACGGAATCTGTATGGACGGAATCTACCTGGACAGAATTCAAGTCCGGCGGGAGAAGACTTCGGCTTTGGAGGAAAAGAAATGGCTGTATGTAACGGATGACGCAGTGACGGCCAGGGGGCTGCGGGATCAGGGAGAGGCCGTTCTGATCTGGTTTCATCAGGGAAATCAAAATCAGGATTTTTCTGATTTCGTGTTTGCGGCGGAGGATCCCGGGCATCTGGACCCGGAGTATGTAGAAAAGGTTTACCGGAGATTGAAGGGACTTTCCTGGGATATTCTGGAGACGCCGCGGTGCCTGGTCCGGGAAACCTCCGTGGAGGATGTGGAGGACTTTTACAGGATCTATGCGGATCCCTCCATCACCAGGTTCATGGAGGGGCTGTATCCGGATATAGAGCAGGAAAAGGCCTATGTCAGGGAATATATTGAGAAGGTATATACCTTTTTTGAATTCGGTGTATGGACTGTGGTGGAGAAGGAGAGCGGGAATGTGATCGGAAGAGCCGGCTTCTCCTATCGGGAGGGATTTGCGGAACCGGAGCTGGGCTTTATCATAGGCGTTGGCTGGCAGCGCCGGGGATATGGGGAGGAGGTCTGCCGGGCCATTATGAAATATGGCTGGGAGACCCTGGGCTTTGAGAGGGTGCAGGCACTGGTAGAGGCAGATAACGAAATCTCCCTGCGCCTCTGCCGCCGGCTGGGCTTTTGCCAGACTGAGCTGATTACTTTGAACGGAAAGACATACCGGCGGCTTTTGGCGGGGAGACCTTGAATCAATGCTATTTGTTATAAAAAATCTGTGCAATCGGCGAGTCGGGAGACAGGATCAGAGTTTTGCTGCCGCCCTGCATGGATATTTTCAGGGCATCCAGGCTTCTGACAAAAGAGTAGAATTCCTGCTTGGAGGGATCGTTGTAGGCTTCGGAGAGAATGCGCATGTATTCTGCCTCGCCCTCTGCAATCAGGATTTCGGCATCCTTCTCGGCATCGGAAAGCATAACGGTCACTTCCTTGTCAGTGGTGTTGCGGATTTTTTGGGCCTCTGAGCTTCCTTCTGCCGTGTAGGTAGCTGCGATATTGTCCCTCTCAGAGATCATGCGCTCGTAGACGGCAGCCTTGTTGTCGCTGGGAAGATCCAGCTTTTTGATTTCGAAGGACAACAGCTCTATTCCATACTGCTCCAGGGAAGTACCGATATTGGCAATGATGGCGGAGGACAGAGCCCCGCCCCGCCCTGAGATTACGTCATCCTGGGGAGTGCTGCTGATCACGGTTTTTGTGGAGTAGTACACAATGGCATCCAGGCGGTTTTCCGCGCTGGGAATTGAGGAATTCAGGGTCTGGGCAAATTTTTGCGGATCTACAATCCGCCATAGAATATAACTGTCACAAATCATGGTTTTCTTGTCGCTGGTAATGACGTCAGAGGGAGACAGGTCGTACAGCAGCGTCTGCTTGGGCAGAGTGTCCACGCTTTGAATAAAAGGAATTTTGAAGCTGACACCGGCCTCGGCCACTACATGATCGATCCTGCCGAACTGGCGGATCAGGCTATACTCATTTTCATGAGTGATTACGATACTGGAAGCGCCTGTGATCAGGAGGGCCAGCAATATTACTACAAGAGAAATTCTTTTTACGGTCTTCATAATTTTACACCTCGTTAGTCTTTCTGATCATCCTGGCTGGAAGTCCTGTTTCCGTTCTCAGGAGCAGCGCCGCGATCACTGTTGTCAGGGTTACTGCCATAGCCGTTGCTGCTGTCAGTGCCATCTTCCACGCTGCCGTTATCGGAGCCGGCTGTAAAGGGCTCGATGGGATAGATGGTCTGCAGGCTGCCTCCAGGACTTTCAATAATCACCTTCAGCCCCGGCAGCACATCTTCCATAGCCTCATAGAACATACGCTGTCTGGTGACAGCCGGATTTTTAATATATTCCTGATACATGGCGTTGAAGCGGGCCACCTGAGCAGTTGCTTCGTTAATACGCTCTGTCTTTTGAGCTTCCGCATCCTTAATAATACCGTCCGCTCTGGCCTGTGCCGAAGGCAGCTGCTCATTGCGGTACTTGTTGGCGTTGTTCAGCGCTGTTTCCTTGCCCTGTTTTGCCGTCTCTACCGCTTTAAATGCCTCCATGACCTCTGTGGTGGGAGGCTCGGCGTCCTGTATGGTAATGTTCATAAGCTGGATGCCGATATCCTGCTGCTCCAGCTCCGCCAGTATTTTCTCCCGGATGGCAGCCAGAATTTCATTTTTTCCTGTAGTCAGCACATCATCCACAGGGTAGCCGCCTATGATGGTGCGGATACAGCTCTGGCAGATATTCCGAAGGATATCCAGGGGATTTTTGGATGCGTACAGCGCTCTGACGGGATCGCTGTAACGGTATTCCACGTAAAAATCAACGTCAATAAAATTAAAATCAGAGGTAATCATCAGGGATTCATCCTCGTTTACCACATTATCATCGGTGGAATAGCCAATGGCAAAGCCCTGGATGGTGGTGTTCACCTTCCGGACCTGCTGGATGAAAGGAATTTTAAAGTGGAGTCCCGGATCCGTCACCGCCTGTGCCCTTCCCAGGGTGATCAGCACTGCCTGCTCCTGCTCTTTGATCTCATAGGCGGAATTCATAATTAATATGACAGCAGCCACAAGAATTGCCGCAATGCAGACTATTTTTCCGCCGTAGCTCTTTCGGGGAATATCTGACCTTCCTCCGTCCATTGTTTCAAAACCATTCTTTTTGTTGCGCAAAGAATCACCGTTCATAAATTTTCGCCTCCTTCAGCTGGATGTTAAGTTTATCATACCTACTTCGTTGTGAAATTACAATAAAAATCGGCGCACGTTATAAAAAGCTATAGTGCATAAATAAGATGTGAAGCTGGACTTTGACGAGCGGACGATGGTTCAACCGGATGTACTGATTTTGTGCAGGCCTGAAAGGCTCCCGTGACAATCTATGGCGGAGAGCTTGAGATCGATTTGGACAAGGTGACTCAAATCATATGAAATATGGAAGATGCAGGGGAATGATGTATTGACTTGTGCTTTAGCAGTTGATATAATGCAGCTATAAAGAGAAACAGGAGGAAGGCAATGTACAGATAAGCTATGAATCGAAAGCGCACAGGGATTTCCGGAAAGGCGGGCAGATCAGGCCGCTATGTTTCCATTGTGCACCGATCATAGCAGCCCAGGCTTGCCTGTTTGAAAGAACAGATTTTTATCTGTGTCTGTATGACGGAATAAGAATGTGGAAAACTGTTTTCGGTGCGGGGGACCGGAAGCAGTTTTTTTATATTATGCGGGAGGTTATATGATACAGATAAAAAATTTATGTTTATATCACAAAAAGGATCTGCGTCCATTGGTTGAGAACCTGTCTTTTGTCCTCAATGATGGCGACAAGGCAGCTGTCATAGGGGAGGAAGGAAACGGAAAATCTACGCTGCTGAAGCTTTTATATGACAGCAGGCTGGTGGAGGACTATGCGGAATATACAGGCGAGATCATAAAAAACCATGCTTACTGCGGGTATCTGCCCCAGGAGCTGGGAAGGGAAGATTGGGAAAAAACCGTTTATGAGTATTTATCGGAGGAAGCATCCTTTCTGGATGCGGATTACAGTCAGCTCGCCGCCTGGGCAGGAAAGCTGGGAGTTTCCATGGATATGCTCTACAGCGCGGCCAGAATGGAGACGCTTTCCGGTGGAGAAAAGGTGAAAATCCAGATGATCAGGATATTATCCATGAACCCGAACGTGTTCCTGCTGGATGAACCCTCTAATGATATCGATATGGAAACCCTGAGATGGCTGGAGGATTTTATTAACGATTGTCCATTCCCGGTGCTGTTTATATCCCACGACGAGACCTTGCTGGAGCGTACGGCCAATATGATTCTTCATATGGAGCAGCTGCGGAGAAAAACGCAGAGCCGCTGCAGTGTGCTGCGGGCGGATTACCGGACCTATGTGGACAGGAGACTGAGAGGGCTGGAGCGGCAGGAGCTTCTGGCCAGGGAAGAGCGGGCGGAATATGAAAAGCAGCAGGAAAGGTTTCGCAGGATTCATGATAAGGTGGAGCGGGATCAGAATAATATCAGCAGACAGAATCCTGCCGGAGGGCGGCTGCTGAAGAAAAAAATGCATGCGGTAAAATCCATGGAGCGGCGCTTTGAAAGACAGGCGGAAAATATGACGCAGATGCCGGAGACGGAGGAGGCCATCTTTTTCCGATTTGCCCAGGGAGAAGGGATTCCGGCGGGAAAGTGGGTGGCGGACTTTCATCTGGAGCGGCTGAGTGCAGGGAACAGGACGCTTGCGGAAAATATCCAACTTCAGGTCAGGGGGCCGGAAAAGGTCTGTATTGTAGGAAAAAACGGTGCAGGTAAAACTACGCTGCTCCGGATTCTGGCGAAGGAGCTCTTGGCCAGAAAAGACATCCGGGCCGCGTATATGCCGCAGAACTACGAGGAGCTATTGGAGCTGGACAGGACGCCTGTGGAATATCTTTCCAGGACCTTTGACAGGGAAGAGACTTCCAGGATCCGCACCTATTTGGGAAGTATGAAATATACGGCAGATGAAATGGATCATCAGATCCGGGAGCTGTCGGGAGGGCAGAAGGCCAAGCTGTTGCTGCTGAAAATGAGCATGGAGCAGAGAAATGTACTGATTCTGGACGAGCCCACCAGAAATTTCTCGCCGCTGTCCGGGCCGGTGATCCGTAAATTATTGTCTACTTTTCCGGGGGCTATTATCAGTGTCTCCCACGACAGAAAATATATGGAAGAGGTGTGTACGGCGCTCTATGAACTGGACGGTCAGGGCTTGCATAAGGTGGAGGTGTCTTTGGGCAATGAAAGATAGCTTTTGTATTTTTCAATGCATTCCCGAAACAGGCGGATGGCGCTTTGAGAATCCCCGTTTTTGATATATTCTGTGGTCCGCGCCAGCACTTCATAGGTATCCTGCCGGCCGATATATTCACAATAATTGGCCCAGGCGGAAATGGAGGCCGTAAAAAAGGCGTTCATAATCAGCGGAGAAATACAGTTTCCGGTGAGAGAAACAATGGTCTTGCGATACAGGAAGAGTGCGGATGCAAAGGTATTGATATCGGAGGATATGGCTTTGCGCACCTCTTCCTGAAGCTCTTCCAGCCTTTTGATGTGAGAAGGATCCTGCCTTGAGGCCAGCTCTTCAATGGCAGGACATTCCAGATAGAGTCGGGTATTGAGCAGGCTGATCAGCATTTTTGTGTCCGGCATTCCGCCCCGGTAACGGATAATGGCAAAAAGGGTATCTATGTTGCCGGTGCTGGTGTAATCTGCCACGTAAACACCTTTTCGGGAAGCTACATCCAGAAAGCCTGTGCGCGCCAGCTCCCGGATGCCTTCATGTACAATGGTCTTGCTGATTCCCATGGCGTCGGCCAGCTCCCGCTCGGTGGGCAGACGATCTCCGGGCTTCAGCTCACCGGATAAAATCATTTCTTCCAGCTGTGATAAAAATAATTCCTTGATAGAAGGAGCGTCAATTCTTTTAAAAGTCAATGGTATCCCTCTTTTCTGCTGAATATGGAAGGTTTCAATTGCATTTCCATGGGATTTTGAGAGCTGTATGGAAATTGTCATTATCTCAAATATATCACTGTGAGAACAAAAAAGTCAATGGGAATATGGTCTGACCACGACCAGAAAAAACGTTGTCGTCTTTTTGGAGGTTTTGTCAATTTACAAGGACGGAATTGTATCGGAAAATATAAAAGTAATAGTCTGCTTTTCTGAAAAAAGATTTTACAGACGGAGACAAAATATATTGGAGAGGGGACATTTATATGGAAAAAAATGTGCGGATCATTGAGGTGAAGAGAAGCATTTTTGAAAATAATGACAGAGACGCGGACCGGCTGAGGGCTGAATTGAAGGAAAAGAAGGTTTTTCTGCTGAATCTGATGTCTTCTCCGGGATCCGGAAAGACCACCATGCTGCTGGCTCTCTCCAGGGCGCTGAAGGGCAGGGTCAGGATGGGAGTCATGGAGGCGGATATTGATTCCGCAGTAGATGCGGAGAAGCTTACGGAGGCAGGCATTCGAGCCATACAGATCCATACCGGAGGAATGTGCCATCTGGACGCGGATATGACCAGGCAGGGACTGTATGAGTTCGGGATGGAGGACGCGGAGCTGATCGTGCTGGAGAACGTGGGAAATCTGGTCTGTCCTGCGGAATTTGACACAGGAGCGGTAAAAAACATGACGCTTTTGTCGGTTCCAGAGGGAGACGATAAGCCGCTGAAGTATCCATTGATGTACGAAAAATGCGATTTGCTGGCAGTGAGCAAGACGGATGTACTGCCCTATTTTGATTTTGACAAAAATAAGGTGGAAAAATATGCCCGGCAGAGGAACCCGGATATTCATATTATTTATATTTCCGCCAGAACCGGAGAGGGAATGGAGGAGCTGGCGGACTGGATTGTGAAGCAGGTAAAGGACTGGAACGCAGGATGAAGGGGGAAATTTATGGAGGGTGAAAAAGCAAAGATCCTGGCAGTGGCGGGAAAAGGCGGGGTGGGGAAAACCTCGGTTGCCGCCACAATGGTTCGTCTGCTGACGCAGGCCTGTCCTCATAAGCGCATCCTGGCCATCGACGCGGATCCGGCGGTGGGATTATCCACCGCATTGGGCATTGAAGTGGGAACTACGGTGGACGATATTCGCAGGAGCGTGGTGGAGGCTGCGGAGGAGGGGGATACCAAAACGGCGGTGGAGCTATTGAGCGAGGCCCGGTATCAGATCTTCGACGCCCTTGTGGAGGCAGAAGGTTTCAGCTTTATTGCCATTGGCCGTCCGGAGTCGGCTGGCTGCTACTGCAAGGTCAATGCATATCTGAAGGAAGTAATCAGTATATTGGCGGAGAACTTTGATTATGTAGTCATCGACGGGGAGGCCGGCATCGAGCAGATTAACAGACGGGTCATGGAAAAGGTCACCCACCTGATTCTGGTGACTGATTCCAGCAAAAAGGGAACCCAGGTGATTCAAACCATACGGGCCGTGGCGGATGAGCTGGTTATGTACCGGCAGGCAGGAGCGATACTGAATCGGCTTCCCTCGCTGGATGTGACAGAATTTATAGATACAGGGGGCATTCCCGTGCTGGCAAGTATTCTTTCGGACGCCTCGCTGGCCGAATTTGACCTGAAGGGGGAAAATGTTTTTTATCTGCCGGAGAATTCTTGTATGGTCATAGGGGTAAGAGAAGCCCTGGAAAAGCTGGAGATCATCGGAGAAGGGGGAAATCAATGAAGGATTTGAAGCATTTGTATTTTTTTGAAAAGCTGCTGGAGGATGCACATAATGATCTGGTGCGGCAGGCCCAGGCGCAGGGACGCAGATGCGTTGCCACGGTCTGCGAGAATATTCCCGAGCCGCTTTTGAACCTGCCGGGAGTATTTGCCGTTCGCTTTCGTGCCCCCCGAACCGGCACCACGGAGATGGCGGGCTATTATCTGACCAGCTTTCTGTGCGAGTATACCAAGGCGCTGCTGGAGCGCGCCATGGAGGGCGGCTACAATTTTGCAGACTGTATGATCGCTCCGGACGGCTGCTCCATGCTGAACCGTTGCGTGGAGAACATGGAGCTGTTAAAGACCATGCAAAAGGAAGCCTTTTTTTATGAATATATGGAAATTCCCATGAAGGCTGATGATAATGGGCTGAAGCTCTATGTGCTTCAGTGCAGGAACCATATCCTGAAGCCGCTGGCGGAAAGGCTTGGCATCGACGTATCGGATGGGGCAATCCGCAGCGCGGTGGAGGAGCATAACAGAGTCTGCAGGCTGATCCGACAGATCGGAGAATACCGCAGGGAGGAAAATCCCAGGATCACCGGCTATGAATTCCACATTCTTACCCTGGCAACCTATACTGCGCCAAAGGATCTGCTGGTCCAGAGGCTGGAGGAGACGCTGGAGGAGCTGAAAAACAGAAAGCCGGATGCAAAAAATCCCTGGCGTATCAGGGTGCTGTTGGCAGGCTCCGAGGTGGACGATGTGGATCTGATAAGGCTGATAGAAGAATGCGGGGCTTATGTATGCGCGGATCGTTTCTGCTATGGATCCTTTCCCGGGCGGGAGGAGATTGGCCTGACACAGGAGGAAGACGCACTGACTCAGATCTGCCGCCAATATATGTACCGGGGGCAGTGCGCCCGATATATGAATCAGGCAAAGATTCAGGAGAGAAGAAGCTATGTGGCCCGGCTGGCCGGGGAATACCATGCGGACGGCATCATCTATGAGCAGATGAAGTTCTGCGATCCCTGGGCTTACGAGCGCATGGTGGGCACACAGGTTCTGCGGGAGGAATATCATTATCCTGTGCTGTCTGTGGATCGTCCTTATGCGGTGGGTAATTCCGGTCAGCTGCGGACACGGGTTCAGGCCTTTGTAGAAAGCGTGGAACTGAAAAAGCTCCAGGGAGGAGGCAGATAGTGGGGAAAAAAGTGGGAAGTGAGAAGCTGGGAAGCCTGTATACCATGGGAAAGGTAAGGAGACGACGGGAATGGAGGGGTGTGCGGGACACTCTGTACGACTATGTGAGATGGCTGCATATTATGGGCATTTTGACAAAGTTCATTGTAAAGCCCAGAAATATCAAGGCCTTTTTCCGCTATCGCTGGATGGCCAATTATCTGGCGGCGCCTATGATGGTGGACCGGCATACCCAGGGGCTTAGGGGGCCTCAGCTGCGGATCGCCCACACGGAGTTTGATCTGGTGATGGAGGATATTGCCAAGCTTCTGGACAATTTATTCCGGGGAGACAGGAAGATCGGGAATGATGAAGAGTTCTCCAAAAAGGTAGTCCTGATGGACGAGAATGAAATGACGGCGGTGATGATGGGATTTCCCACGCTGAAGGGCTTAAGCCGGGAGACGCCGGCGGTGTATGTATCTGTTCTTTTGAATCAGTATGCGGCCTGTCATTACATAGATGTTGCCCAGGAATTCGGGCTTCCGGGGGATGTGTGTCCCATGCCGGAGGCGGAGGCGGGGGTATCCATCGACGACGATTTTCCGGTTCTGGGCGCCTGCGCCATTCAATGCAATACTACCTGCGACGGTTCCCTGATGGGAAACGGCGTGATCTCCAAGCGTCTGGAGCTGGAGGACAAAGTTCCCTGCTTCCAGCTTGCGGCGCCTCTGCGCCACCGGCAGGAGGATGTGCAGGAGTATGCGGCCCAGGAGATCCGAAACGCCATTCGCTTTATCGAAGAGCACACCGGCGAAAAGTGGGATTGGGACTATTATTTTGAATGTGCAAAGCGGGTCAACGAATCCACCCGCCACCGAATGGAATGGCTGGAGATGAACAAAACCGATTATCCCCAGGTGTTCGGCTCCAATCTTGCGCTCTATACCGAGACCAATTATATGGCAATCTGCGGTAAGGTTCCGGAATTTGTGGAGGCTGACCGGAAGATTTCCGCCATTGCGGAAAAAGCGTACAAAAATAAGAACATGGTGGTGAAGGAGTACCGCCACAGAGCCATTATATGGGGAGTGCAGTCTCACTTCTATTTTGATTTCCTGATCTGGCTGCAGAACTGCTGGGGGATTCTGCCTCTTACGGATATGCTTTCCATGGTGTCCACAAAGATGATTTCGGAGGATGACAGGGAACAGGCCATTTACGACATGGCGTGGCTCACCGAGAACATGATTATGCGGAACAGGACCCATGGCGGCTATAAGGTGCTGCTGGATGAGCTGTGGGAGTTCTGCGAGGAATTTCGCGCGGATACAGTAATTCTGTGGGAGCATATCAGCTGCAAGGCGCTGGACGGCATGCACGGCCAGTTTGAGGAGAAGGCCAGGGAGAAGGGGATTCATTTGATATGGGTGGACCATGATCTGTTCGATCCCAGGGTGATTTCCCGACAGGGAATCCGGGATCAGGTAAACCGCTATATGAGGACGGTTTTCAGGGAGGAACCGCTGGACCCCACGCTGGAGGTGCTTACGGACGAGCATTCCTGGTAAGAAATGCCTGCATCCGGTCAGGCGGCATATCCGTAAAAAAGGAGAGCCCCAGGGGCCCGGGAATTTTGAGATCAGCGCCTGCCGAAGGCGGATAAAGTCGGAAGACTTGACAAGGAGGGACAGGAAAATGAGATATTACGGCGGATGTGATTCCGGAAGTACCTATACAAAATGTGTGATTATTGACGAAAACGGAAAAATGGCGGCAAATGTCACTCTTCGGAGCAGGATCAACTCCGTGCTCAGTGCGGAGGATGCCTTAAAGCAGGCAGTGGATCAGGTTCCGGAGCTGAACAGCCCAGAGGAACTGGCATATTTGGTGGGAACGGGCTACGGAAGGAACAAGGTGCCCTTTGCGGATGAGAACATTTCCGAGATCAGCTGTCATGCCATGGGAGTTCACGTGGCAGATCCAAAGGTCCGGGCGATTATCGACATCGGAGGGCAGGACGTGAAGGGGATTTCCGTGGATCAGGACGGAACCGTGCTGAATTTTGCCATGAATGACAAATGTGCCGCGGGAACAGGCCGTTTTTTCGAGGCCATGGCCAGAGCCTTTGAGATGGATCTGACGGAATTTTCCAGGCTATCTCTGAAGGCAAAAAATGTGATTCCCATTACGTCCCAGTGCACGGTATTTGCGGAGTCCGAGGTGATATCGCTGGTGGGAGAGGGCAAGCCTATGGACGAGATTGCCGCCGGCATTGAACTATCCGTGGCAAAAAGGTGCTTTGTTATGTCCAAAAATGCGGGGGCTGTGGATAACGTGGCGCTGACCGGAGGATGTGCGAAAAACGAGGGCCTGAAGGCGGCCATTGAGCAGGTTCTGAAGCTGAAGGTCATTGAGCTTCCCATCGACCCACAGCTGATGGGGGCGCTGGGCGCCGCGGAATATGCCAGACAAAAAGGGCTGGCGGGATAGGAGGGAGCAGAATGTCCGTATTTATACAGGTAATATGTATTGCGGCGATTGTTATTGCATGTCTGTTTGTGCTGTCTTTTCTGGTCTATTTCTTTAATCTTGATATGAAATTGACGGCAATGCTTGCGCCCATATTTGAAAAGCATTATGATAAGATAGACAGGGATAAGCATTTATGATCCAGATGAAGCTGTATGACCAGGTCATTGAAAAAATACTGGCTGTTCTGGGGGCCCGGGAGGGCCTGCGGCTACCTGTGGGGGAAACCCATTGGCCGGAGGTGTCGGACCGAAGCATGATTCTGAGAAGTGATATGGCCTATGAGCTGGGGGGAGAAGGCCTTCCCGCTATTGGATGCACGATGATTACGGCTGACGAAAGACTGGTTTCGGCGGATGGAATCACCTTATTGGGAAGAGACCTGCCCCGGATCCGGGAGGACGTCCCCTACGGACGGATTGCTCTGGTCCGGGCAGACATGGCGGCTTTGGGAGAGGGCCAGGCATTATACCAGGCGGTCCGGGCGCTGGAGTATACCAGATATCACTTCTATCCTAAAGGTTTTATGATGCGCATATCTTCCACCCGGCACAGAGAAAGCGTTCGGGTGGGGAAGGAAGCGCTGGCAGAGGGACTGGACTTTACCAAAACAGGAAACCGAATGATATCCGCCTTTCACAAAAATGCGTCCGTGAAGGCGGTGCACATTTATTATGTGACGCTGGAGGAGCAAGGGCACGACGCCTATAAGACGCCGGGATTTGACTATAAAGCGTTGGCGGACTGTGCCGGAGAAGCGGAGGAAATTACCAGGACCATCGACCATATTATGGCAGGCGGGATTATGGATTGTACCTCCTGCGGCCTGCAGAGGATCTGCGATGAGGTGGAGGGGCTAAGGGAGCTTCATTTTCAGAAATGAAATTATTACAATATTAAAAAAGTACAGGAGGGAACGATATGGCATTTGACATGGAGCAGTACAACAGATGGCCGGCGAATCACAAGCATGACAAAGAGCCCAGCAAAAAGATCATTGCGCTGGGCAAAAAGATCACCGATGTGGCCGCCCATATGATCGGCGGAGTGAAGGTGGAGGATCCGGAATACTGGGGACTTGCGGAGATCATCACCGAAGAGATGGCAGAGGTGGGCCTGGCCATGAAAAAGAGGACGCCCTATACCTTTGCCGAGATGTGCAGGCTGAATAAGATCGACAAGGCCGGGGAAGAAAAGTTCCAGAAGCTTCTGGATGAGATGAGCTATATAGGTCTGCTGGAGTACGATTACGGCTACCATTATGATCATAACGGGCGTACAAAGGAGCAGACGGAGCGCAGATATATTCTGCCCATGTTTGTGCCGGGTTCTGCGGAGCTCTTTAACATGGAGGAGCTTCCCGACGGCAGCAATCCCAGGCTGCGGGATCACCCGGATGTGGCATCCTTCTTCGAGCGTATGACCTTTATTCCTCTGGCAGGAATCACCCAGATGGTGCCTCCGGGAGGTGCCGGTATCGGCATGCATGTAATTCCGGTGGAAAAGGCCATCTCCATGGAGAACCAGTCGGTGGACCTGGAGCACATTTCTTATTGGCTGAAAAAATATGAAGGACATATCGGCGTGGGGCGCTGTTCCTGCCGGGCATCCAGAAAGGTTCTGGGCGAGGGCGTTGCGGACGACGATTACGGCTGGTGTATCGGCGTAGGAGACTTTGCCGATTATTGCCGGGAGACAGGCAAGGGACATGATATCACCTACGAGGAGGCCATGGCTATTCTGCAGAGAGCGGAGGAAAATGGCTTCGTGCATCAGATCACCAATATAGACGGAGAAAACAAGATATTCGGCATCTGCAACTGTAATGTGAACATCTGTAATGCCCTTCGGACTTCCCAGCTGTTTAATACGCCGAACATGTCCCGGTCCGCATATGTGGCTCATGTGGACAAGGAAAAGTGTGTGGCCTGCGGCCGCTGCGTGGAGTATTGTCCTGCGGGAGCTGTCAGACTGGGCCAGAAGCTTTGCACCAAGGACGGAGGCCAGGTTCAGTATCCCAAGCAGGAGCTTCCGGATGAGGTAAAATGGGGCGAAGATAAGTGGGATCCCGACTATCGTGACAACAACCGGATCAACAGTCATAAGACGGGAACATCTCCCTGTAAGACCGCCTGTCCGGCTCATATTGCGGTCCAGGGATATCTGAAGAAGGCTTCTCAGGGAAAATATCAGGAGGCGCTTGCCCTGATCAAAAAGCAGAATCCTTTCCCTGCGGTATGCGGACGAATCTGTAACCGGCGCTGTGAGGAGGCCTGTACCAGAGGAACCATCGACGAGGCGGTGGCCATCGACGCAGTGAAGAAATTTATTGCGGAACAGGATCTGAAGGCGGAGACCAGATATATTCCTCCGGTGGTGATCCCTGCCAGCATTCATATGGATCATTTCCCGGAAAAGCTCGCAATTATCGGCGGAGGTCCCGCGGGCTTAAGCGCGGCCTTTTATCTGGCGGAAAAGGGATATCGCCCTACTGTATTTGAAAAGAATGAAATGCCGGGAGGAATGCTGCACTACGGAATCCCTTCCTATAAGCTGGAGAAGGATGTGATCCAGGCGGAGATCGATGTAATGAGGGAAATGGGCGTGGAGATCCGCACCGGTGTAGAGGTGGGAAAGGATATTACTATAAAGGAGCTTCGTGCACAGGGGTACAAGGCCTTTTACATTGCCATCGGATGCAGCGCCGGACGGCTTCCCGGTGTAGAGGGAGATCAGGCGGAGGGAACCATGACTGCCATCGATTATCTCCATGAGGCAAACACGGGAAATACCTCCTACACAGGAAAGGTTGTGGTTGTGGGCGGCGGAAATGTGGCTGTGGATGCGGCCCGGGTCAGTGCCAGAAGCGGCGCCCTGGAGGTGCTGCAGGTAAGTCTGGAGTCCGAGAAGGAGATGCCCGCGTCGGCGGAGGAGCTGCGGGAAGCGGCAGAGGACGGCGTGAGTGTAAAATGCGGCTGGGGCCCCATGAAGGTGCTCACAGAGGACGGAAAGGTTACTGGCATCGTATTCAAAAAATGTGTTTCCGTGTTCAACGGAGAGGGTAAATTTGCGCCTGTCTATGACGAGAAGGAGACCATGACGATAGAATGCGGCAGGGTGATCTTTGCCATCGGCCAGAGAACCCTGTGGGGGAGCCTCCTGGAGGGAGAAAAGGTAGAGTTTAAGGGCCCTGCCATTGTGGCAGATCCTCTCACCTTCCAGACCGGACAGCCGGACATCTTCGTGGGCGGCGACGTATATACCGGGCCGAAGTTTGCCATAGACGCCATAGCGGCAGGACATCACGCGGCGGAATCTCTCCACCGCTATGTACATAACGGCCATATGACCATCGGGCGCAATACCTGGGAGTTTAATGAGCTGGACAAGGACAATATTTCCGTGGAAAGCTATGATCATTCTTCCCGCCAGAGAGAAGGACTGGATCCTGCCGTGCCGGAGAAGTCCTTCCGGGATGCGCATCTGACTCTGACGGAGGAGCAGGTGAGAAAGGAAACTGCCCGCTGTCTGGGCTGCGGCGCCACCATAGTGGATGAGAATAAGTGCATCGGCTGCGGCGTATGTACCACCAAGTGCCAGTTTGACGCCATCACGCTGCACAGGGATCGTCCGGAGTGTACCAATATGGTTACCGCGGAGGACAAATTTAAACAGATCATTCCTTATCAGCTGAAGCGTGCGGTGAAGATTGTAACCCATAAAAAGGACAAAGCGTAAAAGGAAGACACTGTGGAGCCGGTTTTGCCGCCGAGCGAGGAGTATTAAAATGCATGAAATAGGTGTGGTTTTTTATGTTGTCCGTGACGTTTGTCAGGTGGCGGAGGAGAACCAGGTGGAAAAGGTAGCCTCCGTGACCCTGCAGATCGGAGAGGTGTCGGGAATCATCCATGAATACCTGATTGACTGCTGGAACTGGGCAAGAAAGAAGGAGCCTGTGCTGGAGGAGGCGGAGCTTATAATCGAGCAGATTGACGCAGTCTCCTTCTGCCAGGATTGCGGGCAGGAGTATCCCACGGTGCAGTATGCCAAAAGCTGTCCTCACTGTGGCAGTGAGAACACATATCTGCAAAGAGGGAATGAATTTCTGATTAAGGAGATCAGTCATTTTCAGTAAAACTGCCCAAAGGAAGTGTTAAAAGAAAATATACATTTATGATACACCGACTGTTTAGGATACCATCAGAAAGGATGTGTGACCGAACAGGAGGTGTATTTCTTTGAAAAAAATTTTTGCGATCATTTTGTGTAAAATATTGCATTTTATGGGAAAGCTGACAGGCAGAGGAAGTTCTCTGCCGGGAAAGGCGGCGCTTGGGATTTGCAGAGATATTCTGGGAAGGATAGAGCTGCCTGATCGGATCATTGCCGTCACCGGCTCCAACGGAAAAACCTCGACAGTGGAAATGATTGCGGCTGTCTTGAAGGGCCGGGGAATAAAGGTAGTCTGGAACCAGGAGGGCGCCAATCAGATCGAGGGAATCGTTACGCTGGCCCTGTCCCATGCTTCCCTTGGGGGGAGGGTAAAAGGGGATGTATTTCTGATCGAGGTGGATGAGCGCTATGCTGCAAAGATATTCAAATATCTCTGTCCCACCCAGCTGGTGGTGACGAATCTCTGCAGGGACCAGCTTACCCGCAACAGGCATCCGGAAAAGGTTTATGAAAATATTCTGTCTGCCGTCCGGCCTCAGACGGAGCTGATGCTGAACGCCGATGATCCCCTTTCCAGCTGTCTGGCAAGAGGGCGGGGGAAGGTAAAGTGGTTTGGAGTGGAGAAATGCTCCGTGTCCGCGGACCATCCCACGGGGGCTTATCATGACGGCGCATATTGCCCTGTGTGCAAGGGACCCATGGAATATGATTATGTGAATTACAACCATATCGGCAGCTACCGCTGTCCCAGATGCGGTCATGCCAGACCCAGACCGGATTACCTGGGGGCGTCTGTAGATCTGGAAAACGGATATTTGACTACAGGAAGCGGGGTCCGGATCCGGCTGAGCCTGCGCAGCATTTATCATGGCTATAATGCTCTGACCGCCTGGGCGGTCTGCTGCAACGCCGGAATTCCGGGGGAGGCTGCCGCATCGATTCTTAGCTGCCATCGGCTGAAAAACGGACGGGTACAGCCCTTTACTCTGGGCAGCCATCGGGGCATGCTGCTTACCAGCAAGCATGAAAACAGTATCGCATATGACACGAATCTGCATTATATCGCTTCTTCCGAGAGGGACTGTGTGGTTCTGATCATAGTGGATGCCGTAAGCCGAAAATATTTTACCTGTGAGACCAGCTGGCTGTGGGATATTGATTTTGATCAGCTGAACCAGCTGCATGTGAAAAAAATTATCCTTTCCGGACGATACTGCAAGGATCTGGCCGAATGCTTTTCCTTTACGGACCTGCACAACTGGTCCGTACAGCCGGATATCTGCAGGGCGGTGGCAGGAATCGGAACCCGGGGGAGCGAGGATGTATATGCGGTTACCTGCTTTTCGGACCGGGATAAGTTATTGGCGCAGGTAGAAAGGCATTGAAAGATATGGAAATACGAATTGTACATTTTTATCCGGATTTGATGAATCTCTATGGCAGTCATGCCAATGTCAAGGTTTTGCGGCGGTATCTGGAGAATATGGGCTGCGCCGTAACGGTGAGAAGACTTTTGCCTGGGGACGGAGAGCCTCTTTTTTCCGGGGCAGAGGAGCCGGATTTCATTTTTATGGGAGCCGGCACAGAACGCAGCGCCCGGGCGGCCATGGAAGACCTGGCCCGCTATGAAACTGATTTGAAAAGCTGCGCCCAGGACGGGACCGCTATGCTTTTTGCCGGAACGGCCATGGAGCTGCTAGGCAGAGAGATCCGGGAGCCGGACGGCAGCGCCTATCCGGGCATGGGACTGGCGGATTTTGTTACGGAACACATGGAAAGCGATATGACAGGGGACGTATACGGTTATACGGAGCTTTATCCCGAGGCAGTGGTGGGATTTATGAATAAGAGCAGCTTAATCCGCGGTGTGGAGACCCCTTTGCTTACACGCTTAAAGCTGGGGTGGGGCAATGAAAAAGAGGGCGGGCCTGAGGGCTTCCACCAGGGTAATGTATTTGCATCCGAGCTGACAGGCCCGATTCTGGTAAAAAATCCCAGGCTGATGGAAACAGTGGCGGAGGCTGTTCTGAACCGGCGGGGAATGAGGCTTCCGGATCCTCCTCCCCGGGATACTTTGGGCTGGGAGGCCTATGCCGTCACGGAGGAACAGCTGAGGCTGCGGGCCCTGGAATGAGGGGAAACGTGAGAATCTTTGCAATCTCTTACTATACAAAATCCCAAACCTGTGATAAGCTGATATATAATGCATACAGGCGGGAGGATGAGGACATGGAAGAACTGAAGATGTCCAGAAAACATTTTTCGAAGCTGGGCGGGATGTTTATCATAGGTACGATTGTGATCTATGCCGTACAGCTGGGGGTGGGGGTTCTTGTAGGGCTGCTGAAGCCTGAATGGCTGTATGATCCCAATATAAGTCTGCTGGTCAGTATGCTTCCCATGTATCTGGTGGGTATGCCCGTACTGATTTTGCTGGTCAGGCGCCTGCCTGCGGAGACGGTGGAAAAGCATGAAATGAGACCGGGGCAGTTTATTGTGGCGCTGATCATGACCTTTGGGATTATGTATGCCATGAACTTTCTGGGAACTATGATAACCACTGTTATTGGTACCCTGAAGGGCAGCGAGGTACAGAACCTGGTGGCGGAAATTGCCACATCCACCAATATAGTGGTGGTATTTATCTTTATGGTAATATGCGCTCCGGTTATGGAAGAATACATTTTCCGAAAGTTGATCGTGGATCGGACCGTCCGCTACGGGCAGGGTGTGGCAGTGCTGCTGTCAGGGCTCATGTTCGGCTTGTTCCACGGAAACCTGAATCAGTTTATTTATGCCTTTGCCATGGGGGTATTTCTGGCATTTCTTTATGTGAAGACCGGAAAACTCAAGATAACCATTGCTATTCATATGGCGGTTAATTTTATGGGAGGTGTGGTTTCCTCTCAGCTGCTCAAGGCCATAAACCTGAATGAATATATGGAGATTGTATCCCGGGGAATGGACATGGATCGTCTGATACCCTATATGACGGAGCATCTGGCGGGCTGGATCGGATATTTGCTGCTTTGTATCTTTATCTTTGGATGCGTAATCGCCGCCGGCGTTCTGCTTATTGTTTTTCTGATACAAAAGAGGTTTGCCTTGAATCCGGGAACGATAGTCATTCCTCAGGGGAAGAAATTCCGCACGTTTTTTTTGAATCTGGGCATGATTATTTATTGTGTGTTCTGGATCGGTATGATTCTTGTACAGCTGTTTTTCACGTAGCAGCTTCAGGCGGGCAAAATTTTGAATTGATGCGCAAGAGGGTATAGGAATAAAATGTATACATTTGACAGCAGAGTCCGGTATAGTGAGACAGACAGCGGAGGGAAGCTGACTATGGCTTCCCTTATCAACTATTTTCAGGACTGCTCCACCTTTCAGGCAGAGGAGCTGGGAGTGGGGGTGGAGTATCTCCGGGAGAGACATCTGGTGTGGGTATTGTCCGCATGGCAGATTGTGGTAGAGAGATATCCGTCTCTGTGCGAAAAGGTTACCGCATGTACGCATCCTTATGACATGAAGGGTTTTTTGGGATACAGAAATTTTTGTCTTTTGGACGGGGAGGGCAGGTATCTGGCCAGGGCAAATTCTCTGTGGAGTCTGTTGGATACCCAGTCGGGGAAGCCCAGGGCAGTGCCGGAATACATGACAGAGAAGTATCGGCTGGAGCCCCGGCTTGACATGGAGTATGCGCCCAGAAAGATCAGTATTCCGGAAAATGGCACAAGCCAGGAAGGCGTGCCGGTCCGTGCACATCATCTGGACATGAACCATCATGTGAATAATCAGCAGTTTATTGATATCGCCATGGATTATCTGCCCGAGGGCTTTGTGATCGGCCAGGTTCGGGCCGAATATAAGAAGCAGGCATTTCTGGATGACGTTCTGATTCCGTATGCGGCGGCAGACGGACAGAAGAGAATTGTGGCATTAACGGACGGGGCAGGAGGAATCTATGCCGCGGTAGAATTTGTCAGGATGGAAGAGTAAATAGTCGTGCGTGCTTCATCGCGCAGGGGGTATATAAATGATACGACTGGGTGAAAGACAGGAGCTTGTCATTGTAAAGACGGTGGATTTCGGAGTGTATCTGGCCGTTCCCGGAGAGGAGGACCAGGAGAGGGTGCTGCTCCCGGCTAAGCAGGTTCCGGCGGGAAGTGCTTTGGGAGACCGGCTGGAGGTTTTTGTCTACCGGGATTCCCAGGACCGCATGATCGCCACGGTCAGAGAGCCCAAGCTGGAAATGGGAAAGGCAGCGCTGCTTACGGTGGCACAGACGGGAAAGTACGGTGCCTTTCTGGACTGGGGACTGGAAAAGGATCTGCTTCTTCCCTTCCGGGAACAAAGGGGGCGAGTCCAGCAGGGAGATCAGGTGCTTGTGTCCCTGTATATTGACAAGAGCATGAGGCTTTGCGCCACCATGAACGTGTACCGCAACCTTCGAACGGACAGTCCGTATAATCCCGGTGACAAAGTGGTGGGAAGAGTCTATGAGATCAGCGATAATTTCGGGGCCTTTGTGGCGGTGGATAACCAATATTCCGCTCTGATCCCCAAAAGGGAGCTGTACGGGGAAGCGGAGCCGGGAATGGATGTGGAGGCCCGGGTTGTACAGGTTCTTGAGGACGGCAGGCTGACTTTGAGTATCCGGGATAAGGCTTATCTGCAGATGGACAAGGATGCGGAGAAGCTCCTGGAGCTTTTGGACAGCTACGAGGGAGCGCTGCCCTTTACCGATAAGGCTGCCCCGGAGGTGATCCGGTACGAGACCGGTATGAGCAAAAACGAGTTTAAAAGGGCGGTGGGAAGGCTTCTGAAGCAGGGGCGGATCGAGATCACGCCCAAGTCCATCCGCAGGAAAGGATGATTATTGCTGCATGGCTGAACTGTTACACAAAAATTTGGAAATATGCATGTGGAACTGGAAATACATTGATTAATGTGGTAAACTAGGTTTATGATTTTGAAAGGCGGCTCTTTAAAGGGGATGCCGGGGCAGGGGGTGTGAACATGGATATTGCAGGTGTATCCGCAGCAATGGCACAAGGCAGGCTGCAGTCTCAGGTGGGAATGGCAGTGCTGGACAAAGCGATGGACACAAATGAAGCGCTGGGTGCCGGATTGATACAGATGATCGATTCTGCGGCAATGGAGCAGAGTGTGAACCCTAATATCGGTGCTAATTTTGATATGCGCGTATAGTGTGGGAAGGATTCGAAAGCTGCCTGGCGGATAGCCCCAAGGCGGCTTTTGTCATTTTTTCATAAAAAAAGCTTGATTTTTTGTTTTTTTTTCTGTACATTTGTAATGTGTGGTATGCATTTGGAATATGGAAATTCAGAAAAATCATCATAACAGAGGAGCGGGGCTATATGATATCAAATCAGGTTTTGCAGAATACGATTGATGGAATGAAGAGTATTGCGCGGGTAGAACTTTGTGTTATGGATGTAGACGGAAAAGAGGTGGCCTTTACCACGGATATGAGCAGCAGCTCCAGGGCTGCCATGGATTTTGCTGCCTCGCCTGCGGATTCCCAGGAGGTACAGGGATATCAGTTCTTTAAAATTTTTGATGAACAACAGCTGGAATATGTGCTGGTGGCCGGAGGCGCCGGTGAGGATGTATATATGATCGGCAAGATGGCGGCTTTCCAGATCCAGAATCTGCTGGTCGCCTACAAAGAACGCTTTGACAAGGATAATTTTATCAAAAATCTGCTGCTGGACAACCTGCTTCTGGTAGATATTTACAGCCGCTCCAAAAAGCTTCATATTCAGACGGATGTGCCGCGGGTGGTGATGATTGTTGAGTCGGGAAACGGACGGGACAATAATGCCCTGGAGCTGGCCAGGACACACTTAGGAGCCAACAGCAAGGACTTTATTACAGCGGTTGATGAAAATAATGTGATTGTTGTGAAGGAGCTGTCCGACGGGGATGCCTATAAAGAGGTGGATAAGGCGGCCAGGTCTCTGGAGGCCTGCCTTCAGAAGGAAGGGATTGAGTCTGTGCGGATTGCGTACGGAACCGTGGTGCAGGAGATCAAAGAGGTAAGCCGCTCCTATAAGGAAGCGAAGATGGCTCTGGATGTGGGGAAAATATTTTTTGACGAGAGGGAGATTATTGCCTACAGTGAGCTGGGGATAGGCCGTCTGATCTACCAGCTGCCCATACCCCTCTGCCGGATGTTTATCCGGGAAATTTTCGGAGGAAAGAGTCCCGATGAGTTTGACGAGGAGACGCTGACCACCATCTATAAATTTTTTGAGAACAGTCTGAATGTGTCGGAGACCTCCAGGCAGCTGTTCATACATAGGAATACCCTGGTGTACCGCCTTGACAAGCTGCAGAAGAGCACGGGGCTGGATCTGCGGATTTTTGAGGATGCCATCACATTCAAGATTGCGTTGATGGTGGTAAAGTATATGAAGTATATGGAAAGTACGGATTTTTAAATTATTTGAGATACGGTCCGCCGGTGCGGAGCGGGAGGAATTTGAATGGGAAAGAAGGAACTGCTGAGGAAGAGGCGGGAGAAGCTGATAGAGGAAAAGGGCGTTATCTATCTGGATAATGTGAGAAAGGTATATTCCACCGGTTCTCCGGCGCTGAACGGCATCACCCTGGGCATTGGAAAAGGAGAATTTGTTTTTATCGTAGGGGACAGCGGCTCAGGAAAATCCACCCTGATCAAGCTTCTGCTGAGAGAGCTTACGGCTACCAGCGGAGAGGTTTATGTGATGGGCAGCGATCTGGCAAAGCTGAAGCACAGACAGGTGCCGCGGTTTCGGCGTAATCTGGGAGTAGTCTTTCAGGATTTCCGTCTGCTCAATGACAGAAATGTGTATGAGAATGTGGCGTTTGCCCAGCGGATTGTGGAGACTCCTGCCATGGAGATCAGGAGAAATGTCCCTGCCATATTGGCTACCGTGGGTCTGGCGGGAAAGTACAAGGCAAAGACAAAGGAGCTGTCAGGAGGAGAGCAGCAGCGGGTGGCGCTGGCCAGAGCGCTGGTGAACAGGCCCTCTATATTGCTGGCAGACGAGCCCACCGGAAATCTGGATCCCAAAAATTCCTGGGAGATCATGGGGCTTTTGGAGGAAATAAACGAGAGCGGCACTACTGTGGTGGTGGTAACCCATAACCGGGAGATCGTCAATGCTATGCATAAGCGTGTAATCACCATGCGTAAGGGCGTGATTGTCAGCGACGAGGAGGGAGGCGAATACATCGATGAAGATTAGCACTTTATTTTATACCATCAGACAGGGCTTCGCCAATATTTTTCGGAACAAATGGTATTCGCTGATATCTATCGCCACGATCTCCGTGTGTCTTTTTCTGTTCGGGCTGTTTTACGCTATAGTATCAAATTTTCAGAGCATGGTAATGAAGGCCGAGGAGGGAGTGTCCGTTACGGTGTTTTTTCACAGTGAGGAGGGACCTATAGGAGACTTTTGTGAAAGCCATACGGAGGGGCAGATCCCCACGGATGAGCGGATCGAGGAGATCGGTCAGATGATTGCAGCCAGGGTGGAGGTGTCCGAAGTTAAATTTATTCCGGATGATGTTCTTTGGAGGGACTTTGCCACCAACTTTTACGGTGAATATTATGCGGAGGGATTTCCGGAGAACCCTTTGGCCGGCGACAATATTTATGAGGTGTATCTGAGCGATGTTTCCATGCAGAGCGCTCTGGTGAACTGGCTGAATTCTATTCCGGAGGTGCGCCAGGTGAACTATTCGGAGCTCACGGCGGATACCCTCAGCGGAGTTAATCTGTTGATTGCTTATGTATCTCTGGGCGTCATTATTGTTCTGCTGGCGGTCAGCGTTTTTCTGATCGGCAATACCATTGCGGTGGGCATTTCCGTACGGTCTGCGGAGATCAATATTATGAAATATATCGGGGCCACGGATTTCTTTGTCAGGGCGCCCTTTGTGCTGGAGGGTATGCTGATCGGACTTTTGGGAGCGGCGGTTCCTTTAGGTCTGCTCTATAGTCTGTATAATCAGGTGCTGGCATATATTGGAGAGAGATTTGAGGTGTTGAGCAACTTCATGAATTTCCTGTCTATGGATGAGGTATTTGGCGTTCTGGCACCGGCATCTCTGTTGCTGGGGGTGGGGATCGGTTTCCTGGGCAGTATCACCACGGTAAGAAAACATCTGCATGTATAGGGCTGCTGATCTGCAGGCCTGTGCAGGGTCTGGCGGCAAGCCTTAATAGTAGGAGCTTTATGAGAAAGAGGAAAAACCAATTTTTTCGCGCTGTCTGCGCTGTGCTGTGTGCTTCGATTTTCTTAAGTGTGCCGTTGCAGAAGGCAGCAGCGGTGACTTCGGACAGCATTAAAGAGAAGGAAGCGCAGATTGATCAGGCGGAGAAGGAAAAGGAAGCGCTTAAGAACAGTCTGAGCGACATACAGGGGATCAAGAAGGAGCTGGAGGCCCAGCGGACAAATCTGAAAAACTATGTAATGGAGCTGGACAAAAATCTGACGATCATTGAGGAGAGGATTACTGATCTTTTGCAGAGAATTACGGTCAAGGAGGCGGAGATCACAGAGGCAGAGGCTCAGCTGGAGGCGGCAATAGAGAGAGAGGAAAGCCAGAAAATATCCATGATGATCCACGTTCGGATGACATACGAGAGAGGAGACCCTCAGCTGATGGATATGCTGGCAGGGGCCAGCAGCTTTGGAGATTTTCTCAATAAAGCGGATTTCGTGGAAAAAGTGATGGCTTATGACAAGCAGATCTGGCAGGACTATATCAGAACCAGGGAGTATGTGGAGCTGTGTAAGAGGCAGCTGGAGCTGGAAAAGGAGATTCTGGATGAGACAAAGGCCGGCGTTGAGCTGGAACAGCAGAATCTGGAGGAGTTGATTGCTCAGAAGACCCAGGATATCGTGAAATATGAGACGGATATCAGCACCAAGGAGCAGGCTATTCAGGAATACGAGGAGGAAATACAGGCCCAGGAGGAGATGATTGCCGCCCTGGAGGCCGCCATAGAGGAAGAAAAGCAGAGGATTCTGGCTTCCAGCGGTGTTGTACTGACCTATGATGGCGGCGTCTTTAAATTTCCCATGGCCACTTATACCAGGATAACCAGTCCATACGGCGACAGGATTCATCCCACGCTGGGAATCAATCAGTTTCATAACGGTGTGGACTTTGCGGCGCCTACGGGGACAGCTATTTATGCGGCTTATGACGGGATTGTGGTGGCGGCGGATTACAGCTCTACCATGGGTAATTATGTGATGATAGATCACGGAGGTGGATTATATACCATATACATGCATGCTTCTGCCCTTTATGTGTCAAAGGATGATGTAGTTGCCAGGGGGACGACTATTGCTGCGGTGGGGAGCACAGGTCGTACTACAGGACCGCATCTTCACTTCAGCGTGCGGCTGAACGGATCATATGTATCACCATGGAATTATCTGAGCCAATAAGAAGCAGATGGAAAGATTTTGGGAATGCAGGGGTGTCTAAAGAGGCGGATGCGGGGTAAAATGATGAAGGAGGAGTCGGTATGGATGAGAATCAGGCATATTTTGACCACATGAGCAAAGAATTGCCATCACGAAAGCCGGAGAGCGAGAAAGGAAGCGGCAAGGGACTGTTTCTTGCGGGAATGATTACGGGCATTGCGGGGGCGCTTTTGGTGGTTGCCATCTGCATATTTGGGATCGGCGTCCAGGAATCTCTCGAAGCCAGAGGAAATGCCGGATCCTCGGTGAGACTGAATGAGGGCTCAGCCATTGATGCTGAGCTGATCAATAAGCTTCAGAGTCTGGAGAATACAATCCATCAGTATTTTTATTTGCATGAGGTATCCAATGAGGAGCTTCAGGAGGGATTGTACAGAGGACTTTTGTGGGCGCTGCAGGACCCTTATTCGGAATATTACTCTGCCGAAGAGCTGGAAGAGATTCTGCAGCAGACGGAGGGGATTTATTATGGGATCGGCGCTTATGTAACGCTGGACACTGCCACCAGTCTTCCCAAAATCAGCGGAGTCATTGAAGGAACGCCGGCCCAGGAGGCGGGGCTAAGGACGGATGACATTATCTATGAGGTGGAAGGTGTGTCTACCTACGGCATGTCGGTTACAGAGGCTGTGGGGCTGATCAAGGGACCGGAAAACTCACAGGTGACGCTTACCATTGTCCGAATGGGTGAAACAGATTACCTGGAGTTTACGCTGACCCGGCGAAAGGTGGAAGCGCCAACCGTCAAGCTGACTATGCTGGAGGACGATATTGCCTATATTGAGCTCACGGAGTTTGATGAGGTTTCCATCGATCAGTTTGCCGATGCCCTGGCCACTGCCAGAGGTTCCGGTATGAAGGGGCTGATTTTGGATCTACGGGGTAATCCGGGAGGAAGCGTCAATGCCGTGGTGGAAATGTGCAGAATGATTTTGCCGGAGGGCATGATCGTATATACAGAAAATAAGGAAGGAAAACGGACCGAATACACCTGTGATGGCAAAAGAAAGCTGGAGGTGCCCATGACCGTACTGGTAGACGGAAATTCTGCCAGCGCTTCCGAGATCATGGCGGGAGCCATCAAGGATTACGGCATCGGTACCCTTGTGGGTACCACTACCTTTGGTAAGGGCATTGTACAGCAGATTCTGTCTTTCATGGACGGGTCAGCCGTGAAGATCACAATCAGCTCCTATTTTACTCCCAAAGGTAATAATATCCATGGCATCGGAATTGAGCCTGACATAGAATGTCCATTTGACGGAGAGGCTTATTATGGAAGCGAAGATCATCCTGACAATCAGCTGGAGAAAGCCAGAGAGGTGCTGCTGGAGATGATGAAGTAGAGAAAGCAGTTTGGTCAGGATAAGGGGGGGGGACACTTTTGAGAAAAAACCGGGGGGAAAAACGAAAATATTTTTTGAAGGGGCTTGTGTTTGTTTTGTTTCTTCTGGCTGGCTTGAGAATATCGGTTTTGCTTTTGTATCCTTCCAACGGAATTTTCCGCACCTGGCGCCGTTTTTATGCGCTGAAGGATGGAGAGGCGCAGATTTTGGTGGTGGGCAGCAGTCATGCCTACTCTACCTTTGATCCTGCCGTTATTTTGCGGACAACGGGAAAGAGCAGCTATCTTCTGTCCACAAATTCTCAAAATACGGTGCAGGCCTATTTTAATGTAAAAGAAGCATTGCACTATCAAAAGCCGGAGGCTGTGATTCTGGAGGCCTTTTCACTGGACAATAATGATAACTACCGGTATGGCGAAACCCCTGACCGGGACTGGAAGAAGGAATCCAATATCGACGGGATGCGCTTTGGTCTGACGAAGCTGGAGGCTGTGATGGAGCAGTATGAGCGCCGAAACTGGAGTTATGCGTTGCTTCCGATTGCCAGGTGTCATGGCAACTGGGCGGATATAACGACCATTGGCTCCAATTTGAATTTTTACTTGGGGGGGGGGTATAAGGGACTTTTCACCCTTTCATCCCAGTCAGTCTTCTATGTCGGAGGAGACGGCTCAGCGTTATGCCGAGGCAGAGTATAATCCTTCTGAATGGGTTATCTCAAAGGCCAATGAACGCTATTTCCACAAGCTGGCCCAGCTGTGTCAAAAGGAAGGGATTCCTTTTTACGTAGTTATGGCTCCCATGTATGATGTGTACATCCGATCTATCAATTATGACAGTCAAATGAAACAAGTTTCTGCTCTTGCCGAGAGCGAAGGAGTGTATTATCTGGACTGCAACCTGCATTACGACGAAATCGGCCTAAGCGCCGGAGATTTTGAGGATGCGTTTAACGGATATCACCACCTGAACGGTATAGGCGCCGAAAAAGTGACCCAATTTGTCATGGAGACGCTTTTTGGGCAGGTGAAAGAGTAGGCTTGAATTTACAGAAATGTGTAAACATGTCGGATTGATATACCGGAGGGAGTCGTAATGCTGTTTAATTCCGTTAGTTTTTTGATTTTTTTCCCAATTGTTGTATTGATATACTTTTTCATTCCCCAGCGGGTAAAATACTTATGGCTGTTGGGCGCCAGCTACTTCTTCTATATGAGCTGGAATCCCAGGTATGCTCTTTTGATTTTGGCGTCAACGGTGACAACCTGGGGCAGTGCGCTGCTCCTGTCCAAATGCGGGAAGTGGTTTACCAGGCATCCGCAAAGGGCTGAAAAATGGTGCCTGGCCGGATGTGCAGCGCTGAATCTGGGGATTTTATTTTTCTTTAAATATTATGTTTTTACTGTGGAAAGCATAGAAAAGCTCTTTTCGCTTATGGGAGTTTCCGTGAAGGTGCCGGTAGTCGATGTGCTTTTGCCGGTGGGAATCTCCTTTTATACCTTTCAGGCGCTGGGCTATATCATCGATGTCTATCGGAGAGAAATTCCGGCGGAGAAAAATTTGCTGCGCTATGCGCTGTTTATTTCTTTTTTTCCACAGCTGGTGGCCGGTCCCATTGAACGCAGCAAAAATTTAATGTATCAGATTTACCAGCCCCATGTCTTTGATTTTCAGCGGGTAAAGGACGGACTTCTCTTGATGGGCTGGGGCTTTTTTCAAAAATTGGTCATTGCGGACCGCATTGCGATTTTAGTCAATGATGTGTACGGCAATTACCATGTCTATTCCGGTCTGCAGATTCTTCTGGCGACCATGCTTTTTGCGTTTCAGATCTATTGTGACTTTGCAGGATATTCCGATATTGCCATAGGCGCCGCCAGGGTGATGGGATTTACGTTAACGAAAAACTTTAAAAGTCCCTATTTTGCCACAACGGTAAGCGATTTCTGGCGCAGCTGGCATATTTCCCTGACTACCTGGTTTCGGGATTATGTCTATATTCCGCTGGGGGGAAACCGTTGCGGTAAATGGAAGAAATATCGAAATCTTCTTCTTACCTTTGCCGTCAGCGGTCTTTGGCATGGAGCCGGATGGAATTTTGTGGTCTGGGGAGCGCTCAACGGTCTATATCAAGCGGCGGGAGATCTGACCCTTCCTGTTCGCACCCGGTTGCAACAGAGACTGCATATTCGCACACAGTGTGGCAGCTATCGTCTGCTTCAGGGCATTATCACCTTTGGACTTGTGGATTTTACATGGCTCTTTTTCCGGGCAGAAAGCTTTACCACAGCCTTGCGGATGCTTTGGCACGGTATCAATAACATTGGGCTCTTTTCATTTTTCAATCCGGACACTCTGTTGGGCATACAAACCATGGCTTTGTCCGAAAAGAACTTTTTTGTGATGCTTCTGGGGCTGGCAGTATTGCTTTTGGTGGACTATAAGAAAAAACAAAATGTGGATTTCAAGGGAACATTGGCACGGCAGAATATCTGGTTTCGCTGGCTGGTATATTATGGTCTGATATTTGTAGTTTTGATTTTCGGAATATATGGTCCCGAATATGACGCGTCCACCTTTATATATTTTCAGTTTTAGGGAAATATGATATCCTCCGTGCCAGAGAGGTTCCACAGGTGCGCAAAAGGTGAAAGAATTTGTCATGGCCCTCCTTTTTGGCAGAGCTGACTATGCGTTCAGGTATTTTCGCAGGATAGGAGCTTCGTTCAACGCGGCATCCTGAAAATTTTTGTAAAATCTGTCCGCAGCTTCATTTGTAGCGCGAATTAAATAATACTGGTCTATATTGTGCTTTTTACAATCTTTTTCAAGCTCCGCAAAAAGCATTTGCGCAATTCCTTTGTGCCGGTGCGCTTTCAGGACGTAGACCCAGTCTACATACGCCATCCGATAGCCATCCTGCATACAGCCGTAAAAATGATACTCTATTCGTCCTACCACTTTGCCCTTTTCCCTTGCAAGAACAGAGGTGGTTTTGGTGAAAAAAGGATCCGAAATTCTGCTTTTTATGCCTTGCTCATCGACTTTTTCGGCAGTCATCATATCAGGCTCTTCTTGCATCGCAGTCTTTAAAAATGCAATATAATCATCTACATTTTTTTCATTCAGTTTTTCAAAGGTCATTTGACAGACTCCCTTCTTTTGCTGGAAAAAGCCCTTGTTTTCGTATCTGGCTCTAGGCTTTTTTACGAATTCATTGTAACGGATTCCATAGTAAAGTCAAGCTGTAATACATTTTATTTGAAGGAAATTCAAAAGTGTTCCCTGAAGCATGGACGGGTACCATCATCTGAGTAAGAATATGTGGGGTAATTGACTGTTTACATTTCCACCAGTTGACAATCATGCTTTTTAAAAAAATCCACTCTTGGTTCCAGATACTTCAATTTATGATTTTCCACGTCTGCAATATAAAAAGAAACCGGCTCAAATATATTACTCCAATCCCACAATTCTTCTCCCAAATTTAGATATTCTCTAAACATTTCACATCCTTCCGGTGCGATTGGATGAACTAATATTGCCATAACCTTACAGGCGTAAAAACAATCAATAACAAGCTGTTTTCTGAATTCCGCATTATTCGTGGCATCTGCAATCTTTACATTGTTTACCCAATGCTTGTTTACCCCCCGGATAAAGTCATCTAAAACATAAGAGATACGATGAAACTCCTGGTTATACATATAACGCTCATAATTAAGAACCGTTTTCTCTGTCATAAGTCTTATTTGTTCACTTGCTTCGCCCTTGGGAATTTTTCCGTCACAATTATTCTGAACAGCATAGAAGCAGGTTCGGATGAGCCGGTTAAACACATTGGTTATTAAATTGCCGTCTTTCAGAACCATATCCACGCCAACCCGATCTTCATCTTTCATAAATACCTGCGGTTTAAAACCTACACTTTTGGAAGACAGACCCAAACTCATAAAATGCATCCGCAGCTGATCCTTTGTGTAATAATTTAGTAATTCATCAGCCGTGGGAGGCTTACATTCGGAACTGCTGCTGGCTTTTGTATCCATATACAATAAATGTCGATTAGCTATGATGTGGGATAAGTGTACCTTTTCCATATCCGGCACTTCCCCTTTGGGGACCTGTAA
>CAJTVB010000002.1 GCA_910579755.1 uncultured Acetatifactor sp. | reverse complement strand
CTTTCCAGGGGTGTCCCTTCGACCTCTTGGGTACTTCTCCAAGCAAGTAGAATCTGATTTAATCTATTTTGTAAGGGGTCGTCCCGTGTGTCCCCAAAACGGAGAGAGTGGGATTCGAACCCACGCGCCCTTGCGGACAAACGGTTTTCAAGACCGCCTCGTTATGACCACTTCGATATCTCTCCAAGCGTACCGCTGTTTCAACGGCAAAAATCATTTTAGCAAAAAGACCAATCCCTGTCAACAACTTTTTTCACTTTTTTTAAGTTTTTTTTGCAGGTCGATTACTTTTCACACCGCGCTATTCTCGATGCCAGAAATTCCGCCAGCTCCATGTCCTCGGGAGTGGTAATCTTGATATTCCCGCCGGAAGCTTCTACGAGCTTCACCGGATGCTTCAGCATGCTCTCTACCACCATGGCATCATCCGTAATATGCACCCCGGCCCGGACCAGCTCCTCCTGGTGCAGAGTCAGCAGTCTGTAAGCCTCCAGGATCAACGGTGCGGCAAATACCTGAGGTGTCTGTATGGAAAACAGTCTGCTGCGGTCCAGCGTCCTTTCCACAAAGCCGTTCCCGTCCGCCGCCTTGATGGTATCCTTCACAGGAACTGCCGCACAGCAGGCTCCGTAAGCCGCCGCCGCCTCATAGGTATCCTCTATTATCTTTTTCGATACAAAGGGCCTGGCTCCGTCATGAATAAAGAGATAACCGCCATCGCCGGCGAATCCCATTTCTTCCGCCGCAGACAAAGCCCTGCTTACTGACAGATAACGCTCCGCTCCGCCCTCCAGCACCACCTCTACCTTGCAAAAACCATAGCGGTCCACAATCTGCTCTCTGACACGTGCTTCCTCTCCGGCCCCCACGGCCAGTATAATATGGTCGATGACCGGCGAGTCCTGAAATACCTGCAGACAATGGCAGACCACCGGCCTGCCGCACAGCTCCATATATTGTTTCGCCGTATCACTTTTCATCCTTCTGCCGCTTCCCGCCGCCAAAACGATGGCCGTACAGCTACATTTCCGCTTTTCCATAGCTCCTCCGCCAGACTGCCGCCCCGGGCAGATCTGCGCAATTGTTAAAATATCCGGTCAAAAAATCAGAGCTTCAATCCCGGTACAGCATTCAGGTCAAAACCATGACGGACTCCCCGTATGTATTCATAATAGCCTGCCGCGCCGATCATGGCCGCGTTGTCGGTACAGTACACCGGCGACGGATGGTAAAAGCGGATATGATTCTTTTCACATTCCTTCCGAAACGCTTCCCGCAGCGAAGAATTGGAGGCTACCCCTCCTGCGATGGCAAATTTATCACAGGAAAATGCCCTCAACGCATGAAGGGAATGCTCCACCAGTACATCGATAACAGCCTTTTGAAAGGAGGCTGCCACATCTGCCTGACAGATTTCCTCCCCCTTCATCCGGCAGCCGTTCAGGTAATTGAGCACTGCGGACTTCAAACCACTGAAGCTGAAATCATATTCGTTCTCCGCTATTTTTGCCCTGGGAAAAGGAATCGCATCAGGGTTGCCTTCCTTTGCCAGTCTGTCGATCTTGGGGCCTCCGGGATACCCCAGACCGATGGCCCGGGCCACCTTGTCAAAGGCTTCACCCGCCGCATCATCCCGGGTTCTTCCCAGGATCTGGTAGTCGCCGTAATCCTTCACCAAAACCAGATGGGAATGTCCCCCGGATGCCACCAGACACACAAAGGGCGGCTCCAGATCGGGATATTCTATGTAATTGGCACTGATGTGGCCGCTGATATGGTGCACTCCCACCAGGGGGATCCCCGCGGCAAAGCTGATGGCCTTGGCCTCCGCCACCCCCACCAGAAGCGCCCCCACCAGTCCGGGCCCATAGGTAACGGCAATGGCGGTAATATCCTGCAGGGACATCTCCGCTTCCTCCAGTGCCTGCCGGATCACCTGATTAATCTTTTCGATATGCTTTCTGGAAGCGATCTCGGGAACCACTCCGCCAAAGCGCTCGTGCAGCGCAATCTGTGAATATATAATATTCGACAGCACCTCCCTGCCGTTTTTCACCACTGAAGCTGCTGTCTCATCACAGGAGCTCTCGATCGCCAGGATCAAGACATCCTCCGTATTCTGCTGTTCCAAATCCATACCTCCGCGCCCGGGGCGCACAGAATTCTTTTTACTGCGCCGCATTGTCCGCCAGATCCCACCCGTAAATCTTCCAGCGCCGGTTTTCATCCCTGCGCAGAACATAAACCTGGCGCAGAATCTCACTCTTGCCGCCGTTTAAAATAGAATAGGCACACTGCAGCTTGGCACATTCCCTGCCGTCCATCTCAAAAAAATCCACATTTACACTGGAGGCCACCGACACACTGTTGATCCTGCGGTTATTCTTTTTAAAGGTGCTGATCTCCGCCTTCAGCTGGCTCAGATAGAACTCCGTCTCATTCGCCGCAAGAAGCTCGTCATCATACAGCTCCCGGGCCTTCATTCCCAGCTGTTCAATCTCCTCTTCCGTACATTTCTCATTATAAAAGCACTTCTGGATCTCCGTGAAATACTTCAGCACCTCTTTGGGAGTGGGCGGATAATCTCCTTCCAGATCACGGCTGAGAACGGTCTGCACCGTGGACAGAGATGAACTGGAGGCATCCTTGCCGGGTTTTTTCGCCAGATAGGCAAAGCACCCGACTATACAGGCAACGAGCACAACGAGAAATACAACAATACCTACGTGGGATTTTGCTTTGGATTTCTTCATAGACGCCCTCCTATTCTCCGTCGAAATTCAATTCCGCGGTCCTGCCGTCTTTGGCAGCCACAGCTGCCGGAAAGATCTTCCGTACCTCCCCCAGGTATTCTTCCGGATGGAGCAGCGAAGGACTGTAATGAGTCAGCCATAGCTGCGGCACCCCCGCCCTGCTGGCGATTCCGGCCGCCTCGTACATGGTCATATGCTTATTTTCTCTGGCTTTGACCAGCTTGTCGGGCTCCCCGTACATTCCCTCCAATATCAGCAGATCGGAGCCCTCCGCATTGTCCGTAATGGAATCCACAGGACGGGAATCCGTGCAGTAGGTGACCTTCAGCCCCTTGCGGGGCGCCCCCAGAACCATATCCGGAGTGTACGTAACATTATTTTCCACAATGGTCTCACCTTTCTGCAGCCGGCTCCACAGCTTCATGGGAATCTGCTGCTCCAGCGCCCGTTCCCTGTCAAAGCGGCCTCCTCTGTCAACCATCATGCTATATCCATAGCATACCACACTATGGCTCACCTTGAAAGCCTTTATTCGAAAACTTTCAAAAGAAAATTCTTGTTCATTCTCCGTGATCTCCACACAGCGGATCTCAAAAGGAAGCTCCGGGGCAATGATACGCAGGGCGTTTACCGTGCGCACCAGCCCCTTTGGTCCGATCAGCAGCAGCGGCTCCGTCCGTTCCGCATTGCCCATGGTCAGAAGCATGCCGGGCAGCCCACTGATATGATCGGCATGATAATGGGTAAAACAAATGATGTCCACCGGCTTGGGACTCCAGCCCTTCTCTCTCAGAGCAATCTGTGTCCCTTCCCCGCAGTCGATCAATATACTTTTTCCATTATAGCGGAGCATCAGGGAGGTAAGCCACCTGTAGGGCAGGGGCATCATTCCTCCGGTTCCCAGCAAACACACATCCAGCATATCCTTCTCCTGCTTCCCTCATATTTACAGCAATTCCGTGCTGTCCTCTTCCTCTGCCGGCACAGCAAACTGTGCCAGAAGCTCATCGAAGCAGTCTTCACACAGGTCAAAATGACAAGCGCTTCCGTCCCTGCGGCTGAAATATCCAAAAACAGCATCCCCAAAGAAGCACCCCTCCTTCAGATATCCGTTTTCCACCTTCAGCTGTCTGCCGCATTTATTGCACACTACCTGTGTCAATACCCTGCTCTGTCCTTCTTCGTATTTCCGCATACCGACTTCACGCCTTTCCGTAACCCGCTGTTTTCCGGGACTCTTCGTGCTGTGTTTTCCGTTACATCCCCGTCCTCAATCCTCATTTTATCAAAAAAAATAAGGCTGTAAAGTGGTAATTGTTGGCGTTTCCTGTCAGCCGCCGTCGGCCCGCGTCTCTTCCTGTCCCTTCAGTCTCAGCCACATAATATCCGCATCCTCCGCCGGCTTTTCATAAAATCCGGGCCGGATACCCTCTGAGACAAAACCAAATTTTTTATATAAATGAATCGCCGGAGCATTGCTGACGCGAACCTCCAGCGTAAATGCTTCTATGCCCTCTTTCTGCCCTCCGGCGATCAACTCCGCCATCAGGGCCTGCCCGATCCCCTGTCTTCGATATCCGGCCTCCACCACTACATTATCGATATAAGCAGTGCCGCAGCTACAGGTATATCCGCAGCCCCCCACCACCCTGCCGTCGGCCAGTGCCGTCAGATAAAAGCAATAGGGGCGGGAAAGCAGCTCCCGAAAATCTCTCTCCGACCAGGGCATGCTGAAAGCTTCTCCCTCGACCCTGGCCAAATCTGCGATATCTTCTTCCCGCAGCCTCCTGATTTCTATATTCATATGAAGCTCTCTTCCGTCATCCACGCACATCCCCTTCTGCACCGCCTCAAAATACCATCCTATGCCCGACATGCCTCTTTTTGTTTTTCATCCTGCTCGGCCTGGCTCATTCTCAAATACTCAGGGCGGTGAGCCCCGGCATCCACGCTTCTTCCCTGCCGGAAATAAACGCCGCCCAGGGAGGCTATGCTGGCCGCCCGCTGCCGATTGAGTCCCGCCGGAGCCAGACGGTATTCCACCCGGAGCTCCTGCCGGACCGCCGGCAGATATACAGGCACGCCGTCCCCCAGAAAAGTCACTGTCCTGCCAAGCCCGTTCAGCCTGGCAATCAGCTCCCCTATATCCATGGGCGCCTGGGAAATCACAGCCTTCATTTCACAGACTTCTCCCCTGGCCTCAAACTCATAGGCCGCCGTATATACCTGGTTTCTCCGTGCATCCATCAGCGGACAGACAAGACAGCCCGCCCCCCAGAGATTCCAGGCCAGCCCCTCCAGAGTAGGCACCTCCACAAGGGGTTTATTCAACGCAAACCCCAGACCCTTGGCCGTAGCCGAGCCGATGCGAAGTCCCGTAAAGGAACCCGGACCCGAGGATATGGCAATTGCGTCCAGGGAATCCAGATCCAGTTCAATCATCCGGCGCAGCTCCTCCAGCATGGGAAGCAGCGTCTGCGAATGTGTTTTTTTATAATCTGTGGTATATTCCGCCAGCAGCTTGTCATCTTCCACTATGGCCACACTGGCTGCAAGCCCCGAGCTGTCCAGTCCCAATATCTTCATAAATGCCCTCCGAAGCGGCATGGGCAATCCTCAGAAAGCCTGCCTCTCTATCACAATCCTCCGATAATCGAATTCTTTCCCCGGGTCCTTTTCCATCAGAATCCGAGTACGTTTTGACGGCAGAATTTCCTGAATCAGCTCCGCCCATTCCACCAGACTGACGCCTCCGCCGTAAAAGCAGTCCTCATATCCGATTTCGTCCATTTCTTCCACGCAGCCGATACGATACACATCAAAATGATAAAAAGGAAGCCTGCCCTCCTCATATACCTGAAGTATGGTAAATGTAGGGCTGCACACCGGTTCAGAAATCCCCAGTCCCGCCGCAAATCCCTGAGCAAACACGGTTTTTCCCGTCCCCAGGTCTCCTGTCAGAGTATATACCTCTCCCGGAACGCAGGCCTCCCCCAGCTGCTTTCCCAGCTGAAAGGTTTCCTCGGGACTGTCTGTCTCCCAGACCTGCCTTACGGCGACATCTCCCTCTGTTCTCTCTACAGTAATCTGCCTCATTTCCTTCATCCTCTGATCTTCACCCGTGCGGGGGACATGTGAGTGGAAATCATCTCGATTACAGCCATCTTTTGATCTCCCAGGGCCCTCTTGGGAAAAATCGTGGCATTTACCCTGGAGGTATACACAATAATGCTCCTTCCGGTAGACACCGCCCGATACAGCTCATCCCACAAATATTTTACCTGATCCTCTCCCTGAGAAATGGCGATTCCCTCCTGGTCCAGCACATAGTGAAGGGGCTTCTGAAAGCTGGGATTGGCCAGGATCTGCTTTCTGCTTTTGACAAACAGAGTCCAGGGCAGATACAGGAGCATGATCAAACCAAGAACAATAAACGCCCACTGCTTCGTCATCAGGGCAAACAGGATCAGCACGGCCCCGAAAGTACTCCCAAGAATGCCCGCCGGACTGTTATAGCTGTGTCTCAGCATGTAATCATACAGATCTCCCGCTTCTATTTTAACATCAAGCTCTACCATGCCGCTCTCCCTTCCAACGCCCTGTTTTCGCAGAACATATTTCATTCAAAATATTACCTTATCCTTACAAAAAAAGCAAGATAAAAAGTTTCCCCGGGACGGCCCCGGCACTATCGATGCCCGTTCTTGATAATGGGACTTAAGGGCTTATAAATCAGCAGTGTAACCACCGACACACTGACGCCTTTGATCAGATTCATGGGCGCAACGCAGGCAGCCACAAAGCTGACGATGCTGCCCTCCGTCATGAGAGGGTTCACGGCGCTGCCCATGGCCAGAATGTTTTCCAGAGGAAGATGGTACAGCTCCGAAAAGGCCGGCAGCAGGTAAATCGCGTTGAAGGCGGTACCGAATACGGTCATAATCAAAGTGCCCGTAATACAGGCTATCACTGCGGTCTTTTTATTTTTGCGGAAAGCGTATACCACTGATGCCGGCAGAATGAAGCTGCAGCCGATCACAAAATTGGCCAGATCCCCCACAAATGCGGTGGAGGTGCCCTTGACCATCAGCTTCAAAAGGATCTTTACAAACTCCATCATCACTCCGGCGGCAGGTCCGAAGGCAAAGGTTCCCACCAAAATAGGAAGCTCGCTGAAGTCCAGCTTATAGAAGTCCGGTGCAAAAGGCAGCGGAAAGTCAAACAAATGCAGGATCATGGCGATAGCCGAAAACATACCGATCATGGCAATTTTTCTGGTGTGAAAGATGGGACCCTTTGTGCCGTTCTTTTTCATAGCCGCCTTCTCCAGCATCAGCGCCGCGGCAAACATCAAAACGATGATCCCCAGAAAGCTCAGTACATAGGTTACATTTTCCGTTACACTTTGAAGCAGGTTATTCATTTTTTCCTCTCTTTCCGCCGCGTCTGCGGCATGCAAAATACGAAAAGGAAAATTCTTCTTCCGCGTAAAAACACCGCAAAAATCCCCGGAACAAAATGTCCCGGGGTGTCCATTTTCACGCATTTCCCGTATGCCCCTCTGCGGCAGCACCCAGAGAGCGCGCACCTCACAAAAGGGCAGACGAACTGTTTCTTCTTTCATCCAGACTTTACTGTTGGTCCCGGACTTGCACCGGGTCAGCCATGACAGACACTTCTTCTGCCATGGGTCGCGGACTGTACCGCCAGTAGGGAATTTCACCCAACCCCGAAGAATTTTCTTTCATCTACGTTTGGTATTATAATACGGCCTTTTTAAAAAAGCAAGGGGTTTTCAACCGGTCTTCTCGTTGACTTCCTCATCCGGCCTGTTTCCCGTGTACAGCTGGTAATATTTCCCTTTCTGCTCCAGAAGCTGGTCGTGGGTGCCTCTCTCGATGACGCGGCCCTGCTCCAGCACCATGATACAGTCGCTGTTCTTTACGGTGGAAAGCCTGTGGGCAATGACAAAATTGGTGCGTCCCTGCATCAGAGCGTCCATGCCCTGCTGTACCAGCTTTTCGGTTCTTGTATCGATGGAGCTGGTGGCTTCGTCCAGAATCAATACCGGAGGATCCGCGATGGCGGCTCTGGCGATGGCCAGAAGCTGGCGCTGTCCCTGGCTAAGGTTGGCACCGTCGCCGTGAAGCATGGTCTGGTACCCTTCCGGCAGCCTGCGGATAAAGCCGTCGGCATTTGCCAGCCGGGCAGCCCTTATCACCTCTTCATCCGTGGCATCCAGCTTTCCGTAACGGATATTTTCCATGACCGTTCCCGTAAACAGGTGCGTGTCCTGCAGCACAATCCCCAGGGATCGGCGCAGATCCGCCTTTTTGATTTTATTTACATTAATGCCGTCGTACCGAATCTTTCCATCCTGAATATCGTAGAAACGATTGATCAGGTTGGTGATGGTGGTCTTTCCCGCGCCCGTAGCGCCCACAAAGGCAATCTTCTGTCCGGGTCTGGCGTACAGCTCCACATCGTGAAGAATCATCTTTTCGTCGGTATAGCCGAAATCCACATGGTCAAATACCACATCTCCCTTCAGCTCCACATAAGTAGTGGTGTCGGAATCCTTATGATAATGCTTCCAGGCCCACAGGCCGGTCCTCTCCCGGCTCTCCGCCAGCTGTCCGCCGGGCTCCCTCACTGCGTTCACCAGCTCCACATAGCCCTGATCCACCTCCGGCGTTTCGTCCATCAGCTTAAATACCCTGTCCGCTCCGGCCAGCGCCATGATAATGCTGTTGAACTGCATGCTGATTTGATTGATGGGCATGCTGAAGGATTTATTGAAATTCAGGAAGCTGGCCAGACCGCCCAGGGTCAGCCCGGATATTCCCGTGATAGCCAGTATGCCTCCGGTCACCGCGCAGACCACATAGCTCAAATTGCCCAGCTGGGCGTTTACGGGCCCCATAATATTGGCAAACCGGTTTGCCTGATAGGCGCTTTCGCAGAGCTGGTCATTTAATTCGTTAAATTGATCCAGACTCTCCTGCTCATGACAGAACACCTTTACTACCTTCTGGCCTGTCATTGTTTCCTCTATGCAGCCGTTCAGCTTTCCCAGGGCCTGTTGCTGCGCCAGGAAATAACGGCTGCTCAGGCCGCCGATCTTTTTGGCCGACGTGATCATGATGACCACCATTACCAGGGTCACCAGCGTCAGCGGTATATCCAGAATGATCATATTGATCAGCACTCCCACCACCGTGATCACACTGTTGATCAGCTGGGGAATGCTCTGGCTGATCATCTGCCGCAGGGTATCGATGTCATTGGTATAGATAGACATGATATCCCCGTGGGCATGGGTGTCAAAATACTTGATTGGAAGAGCCTCCATCTTTTCAAACAGGTCATTCCTCAGATTTCTCATGGTACCCTGGGTCACGTAAATCATTACCCGGGACTGGATGAAGGATGCCGCCACGCCCAGCATATAAAAGATTCCCACCCTGCCGATGGCTTCTGCCAAAGGCGCAAAATCAGGATTCTCGTGTCCCACCAGGGGTAAAATGTAGGAGTCGATCAGCGTCCTCATAAACATGGTTCCCTGAAGACTGGAATAGACTGTGGCAAAAATACAGACCACCACCACCGCCCAATGAATACCGTAATCCTTCAAGGTATATCCCATAATACGCCGAAACAGCTTACCGGGATTCTCCAGCTTGGGTCTGGGGCCCCGGGCTCTTGCTCCCGGGCCGAAGCCTTTGTTTTCTTTTACTGCCGCCATGATCACATTCCCCCTTTCTCGTCAAAGTCTCCGCTTCCACCGGTCTGGGATTCATATACCTCCCGGTAGATCTCGTTGGAGGCCAGAAGCTCCTCATGGGTTCCGAAACCGTCAATCTGGCCTTCCTGCATGACAATGATCCGGTCCGCATGCTGCACGCTGGACACCCGCTGGGCAATAATCAGCTTGGTGGTTCCCGGAATTTCCTCTGCGAAGGCCTTTCTGATCCGGGCGTCCGTGGCCGTATCCACCGCGCTGGTGGAATCGTCCAGGATCAGCACCTTGGGCTTCTTTAAAAGCGCTCTGGCAATACACAGTCTCTGCTTTTGTCCGCCGGAAACATTTGTACCGCCCTGCTCAATGTAGGTGTTGTATCCCTCCGGCATTTTTTCGATAAATTCGCTGGCGCAGGCCAGTTCACAGGCGTGCCTGCACTCCTCCTCCGTGGCCTCCTTGTCTCCCCAGCGCAGATTCTCCAGGATCGTGCCGGAAAACAGCACATTGTTCTGGAGCACAACCGCCACCTGGTTTCGAAGCGTCTCCATGTCATAGCTGCGCACATCCAGTCCCCCTACCAGCAGTCTTCCCTCTGTCACATCATACAGTCTGCTGACCAGATTTACCAGACTGGACTTGGCGCTTCCGGTACCGCCGATGATCCCGATGGTCTCTCCTGACCGGATATCCAGATCGATATTCTTCAGCACCGAGGTATCTGCGTCCTTTTTGTAGCGAAAAGATACGTTTTCGAACCGGATGCTTCCGTCCTTTACCTCATAAACAGGATTCTCCGGATTGTTCAGATCCGGCTGCTCCTCCAGCACCTCACAGATTCGTCTGGCGCTGGCCGCCGACATGGTCATCATCACGAATACCATGGACAGCATCATCAGATTCATCAAAATACTCATGCAATAGGTCAAAAGGCTCATCAGCTGTCCTGTGGTCAGTGCCTCCTGAACCACCATCCGGGCGCCTATCCAGCTGATCAGCAAGATGCAGGCGTACACGGTAAAATTCATCACCGGGCTGTTCCAGGCCACAATTCCCTCCGCCTTGCAGAATATTTTGTAAATATTGCCGCTGGCCTTTTTGAATTTTTCATTTTCATGCTCCTCCCGGACGTAAGCCTTCACCACCCGGATGGCCGAAACGTTTTCCTGTACACTCTCATTCAACTCGTCGTACTTGGGAAAGGCCTGGGTAAAATGTCTGGTGGCCTGGGAAACGATCAGCGCCAGAATACACCCCAGCACCACCACCGCCCCCAGATACACACTGGCCAGTCTGGGGCTGATCACAAAGGACATGATCATGGCAAACAGCAGACTGAAGGGAGCCCTCATGCACATTCTCAGAATCATCTGGTAGGCATTCTGTATGTTGGTCACGTCAGTGGTCAGCCTTGTGACCAGACCGGAGGTGCTGAATTTGTCAATATTGGAAAAGCTGAAGGTCTGAATATTGTCGTACATGGCCCGCCGCAGATTTCTGGCAAAGCCTGTGGAGGCTCTGGCCCCATACACTCCTCCCAGAATGCCGAAGGTCAGACTGGCCAACGCAGTCAGTATCATCAGCGCCCCGATCAGCCAGATATGTTTCATGTTTCCCGCCTCCACACCATGATCGATGATAGATGCCATCAAAAGCGGGATAATGGTCTCCATGATTACCTCCATTATCATGAAGACCGGTGTCAGAAAGGAATCCCTCTTAAATTCCTTCACCTGTGCCCCTAATGTTTTCAGCATAGATCTTTCTCCTCTCTTCCCCTTTGGCCTATGGGCAGTCTTTCTTCTTCCACTTCAATTTCCATCTCTTCCAGGTTCTTCATAAGGATTCCCAGCAGTCTGTTCAGCTCCGTCACCTCGGCCTCGGACATCCCGCGAAGCATACGCCGGTCCATTTTCTCCATATGCTCCTCCACCCTGGCATGATTCTGAGCCGCCTCCCGGGTCAGCAGGATTCTCTTCAGCCTGGCGTCCCGGTCCTGGGCTCTGCGGACGATCAATCCGTTTTTTTCCATAACCTGAAGGGTATTACTGGCCGTGGCGCCGGTAATCCGGAAAGCCTTCTCAATGTCCTTTTGATAGACTGGCCCGCTTTCGTGATGATACAGATATCCCAGTATTCCGCCCTGCAGCTGAGACTGGGGCCGCTTTTCCTCGTTGACCGGAAATGTCTTATGTATCACAGACTTAATCTGATTATGGATCATACGCAGAGTGAATCCGATTTCCGGCCTGCGCTCCGGTTCCTTTTCTTTTTCATCCATGCCGATTTCGTCCTCCTGTGCCGGCTGCCCACCTCACCGCGGCGTTTGTTTTCCCCTGCCGCATTACTGCTGTACATATACCATGGCGCAGCAGCATCTCCATCCGTCGCAGAAAAATATGGGCAATACAAGAAAAATAATGTTAGCGCACTAACATTTTAGTTAGCACACTAACATTATTCTTTTTTTTCCCGATTGTCAATAACCGGAAATATCATTTTATTCTTTTTTTACAATTCAGGTTTTACAATGCAGCCGAATCCTACTCCTTCTGCCCGATCTTCATAGTCAGGCTGATCCGTTTTTTCGCCGTATCCACCTCCAGCACCTGCACATCCACAATGTCTCCCACGCTGACCGCCTCCAGGGGGTGCTTAATAAACCGGTTTGTGATCTGTGAGATGTGCACCAGTCCGTCCTGATGGACCCCAATGTCCACAAATGCGCCGAAATCAATCACGTTGCGGACTGTGCCCTTCAAAACCATGCCGGGCTTCAAATCCTTCATCTCCATTACATCGCTGCGGAGAATGGGCTTTGGCATATCGTCTCTGGGATCACGCGCAGGCTTCTCCAGCTCTTTCAGAATGTCTGTAAGGGTGATCTCACCGATCCCCAGCTCCTGTGCCAGGCTCTTTTTATCCTTAATTCGCTTTTCCAGACTGGATACGCTGTCCGGAGCCTGCGCTGTCCGGGCCATACCTTTTTCATTCCGTCCCTTTCCGCTCTCTTCACTTTTTCCGGCCCTGCCGGTGTCTCCTTCCAGGACTGCGCCTCCCATGGCTGCCGCCAGGGCTCTTCCCATGGCCGTATTGGTGTTTCGCACCTGAACGGTTTTCTGTGGTCTTTGAGAGGAACCCATACCGTTGCTGCCGCCTGTCGAAGCGGTGTTTCCTCCCCCGGAAGCCTGGGACTTTCCTGCCTTCTCGGACCCGGCAGCGGCTGTTTTCCTGGCTGCCGCCTTCTTCTGGGCTTCCTTTACGTCTTCCATAGTAAGACCCAGCTTATCCAACAGCTTTATGGCCGCCTCGTAGGACTCCGGGTGAACGCTGGTGGCGTCCAGAGGGTTGTCCCCGTCCAAAATGCGCATAAAGCCTGCGCACTGCTCAAAGGCCTTGGGCCCCAGCTTGGCCACCTTCAAAAGCTGTCTGCGGTTGGTAAAGCGTCCGTTGGCCTCCCGATATTCCACAATATTCTTCGCAATGGTCTTGCTGATGCCGGAAATGTGCTCAAGCAGGGAAGCGGATGCCGTATTCAGGTCCACACCTACCTTGTTCACACTGTCCTCCACCACTCCGTCCAGGGCGTCTCCCAGCTTTTTCTGGTTCATGTCATGCTGATATTGGCCCACGCCGATGGATCTGGGATCGATTTTCACCAGCTCCGCAAGAGGATCCTGAAGTCTTCTGGCAATGGATGCGGCGCTTCTCTGCCCCACATCAAAATTGGGAAATTCCTCCGTGGCCAGCTTGCTGGCAGAATACACGCTGGCTCCCGCCTCGTTGACAATCACATACTGCACCGGCCTGTCCAGCTCCTTGAGCAGCTCCACAATCACCTGCTCGGACTCCCGGGATGCCGTGCCGTTCCCCACTGAAATCAAATCCACCTGGTATTTACGGATCAGCTTCTTTAATTCGGCCTTGGCCTCCTCCACCTTATTCTGGGGCGCTGTAGGGTAAATTACCTTCGTATCCAGTACCTTTCCGGTGGAATCCACCACCGCCAGCTTACAGCCTGTCCGGAAGGCCGGATCCCATCCCAGCACCACCTTTCCGGCAATGGGCGGCTGAAGCAGCAGCTGTTCCAGGTTCTTTCCAAATACATCGATGGCGCCGTCCTCCGCCTTCTCTGTCAGTTCGTTTCTGACCTCCCGCTCGATGGCAGGGGCGATCAGCCGGTCATAGCTGTCTTTAACCGTCTCCTGCAAAACAGGCGTGGTATGTTCGTTGTCTGCGGTAATGGTCTTTTTCTCCAAAAAGCGCAGGATCCGCTCCTCCGGAGCATTGACCTTTACGGTCAGCACTTTTTCCGCCTCTCCCCGGTTCAATGCCAGGACTCTGTGCCCTGCGATCTTTTTCACCGGCTCCTCAAAATTATAATACATCTCATAGACGCTCTGGGCTTTCTCATCCTTCGCCGTGCTGGTAACCGTGCCTTCCTCCATGGTTGCCTCCCGGATATAGCTCCGGTAATCCGCATTGTCGGAAATACTCTCGGCGATGATGTCCATGGCTCCCTGGAGCGCCTCCCGGGCAGTTTTAACCTGCTTCTCCTCCGGAACGTCCTCCGCCGTCACATATTTTTCCGCTTCCTCCAGCACCGGGGAGGATGCCTGCTGGGCCAGAATATATTCCGCCAGCCCGTCCAGTCCCTTTTCCTTTGCCGCACTGGCCCTGGTCCTGCGCTTGGGACGATACGGGCGATACAAGTCCTCAACCACCACCAGCGTCTGAGCCGCCAGAATTTTTTCCTTCAGCTCTTCTGTCAGCTTGCCCTGCTCTTCAATACTGCCCAGCACCTGTTCCTTCTTTTCTTCCAGATTCCGCAGATAGATCAGACGTTCATGAAGATCTCTCAGCTGCTCGTCGTTGAGAGATCCCGTGGCTTCCTTTCTGTATCGGGAAATAAAAGGGATGGTATTTCCCTCATCGATCAGCTTTACGGCAGCCTCCACCTGCCAGCTTAATACCTTTAATTCCTCTGCAATTTTTTTAATAATATCCATCTGTGTATAACCCCTCCTGTCCGCATTAACAAACATGGTCATTATACCGAATTTGGACGCCGGATGCAAGCCTGCCTCTTTTTTCTTTGTTCCTTTGACATAACAGGCAGAAAATGGTACATTATAGATACAGATCGGCGGCAAGTCAAAAATGCGCCGTCAGCAAGGAGCTTATTCATGGATCAGGATCAGAACGGATGGAACAACTGGAACCAAAAGGATCAGGGACAGTGGGACCGCTGGGACAGCAGCGCTTCCAACAGCAGCTATTACAACCAGCCCACGCACAGACCTTACAATCAGGGCTTTGCCATCGCCTCTCTGGTCCTGGGTCTGTTGTCTGTGACCCTTGGCTGCTGCGGTCTTTCCATTCCTCTGGGGGCCATGGGCATCCTCTTGGGGCTGCTCTGTTACCGCAAGGGAAAGCGAATGGAAAATAACAGCAGAATGGGGTTGACCCTGTCGGTCATTGGATTTACCGCCGGCATCATCTTCTCCGTGGTTTCCATCATACGGCTTCCCGCCATGCTGCAGGATCCCGTATATGCGGAGCAATATAATAGAATTTTTCAGATGATGTTCGGAATGGATTTCAACGAATTTATCCGGCAATATTATGGATCCTTTTAAATAATACATGGGGAGGTTTTGTCATGTCATATCTTTCTTCCATTCAAAGCAGCGCCGCTTCCTCCGTTTATGGAAGCGGGGCGGCATACGGCACCTACGCCGCAGGACCGAAGGGATATCCCGGCAGTTCAAAGGCCGGCAGACCGGAAAACACCGATGATCCGGGCGCAGAATGCCAGACCTGCAAACGGCGCAAATATCAGGACGGCTCCGACGAGATGGTCTCTTTTAAGAGTCCTTCCCATATTTCTCCGGAAAATGCCGCCTCCGCGGTGAGAGCTCATGAACAGGAGCATGTGTCCAACGCCTACAAAAAGGCGGCCATGAAGAATGGCCGGGTACTCTCCGCCTCCGTATCCATCCACACTGCCGTATGTCCGGAATGTGGCCGTACCTATGTGGCCGGAGGAACCACCCGCACACAGATCAAATATTATAACGAAGACAATCCCTACCAAAAAAGCATGAAGTCCGCAGACCGGGCAAAATATGTGGGTATGAACGCGGATTACATTGTATAAAGGGCATTATATAAAGGGATTTTGCGAGGTAACATGAAACAATACAGTAAAAACTACGAAATCAAAAACAGAGCGAAGGATTATCTGCAGGGGAAATATAAGGCTGCCGTATTGCTGTGCTTTTTAAACGTATTGATTCCCGAAGCGGCCAGAACAGTAATCAACATGCTGCTGGCTCCCTTTATTCCGGCTGTCAACCTGGAAAACGGAATCTCTGCCGCCGCCTTTCTTCCCGCCTTTGCCTCCGATGCGGTGATCCAGCTTATTGCGTCCTCGGTACTGGGGGTATTTCAGGCCGGATGTACTTTATTTTTCCTGAATATGGCCTGCGGCCAGGTTTATTCCACCAATGACCTGTTTTACGGCTTCCGCCATGACTTAGGAAAATTTCTGACCATCTCCACGGCCCATGCCCTGCTCAGCGTCCTGTGCCTGCTTCCGGGACAGGATCTGTTGCTGATCTGCCGGGTAACCAGAAGCTTTGGTTATATGCTGCCTGCCGCCGGAGCCACACTGGCGGGCCTGGCCATATACGTTCCACTGAGTCTTGGTCTGGCTCTCTCCTACTGCCTGATGCTGGATTTTCCGGACAAAAGCCCCTATGAGGTCATCGCCTTAAGCTTCCGGATCATGCATGGCAGTAAAAGGCGGCTTCTGATGCTGGAGCTTGGCTTTATCCCGCTGATGCTGCTCTGCATCTGCACTCTCTACGTGGGCTTTCTGTGGCTGATGCCCTATATGCAGATGAACATTGTATGCTTTTTTCTGGACATTATGAACCCCCGGGAAGTCTCCTGACCCGGGGGTATTTTCAGCTTTGGCTGTTTTTATTCGCCGCTTTTATTTACTACTCTGTTTCCTTCTGTTTCGTGCTGATCCATTTCAGGTATCCGTTGATCAGCAGATCAAGAGATCCGTCCAGCACAGCATCCACATTGCCTGTCTCCACATCGGTTCTGTGATCCTTCACCATGGTATAAGGCTGCAGCACATAGGAACGAATCTGGTTTCCCCAGCCGATCTCCTTCACCTCGCCGCGAATATCGGAAAGCTTTTCCACATTAGCCTCCTGCTTCAGCAAATAGAGCTTAGCCTTCAGCATCTGCATTGCCTTGTCCTTGTTCTGGAACTGACTCCGTTCGTTTTGACATTGCACTACGGTTCCTGTTGGAATATGGGTAATACGGATAGCCGATGAGGTCTTGTTGATATGCTGTCCGCCGGCGCCGCTGCTTCGGTAGGTGTCGATCCGCAGGTCCTTCTCGTCAATCTCCACATCCAGATCTTCCTCAATATCAGGCATTACATCCAGGGAAACAAAGGAGGTCTGGCGCTTCCCCTGAGCGTTAAAGGGGGATATCCTCACCAGCCTGTGGACGCCCTTCTCGGATTTCAGATAACCGTACGCATTGACTCCGTTGACCTGGAAGGTCACGGACTTGATCCCGGCCTCATCTCCGTCCAGATAATCCAGCACCTCCACAGCGAAGCCCTTTCGCTCCGCCCATCTGGTATACATGCGGTAAAGCATGCCGCACCAGTCGCAGCTCTCCGTGCCGCCGGCGCCGGCGTTGAGCTTCAGAATGGCATTGTTTTTGTCATACTCTCCGGAGAGAAGAGTTCCGATGCGCAGTTCCTCGAACCGGGCGGTAAAATCGTCCAGCTCCGCTCTGATGTCCGCCGTCATGGAATCATCGTTTTCCTCATAGCCCAGCTCGATCAGCGTAAGAATATCCTCATACTGGGAAGAGAGGCCGTCGCATTCCTCCACGGTATCCTTCAAATTTTTCAGTTCCTTCATTTTGTTGTTGGAGCGCTCCGGCTCATCCCAGAAGCCGGGAGCCTCCATTTCCATTTCCAGCTCCTCGATCCGCTTTAGCTTGTCAGCCAGGTTAAAGTGAATCCCTCACTTCCGCCAATGGAGTTTCATAAGCCAGAAGCTCTGACTTCATCTGATCTAATTCTACCACTTAACGTCACCCTCTTTCTAATTTTATTTTTGCATCTGCCGCCCGGCAGTGGCTTTCATCACCAGCGCTCTTAAGCCCGGCGTCCGCAGCACTGCTTATATTTCTTTCCGCTGCCGCAGGGGCAGGGATCGTTGGGATAGACTTTAGCGTTCTCCCGTTTTTTGGGTGCCTTGGAAAGACTTTCATCCTTGTTGGTGCCGGTGACCTTGGCCACCTGCTCCCTTTCCACCTTCTGCTCCACCTTCACATGGAACAGGAGTCTCACCGTCTCCTCCTTGATGTTCTGGGTCATCTCGTCAAACATATTATATCCGCTCATCTTATATTCAACCAGCGGGTCTCTCTGCCCATATGCCTGCAGACCGATGCCCTGGCGCAGCTGCTCCATATCGTCGATATGGTCCATCCACTTCCGGTCTATGACCTTCAGCAGGATCACGCGCTCCAGCTCTCGTATGGCCTCTGCATTGGGGAATTCTGCCTCCTTGCTCTCATAGAGCTTTACGGCCTCCTCCTTCAGCTGCTGCTTCAGGCTGTTCTTCTTGGGCTTTTTCACGCGCTCCAGCGTCACGGGCGCCAGAGGAATCGTGGGAATCAGAAGAGTGTTCAGCTCTTTAAAGTTCCACTCCTGTGCCTCGGCGTCGTCATTGATGCTGATATCCACACAGTTCTCGGTAATGTCGGTAATCATCTTGTAAATGAAATCCCTCATGCTTTCACCGTTCAGCACGCGGCGGCGCTCATCATAGATGATCTCCCTCTGTTCGCTCATAACTCTGTCATACTCCAGCAGATTTTTACGAATGCCGAAGTTGTTGTTCTCGATTTTCTTCTGAGCGGACTCAATGGCATTGGTCAGGGCTTTATGCTCGATTTCCTGCCCTTCCGGCACTCCCAGCGCATTGAACATGCCGATCAGTCTCTCGGAACCGAACAGCCTCATCAGATCGTCCTGAAGAGAAATGTAAAACTTGGATTCGCCGGGATCTCCCTGACGTCCGGAGCGCCCTCTCAGCTGATTGTCGATACGCCTGGACTCATGACGCTCGGTGCCGATGATCTTCAGCCCTCCTGCGGCCCTGGCCTCGTCGTCAAGCTTGATATCGGTACCACGCCCCGCCATATTGGTGGCAATCGTAACAGCTCCATGAATGCCGGCATCCGCCACGATCTCCGCCTCCAGCTCATGGAACTTGGCGTTCAGCACCTTGTGCTGGATCCCCTTTTTGGACAGCAGGCGGCTCAGCTCCTCACTGGCCTCGATGGTGATTGTGCCCACCAGCACCGGCTGTCCCTTGGCATGCGCTTCCTCCACCGCTTCCACAATGGCCTTGAGCTTCTCCTCTCTGGTCTTGTAAACCGCATCCTGCAGGTCGGCACGTACCACAGGCCGGTTTGTGGGAATTTCCACTACATCCATCCCATAAATCTCTCGGAATTCCTTTTCTTCCGTGAGAGCGGTACCCGTCATACCGCACTTTTTTTCGAAAAGGTTAAAGAAATTCTGAAAGGTGATGGAAGCCAGCGTCTTGCTCTCCCTCTTCACCTTCACATGCTCCTTGGCCTCGATGGCCTGATGCAGACCGTCGGAATAGCGCCGGCCCGGCATAATACGTCCCGTAAATTCATCTACGATCAGCACCTGATCATCCTTCACCACGTAATCCTGATCCCGGAACATAAGATTGTGGGCCCGCAGAGCCAATATAATATTATGCTGGATTTCCAGATTTTCCGGATCCGCATAGTTTTCAATATGGAAAAACTGCTCTACCTTTTTCACACCGGCCTCAGTAAGATTAATAACCTTATCCTTTTCGTTGACGATAAAGTCACCCGTCTCCTCCTGGACGATGCCCATAATAGCGTCCATTTTGGACAGCTCCTGCATGTCCTCGCCTCTTTGCATGCGGCGCGCCAGCAGATCGCACATTTCGTAGAGCGCTGTGGATTTTCCGCTCTGACCGGAAATAATCAGAGGCGTTCTGGCCTCGTCTATAAGTACCGAGTCCACCTCGTCTATAATACAGAAGTGGAGATCCCGCAGCACCAGCTGCTCCTTGTAGATCACCATGTTATCCCGCAGATAGTCAAAGCCCAGCTCATTGTTGGTCACATAAGTAATGTCGCAGCCATAAGCCTTCTGTCTCTCCTGGCTGGTCATACTGTTCAGCACCACACCTACGGTCAGCCCCAGAAACTCATGAACCTGTCCCATCCACTCGGCGTCACGCTTTGCCAGATAATCATTGACCGTGACCACATGCACTCCCCTGCCCTCCAGCGCATTCAAATAGGCCGGAAGCGTGGATACCAGCGTTTTTCCTTCTCCGGTGCGCATCTCGGCGATACGCCCCTGATGAAGAATGATGCCGCCGATAAGCTGCACCCGGTAATGCTCCATATTGAGGACCCTTCTGGCCGCCTCCCGCACCGTGGCAAAAGCATCCGGAAGCAGATCGTCCAGAGTCTCCCCCTCCGCCAGTCTCTTTTTGAACTCCTCGGTCCTGCCCTTCAGCTCTTCGTCCGAAAGCGCCTGCATGGCAGGACGCAGCTCTTCAATCTTGTCCGCCAGAAAAGCAATTCGTTTCAGCTCTCTTTCACTATGTGTACCAAATATTTTGTCAACAATTTTCACCTGGATTCCATACCTTTCCGCAGCCTGCCAGTCCTGATTCTGCCGTATACTTCCAGTTACTTAAGCCTGCAGGCACTATGTTTTAAAATGTCACTGCTTACTCTGTCCACAGTAACTTGAAAACACTCACGGATTATTGTAACAGATTTGGCCCGCGGATTCAACACCCACAATGGTGTAAGCTTAAACAAATTGTAAACATGTTGTTAAAATTTAGGAAACCTCTTCCAAATCCCTGTCTTTCGTCTGCTGATCTCCTTCCGCCGTCTCAGTTCCTTCCGTTATTTCGTTTCCCACGTTGGCCTCCAGGTCGTCGATCTCCTTCTTCATGGACTGGATTTTGGTATCCTGGGCTATGGCCCGCATAATCCGGTTCACGTCCTCCGGTGAAAACATACCGATAGCCTTGGACAGCATCCCCAGACTATTCCTGTTGACCTTAAGGCTGCCGCCGCCGGACAGACCGATGGTCAGCACATTCTTTTCGTTCGTCATATCTCCCAGACAGATACTGTTTGTCCTTTCATCACACACAAACACCACGCCATTATAGGTGATGGTCCCATCCTCCGCCAGGTGACCATAGGGTACCTTGGGCGGCTGGCGCAGCTCCTTCAGCGGATCCTTGCCGGCGGTGACAGCCTCATATATCCTGGCAGCCTCACTGCGCTGTCCCTCGCCGGTCTTTTCCGTTTCCGCTGTTTCCACATTCAACGCCGTCTTTTTGTCCTCGTGTTCCTTCCCGCTCTGGGAAAGCTCCCACAGTCTGCTATCGGTTCCCGGTACGACACTGTTAGCCGCTGTCCTGGCCTCCTCATAACCGCCGGCTCCCAGCTGCCCCTTTTCTGCCGCCCACGCCCTTCTTCCTCTCGTCACCTCCGGCTCTGCAACGTTCACTGAAATTCTCATTCTAACCTCCAAGCCGCTTCCTTAACGGCAATGCAATAGGAAACTTTCCCATGTGTTTTCACGTCCGCAGTCCCTTCAGACCACTGTCTGCCTATTCTCCTGTCATCTCCGATAGCTGATCCGGCTCAGGTATGAATTGCTGAGATCCCCTCTGGAATTGTATGTATTGGAAAGACTGGCCGCACTGGCCCGGGCATTTTCGGATACCCGAGTGGCCACAAAGCTCACCTTCTTCAGGAAATCCCCCTGGGAACCCAATAGCTTTTTCACCTTTTCTGCGTCCGCATTTTCAAGCTTCTCGCGATTCACGCTCAAGCGCCCGTCCGCCGCCACCGTAATGCCGATTTCCGCCAGCGCATTCTGATTCCCCGTGGAGGTCTCCTTCATCGTTTGATAATAGTACTGATTCAAAACACCGGAAGCACCCTTCAGCTCGCTCAAAGTCTCATTAAAGCTGTTCGCCATCTTCTCCGCCTGATCTGCAATATTTTTGTCTTCTCCGTCCACGCCTGCCCCCAGAACCTTTGCCCGGTCTGCCAGCTCTCCGGCAGATGTGTCCAGCTTTTCATAGCTGCTGCCTAACAGTCTGTTTCCCCTGACTCCGCTGGTACTGGCATTCATGGAGCTGAGCCGGGAACTGCCTCCTGTCCTATTCTGTCTCACATAATCCAGAAGGGAACCTCCTCCTGACGGCAGACCGCTCCTTTTTCTGTTATGACTCAACATCTGTGTCGTTACTCTGATCCTCATAGCCCCTCCTTAAATTGTCTTCTGAACCTGCTTTGCGGGAAATCCAGCAGGGGAAAAGCCTTTCCCCGCCGACGCGCCGATATAAAAAAGCAGGACAGCTCGGGATGAATCATCCGTCTGCTGTCCTTAGCCTTGTCTGCACTCTGCCGCTCCGCGGTATTTTTATTTCTGTTCATTTTTTATATCGGACATATGCTGTAAAAGTTTACCCCTCCGCAAAAGCTCAAAGTAACTGATACTGTTGAAATAATTGATTCCGGAATTCAACATCCTTCAACCCCCTTGAGCATATGGAAAATTGTCCTGCATCCAATAAACTGGCGGACAGGAAGAAAAACGTTGCTTTTCACCTGCCAGCCTGTATTCATTTTGAGTGATGCATCTGTGTTTTTGGCGAAAAGCCGACCTCCTGCATAGCACAGGCGGCAGAACTACAGCTGCCTTAGCTGTCCCATGATGTACTCCACCTTCCTGACAGCATCGTCCACCTGCCTTTTAGCATCGCTGATCCTGGACTGTACCAGCCAGTCGGCGATAATTCCGTCAAAAAAATAATCCGCAAAAGCAAGAAAATCTCCGGTCTGGATATGGAATTCCGCTATGGTGTCCACATCCATCAATTCCCGCTGAAAACGCTTTAATGCACTGCGGGCATTTTGAACAAGCCGCTCCGCGTCATTCATCTTGGAATGCTTCATAAAGGTACTGATCAATCCCCCGCCAAACAGATCCAGCACCCCCCAATTTCCTGCACTGTTCAGACAATTTCTTGCCTCATACAAATATCTCAGAGCCTCCTGCCCTGCGTCCATGGCTTCCTTCAATTCTTTATCCCGATTATACACTTCTCCGCCCATTTGGCCCCTCCCTGCCGGACATCAGCTTCGCGTCTCCGGCCTCGGAATCCTCTTTCTGTCCGCCCCGATTGATCAATGCCGCCTCCGCAGACAGACTGTTTTTTCTTCTCCTTCAGCATAAGGCCTTACGCCCTGAAACGCAATATAAGATCCCGCACGATAAGGAGGGATATCGTGATTCCCGCTGCCAGCAGCTTTTGGGTATTACTTTTTAAAAACCGTACCCAAAAGCCCTCTCTTCAGCACCGCCTTCAGGTCCTTCAGATCCGTGAACAGGAGTCCCTTATCGTCGGCTATCCGGAACACGATATGAAGCACACCTTCCTGGGCCGCCAAAAGCCTTCTGTTTTTCATAGCAGTCTTTTTCCGGCATTAAGCGCCTGCCGCCTACACCTCCGCATACCTTTGCAGAATATATTCCTTCGCCTGCTGATTGTTCTCCGGCACCGTATCCTCCAGGGTAGCATGGATAAAGGGCTTTCTCTCCTTCATGAACTTCAAAACCGCCGTATAATCCATCTCCCCCAGACCGCACCCGGTAAAAAGCATTTCCCCGTCCTGAATATAGAAATCCTTTAAATGCACCATGGCCACATCCGGCCCCAGCAGATCAATGGCCTCTTCCATAATAGCCTGCCGTTCCCGATAATTGGCAATATCCAGAAGGTTTACAGGATCAAAAATAATCTGAAGATTGGGCGACCCGATCTCATCCAGGACTCTTCTGGCCCTTTTGGGATCGGACACAATATGCCGGTAAACCGGCTCGATGCCAAGGATCACCCCCATTGTTTCCGCATACTTCACCACGGGGCGCACACGCTCAATGAAAAGCTTAAGCGCCTCCTCGGTATGACACTGGGGTGTAAACGCATAGGCCTCATTGGGCGCACCGGTCTCCGTCCCCACCACGCCGCAGCCCAAAAGAGACGCAAAGCGGATATGGGCCATATACCGGTGAACCGTCTTTTCCAGCTGCTCCTTATTGGGATCCGCCAGGTTCAGATAACAGCCCAACACTGCAATATCCACATTATTTTTTGCAAACACATTTCGTATGTACATGGCCAGCCCCGGCGTAAGGGCCTCATCCGTAGTGGGAAACTCCCGGATAACCTTTGCCAGCGCCAGATGTCCGCAGGCAAAACCCAGCCGGTGCACATCCGCAATCCGCTCCTCAAAAGGAAGCTCCCGTGTATCGTGTAATCTGATTCCAAGCTGCATGCCGTTACCTCCTTCGAGCTTTTATTCCTATAAAAATATGATACACTGTACTTGGAAGAAAAACAAGCAGTTCCGAAGGAGACAATATGAAAAAAAGTCCGAAACAAGTCCTGAATGAAGCTCTGATATATGAAATTCTTTCTGTTGTCAGTGAGATTCCGGAGGGAAGAGCCGCCTCCTACGGCCAGATTGCAAAGCTTATCGGCAGAGACAAAAACGCAAGACTGGTAGGAAAAGTATTGAGTATGGCCCAGTATTACGGGGACTACCCCTGCCACCGGGTGGTGAACCATCAGGGCCGATGCGCCCCACACTATACAGACCAGCGTTATCTGCTGGAGTGTGAAGGTGTGGGGTTCGACAGCCGCGGCCATGTGGACATGAAACGGTATGGATGGAATCCTCAGGAAGCTTCCTTCCTCTGAAACACCATGCCGAACAGCAGCGGCGTAGCCAGTGTCAGAGGATACAGATAACGCAGCAGCGCCACCGGCCCCAGTATGGCCGTGCCAAAATACAGTCCCAGGGGAACAACGCCCAGAAACAGCCCCTTTTTCCTTCTGGCCAGTGCCAGGCCGGGAAGGGCCGCCAACAGCCACAGACAGGTCTCCGGCCTCCAGAGCACATTGTACCTGGGCGCCTGAAACACACTGTACAAAAACTGGAAAAATCTCTCAAAGATCCCTCTATGTTCACTTCTCTGGATACCCCAGCGGTTTCTGTCGGAAAAGGTATAGGAAAACGCCAGGCCCTTGTATTCATTGCTGGTCATATCCCAGTAGGGCCGGATCAGATCCACCCAGGCCAGCAGATATTCCCGGGGATTGCGTCTTCCGATCTCCACATAGTTGGAAAAATATTTCCCAAAGTCTTCTGCCAAAGCCTCCGTCCGGAAGTGGGACTTCACCTGATCGGCGGCATCCGCAATATATACCTCCATTCCCTCCGGTGGAATCAGCTCCGTTACGATTTCGTACTGTTCCTGCGTCAGATTGTCCCCGACACCTCCGGCAGATGCCCAGGCAGAGCATACCCGGGCCATCTGCTGCATGGGAACGCAAAGCATCTCCCTTTTATCCCCTTCAGGTATTTGAAGCACATGAGAGGACAAAGAGAAGAATGCCTGGGAAACCAGACAAACCACAAGCAGACAGACCCACAGCCCCCTCTTTTTCAAACGCAAAAGCAGACAGACGGGCACCAGAGCAAACAGAATATAAATTCCCTGATTGCGAAACAGACACACCAGAATGCCAAATACCACAAGCTTTATCAAATGCCCCCTGTTCATCCTGACGCACTCTGCGGCCTCCCACAGCGCTGCAGAAAAGCACAGCAAAAATGCCCCAAATAAAATATCCTTTGTAGAGGTGAAGGTCAGCACCCAAAGGAAAGGATTCAAGGCGGCCCAGAGGGCACCCAGCATAATCCAGATCAAAGGCACACGGCACCGCCTGCAGACCAGCAGACTATAGGAAAGGCTTCCGGTAACCGCCAGTACCTGAAGAGCCATATACAGCACAAATCCCGCTGTATAGCTGTGAAAAAGCATCTCTCCCAGAGAAAAAAGCCACCCCATCAGGAATGTGTGAGCCAGGGGATGATGGGAGGTCAACGAAGTTCCCGCATCCCCAAAATACTCCGCTATTTGTATTGGCGCATCATAGCCGAAGGTTCCGGGAAAAAGCGAAATCCAGGCGGGCAGATAAACCAAAAACAAAAGAAACCACAGTTGGAGAAAAAAGCCCCTGTCCGTAAAATAAGAATCCACGGCCTCTTCCGCCCTGTGATACAGACCCTTCACCTGTTCCAGCCATTTGACGCCCCCTGCCGGAAGCCGACAGGGCAGATAAATACAGGCCGCGGCAAACAGCCCCAGAAGAAGCGCAAACACCAGCAGGGGCTTCCATACCGGCTCCTCAAAATAGTTCAGTACAGACATATATAAGGCAAACAATACCGCCGTTATCAAAACGGCAACACCTATTCTTACCTTCTCTTTCATCAGTCCTCTCCCCTTTTCCACTCCGGCAGACACTTCAATCACTGATTCTGACCTAAATAATAGTCAGAATCCATACTTTTGTCAATGAGAAGCTGTTGAAGGAAGCTAATCGTTTCTATTCACGGAGCCGTTCCGCAAGGTCATACATTCCTCTTCCATGAGACTCCATATGTCGGATTGTAATGGATGCCTGCGCTACTCCCCGGTAAAGCGAACACTCACATTTCCCATGGAGCACTCCAATGTCATCTTCTTGGCCGCACCGTTGTCAGCTGTTCTTTCAAAGCCCAACCCGCTGTGGCTCATGCTTCCCACGTCCATGTTGCCCATGCCGCCTTGCAGATCAAAATTAAAATCCTCTTCTCTGCCGTCGACGGTCATCTCCACATTTCCCATGGAACAGATTATGTCGGCATTCTCCGTAATAGCGCCCCGAGCCTTCAGCTCTCCCATGCCGATCTCGGCCTCCAGTTCGGCCACGTCCATATCCTGAAGCACAATCTGCCCCAATCCCACATTGACCTCCAGCTCCTGTACCCTTGCCCGGGATATCTTGATCTGTCCGGCTCCCACCTCCAGAAAAGCCTGCTTCGCACTCAGCTCTTCAAATTCCAAAACTCCGGCCCCCAGCTCAATGTCTGCCTCCTCAAAGCTGCTGCCGTCGGGAACATACAGCGTAATTTTTGCGTTTTTAAGCTGATTCCATCTCCTGGAGCTGGTTATGCTTTTCACATAAAGGGTATCCCCCTCCACAAAGCATTGGAACTTTCCGATGTTCTGGGCCTCTGCATAAAAGGAATTGTCTCCGGAGGATTTTGTGATCAGACGGCAGCCGCCCACCTCTATCTCCAGCTTCTGCACCTGGTCTCCCACACTGTATTTTTTCACGTCACCCGACAGCACATCATAGTTACGGTTAAAATCCATGGATTCACCAATGCCATAGTCCACCTCTCCCATACTGTCCCCAATATTGTCAAACAGATCTCCCCAGCTTTCAAAGCCCCACTCCCACCAATTCCCCAGGTTCAGATGAACCCTTCCTCCGGTGGCAGCTTCCACAACCTCCGATATGACAGTTCTGCCTCGTATAGTGCCGGCCACCGCCGCCAGCACAAATCCCACTGCCAAAAGTATCAATGCCGTGATCCCACAGCCCTTCATAAACTTTTTCATGTCAATCCTCCTCTATTTCCTGCACCAATGAAACAGCCGGCCTATGCCCTTGAATATTAACGGAGTAACAATTCCCGTCATAGCCACGGTCAGCATCAAAAACAGAATGCCGATTCCGCCGCATATGAAGCTTCCTCCTATCAGCCCTGCGCCTACCAGCGGATCTACCGCCATGCACGTGAAACCCACAATCAGCAGTATCACAAACACCGCCATCAGGCACACCGCCGCCACACCAAATCCCAAAATTATACCAAACCATCCCAGCAAAAGCCCCACCAGAGCCCCCAGCAGCCCCACTGCCACGGGAAGAATAATGGGAGAAGCCAGCACCAGAAGCACGATCAAAAGTACCACCGCCCAGGCAGGCATATCCGGCTTTTTCCCAGGATCCGGCTGGCGGTATGCGCTCTGCCCTCCGTTTCCTCCACAGGAAGCCCCATTGGGCGGTACCTGTCGAAAACCGCCCTCGCTTCTGCCGCTGTACTGGTCAAAGCCGCCCTGCCCGGGACCGCCCCCCGGCCCGGTGCTTCCTCTCTGCTGTGCATCCTGTCCGGCATCTGCTCCGGTCTGATCATATTCTATCACAGCCCGGTCTGAAGCCCTTGCCCGCTGGAAAGAACCCTCCCCAATACTTCCAAAGAGATCCTTTTTAATATTTTCGGCTACTCTGGCCGGATTCCCCAGTGCTTCGATAACCTCCTGCTCATTGTCCGCTCCCGCATCATCAAAATAGTCATTATAATATTGCAGGGCCTCTTCTCTTTCCGTCGATGAAATATTTTGAAGCAGACTCTCCAGCTGTCTCATAAAATCAATTCTGTTCATACTCTAACCCGCGTCCCGAAACGCCATCCTTTCCCTCATTGCTTACTTTTGTGCCCGCTGCGCGGACTCCGGGGCCTTCACACTTCCTCCGGTCCTGCCCGAAAAACAATTCTTCCTTCAAACAGCCCCGTAATCTTATCGGAATACTGCCGCCACTCGCTTTCGTAAAGCCGCAGCTGTGCCCAGCCCTGGCTGGTCACCTTATAATACCGTCTGTTTCTGCCCGCGCACTCCATGTCATAGACCTCCAGACATTCATCCTTCTGCAGTCTCCGCAGAACAGGATATAATGTGGATTCCGACAGCTCTATCACCTGCCGGACCTCCTGTGTGATCTTGTATCCATAGGTTCCCTCAGGTTCCTTGGATACTACTGCCAGCACTATGGCATCCAAAAGGGCGGCTCCTGTGTTAAATACCATTCCATCGCTCCTCTCTTGCCGGGAAATTTGCGGCTCCGTTGTAAAAGCGGATAAAATCCTCATCTCTTTCGGAAACCTCATTTCCTTTTATATAATATTATACAGCGTATAATATCTTTCTCTGCCAATACTATACGACATATAATATTGTATGTCAATACAATATTGTAAAAATTTTTTTCACCTGTGCGGCTGCAATCCAACAGTTTGTCTGCATGCAATTTATTGCAATGCAGACGACTGTTGGATTAGCAACCCACTTCCAAATGAGCAAAACACGGATGCGCAAGCAGACGTAAAGAGCGCGTAAGCGCGGGTTTTGCGAATGTGGAAGTCAGGTTGGATGCTCTTTGGAGCGTCCAACCGCACAGGTGGAGATTTTTTCACTATAAAAAGCCGGAATAGGGCTCACACCCCTCCCGGCTTTTCTCTTTCTTACCTTTTCATATTTTTTTAATCGCATCCCCGCTGTTTTTCTACGCTTCCTATCCTCTCCCGGACCACCAGCCGGGGTACTACCCTGTCCTTATTAACCTCCGGAGACGAATGACCCTCCAGCGCGTCAAGAACCATTCCCACACACTTTTCGGCCAGCAGCTCCACCGGCTGGGAAACTGCAGATATCTTTAAAAGCTCCATCCAGGGCATATCGTCAAAAATCACCAGATGAGATTCGTCAAAATCCTTCAGCTGCAGCATCTCAATGGCCTTCAGCGTGTCGACTCCCAGCAGATTTGTGCCTGCAATGACCGCATCCGGTTTTTTCCTTGTAATAAAACGGCTGATTTCCTCCGCGTGAGAGGTGTCGGGAGGCAGCTTCAATATCAGCTCTTCCTCCAGCTGCAGATGATTTTCCTCATAGGCTCTCCTGTAACCCTCCGACCTGTGAGGCGTAAACTGCACATTCACAGACAACAAAGCAATACGCCTGTAGCCTCTTTCGATCAGGTGGCTGGTGGCCAGATATGCCCCGTGACTGTCGTCTACGCAGACGGAGTCAATGTCCCTGTAAGCGGTACGATAGAGCTGCACAATAGGGATGTTTCGTTTCTTGATGGTGTCGATGAGTCTTCTGTTCTGATTGGAAACCGGCGTCATAATCAGGGCGTCGATCCGGTTCGCCAAAAGCATCTCCATCACCTCTTTTTCAATCTGTCCGTTTTCATAGGAATATCCTACCTGAACCTGATATTTGTGCTCCCTGAATTTATTGACCAGAATGCCCAGCGTGCTGTTATAAAAGTGGTTATTGATATCGGAGACAATAATACCTATGGTATTGCTCTTGCCGGTTCGCAGATTCTGAGCGCTGAAATCAGGAATGTATCCCAGACTTTCACAGGCCTGCTTCACCCTCTCCCGCAGTTCCGGCTTCACATTCCCCATGCCCCGAACCACCCTTGACACTGTCGACTCCGATGTTCCCACCTCACGCGCCACGTCCCTTAAAGTCACCATACCTTGCCTCTCCTGTCTCCCGCCTCAGGCCCGGACGGCTCCCGCCGCCCGAACCGGTCTGTTTTTGTCTATCCTTCCCTGCCGTCCGGCCACACCGCAGGAATATCCGATACCCTGATATAATCATATCTGATATCCGACTGCCATGCCCTCAGTCCGAAGCCTCCGGGCCAGTAGGGAACCTCCTGTTCCAGTACAAGCTGATCATCAATAAACATATACAGCGTCACATACTGGTTCTCATCCTCGTCCGTCCTGTAACGTCCGATTATAGTATAAACGTATTCCTGCCCGGATTCAAGGGAAAAATCAGCGACCCATCCCCTGTCGGGATATGCTTCTCTGTCGTTGGTTGCAATGGGACCTCCGTCCGTATTGCCTGCCTTCCACAGATTAATGCAGGATTTTTCCGTCCCCCAGGCAAGGGCCGCGTCATATCTGCCTTCCGCAGCCACGAACATGGGAATGCCGCCGTCGTTATCAATTCCTGCATTGTCCACAGGAAGATATACCTTTGTCTCGATACAGAAATCCTTCAGGTAAATCCCATTTCCCTCCTTGTCCGGTGTGCCGAAATAAATAGCACTCCAGTCGGCAGGGTTTTTGGACACCGCCCAGCCGTTGCCGTTTTCATCCTTTATCACCTTGAAGCCGGCGCCCTCCGCTGCCACATCCGGCACATCCGCTCCGTCCTCCACATCGTCAAAGGTAAAGTCCACATACACCACAGGCTCCCCAGCCTTCTCTTCTCCTTCTTTTCCACAGGCTGCAAGTCCCATGCACAGGAGCATCGCCATCAGCCACTCTTTACAATTTCTTCTCGTCTCTGATCATAATCCATATACAGACGGCCGAAGTGAGAAACGAAATCGCCGCGCTGACCGCCGTAACCTTAAACTCCAATGTGCCCGCCTCCACAAAAAACAGCGTTAGCAGCGACAGAACAAATAAAATACCTGCATATCTCAGAAAAAAATTTACATTTTCCATTTCGGTACTCCTTCATAGACACATTTCACATAAGCTCCATCCACCTGCCGGTATTCCACCGGCTCGCAGAGACACTTTTCCTTCCCATAAATACAGCGGGAATAAAAAGGACAGCCGCCGTTTCTTTTTTCCAGGTCCAGCAGATCCATGCTCTTTAAGGGCAGAGGCGTATCAATATCCGCACAGTCCGGATCCGGTACGGGAACCGCCTTAAACAGCGCCTGGCTGTAGGGATGCTTGGGACTTCTGATCAGCTCATCCATGGAGGACAGCTCCATGATTTCCCCCATATACATAACGCAGATCCTGCCTGAATTGGCAATATAGCGCGCCGTGGACAGATCGTGGGTAATATAGACGAAGGCTATGCCCATTTCTCTGTTCAGCTCTGACATCAGGTTCAAAATAGCCAGCCGCATAGACACATCGATCATGGAAACCGGCTCGTCCGCTACAATCAGCCTGGGATCCATGGTAAGGGCCCTGGCCATCAGCACCCTCTGTCTCTGACCTCCACTCATCTGATGAGGAAATTTTGACAGAAACTGCTCCGCCGGAGCGAGTCCCACCCGTTCCAGCAGCTCCCCGGCCAGCTTCTCGCCCTGGGCATAGTTCAGCTCCTTATGGTGGACGCGGATAGGCGCCATCATGGAGTCCCGAATGGTTTTCACCGGATTCAGGGCTGCATAGGAATCCTGCTGAATAAACTGCACTGCCTTCTTGTACCCGCTGTCCATCCCCATCAATCGATATATATTCTGCCCCTGATAGGTGATCTCGCCCTTTCCGGGCTTTAACAGCCCTGTGATGATCTTTCCCAACGTGGTTTTGCCGCAGCCGCTCTCCCCTACAATGGCCAGGATTTCCCCTTTATAAATATCCAGGTTGATATCCTTCAGTACATGGAAATACCTTTCCCGGGAAAATATGCCGCCGCCCTTTTCAAACACCATATGAATATTTTTCAACTGCATCAGCACTTCGTTATTTGACATGAAACACCTCTTTTTGGCATCGAGACAGATGGTTTTCTCCCACCGTTCTCAGTATCGGCTCCTCCCTGCCGCAGGTCTCGTCGGCATAAGGACATCTTGGCCGGAACACGCACCCCTCCGGCAGCTCCATCAGATCCGGCGGCGCTCCTCCTATGGGCTTCATGCTTTCCAGATCGCCGTACAGAGAAGGCGTGGCCATGATCAGCCCCCTGGTATAAGGATGGGCCTTATGCCGGAACACGTCCGCCGTCTTTCCGTATTCCACCACTCTGCCCGCGTACATCACCGCCATGTAATCGGTAAATTTCGCAACAATTGAAATGTCGTGAGTCAACAGCAGCATGGCAATTCCGGTTTCCTTGTTAATCCTTTTTAATATTTTAAAAATGTAATCTTGGGTAATCACATCCAGCGCGGTAGTGGGCTCGTCCAAAATGATCAGCTCCGGGTCCAACAGCAGGCTCATGGCGATCATCACCCTTTGTTTCATTCCCCCGGACAGCTCATGGGGATACATTTTCATGATCCTGTCGGCGTTTAGATTTACCACCGACAGCACCCTGCGCGTCCTGTCTGCCGCATCGCCTTTCGTGGTTTTGGGCTCATGCACCTTCATGGTCTCATAAAAATGATCCAAAATGGTCATAACCGGGTTCAAAGAGCTCTGGGCCCCCTGAAACACCATGGAGATCCTGCTCCACCGGAAGGCGTTCAGCTGTTTTTCATTTAATCTGCCCACATCCACCACGCCCCCGTCTTTCCCCTGAAAGATAATTTCCCCGGAAACGATTTCGCCTGGTGTGGAAATGCAGTTTAAAAGTGCTGAAGCCACCGTTGTCTTTCCGCTCCCGCTCTCTCCTACCAACGCCGTCATTCTGCCTCTTTTAATATCCAGACTGACTCCGCAGGCAGCCCGTATGGAATATTTTTTCATTTTATATTCCACAGTCAGATCCTTTATAGTGACGGTATTTTCCCCCCGGGGTCCGGGATTCGGCTTTGTTTCGGCCGTGTCCGGCTTCTTCTTGTTTTCCGATTTCGTTCTATCCATATCTTCTCCCAACTTCCCGTTGTATTCTGTAACGCTCCCGTCTGCGGCGGCACAAGCTTTTCACCTTTAAGCCTGCAGCCTGGGATTCAGCGCCTCATCCAGCCCGTGGGCCAGAAGGATGGAGCCCATCTGAAAAAGCATGATGGCCACTATGGGTGCGAACAAAAAATACGATGCTTCCGGGATCAGCAGGGCCCCCGAATCCTTGGCCCGAAGCAGCATGGCGCCCCAGTTGGAGGGCTGAAAAGCCGCCAGCCCCAGCATCATAATACCTACGCTGCCTGTGATGGCATTTCGCATAATCATAATAAAATTGATCAGGATATAAGAAGCGATGTTCGGCATCAGTTCACTGAAAATAATATGTGCCCTGCTTAGATTCATCACCCTGCAAATCTGAATAAAATCCCTTTCCTTCAAGGAATGTATCTGTGCTCTGATGGCCCTGCTTAAGCCCGCCCAGCCCCACAAAGACAACACCAGCGCAAAGCTGACGGGATCCTCAATGGTAAAAAAAGAGGCAAAAATCAAAAGCACCGGAAAACTGGGAATGGATAAAAACAGATTCGTAATGACGCTGATCACCCTGTCCGTAATGCCGCCGGCCAGACCGGACACCATTCCCAGCACCGTCCCCAGAATGATCGTGATCACCGAGGTCAAAAGTGCAATGGTCAACACGTCTCTGGAACCGTGAACCAGCTGACGAAACACATCCCGGCCCAGGTTATCCGTACCCAGCCAGTGGCCGGCGCTGGGCGCCAGATATTTGCTGCTCTCATCCGTAACCGGATCATAGGGAAAAAGCATGGGACCGAAAACTGCCAGCAAAATGAAGAACAGCATGATTGCTGCGCCCAGCACCGCCTTCCTGTTGGAAAAGACCACCCTGCATTTTCTGGCGGCGCCGTGCACCGCCGAAATAAAAAATCTCTTTATCATCAGGTACTCCTCCTTATGCGGGGATCAATCAATGAATAGATGGAATCAACCACCAGATTGGCAAGTACAATCATAAAGGACATAAACAGAATAAGACCCTGTATGATAAAGTAGTCCCTGGCTCCCATAAAGGCGGAAAACTGTTGTCCCAGCCCCGGATAGTTGAAAATAGACTCCATCAGTGAAGACCCTCCAAATAACCCGGCAAATGACAATGCCAGCGAGGTTACCAGCGGAAGCATGGCATTTCTTCTCAAATATCTGTTTACAATGATTCTTTCCGGAATCCCTCTGGCTCTTGCTGCATAGATATAGTCATCCCCCAGCACGCCGATGGAGCTGGCCCGCATGGACAGAGCCCAGGAGCCGATCTGGACGATAGAATAGGCAAGGATAGGCAGGGCCGCATGATACAGCACATTGAGAAACCAGGGCCAGCCTTCATACTCCAGCATCACATCATAATTTCCCTGTACCGGAAATATTCGAAACCTTACTCCGAATACAAAGATCAGAATCATGCCCCACAGGTAGTCCGGTATGGAGCCGGACACCACGATGTAGGACAGCGCCGCCTTTTCGCCCACGCCTTTCCTTCTCCAGGCCATGTGAGATCCCATAAAAATTCCCACAATAAAGCTTAAAAATAAAGACACGCTGGATATAAACAGAGTCCAAGGCAGAAACCCTGCGATCAACCGGTTCACGGTAATGTCCGGTCTCTGCGCATGGAAATCCCAAGATTTCCATGCGCAAGACCATCTATGTATTTTCCCAGCTGTACCAAAATCTTCTCATCCGGGTCATAATTAAGCATCTGCTTAGCCAGCGCCCGTGCTTCCTCAAAGGGGATCCTGCGCTCCGTCATCAATGTCTGCGCATAGGTGTCCACAGGGTTGCCGGGCATGAGCTTGATCAGCAAAAATCCAAAAACCGCTACCAGTACCAGCGTCAGAAAAGCGATGAGCAGGCGCCTCCAGAAGTATCTGGTTTTATTGTAAAAAGAAGTGATCGCTCTCATCTAAACCTCCCTTAGACGTGTCAATTCTTTGGCTCGTAAAATCCCTGAGAAAAGCTGATTCCCTGAGAGTAGATCAGGTTTGTCCTGGCTACTTCATAGAATTCATCGGTTCCGGCTCCCGGCACATAGGTTACGTTCCTCTCCTTGGTAAAATACTCTTCCATGGGCAGTCCCCCGATCTTTGACGTATCTACAAAGGAGCCCGTCACATTCTGGTAGAACTGGACACCGAGATTTTCATTTGCCGTTCCCATGATCATGTCCGCCAGGACCTCTCTAAGCTCTTCGTCGGAATAATAGTACAAATTGCTCAGCACATCCTTTACATAGAAGGAACCGCTGCCGTCCCGCGTCTGGTACTCCAGCGCCAGGCTTCCCACCTGGTTCTCCTGGATTCTTCCTGCCGCATAATCCTCCTCCGTAAATTTCGGAAGCTTCATAATAGGGCCGTTGATATCATTGAATACATACTGGAAAGAGCCTGTAGGATAAGAAAAGCTCATGTTCAGATCCGTCCAGTTCACCACAAAATCATACACGCTTTCCGCCGCCTTTGCCGTATCGAACCAGGAACCCCAGTCATTGGCCCGTTTCAGAGAAACCTCAATACCGAAATCATTCATGGCGCTTTCCACCGCCTCCGCCACACCGCACATTCCCGGATGCGTTCCGTCATATCCCAGAGACAGCTTTACCGGGCTTCCGTCAATTGTCCACTTTCCGTCCTTTTTCACCCAGCCCTCCGCCTCCAGCAGCTGTGCCGCCTTGTCCAGATCCTGGCTGTACCTGGGAATAGCCTCAAAATCTTCCGGCGTAAGCCAGGTCTGTGCCTCGCTGGGCGCCATGCCAATCAAAGGGAACTGGCTGGTGATGGCATATTTATTTCCTGCGTTCCTCATTTCCTCACGGTTGAAAATATACTGGAAGGCCTGCCGCACTCCCGGCGTCCAGATCTCCTTCTCCAGGTTGAACACCAGTCCGATAGCCCCCGGGTCAAACATTTTCAGGTGCGCCATATTGGGATTGCTGTCCAGGATGGCATTCAAAGTGGCCTCCGGAGCCATTCCGTCCTGATAATAGATCTCCCCGTTGGAAAGCATATTGTAAATAGCGTTGGTATCCGCCACGTTGTAGCAGATAACTTTATCAAACTTAACATTATCCGCAAAATAATAATCTTCGTTTTTTGTAAGGATCATCTGATTCTGGGTTTCCTTTTCCAGCTTATAGGGGCCTGTGGCCACGAACCAATCCGGATTATAAGCCTTGAAGTCATTGTAATTTGCAAGGAATTCTTCCTCTGCCTCCGGGCTGATCAGCTTGCCGAAGGGTGCGGAACCCAGATAACCTTCCTCACAGTCCGGCTGACTGAGCAGAATCTCCTGACATTTATCCACAAACCGCTGGAACTCCTTGTATTGTACGGAGCCTGTTTTCTGCTCCGCAAGCAACAGCGTCTTCACATTATCATTGGGCTCCATCCAGCTCTTCCAGGTAAGCTTTACTGTTTTATCGTCAATCTTTTCCATGGGCTTTGCCAGATAATTGGTGACGCTTACAAAGTTGATATGATAATATGCCATTACGTCATCCGCCACAAAATCGTCCCCATTGTGCCATTTGGCATTTTCCCGGATGTGGACCAGAGAAGTGCCGTCCTCCAGATGCTCGATGCTCTCCGCCAGAAGATAAAACAATTCATCCGTGGATCTCACATACTGGACCAGAGGCTCCACGGCCAGCCACTCCAGACCTCCAATGGCCGAGCCTCCATGATAATGGTTCCTGATCCCGGTCTTGTCCCAGGTTTTTGCGATTCTGAAGGTACTGTCAGAGGCACTTCCCTGATCCTGCCTGGCGCCGCAACCGCACAGTCCCAGTACAAGAACCAGAACCAGCCCTGCTCCCAAGGTCTTCCTCCAGACGCCCTGCTTCCTGCTTCTTTTCTTCATATGTAACCCTCCTTCTATATATAGCCTTCTGCAATGTTACTTCCCGATCCTGCGGACAGCCGTTTACTCCCGCACCTCCTGTATCGTTTTCAGGTGAAATGCCTCCACTCTGTAGATCGTTGCCTTATCACTTTCCACGGATACCTGCTCCTCTCCCAGCTTCGCCCCGATCCTGGCCGGCATGTAATATCGGTCATTGATATAAATTTCCATCATATCCGCCTCGGAGATAATTCGTATGGTTCCCCGGCCTTCCAGCTGTTCCTCATCCAGTTCTATTTCACTTAAGGTCATATGGTTGAAAATCACCCTGGCCGCGCTTTCCCCCGGATTCTTCACAATTTCGATCTTCAGCTTTTTGTCAGAATAATTCAGGGTAAGAGCCTCTCCCTCCAACACAAAATCCACTTCCAGAATGCATCTTTTGGCCGCCGTCAGGGCAATGCTGCTGTCCGGTCCTGCATCTGCTGGATTTTCCAGTTCAAAATAGCGCTCTCCACGGATAAGCTCCAGGGTCTCCCCATCCATTCTGGCTCCCAACAGACCGTCCTCCAATTGATAGACCTCTGTGGGAAGATTCACATGTCCTCCCCAAAAGCCTGCGTCATACTGCCTGGGGATCCAGCCGAACACATAAAACCTATCCCCTTTAGGGGCAACCTGGGACGCACAGATATCCTCGCTGGTGAGGTAATGAATCTCCTTGGTGGTCCAGTCCACGGAATATGGATCCAATCCTTCATCTCCGATCAAATAAGCCAGACGGCCCACCCCATGTCTGGAAAATCCAAAAAAACTGGTAAACACATACCATCTGTTTCCGATCTTAAGGAGCTGAGGACATTCCGGGTCATGATTGTCGCATGTTTCGGCAAGCACAGGCTTCGCCTCTTTGCTCCAGTCCTCCAGGTTTTTGGATGCGGTTCTGCCAATGGCAAGATTTGCATCAAAAATCCCCTCTCCCGGCACCCGCCTTACATAATTGATGGCCACAGAATAAAAACGCTCCGTCTCCTCATCATATGCCACGAAGGGATCCCTGCACCCTCCCGGAAACTGCTCCTTGTCCTGAAACGCCCGAAAGCCTTCCCCGGCATATTCCCAGTTGATCAGATCTTCACTGACGTTGGCATAGTAATCTCCATAATAGGAATAATATCTGCCTTCTGCCTGAACAATCCCCAGGACTCCATAATTGGCCATTGAAGATCTGAAAGTCAGCTCTACAGGCTCCCAGTCAATCCCGTTCCCGGAAGTCAAAAGCTTTGAGTGGAACTGTCCGCTGGTATCCAGGTAATACAAAAGCCACTTTTGGGATTTCGCATCATAGAAGGGATGTACGTCCCCGATATAACGAAACTCATAGCCCTCCGGAAGTATATAATGCAAAAGCACATCCTCTTTTTGTACTTCCCCCTGCACTTGGATCTGTACATTTGTCTGTGTGTTCTCTCCTTCCTGCCCCATATCCTTTCCTCCCTCGCTTTCTCCGTCCAATTCCCCGGCCTGTCCGCAGGCTCCCAGAGCCAGTGTCATCAGAATAAGCAACTCCGCCCAAAGCGCCAATGACTGCCTCTTCCTTTTTCCGCAGAACGCGCTTTTGTCCATCTGTCCCTTATTTTCCGTCCTATTTTTAAATTGTAAATACTCCAACATTTTCCATCCTCACCTGGCCGTTCTCCGAAAAAATGCCGATTCGATTCTCTTTCTTCACATGCATGCGGGCAGTAAGCGCCACCCCGTCCAGATACATTACACAGACATCGCCCTCCACCGCCAGCTCCAGATGATATCTCTGCCCGGGTTTCAGATAAAGCGCCCTTTCCATATTGGTGAAATTTGCCTGTCCCCAGGGAAAATTGGGCAGCATTCCAAAGGAAAGCCTGCCGCATCCAGGAGAAATCCGATAACTGTATGCAAAGTCCTCCTCCTGATCATGCCGAAGAAGAATTCCCGCATCCACATTATTCTGAGAGATCACCACATCTGCCGTCAGCAGATAACTGTCAGCCTCGACTGTGAGCAGAGACTGCGCCGCATAGCCCTGGCTGCTGCCGCATTCCACCGCCTCCCGGAAAAAAAACTGCTTCTTAAAATGCTTCCTGATACTATCCGGCATCCGACAGCCCAGAGATCTGTCCGGCCTGCAAAACACCTGATGGACCATAAGGCTTCCGCCCCACTGCCAATCCGTGTTGTCGCTGTTGTCCACCTTCGTAGGCACCCAGCCGAACACATAGCGCTTCTCCCCGTCCCATGCAGTCTTCGCCGCATAAAAGGCTCTGCCGTCAAAGGCATCGTCCACTGTGGAAGTCCAGTTGTCCGCTCCCGGCTCCGAAACCCGGTATCTGGTGGCAAATCGATCTGAAAACTCCGAATATACCAGATATTCATTCTCTCCCATGGTAAAGTGATCAGGACATTCGTGAGCATAAAAGGCCCCGGGACTCCACAGCGGCTCTTCCACCTTCCATTCCTTCAGATCTTGGGATGTACACATGGCGGTGCATCCCCGCTTTACCCTGTCCCCGTCCTTCTGCCGGGCCGCCAGCAGCATCCTGTAACAGCCGTTCTTTTCATCCCGGTACACAAACGGATCTCTCCAATCATGAGGTTCATAGCTGTCCAAGGGAGCATAAAAGGTATCCTCCTTCTGCTTCTCCCAATGAATCAGATCACTGCTTTTTGCGTGCATCACCGCCTGCTCCGGGTGCCCCTGAGCCCGGAGATGGGGATTGTGGCCGGTGTAAAAAATATGGTATTTTCCTTCCGCCTCCTTAAAGACAGAACCTGTAAACACATATAGATCCTGCTCATCTTCCGTTCCCCGGGGAAGAACCTCTCCCATTTCCTCGTACTCCACGAAATCCTTTGTCCGGATCAATCTCCAGGGAGTTCCCTCCCCCCTGTTCTCCGCATCCCGGTAATCATGCAGATAGTACAGGTAAAAGAGTCCGTTCTCATAATACGGAATGATGTCGGCTGTGATTCCATCCTGTGCTCTGTAATAAAGCATAAGCCCCTCCAATCCTTGATTCCTGCGGACAATGCGCCAAACAGACGTGGCTGCACGTATATTTGGCGAATGCCGCGAGTGTCACACCCCCGCTGATTGCAACGGGATTTTTGACTTTTGCGTTTGACAACGTTGTCATGCCATTATAATAGCACGGATTGACAACGTTGTCAATCCGTAAAAAATTAAAAAAGTTATTGAGGATAATAACGTGTAAATAAAAAACGGGAAGTCAATCACCCCGCCGCAAGCAGCGGGGCATGGAAGAATAAAGATGAAGCGAAATGTACAAAGAAAGTCGCAATTTCACATAGTGTTTATACAGATAAAGTACCACCGGCTTCTGTTCCTGAAGCCAGTGGATGGATAATGGGCAATACGATTCATACCTGTGCCTGTTCCGCGTCCTCGCCTCCAAACTGCAGCTTTGCCTGTTCCGCATCTGAAAATGCAGTCCCGGCCGTCTCCCTGTACTGTTGCTTCAAACTGTTTTTGTGAATCACTATGCAGGACAACAGTATCGCCCCCAGGCAGAGCTGAAGCGAAATGCTTTCAACCGCCGCCAGCGCTGCAGCTCCCAGTGAAAACACAACAAAGGTCACTCTGGTGCGCCGGGTATGAGGATTGATCCGGATCAGGGTAGAATTCAGAATGTAGAGCACGCAGAGCAGCCCCAGCAGCTCTGTGTACAGGGGCAGAAGCCCCGCCAGCACTCCGAAGGATACAGCAATACCCTTTCCACCCTTTCCGCGATGAAACAGCGAATAAGCATGTCCAAACACGGGAGCAGCCATGATCAGGGGAAACATACTGCCCGTCTCCAGCCCCATCCTTATGGACAGGTTCACCGGCAGCGCACCCTTGAGCAGATCGCCGGCCAGGCATGCAATTCCCACCGGCACCCCCGCATATTTCATAGCATTGGCCGTGCCGGGATTATGATCATTGCTAAGCTCCGTCACATCCACGTTTTTGATGGCTCTGGGCAGAAAGCTCCCAAACAATATGCTTCCACATAGTATTCCCGCCAAAGTCATAAACAACTGATGAATGATCATCGTCTTCCTCCTCACTTTTCCCGCTGTTCTCTCCGCAGTCTTGCCGGGATTCCTGCTGCTGATCTGCTGTTGTAAGGGATTCCTGCTGCTTCGTACTGCTATAAGGAATTCTTGTCCCGTCCGCGGCTGACAATATACTCGTATATATCCCCGGCGGCATCCGGCTTTCCATACCTTTTCTGGCACTCCCGCATCTGCGTCTGCAGCTCAGCATCCTCCAGAAGCTCCAGCCCCCGCCTAACCACCTCGTCTTCACGTTTATGGGAAACGCTCATCCCCCGCTCCGTAAAAAAAGCCACATTTCTCTCTTCACATCCGGGAATGGGATGGGTGTGTACCAGAGGCACCCCCGCGGCGGCTGCCTCTGTGGAAGTCAAGCCGCCGGGCTTGGTAAAAAGCACATTGGCTGCCGCCATGTATATGTGGGCTTCATTTGTAAAATCCAACACCTTTACCCGGTCCACGGCTCCATATTTCTCCCGAAGATTTCTTTTCAGCTTTTCATTGGTACCCCCCATAATATACAGATCCGTTCCTTCGCCGGTCTGCTGTACCAGCTTATCCGCCATGCTTTCCACATGTCCGTAGCCCATGCTTCCCGTCATAACCAATATACATTTTTTGTCCTGCTCTATCCCCAGCCGTTTCCTGCACTGCTCCCGGGCAGGAAGCTCCCGAAACCGATCTGACACAGGAATTCCCAAGGGTACCAGTTTTTCTTTCGGTATCCCCCTTTTTACAAATTCCGGAATTAAATCCTCATGGGGAATAAAAAAGCGGTCCATTTCCGTTTCCTCAGTAAAGGGAATGCAGGTATAATCCGTGGCAATAAAATATGATGAAGCCTTCAAAGGGTACTTTTTCATCATATATGTGACAGCCTCCGCCGGAAACAGATGAGGCATCAGAAAGGTATCAAACCCGTTTTCTTCAATATAATGAAACAGCTTTTCCGCATAGAGAGCATTGGCATAATAGACCGGGCTTTTGTGGCGGGATGAGGAAATAACCCGTCCCGCCCGATAAGCCCCCGCAAATACTCTTTTGGCTTTAACGGTACTCCATATATATACCTTTCTTCCATAGCGTGCCGCCCGGTCTGACGCAAAATTCAACGCATCCTCCATGACACAGGGTATCTGATTTTTATCAAATTGCTCCTTCATCGCCCTGGCCGCAGAGTTGTGTCCTTCACCTGTTCCGGTGGACAAAATCAATACCTTCATATAGTCAATACTCCATCTCCCACATAATCAGTGTTCCGTCTTCCGCATACTCAGTGTTCCATCTTCCAGAAGAATGCGCTGTAGGCAGGAAGCAGTGTGCCTCCGCCAAAGTCATGCTCCTTACCGCTGATCAGGTCTAACGCTCTGCCGCAGCCCGCGTCAAAATGAGCCATAAAGTCTTCACCATCCGCGTTTACTGCCACCAGCACCCTTTCGTGCTCCGTCTTTCTCTCAAAAATACACTGCCGGTTCGTCAGAAGCACCGACCTGAAGCTTCCGTAATTAAGCGCCTCCGATTCCTTTTTTGCCCTGACAAGGCTGCTGATCCACTGACTGAGTTCATTCCACACCGGGTCCCCAAGGCAGGGGCGAAGCGCCGGATCTCCCTGAGATTTATCCGCCTTTTCTCCCCATTCGCTTCCATAATAAATACAGGGAATTCCCGGCATCCCCAAGGCCACAGCATAAATCAGGGGCAGATGCTTTTCATTGGACAATATGCTGGCCACCCTCGTCACATCATGGTTATCCACAAAGGACAACAAGTGCTTTCCTTTATACAGCGTCCAGTTTTCCGGCCCGAACTGGCGCATCAGGGAATGATTAATCTCAAATAGATTCATGCTGTTAAAGCTGCTGTATAATCCCTTATAGCACTCATAATTGGTAGCTGAATGCAGCATCTGATCGTTCATCAAACGATTGTAGTCGCCGTGCAGCATTTCTCCTACCAGGAAAAAGTCCTCCTTCAGCCCATCCGTAAAGCTGCGCAGTCTTCTCACAAAGCCTTCGTCCAGGCTGTAGGCCACATCCAGGCGCAGTCCGTCGATGCCAAATTCATCCACCCAGAATTTCACACTGTCCAGAAGGTATCTGATCACATCCTCGTTATGCAGATTCAGCTTGACCAGATCATAATTTCCTTCCCATCCCTCATACCACAAACCATCATGATACGGAGAGTCACCGTCAAAGGCAATCCTGTAAAACCAGCTCACATACGGCGAAGCCTCTCTGTTTTTCAGTACATCCTGAAAGGGGCCAAAGCCCCTTCCCACATGATTGAACACGCCGTCCAAAACTACCCGGATCCCGCTTTCATGAAGAGCGCTGCAGACTTTTTTGAAGTCTTCGTTGGTTCCAAGACGTACATCAAGCTTTCTGTAATCCCTGGTGTTGTACCCATGAGTATCCGATTCGAACAGCGGTGAAAAATAGACCGCGTTCACCCCCAGCCTGTTCATATGGTCGATCCAGTTTATTACCTTCAGTATCCGATGCTCGCAGACACCGTCGTTTTCAAATGGCGCTCCGCAGAACCCCAAAGGATAGATCTGATAAAATACGCTTTCATATGCCCACATTTTTCTTTCTCCTTTCGCCTTGCATGGCTTTACATACTTTTAAATATCTTACTTTTACATACATAACATACTTTTTACATTCTTTTGGCAGGCTTTTGAAGATAATTCTTCCTTACTGAAGCACCTCTCCCGCCATTGACCAATTCAGTACCATGTACCGCTGATCTGGTGACCGTCACATCCGTTGTCACATTACTTTTGTGGATAACTTGAACCATATGTCAGTTTTTTATCTCTTCAGGCCCCAAAAAATCCACCAAATCCACAGACTTATCCACATATACACATATGTCAGTTTTAAAACTGTCCATGTCATTTCCTCATTTATTCTCCCCGTCATTTTATCCGTCATTTTATCCGTCGTCTTCTCCGTCATATTCTCTCCAACAATATTTATACCATTTTTCCTGCCATATTTCCACATTAACTTTTCTCAAAGAAAATATAAGAGCTATAGTGCTATATAGTTCTATTCCAAAACTGTTCCACCCGCTCCCCAATGGTATTTACCGTCACCGTCTCAAACTGATCCCATTCCCGGGGAAACATACGCTGATAGGCAAACTGCAGAAAACGGTGATCCAGCAGGGCGATCACACCCACATCCTCCATGGTACGGATGACACGGCCTGCGGCCTGAAGCACCTTATTCATTCCCGGATAGCGATAGGAATAATCAAAACCGCTCTCACCCTGTCCGTCAAAATACTCCTTCAAAAGCTCCCGCTCAAAGCACACCTGGGGAATTCCTGTTCCCACAATGATAACGCCGATCAGGCTGTCATTCTTCAAATCGATTCCTTCGCCGAAAATGCCTCCCAGCACGCAAAAGCCGATTAACGCATCCTCCCGGGCCGAAAGCTCTCCGCCGTCTGTATACCGCGCCAGAAAATCCTCCCTGTCCGCCTCACTCATGGCTTCATTCTGCAGAATGCACTGCCTGCCCCCCGCCCCGAAATTTTCGCTGTAAATCTCATAGAGCGTTCTCATAAACGCATAGGAAGGACAAAAAACCATATAGTTTCCGGATCGGGCCCTTACAATCTCTTCAATGTACCTGGCCAGGTTAAAAAATTCTTCCTCGGACCGTCTGGAATATTTGCTGGTCACATCATTGGCAATAAAAAGCCCCTTTCGCGCCGGATCAAACACCGATCTGGCATAAACCTCATAGTCCTCCTCATCCCCGCCAAGCAGCTTCTTATAATATTGGATCGGAAGAAGCGTTGCCGAAAACAATATGGTGCTCCTTCCGCGCAGCATGCAGCTCTTCAGATTTTCCCGGGGATTCACACAAAACAGCTTCATGAGAAAACTGCCGTCCTCTCCAAGCTGAGTATATTTCACATAGTTTTCGTCCAACAGCTCGTATATGGTCAGAAAATGACTGATCTCAAAATAAAATTCCAACAAAGATTTCCGCACCGGCATATCCTCATCCTGTTCCGAAAGATAATCCTCCAGAACCCCTTGGAGCCGGATCAGCGGCTGGGAAAAAGCATCAATATCCTCCACCACCCGGCACTGCCCTCCTTCCCGCTTCAGAGAAAGCAGCTCTTTGTTGCACTTCTCCAGATGATATAACAGCTTTTCCCCATAGCCCCCCTTCACCAGTATACTTTTCCCCCCGTATGTGCCGGATATGCTTTTGATACTGGTTTGGTCAACAGAATCCTCCTCTCTTGCAAATACTGACTCTTGTGTCATAAAATCTGTCATTTTCAGATCGATCTGCCCCCTAATTTCTGATTTTTTGCGCCTTTTAGACGTTTCTGACAGGATTGTCCTTTTTAGCTCTCTCCGCAGCTCCATAAACTGCTCCTTCCAAAGAGCCGCACTGTACATCTCTCTTCCCCGTTCCAGAAGATTATGCGCCTCGTCGATGAGAAACAAATATTCTCCCCCGGTATTCTCACTGAAAAAGCGTCTGAGGCAGGCATGGGGATCAAATAAATAATTATAGTCACCTATAACGGCATCTGAAAACAGGCTCATATCCAGACACATTTCAAAAGGACACACCTGATGCTTTTGCGCATACTCCTCAACAACCTCCCGGCTGAAGCTTTCCCGGGCAGTCAAAAGGTCAAACACCGCCTCGTTGATCCGGTCATAATGACCTCTGGCATAAGGACAATATTCCGGGTTGCATTCCGTCTCCTCCATAAAGCAGATCTTTTCCTTGGCGGTCAGAATCACGCTTTTAAAATGAAGCCCTTTTTTTCGGAGCAATGCCAGCGTGTCCTCCGCCACTGTCCTGGTAATGGTCTTGGCCGTGAGATAAAACAGTTTTTTCCCCATCCCCTTTCCCATGGCCTGTACAGCGGGATATATGGTGGAAATGGTCTTCCCCACCCCTGTTGGAGCCTCCAAAAAAAGCTTTCTTCCGTGATATATGGTTCTATATACATTTGCAGCCAGCTCCTTCTGGCCTTCCCGATATGGAAAGGGAAAGCTTAGCCCCTGGATGGAGCTTTCCCTGAGCCTGCTCCATTCCCAGGTATAATCCGCCCATCTTACATAGGACCGGATCAACTCCTGAAACCACTCCTCCAATTCTGCAAAGGTATATTCCTGGTAAAAGTGTCGAATCTCCTCCGAAGGCATATTGCAGTACGTCATCCGGATACGCAGAAGAGGAATTTTGTTCTGCACCCCATACATATATCCATAACACTTTGCCTGGGCGATGTGCAGGGGCATAGGCCCCTTCATCCTGGCCAGTTCGCGATAGGTCCCCTTGATCTCATCTATGGTCACCTGTCCCTCTTCACGAAGGATTCCGTCTGCACGGCCTTCCACCACCAGCAGGTATTTTTCGTTCTCCTGTGTGTATTTCAGAGAAACCTCTGCCTGATATCCCGCCCCCATTCTGCGCTGGATCATCCGGTGAATCCTGCCGCCCTCCTGCATGGCATTATCCGGCGAGGCTTTATGACGATTATCAATATCCCCATGCCGCAAGACAAACTCCACCAGGTTTCTCACTGAAATGCGGATTTCCTCCAGAACGGGCTTATCCTCCAAAGCAATGCTTTCCCGCCTCTCTTCGGACACCATATTCTTTCCTGATCTGCTCTTTTCTTTTGGCATATCTTCTGATTTCCTCTCCGAAGCCTTCCTCTGCAAAATACAATGTCTCCAAATACAGGGAAGTAAATGCAAAAACTCCCTATGAAGATAGTAAACTATCCTGCATAGGGAGTCAATTTACTTTTCCGGATACAAATCCACTCTTTGCGCCGCACATCCTTCCAATCATCAGGAAGCCCATACGGGGTGGAACATTATCTGACCGAAAACCGGTCAGCAGGCAATGGCATACTTCCTGAGCAATTCCTCAAATTCCTCATTGTAGCCGTTATAGGATACTGTCAGAGGCGCTCTGAAGTCCAGGCCATACACGCCTAAAAATGACTTCGCATCTACCACATATCTGTTATAGGAAATGTCGATGTCGAAATCGCATTTTGAGGTAACATTTACAAAGTTTTGCACCTCATTCTGAGTCAAACGAATTGTCTTTGTCATTTCCAACCATCCTTTCATAAGCAAAAACTAAAACCAAGTTCAAATTAAGTTACCTTGTTATAATTTAACATTATATGCAAATTATTCAAAATGTAAAGCGTTTTCCGAGGGCAAAAATTTGTCATATTTTTTCCAAAATTAATGCAATTCTGCATTCTGTCCATGGCATAAAAAGAATCAAAAAAACTTTTGTATATTTTGACTATTTTTCACTTTCAGACTGCACAGTACTGCCATGCAACTTTATCGCAGTTACTGAAATTCTGTCATATATTCTTGGAACCTCAGAGGGAGCATATTTCTCTGCAGCTTCAAATTCTTTCGCTCTCTGATGGCTATAGTCCTGCAAAAATGCCGGAAAAGCTTCTGATACGATTCTTCCATTTCTGAAAAGCGCAGTTTGGGTTCCTCCGCTTCCTCCCCGCGAAGCAGATACCATTGCTTTCTGGCCGGATGAATTCCGAACAGATTCCTCCTGTCATCATATATCACAAAATTCTCTATGGGCAGTCTGTCAGCAAAGTGCGGCATGATAAAAGTCAGCACATTGCATTTCGGACCGATCCTGGAATACAGCACTCCGTTCTCCAGCTCCTGAAAACGGACAAATTCCAATTCCCGCCCCACCTCCCGGTTAGCGCTTCTGGCCAAAGCAAACGCCTTGTGAATATTGTTATTTGTCAAATCGTCAAACAGCCTTCCTGGTCCGCAGCAGCTTCGAAGCCCTTCCACTATGGTTCCATAAACCGCCTGAGCCTTTTCCTCATCCTCTGTGGCCAAAGCCAGACACAGAGAATAAGAATCCTTCTCCCCAAACCGTCTACGCAGAGTATTCATCACCTTTCGGGTCTTCTCCTCATCCGGAAGCACGGACACATCTTCCGCAAACAGCATGGGGTCCTCCGACAGGCTTAAAATCGTATCCTCATGATTCCTTTTTTCCTCATAAGCCTGATAAATTGCCGTAAAAATTCCCTCCAGGGAATCCTGGCACCGGTATACGGTCATTTCTCACCTCCTGTCAGATTTCTCAGCATGCCGCCGCTCATCAAACCTGCCCCATAGCCGTCTGGAGCTGCTCTACAGCCCTCAGCGGCCTTGAAAACTGATCATCGTCAAACAGGGACATCTGTCGATAAGTCATACCGTCGCTTCCAAACTGCACCCGGTCTCTCTTTTCTGTAAGATTTCTCACAATGTAATCTTCATCCAGCTTGACCGGATACATCATTCTGCCGCTGCAGGTAATAAAAAATAGAGCCCGCTTTAAAACCACCCCGATCTTTTTCAAGTCCGCAAAGTTGAGGTTAACCTTTCTGCGGGCCGCCACGATCCGCTGTGCACTCTTCACACCCACTCCCGGCACCCTCAAAAGCAATTCCAGCGGCGCACGGTTGATCTCCACCGGAAACTGCTCCAAATGGCGCACTGCCCAGTCCTCCTTGGGATCCAGCAGCACATTGAAAAAAGGACGCTTCTCATCCAGAAGCTCCTCCGCCCGAAAACCGTAAAAACGCAGGAGCCAATCTGCCTGATATAATCTGTGCTCCCGAAGCAGCGGCGGTCCTCCCGGCAGAGCAGGGAGCAGTTTGTCCCTTGTCACATTCACAAAAGCCGAGTAGAATACTCTTTTTAATTGAAACTTTTGATACAGGCTTTCGGCCACGTTAATAATCTGGAAATCACTTTCCGGCGTAGCGCCTATGATCATCTGTGTAGACTGCCCTCCCGCTACAAACCTGGGTGCATTCCTGTAGAGGACGATATCCTCCTTGTTTGAGGTAATCTCATTCTGGATCTGCCGCATAGGAGTCAATATCGTCTTTCTGTGCTTGTTGGGGGCAAGCGCCTTCAGGCCTTCCGCAGTGGGCAGCTCCAGGTTGACGCTCATCCTGTCCACCAGAAATCCCGTCTGCCGGATCAGCATCGGGTCGGCTCCCGGAATAGCTTTTACATGCACGTACCCGTTAAACCGGTACTTATTCCGAAGCAGCCAGACCGTCCTGTATATCCTCTCCATGGTATACCCGGGACTCTGAATAATTCCAGAGCTCAAAAACAGCCCCTCGATATAGTTCCGCCGGTAAAATTCCATAGTGAGCGTACAGATCTCATCCGGGGTAAAGGTAGCCCTGGGAATATCGTTGGAACAACGGTTCTGACAGTATTTACAGTCGTAGATACACTCGTTGGTCTGCAGAATCTTCAGCAGGGATATACACCTTCCGTCGCTGCTGAAGCTGTGGCAGATCCCTGCCGCCACACAGTTTCCGATCCCTGTTCCGTTTCCCTTCCTGTCCACCCCGCTGGAGGTACAGGCCACGTCATATTTTGCCGCATCCGTCAAAATTCCCAGTTTATCCATTAGGGACATTTCCTGTCCCGTGGCCAGATAATCCATGGCACTCCCCTCCTATCCTCAATATTCAAGCCCAGCGCCCTTCTGAAAGTCTTTTACTGGTAAAGCAATTCCCGGTAAGAACGTCCGTTCTTTTTATAGAATAGCACATGTGTTCTATTATTGCAAGTCTTTTCTTTACTATTCAAAGCCCCTCCACGCCCATGGGCAAAACCAGCCAACGATGCTGTCTGCCGCCGCGCTGCAGCTCTGTGCTTTGCTGATGGTTCTTATGTGGCTATGAATAGTAGTTACTTTTCACGGCTTCGCCGTTCAAAGCAACATGATGCACACAAAATGAGCAAAAAGCGCTCATTTTGGCGCGTGCGTTCTCGGGTTTTTGTGCAAACAGCACACAAAAACACCTCGCGTCCCCTACCCGTGAAAAGTAACGAATAGTAACGTTCTTTCTCAAAAAACATGGAAAAAGTCTTGCAAAATTTTCAATAAAGCAGTTTAATAAATTAAGGTACAGCATAAATTGTACCGTTTCATGTATGTACGCGCTTTTTGCGACAAAAACAAAGAAAGCAGGATCATTATGTCAAATATTTCATTACCGGAAAATTACAAATCACAGCTTGGCCTTTACGAGACACAGATCGCCATCAAAAAAGTCAAAGATTTTTTTCAGACGCTGTTGGCAGAACGTCTGCATCTCCTTCGAGTATCCGCTCCGCTTTTTGTGGATCCTCTGTCTGGTCTCAATGATAATCTAAACGGCATCGAACGCCCCGTGGCCTTCGACATCCGGCATCAGGACGGCCGGGAGGCGGAAATTGTCCAGTCCCTGGCCAAGTGGAAGCGTTTTGCCCTGAAAAAATATGGCTTCTCCGTAGGAGAAGGGCTTTATACGGACATGAGCGCTATCCGCAGGGATGAGGAGGCGGACAATATCCATTCCATCTACGTGGATCAATGGGATTGGGAAAAAATCATCTCCAGAGAAGACCGGAACCTGGATACGCTTAAGGACACTGTCCGTACAGTCTACAAGGTGCTTCGCAAGACGGAAAAATATCTGTCCATCCATTATGATTATATAGAAGAAATCCTTCCCCATGATATCTTCTTTATTACTACAGGAGAATTGGCTGAAATGTTTCCCGATTACTCCCCCAAGGAACGGGAATACTACATAGCCAAGGCCAAAGGTGCCGTCTGCGTCATGCAGATCGGTGATAAGCTGGAAAGTGGAAAGCCTCATGACGGCCGTGCTCCGGACTACGACGATTGGGCTCTGAACGCCGATATCATCGTCTATTACCCTGTACTGGATATTGCTCTGGAGCTTTCCAGCATGGGAATCCGGGTGGATGAAACGGCTCTGCAGGAGCAGCTGGAAAAAGCAGGCTGTCCGGAGCGGGCGCTTCTTCCTTTCCATAAAGCGGTTTTAAACCGGGAACTGCCCTACACCATCGGCGGCGGAATCGGTCAGTCCCGTATCTGTATGTTTTTCCTGCGCAAAGCCCATATCGGCGAGGTGCAGTGTTCCCTGTGGCCCCAGGAGGTCATGGAGGAAGCGGCGCAAAAGGGTCTGGAGCTGTTATAAGCTCCAGACCCTTTCCATTCCACTGTTCTCCCTTTTATAATAGAAATTCCCTGGCAAAAAGGCAATCTACTGTCAGTAGACTTTCCTGTACACGGCAAATTTCTCGCTGCGAAAAGTCTGCTGATACCCCTGTCTATTCATAAATTCCACAATAAGACTCCATTTTGCATCCTGTTCCATCAGCGGGCTTGACTCTCCCGTTTCCAAAACCCGGCTTTGCTCCAGATCCTCCCCATATTTATTTTCCACAATTACTACCGGCTCCTCCGATCCGGTCCTTAACATCTCTTCCTCCATCCGCTCCATATCCGCCTGCATTTTGACCGCACTATAGGAACGCAGGTCGCTCCAGGGCTGAAAGGCCGCAGGCATCTGCAGGTAAAAGGACAGTGCCGGAATATTTCCGTAAAGCAGTACTTCCCTGCCCTGCAGATTGTTCTCCTCCACATAGGCGCTGATTTCACTCATCCACCGGGCTCTTTCGGCACTCATCCGGACATTTTTCAAAACCTCATTATTCTCCACATAAGCCTCGGCATCCTGCACCCCGGTACCCTCCGAAAAAACAAACACTGCCCCAAACAGCGAAAACTGCAGCAGGCACAATGCCAGAAATGCCGTCAGCATCCCCTTGACGGGAAATGAAGAAATTGTCACCTGCAGCCCTGCCTTTTCCGATTTCCCCGGATTGTGATGTTTCTTGAAACGACTCCCGGAAATCCGCAAGCGTCTCTCTCCCGCCCCTCTGATAAAGCGCCAGCTCTCCCACAGGGTGTAGGGCGCCGCCGCAAACAGATTGTTAATGCTGGGATAAACATTATTATTACTTCCGATGGAGGTCAAAAGAACCACCAAAATCAGCATGCCGCTGATCAGCTTTTCCTCCCTGGGACTGTGAGGATCGAAAATGCGGATCACCCCCACCAGCATAGTCAGCATCAAAAACAGTATGCCGGGATACAACATGGAATCGTAGCTGTAAAATGTAAACGAGCAGAATTTCCTGACATACAGCCATACCACCATGGCAATACACACCGCCGCCCAAAGCACTCTTACAGCCACATGGATCAAGCCTGAAGCCCTGGCCCGCCAAAGAGGCCTGGATCTGTCGTCCTCTCCCCCCGCCATAGCCTTCTCCACGATTCCTGCCAGAACGAACAGTACGATGCCTCCCGCCAGGATCACGGCCATCCGGGCCGCCCAGTACATTCCGTTTCTATAGGCATTGATCAGTCCCCCAAGCATGGAACCTGCCTTATAGTCCGTCGCATTCTCCGTCATGGCAAACAGATTCCGGATTCCCTGGATATACTGCCCGATTCCAAAGCGCATATGGATATCCCCCAAAAGCAGAGCCAACGCTCCCAGGTATCCTGCCAGACACCAGCCGGTATGCCTTAACAGCCGGGGCCAGAAAGGATCCGACGCCTTCCCCTTTTGTGCCGTCTTTTTATCCTCCCTCCAGAGAATCACATCATAGGCCCATACCGCCAGAATCATGGCTGCCTGGGGCAGATTAGAAAACCTTACCAGCACATTGCTTCCCAGACAGACCCCTGCCGCCGCCAGACAGACCCTTTTCTCTTTGGTAAGCCCCTGATAAAGCAGTATCACCGCCGCCAAAAACAGTACATACGAAAGATAATTATACAGCACTGCCGTAGGACACCAGCAAAGACTCTCCGCCGCAAATTCCCCAATAAAAACAATTCCTGCGGGCATTTTCAGACTTCTGGTACAGAAAAAATACCCTGCCAGAGCCAGCACACTCACAAATAATCCTGTGTAGAAATTCATTCCCACCAGAGTTCCCCCGTGAGGCAGTCTGGTCAGCATGTTTCCCGCCACATTGGCCAGCCAGGTGGAAAACAGCCACATGGGATCCATGTGTTTTAACCCCGCAAAAGTAAAATTGGCGTAGCTGTAGCCCGTATCCCACAGATCCAGCCCCCAGTTCACATGCCGCAGAGGGTAAAAGACCAGAACCACCATAAACAGATTTTCCAGCAGTACCCGTTTTTTATTTTTACTTGTCGTTTCCATAGCCGTCCAACTCTCCTATCCTTCACTTGCGGAAAAAAACGTATCCACCCTTTTTATGGCGTCCTTCTGCCGGCGGTAGATGCTTATACCGGAAAAAAGACGATCCAGTCCCTTCAGCAAAAGCCCCCTCAGCATGTCCACCAGCACTCCGCAGACAAACACTCCCGCTGCCGCTGCCGCTGTTCCCAGGATCACTCCTGCCACGGAATGAATTCTTCCCGCGCCCATCCATTCCTGCCAGGCATACCTCAAACTAATGTTTTCATGAAGCAGGTACACTCCCAGGGTGTATGGGGCAATACGATTCACCAGCCTTGCAAAGGCGCCCGATATCCGCAGTCTGTAAAAAGCCGCAAACAAGCCCGCCGCCCCCAAAAAAGGCAGAATATGATTATATTCCATAAACATACCCACCCTTGTCTCCAGGCGGCCTGTTCGCAGACAGATCAGCCGAAGCCCCATACTGCATCCAGAAATCAGCAGGCAGGAACACACATACAACAGCACTCCTCTTCCTTTTTTCTCCAGAAAAGGAATTCCGAAACGACGCACATAGGCCGCCGCCGCAAAAACACACAGGTACCACAGGAAATCGTAGCCCTTATTGTCGATCTCCAGACGCAGCGGCAGAATACTTTTGGGCAGACAAAACGCCAGAAAAAGCAATATCACTGCCGTCTGCAGCTGCCGTTTTGTCATTTTTTTCACCGCCGCACCCAAGAATGGAAAAAGCAGGTACAGGATCACATATGCCGTCATAAACCAATAGTGATCCATGGATATGGGAAAGAGCAGTGTCAGGAAAAGATGTATATCCACCTCTTCTCCCGGCATAATGCCTGTCAGTATCCCCACCGCCCCCAGCGTTACCGAATACAGCCATACCTGAAGCCACAATCCTGCCAGTCGGCTAAGCTTGAAGGAGGATGTACATAAAAAATAGCCGCTGATAAACATATAGAGATTAACCGCAACAATACAGAAGCTTTCCAGCAGCCAGGCTGCGGCTCCCGCAGGCCCAAGGCCCTCCTCCGCAAGTGGAGGCAGTATATTTCCCTTCCCCAGAAAATGAAGCGCCGCCACCATCAGCATGGCCACACACCGCAGCAGCTCCATATTTGCCATGCGCTCCTTTCCCTGCGCATTGTTTTGCATTTCATTGCTCATAGACATACCTCCAAATTCACAGCCGCAAAAGCCCCGCACACTCCCCTGCCGCAGCCTCCGGCCGTAAGCACAATCCTATTATACACCTTGTGTTCTGCTTAACAGTATATCCGCTTCCGGCTTCAAAAGCAATAAAATTACCACAACAGGCTTCCAGACTGTTGTGGTAATTTTACTATTCACGGCTTCGCCGCCAATAGTATCAACTATATATACAATTCCATATCCCCGGATCCGATGCTGGCCTTTACCTTGCAGGCTCCGTTTCCGTAAATGTAGGTTCCTCCTTTGATCTCTCTGCTCTCTTCGCCCTTTCGATAAATTTTGGTCTCACCGGAGCCCTGGCTTATCCTGGCCTCCACGCCGTCCACGCCCTGGATACAAAGCTTCATATCACCGCTGCCCGCACTGCAGTTGACCCGCTCCGGCCCTTTCACCCTCAGTTCAATATCACCGCTCCCTGTACTGCACCGGCAGTCTCTGACCCTTGTATCCATCGTTATATCTCCGCTGGCCGTACTGCCGGCAAGCTCAACGACTTCACAGCCGTTCAGTTCGATATCCCCGCTGGCGGCATGAAGACTGGCGGATTCCCCTCTGATACCGGACACATCGATATCTCCGCTTCCGGAGCTGAGCTGAACCTTCTTCAGCCGGGCCTTGGATACGTCGATATCACCGCTTCCTGTCTTACACTGCAGCTCCACCGCCTCCAGATCGCAGGCGCTTATATCTCCGCTGGTGGTGGCTGCCAAAACCCGGAGCATTCCTTTAGGCACCCGTACTCTCAGCTGTATGGAAACGTCGCCTTTCCTGAAAAAATTACTTTGATAAGTAAACATGATCTTTCCCAGAATTTTGGTTTTGGAATTTTCTCCGGAATACTTACGCCTTACTCCCGCGAAAAAAATACCATTCTTATCATATTGGTAAAAGTCATACTGCAATTGACTCTCCAAATTCCCGTTATTCTCATACTCTACCTGAATCTGATTCCCTTCTGAAGGCTCCAGCACAATATCCGCCTCTTCCCCTGAAAGCTCGATGCTATTGTACTCTCCGATGTAAGTACAATTCCTCTCTCTCTCAATTTTCTTGTACTCTCTGTCCGGATCTCTGTCCTGATCCATCTCCGACAGCTCACGAATCATCTCTTCCACATTTCCCAGCTCTTCGATGATCTCCTCCTCTGTCCTGCCCTGCTTTTCACCCTCCGCAAAATGTTGTTTATAGTCCTCCACAATTTCTTCCTGCAACTCTTTTCCGAATTTTTCCAGTTTTTCCTGCAGAGAATTCAAATATTCCGATTTAGTCATGTCTGTCCTCCTACCCAAGCTTTTCTGCTATATTTTTCTTCCATCGTCTGCCCGCACATCAACTATGTCATATTCTTCAGCTCTTCCGGCTCTTCCGGCTCTTCCGGCTCTTCCGCAATCAACCGATTTACGGAAGCCGTAAATTTTTCCCATTCCGTCTTCACGTCCTTCTGATACTTTCTTCCCCCGTCAGTCAGCCTGTAATATTTTCTGGCCGGTCCCGACTCCGACTCCACCAGATATGTGGTCACGTGATTGTCGTCCTTCAGTTTTCTGAGAATGGGATACAGCGTTCCGCTGGCAATAGACATCTCTCCCGAAATTCTTTCCGTCAGTTCATATCCATACTTATCTCCATGAACCAACTGAGAAAGCACACATAACTCCAAAGCTCCCTTTTTAAACTGCGTGTTCATCCTGTAAAAACCTCCTTTCCTCGCTTTCTTTTGCAGCCTGCTATGCTCCTTTGACATGATCATTGTATCACATACTATTATATATTGCAATATACTATTCTTATAATTAGTACAAATTATTTTTTAGTACCATTTATTTACAAGGTTAAAACAGAATCCATCAAAAATTTTTCTTCCCTTTTCCCATCGGTTGTGTTATAGTGATGATATGGAAGCATAGCTCAGCTGGGATGAGCGCTCGCCTGACTAGCGGGAGGTCAAGGGTTCGAGCCCCTTTGCTTCCATTTTTTTATGGAGAGGAAACAAAATGGATTCTAATGAGTCAAAACAATTTTATTTCCAAAACACTTACCTCAAAGCCGATCTGCACACCCACACCTGTGCCAGCGGCCACGGTACTGACGACAGAATCACGGATCTGGCAAGGGAAGCCTCTTTTCGCCGAATAGAGACTCTGGGAATCAGCGATCATGGACCTGCCAGTGCCGGAAGTGCCGGCCTGTCTTATTTCCGCAGTCTCGCTCTCGGCGAGCCCAGGCGCTTCGGTATCCGTATACTCTATGGCGCCGAGGCCAATATATTGGACCGGGAGGGAACTCTTGATATTCCCGACGATATTGCGCGGGCGCTGGATTATTGTATCATCAGCATGCATCACCCGGTGTATGCCTCAGGATCTGCCAAAGAAAATACCCAGGCCTACATCCGCGCCATGCACCATCCCGGTGTAAAAATCATCGGCCACTGTGACGACTCCCGTTTTCCGGTAGACTACACGGAACTGGTGAAGGCCTGCGCGGTCTGCGGCGTTATGCCGGAGCTGAACAATGTATCTCTCCTGCCGAACAGTTACCGCAGAGACTGCCGCTCCAATGCTGTCCGCATGCTGAAGATCTGCGAATCTCTCTCCTGTCCTATCCTTCTGTCCAGCGACAGCCATGGTCGGGAGCATATTGGAGAAGCAGCTGAAGCGTTAAAGCTGGTTAAGGAAATCGGCTTCCCCCCGGAGCTGATCCGGTCAGGTCTGTGAACCATGAGACTGCAAAGCTGAAGATAAAAATGCAATGATTATGGAAAGGGAAGGAACAGAACATGAACCGCACAATGTCTATAAAAGAAGCGCAGGAGAGTATGTACCCTCATCACAGAGAATCTCTGAAAAACATGATCGCCTATTTTCAGGAAAAGAAAGAAATAATTGCCCTCATTCTGGGCGGATCCGTAGCCAAAGGCTGCGCCCGTCCGGATTCAGATCTGGACGCTATGGCAGTAGTTTCGGAACAGGATTATGAATTGAAAGCGGAAAAGAACAACACCGCCGAGACCATCGGCGGGCTGTGTACCTATGAGGGCGGATATTTTGATGTGAAATACATGACAAAACAATTTTTGCATGATGCGGCGGAAAAAGGCAGCGAGCCTGCCCGAAACGCTTTTCTGAACGCAAGCGTACTGTTTTCCCGGGATCCGGACATCGAAACCATCGTCGCCAGAATCCCGGTGTTTCAAACAGCCGAAAAAGAGGAAAAGATGATGTCCTTTTACTCAAATTTCTGGCTGAATTACTATTATTTTCTGAAAAGCTGCCCCATAGACGGATATATGAAGCTCCGTGCCGTTAGCGAGGTTATTTACAGCATTTACCGGATGGTTCTGCAGGAGAATGAAATCCTGTTTCCCTGTAACCGCAGGCTGGAGGAATTTGTTGGAAATATATCCGCGGACACGGAAAGACTCACCGGCCTGGGGAAAAAATTCGCGGCATCTCAGGATATGACCGACGGGGATGCCTTCGTAAAATATTTTACGGAGATTACTTCCTGGCAATTTCCCACAGACCCAAACCAGGTTCTGTCACGCTACACCGCTGATTTCGAGCAATGGTGGCGCGTCCCCAGACCGAATATCAATGAGTGGTAATGTCAGCAGTACATTTCGTCCTCCGAGCGGAAGTTCAATATATCTTCGTTCAGGGACACACCGAAATCTCTTCCGATATCCCGCAGATTGTCATCGGTAATCACCTGACGTAAGGGTCTGCCCCCGGTGGCTGCCAGAGCGATAGAGGCAATCTGCGCCGCCTTTTCAATCGTATGCATGAGGCCGAATGCAGTGTCAAAGTCCGGACCTGACACAAATAGTCCGTGAAAGGCCCAGATAGCAGCATCATATTTTTCCATAAGGGTACAGGTGGCTCCTGCGATCTTGGGACCTCCCGGAACCATCCAGGGCACCACGCCCACGCCCCCGGGGAATACCACACAGCACTCTGTAGCGCTCTTCCACAGCATCCTGGTGAATACCTCCGCCTTCAGCGGCAGAACATAGGTCAGCGCAATCACATAGGGTGTGTGCGCATGGTAGATCACCCGGTTGGCACCGTTCGTAACCCGTTTTCTCACGGAATGGTTCATGAAATGAGTTGGAAATTCGCTGGTAGGACGTCCTCCGTTTTCCAGTCCCCACACAATACGGTAAGCATCCCCGGCATCATTGATTTCCACGATGCAGATACTGTTTTGGGGTTCCAGCCCCACATTCTGCAAAAATTTACCGCTGCCGGTAGCGATAAAGTACTCTTTCTTCAAATTGTCAGCTTCCACCCCCATTTTTACCCAGGGTCCCGGCTCTTCACGGAAGTAGGGGCGGCACTCCGCCACCTCTTCCTCCTTCATGCGATAGGTCAGATTTCCGCCGTTTCTCTCATGCCACCCCTGCCTCACGCCGTCATGACACATACGGATATAATCTTCCATTACCTTCACGCCAAATATACTGTTCATTTTCTTCCTCCCGAAGCAAGTTTACCTTGTTGCCAATACGGTATCCTCATATCTTTTAATCTCTCCGTAAAACTCTTTGTCGGATACTACACCGCAGCGCCTGCAGTATTCGTTCCAGATATCGCCCAGGGGAAGGGTTTTCACCGCCTCCTGCTCTACCATCAGCTCCGTCATGCGGTTTTCGTCCTGCAGCTTCCTCAGGGCCGCATTCGGGGTGCAGAGCGCTGCCAAAAGAGCCTTCTGCCAGCTGCGGAAGCCCATGGCCCAGGCAGAGACACGGTTAATGCTGGCGTCAAAATAATCCAGAGCCATATATACACGATCAAGCCCGTCGCATCTTACGATCTCCTTTGCCATCTCCCTGGTCTCATCGTCAAAGAGCACCACGTGATCACTGTCCCAGCGGATGGGCCGGGTGATATGCAGGGCAATCTCCGGGTAAAAGCACAGAAGCGCCGGGATTTTATCGGATACCACCTCTGTGGGATGATAGTGACCGTTATCCATCAACGGCAGACATCCTTCGTGGGTAGCCGCAAAGCTCAAAGTAAACTCTGCGCTTCCTGCCGTAAATGCCTCCACCCCAATACCGAACACCTTGGATTCCACACAGGGCTTTACCTTACTTCTGTCAAAGGGCTCGGAAAGAATTGCCTCAATAGACTCCTTATACCTCATCCTGGGCCCCATTCGGTCAGCAGGCACATCCTTATATCCGTCTCCCGTCCAGATATTCATGACGCAGGGAACCCCTGTCTCTTCTGCAAAATACTGGGAGATGCGGATGCATGCCCTGCCGTGATCGATCCAGAATTTCCTGACAGCCTCATCGGGACTGCTCAGAGTAAGGCCGTCCTTCACCTTATCATGAGAGAAAAAGGTAGGATTGAAGTCGATTCCCATGTTTCTCTCCTTTGCAAACTCCACCCACTTTTGAAAATGTCTGGGCTCCAGCTTATCCCGGTCCACAAATTCGCCTTCCTCAAAAACAGCATAGCTGGCATGGAGATTCAGCTTTTTCCTGCCGGGCATCAGGCTCAGCGCCTTATCCATATCCTGCATCAGCTGCTCCGGTGTCCTTGCCTTGCCCGGGTAATCGCCGGTAGTCTGGATCCCGCCGGTTAAGGGACCGTCATGGTCAAATCCTGTCACATCGTCTCCCTGCCAGCAATGCAGGGACACGGGAGCCTCCATCAGTCTGCTCATGGCTGCCTCCACATCCACACCATAGGACTTATAGATCTCTTTTGCCGATTCATATCTTTCTGCTGCTGTCATTTTTCCTCATCCTTTCCTATTTCCGTTTTTTACATATTCTCGGTTTTATTCCTGTTTTCCCATTTCTCGATTTCTTTAGCTGTTCTCCAATTTTACCTGTTCTGGATTCTTTAATCTATTTTCCAATTTTACTGTTCTCCAGATCTTTACCTGCTTCTCCGCGTTTTTATCTATTCTCCAAATTTTTCTACCGGGAAGGATCTGTACACACAGTCCCTGATATCTTCCAGGTCTGACAGTTCTCCCATGGCCAGCATCTGCACTGCCAGGTTCCCGATAGCTGTGGCTTCCGTAGGACCGGCATATACGGGAAGTCCTGTAGCCCGGGCCGTCAGCCGATTCAAATAGTCCGCATTTGCACCGCCTCCCACAATGTGGATCCTGTCATATTTCTGTCCGGTAATGTCCGCAATCTCTCCAATGGTCTTCGCGTAGCACCTTGCCAGACTGTTATAAATCACCCCTGCCACTTCCGCAATTCCCTGGGGAACCTGCTGGCCGGATTCCCTGCAGGCCGCCTGCACCTCCCTGGTCATGCTGTCCGGAGCAAGAAATCGGTCATCGTTGCAGTCTACGATGGAAGGAATACTGCACCGGGAGGCCTGCTCACAGATCTCGCCGTAGCTCAGCCCCTCTCCGATCTCCTTCTTTACGGACTGGATCATCCAAAGTCCCATAATATTTTTCAAAAAGCGGAAACGATAACCATAGCCGCCCTCATTGGTAAGATTACTGGCTTTGCTCTCCGGAGAGCAGTTTGCCTGCAAAAGCTCGGTTCCCATCAGCGACCAGGTTCCCGAGCTGATATACAGGGAATCCCCGCCCTTTGCCGGCACTGCGATTACGGCGGATGCCGTGTCGTGAGTTGCAGGAGCCACTACCTTACAGTTGAATCCCACCTCCTCCTGAATCTCTTTCCGCAGATCCCCCAGAATCGTTCCGGGAGTAACGAGCTTTTGAAAAATCTCCTGCGGATAGCCTAAGCGTTCAATCAGCTCCCTGTCCCAATCCTTGGTCTTTGGACTTACCAGCTGTCCGGTGGTTGCGTTCGTATACTCCGTGGCGGCCTCGCCCGAAAGAAGATAATGGAAATAATCCGGCATCATCAACAGCATTTTGGCCGACGCCAGCTGTTTTGGCTTTTTCACCTTAAGGGCCATCAACTGATAGATCGTATTATATATCTGCTTCTGAATACCGGTTCTGGCATATAGAGCGTCCTCTCCGATCACCCGGTACACCTCCCGGTCCATATCCCTGGTCCTGCCGTCCCGGTAGGCCGCCGCATTGCCGATACGCCTGCCTTCCCCATCCAACAGCACAAAATCCACTCCCCAGGTGTCCACCCCCACGCTGACCGGGAGCTTCCCAAGCTCCGCACATTTTTTCATGCCGGTCTTGATCTGAGCGAACAGTTCATCCGCATCCCAAACGTTCTCCCCGTCTTTTTTTATCATCCCATTGGGAAAGCGGTGGATTTCCTCCAGCTTCATTTTTCCGTCCTCAAGCCGTGCCAGGATATGCCTTCCGCTGGAAGCGCCGATATCCACAGCCAAGTGGTACGCCCCTGTGGAAGCGGACCGCATCTGACTACATAAATTCATTCCTATCATCTCCTTCCCCGATCACCTTGATTCCTGCAAGCAATGAGTCAAAGTCCCGGATGCTTGCATCCATGGAACCTTGACTTGAGCTTAACACAAAAAAGGGCACAAAAAAAGACACCTTTTGTGTAAAAAGTGTCTTTATTTGCACCGCAGATCTGCTGCGTTACCGCTTCATGGCCTCCACCGCCTCGGAAATGCTCACCACAAGGTTCTCGATCTCCTTATTGACAACGGTACTCTGTTCGGAAAGCTTCCCAACCTCCTTGGCCACCACGGAAAAGCCTGCACCCTTTTCTCCGGCTCTGGCTGCCTCGATGCTGGCGTTCAGGGCCAAAATCTTCTGCTTATTCTGCAAAGCCTTCAAGGCCTCTGTTTTTTCTGTAATCTGCTCTACCAGCTGGTGGGTTTTTTCCGCCCCGTCTGCCAGCTTCTGCAGTGATCCGCCGTTCTGGCTCCTCTCATACTGCACGCTTAAGAAAGTATTCAGTGTCTCTCCCAGCAGCTCCACGGCGGCTTTAATGCTTTCCTCAGAGCGCACATTCACCTTTCTGAGCGCATCTATGTATTTGTCCTCATCCACACCAAGATCCTCCGCCAGATGCCGGAATCTCCCTTCCTCCGGCTGTGCGGAAAGCACCTGGCCTCCCACTGCGGCCCCTACCCGGATCCCGTCTGCCTCCAGCGGAATATTGAAATCCGTCAGTCCGGCATGACACCGGTATACGCCTTTTTCCTCTCTGTCGCATCTCTCACACCTGACGCTTCCCTCGCTGCTTCCCCTGGTCAGCTTGGTGCAAAAATCAGTGGCGTTATAGCTTCGGGATATATCCCTTCCATCCGTTCCCTTAACCGTCACGGCAAGCCCTGTAGCCAATGCCCAATTTGAAAGAATTTTTTCCAGTTTATGCATATCTGCAAATTCTCTGATCTCCATCTTACTCTCCCTCCGCATCAAGGTTTGTTTTTACTTGAGTATAGCACAAACCTGACGAATTGTCTATTTTTTCTCCCATGCGGAATTTTCTTGGCGTTGTGCCATATTTTTTATAAAAAATCCTGTGAAAATAGCTGATATTGTCATATCCTACCTCCTGCGCTACCTGAAGCACGGGCATGGCGGTGGAGGTCAGCAGATATGCCGCCTGATTCAGCCGCCGGGCCTGTACCAGCTCCGTATAGGTTTTCCCCGTCCGCCGCCGGATCTCCCGGGAGAGCCAGTATACATCATAGTGCAGCTTGCCGGCAAGCTCGTTCAGCTCCCCGTCCCGATAGTGGGTCTCAATATAACTGAGAACAGTGATCATCAGCTTCTGCTGGCCCGCTCCCTCCACGGTCTCAACCTTGTCCATACAGTTCATCAGCTGCAAAAAAAGCAATCCCATTGTAATCTGATTGGTACGCCGCTTGTTAGGCTGCCTGTGCCAGATGGTCCAGATCAGGTTTTCCACCAGATTCTGAACCGGCAGCACATCCGTCACCCGGAAATGCAAGTATCCCGCAGATTCATTCTTTCCCCGCAGGCAGTCAATAATAAAGCTTCGAAGCAGATTTTCCTCCGGCTCCATCATATTCAATCCATATTCAAAAAATTCCGGCAGGATGATAAAATTTACGGCAATATCATCTTCTCCTGCAGGATAAATTTCCTGAACGGCGCTCTGACTTAAAAACAGCAATTCCCCCTGCTCCAAAGTCACATTCTCACCGTTGATCACATGGCGGGTGCATCCGGAGCACATGTAGATCACCTCGATATAATTGTGGGTATGCCTGGGGAAGTGCACAAAACGGGTGTGAGGACGCACCTGAATCAGCTTCCCCGCGTCAAGAAGCTTTCCCGCATCCACCATGTCTCCCTCTCCCGACATATAGAGGTTCTTTTCAATCTCCTTTCGCCCCGACAGGATACGTTCCTCCTCCGGCGTGATCTTTTTCAATTCCCGCAACAGTTCCTCTGTCATAAGCCATCTCCGCATCTTTTACAGTCTTCATTTTGTTCCGTTATCTTTACATACCCGCTTGGCTTCTGAAATACATTTTTGCCTGTGGGCCTCCGCCCCGGGTGTCCACATATACAAAAAAACTCTTCTTTCATCCCCCCAAAAATGATATAATGACCTTATTCAAGGCAGGAAACGGCCCAATGGCTGACCCGCCGCAATCCTGACTACATGAAAGGAACACTAACCCATGACAGACATCACCATCAACACTTGCCATAAGCTTCGAGACGTCAGCCCCCTGCTTTATGGAATTTTCTTCGAGGATATTAATTATGCCGGCGACGGCGGACTCTACGGGGAGCTGATCGCCAACCGTTCCTTCGAATACTATGACCGGGACGGAGAAACCGACAAAAGCAAAATGTGCTGGGAAACCATTGGAAACGGAAACCTCTCGGTATCTAAACGTTTCCCCTTAAGTCAGGCTCATTCCCATTACGGGCGCCTTTCCGGAGAAGCCGGGGACGGAATCCGAAACCTGGGCTTCTGCGGTGAAGGGCTGGCGGTCCGGGAGGGAGAGGTCTTCCTGTTTTCCTGCTATGCCAGAAATGCTTCTCCCATGAAGCTGACTGTACGGCTTGCCGACAGCCGCGGCACCTGCTTCGGGCAAAAAACCTTTTCTCTGGTCAGAACCGGCAGAGGCTGGACGAAATACCGCCTGACTTTCACTGCTGACGGCTGCTGCAATCAGGTATTCCCCGAGATCCTTCTTGAAACTCCAGGTGCCGTAGATCTGGATCTGCTGTCCCTCTTTCCCCAGGATACCTTTCTTGGCAGAAAGAACGGAATGCGCAGGGATCTGGCACAGATGCTGCAAGCCCTTTCTCCCAAATTCATGCGCTTCCCGGGAGGCTGCATTGTGGAAGGGCGGAGCTTTGAAAACATGTACTGCTGGAAGGACACCATAGGAGATCTGACCCAGCGTCCCACCAACTGGAACCGCTGGCAGATGGAGGAATATCAGATCAACGGTCAGGTCTCTTTGGACTATTTTCAGTCCTACGGCCTGGGCTTCTATGAATACTTCCAGTTCTGCGAGGATATCGGCGCAAGTCCCGTTCCCGTCATAAATGCCGGAATGACCTGCCAATGGCATGAAGGACTTTTGGCGGATATGAATGCCCTGGACAAATGGATTCAGGACGCTTTGGATCTTATAGAGTTTGCCAACGGCCCCGCCGACAGTACTTGGGGCGGCAGGCGCGCCGCCATGGGGCATCCCGAGCCCTTCCGCCTGAAATATATCGGCATCGGCAACGAGCAGTGGGGTGAGGTATATTTTGAGCGATACGAGGCCTTCCAAAAGGTGCTTTCCGAAAAACACCCCGAAATCCGGCTGATCACCAGTGCCGGATGGACTGCCGAAGGAGAGGAATTCGATCTGGCTTACCGATGGATGAATGCCAATAAAGACAAGGCTTACGCCGTAGACGAGCACTTCTACAAATCTCCCCGGTGGTTTCTGGAAAATATTCACCGGTATGACAGCTATGACAGATCTCTGCCCAAGGTTTTCGCGGGAGAATATGCCGCCCATACCCATGAGAACACCGGCGAAAGAGTGTGCAATTGGGAAGCGGCACTGTGTGAAGCCGCCTTCCTCACAGGACTGGAGCACAACGCAGACCATGTGGTTATGTCCTGCTATGCCCCGCTTTTCGGCAGAACCGGACACCAGCAGTGGCAGCCTGATCTGATCTGGTTTGACAATCACAGCGCCTACGGCACTCCCAGCTACTATGTCCAGAAGCTGTTTGCCAACCATGTGGGCGACGTCCTGGTGGAAACCCGGATCAGTGAAGATGGAGAAACTTTGTCCGGTCTGGCAAAAATCGCCGGAAAATCTCTGCAGGTCTCTTCCACCCTGTCCGAAAACGGCCTCCGGCTCTATGTAAAGCTGGTGAACCTGGCAGATACCCCCAAAGAGGTTCGTTTATGCCCTGATCAGCCGATTTCACACTGTACCTTCCATGAAATTGCCGCAGGGCTGGAAGCGGTCAATTCCCATGAAACACCGGAGAATGTATCTCCCAGGGTCTCCGAGCCTCTCCCCCGGGACGGCTCTCTGCTTCTGACTTGTGAACCATACAGCGTCAACGTTTTAGAGCTGGATCTATGATCCGGCTCTCTTTGTCAAAAGCTTCTAAGCAATCCCGGTATCCCCTCTTCCTGATAGATCATCTTATAATATACCACCTCATCCCGAATCAGCTCATCGATGACCCGCATGCCAAGCAATTCCACAGGCGCCCTGTCATCAGTCATAATATGGCCTCCCGCCTCATAGGGAACCAGATTCTGTTTCACCCTGTCCATCAAACGCACCAGCCTCTCATCCGAAAGCCGCGCACTGCCCGACTCCAGCTTTTCCGACAGCCCCGGGCTGTCGGAGGCAAACAGCTCCCGGTTGGTGGATCCGGACACATCCACTGTGTACACCTGACCAAAAACCTGAGAAATGGTATCCGCCAGATACTGGTTGATGTTTCCCTCGCTTTCGCCCCGCATATTCATATTGACTACCATTACACCGTCCTGCTCCAGATGCTCCTTTACCAGGGTAAAAAATTCCACCGAGGACATCTGAAAGGGGATAGTGATATCCTGATAGGCATCCACCATAATCACATCATACTTTTCATCGATCACATTCAGGAACGCCCTGCCGTCATAGGTGGTCACCTTTACACTCTCCGGAAGGGCAAAATATTCTCTGGCAAGGGCCGTGATCTTTTCGTCGATCTCCACGCCCTCCATATCCATCTCCCCAAAATACCGCCTGCACTGGGTGGCATAGGTTCCTGTGCCCATCCCCAGAATCAGCACCCGGCAGTCCGCCGGATTTTCCTTTCCAGTCATCAGCGGAGCCGCCATGGCATAGTCATAATACATGCCGGTAAGCACCTGGTCTTTCATCAGCACCGACTGCACTCCAAACAAAACATTGGTAGAAAGCACCACTCTGCTGTCACTTTCCTTTACCTGAAGGTAATTGTATACGGACTCTCCCTCATAGGCCAAATCCGCCTCCCAAAAGGCAAAGCTGTCAGACCGGCCGAAAATACAGCACAGTAAAAACAGAAGTCCGGCGGCGGCACTCTTTACCGCTCCCGCCTTTTTACTGATAAAATATGTCAGCCCCAGGGCCAGCAGAATACCGGAGAAAATCAGAAAAGTAATGGATGTTCCCACCGCGGGAATGGAAATAAAGGTGGGCACAAAGGTGCCGATAATGCTCCCGATCGTATTAAATGCTCCCAGAGTTCCCACAATCCTGCCGCTGTCATCCAGGCTGTCCACGGAATATTTGGCCAGGGAAGGCGTCACCGTTCCCAGCAAAAACAGTGGAAATACAAATATAATCATACAGGCCGCAAATGCCGCCCAGATCAGGAAATTGGTATTTACCGCAAAAATCACCACCGCGGAAATCCCCAATATAATGTATTTTCCCAGCACCGGAATGGCGGCGATCCACACTGCCGCTATCAGAATCCGGCCGTAAAGCCTGTCCGGGTCAGGATTTTTATCCGCACTTCTTCCGCCGTATACATTGCCCAGGGCCATGGCAATCATAATGGTTCCGATGATAATCGTCCACACAATCTGAGAAGAACTGAAATAAGGCGCCAGCAGTCTGCTGGCTCCCAGCTCCACAGCCATCACGGACATACCCGCAAAAAATTCCGTCAGGTACAAAAAGGCCTTATTTTTCAAAACAGAAGGTTTCATCTGAAGTTTTCCTTTCCTTATGTAATATGTCCATTATAAATCCAAAGACCGCCTTCTGTCCACCCCTGCTCAAACTGTATTCGGTTCTGTTCGTCTCAATCCTGCCCGGTGCCTTCTGCGGACAAGCTCAAGACTCTCCACAAAAGCTCTCCCTGCCCCGTTCTGTAGCCCGCGGCGCTGTAGACACACTCCCTGCCTTCTCGCAAAACCAATGCCAGCGGAAGCCTCCCTGCCTTCTGTCCCACGCTTTCCGCCAGCCTCCCCGCTTTTTCTTCCGATTCTTCCAGGAGGATGCGTATATCGGGAAGCGCCTTCCGCGTCCGCAACAGGGTACTGCTTTGCAAATCCTCCGCATTTTTTACCACCATGTATAACGGCCTCGTCAACGCCCTAAAACGCTCCCTCAGCTCATACAATTCATTTAAAATATGCTCCGTGGGCTCCCGGCCTGCCTCCAGCCATAACAACAGCGCCGTTCCTGCCGCCAGCTCCGACAGCAGCACCCGCTCTCCCTCCAGTGTCCGAAACGCGGTTTCCTCCGCTCTCTCATGAATCAGCAGATCCTCCGGCGAAGTCTCCCGAAGAGACAGCTCAACCTCCTTGCGCTGTCCCTCCCCGAGACGAAATGTCAGCATTCTGGCCAGCTGATCTCCGTTCTTTTTTCGTACTGTGGTTATGATCCGGTAAATTCCGGGCCGCAAAGTCAAAGCAGTCTCGTTTTCCTCCGTCTCCTGCTCCTTCCAACAGCCCTCCGGATTCAAATGCCGAAAGCTCCCCCCTTCAAACCGATCCAGGGAATAAAAATCCGTATCGCCATAACTCAGCCCCCGCCCCCAGCGAAATATCAAGCGGGCTTCCCGCCGTCGTCCGCCATCCGGCTTTCCGGAAACCTGCCCCTCTTTTCCGATCTGTTCCTTCTCCCCGTTCTCACAAGCTTCTCCGGCACAGATCCACCTTCCTTCCCGCCAATACTGCGGCCATCCGTCCAGAGGGTTCAGCCTGGCAGGGATTCCCAGACTGCGGCAGAGGGTAACGCAGAATATTTTTTTTGATATCCGGCTGCCTATTCCTCCCTGCAGACACGCTGCAGGAGAGGTAATCAGCCCCTCATACTCCTGCTCCGGAAATGAACAAATCCGGCTTTCCGCCAGCTCCCAGACAAGGCCGGGATCCCGGCGGATCTGTTCCTGCCGCCAGGTCTCCACCTTTTCAAGCAGCCATCTCCTGCAGGGCCGAAGCATCTCATTCTCTACCCGGGGACATACCACATAATGAAAAAAAATGTCCTCCGGCAGACTCCCCTCATAGACACGGGCATTTTCCCAACAGTCTGTCAACACCTCCCTGCGAATATCCCAAAGATCCTTTTCCCGGAGAGTTTCCAAAAGCTTCCTTTTCCAGACGCCGCACTCCTGCGGCTCCCGGCTCAGAAACTCCATAAGCTCTCCCGCGTTTCCCCTGGATTTTCGCAGAATTGCCTCCAGAGCCTGCCTGTCCTCCCGGGCAAAGCCTTCCAGAAATCTGTGAAGCTCCTTTTCATCCAAAAAGCAATCCTGCTTTTGTGTGCGGTGCTTTTTCGTCTCCTTCAACCTGTGGGCCTGCCGGAACCGTTCTTCCCTTGTCAACGCCTCCTCCGGGACCGCCCCGCCGTCCGGCGCATGAAAATCCAGCTCTTCCCACTCCTCCCGGCACTCCGGTTCCTGCTTCAGCACAAGAACACATTCCTTCGCATCGGCCTGTCTGCCGGTCAGGGACACCAGCATTTCTCCATAGAGCCCTCCGGCAAAGGCGCTGACCCAAAGATCCCCACAGCCTGTAAGAAAGCCCGCCGTGCCGCAATCACCTGCGCCCGTTCCCGTCCTCAGCGCCGCAATGGGACGCAGACGTCCCTGATTGAGTATCTGAAACTCCAGTCTTGCCCCGGGAACAGGCGCTCCCGTCTCATCCACCGTCCTCACCAAAAGCTCTCTGGTCCGGGCATATGATTGCAAATGATTCAGCATTCTGGCCATTCCGTTTTGTCCCGCTGTGATATCCTCTTTTTGCAGACTGTCGGCCCCAAACCACCGGGAATGAACCAGCATGGCCCGGGAAGCCGCACCGGTAAACCATCCCCGGTCCAGGCGTTCCTCGGGCTCACAGGCCCCCAGGAAATGCCATTCCCCGTCGCACCAGGCTTCCACCCAGGCATGGTTATCGTCACAGTGGCTCCATAAGGGCACATACACCTGACGCGCGGGAATCCCTATGCTTCGCAGAGCCGTCACCGTGAAAACAGACTCCTCCCCACAGCGCCCTATGGCCGCTTTCAGCACGGTTCGGGGATTCTGTGTCCTGTCATCCGTAGCAGAATAAGAGGCCTCACCTGCGCACCAGTAGTTGACCTCCTTCACAGCTTCATACATATTGCTTTTTCCGTCTCCACAAGTCTCCTGTCTGCAGAAGTCCTTAAGCCTGCCGCAGTCCATCAGCTTTTCATAGAAAAAGCTCCTGACGTCCTCCAAATCCTCATTGTTAACCCGGCAGCACAGCACATAATTGGCAAACAGCTTCTCCGGCACACGGCCTGCAAAGGGACCCTGCTTCCAAAGAAATACTCCGTGCCTGGCATATCCCCAAAAGAGCTCTGCCGGATAATCCAGCAGATCGCTGATGGGCATGGCGCCATAGAGAAAGGTCAGCGCCTGCGCTTCCTCCCGGGAACACTGCCGAAACACGGCCTCCATCTTTTCCAGGTTCACATTCTGCCTCTTCAGCAAAGCCATCCGGCTCTCGAAGCCTGCCCGAATCTCCTGATAATATTCCTCTGAAAACATATAATCCCCCTGCCTGCCATCTGCTTTTTTGAAAACAGAGGCTCAAATATTTTCAGACCGGCGCTTCGCAGCACCGGCCTGAGCAACCTTCAATCCGTCATTGTCCTACAGCGCCCTAAACAATCTCCAGTCCGTCGTTGTCCGGCAGCGGCGGATACACATCCTCCAGCGTATCGGAATACCAGTACGCAACCGATGAAATATCGTCCTGCAGCGGCAGATAACGGCCTTCGCTCCTCCAGCCCAGGGCCTGGATCGTGACCCGCAGATCCTCCTTAAAGTATACCGGATCCGTCACATGCCAGCGGTACAGATTAAAATACCTCTGTGCCCGATAGGTCTCGTCGGTGTGGGAAATCTTATACATCCCCGCATAGGGAGTGGTAAACTCCACATACTTTCCTCCCACGTCAAAATTATATGCCCCGCAGAAATAGTCCTCCGTTCCGGTACCGCAAATGGTGGGAAACTCCTTGTCGCCGTCGATATAAAACTTGATCTCGCCCTCGCCCCACCAGCCGTTGGATTTCACGCCCCAGTTCATATAGGTGCCCACATACTTCCCACAGCCCTTCACATGATCCAGAATGGTGTAAGGCTCCTTGTAGGGAAGAGGGTTTGTCCGGCGGAACTGTGCGTGGAAATACAGACTGTCTTTGCTGATTTCCTTTTCCTCGCAATCGATCTGGTAATAGATGCCGCAGCCCCTGGCGCCCCTGTTTTCAATCTCGAAACGGAATCCTGTAAAATAAGGCATTTCAAAATAGCAGTTTAAGCCCTTGCCGGGATTGACGCACATTGCAAGACTGCTCAGCTGACGGTACTCCCGATAATCCGCATTGGCAAAGAAATCGGACAGCGGCGCCTCCACAGCAGGATTTTTATGTCCGTCAAAATAAATCCGCAGGATCAAAAGCCTTCCGGCCTCCGAGCTGTCGGTGATCCAAAAATGCTTCACGGCGCCCTGGCCCTTGATATCCGCCAAAATCACCGTCTCTCCTGGCTGCACCACCAAAAAAGGATTCACCTTCCATCCCCGGCCCAGATCACGCGCCGCGTCTTTTGCGCTTCCCTCCACGGCCATTCCGCCCTTTCCCTTTTCCCCGGTCATATTTTCAGGGGATACGGAAAAGCTGCGAATGTCTCTTTTTAATGTCAGTTCACCAAGCATCACATTGCCCTCCTGTCGATAGGTAAGATAGAAACGTTTCTATGGTTCCAACCTATCATGTTCCGCTTCTTCTGTCAAGCGGGAGTCAGCAGGATATCATGATTTATGGTGGTATAAAACAGACGGCGCACACTCTCCGGATCCTTTGTCTGTCCCAGTATCCACATAGCCTTGGTTACCGCCGCCTCCAGCGTCATATCATAGGCCTCCAGAAGGTTAAAATTCTCCTTGATCACCTTTCCCACTTGATAGATTTCCATGTCGCTTCCCTCATGAGTGACCTGGGTAGCCAGCATCACCGTCTTTCCCGCGTCCGTCCATCTGCGGATCTCATGAAAAAAGGGATCCTGCCCATATTCGGGAAATCCCCCTACCCCAAAGGCCTCTATCACCACACAGTCATAATACGGAAACAGCCGGTTCAGCACCGTACCGTCCATACCGGGCACAAGTTTCAGAAGCAGCACCCGCTCATTTAATTCCTGATAAAATCTGGTCTCTCCCTCCAGCCTGTCCTTATCATCAATATAAAAAACGATCCTTCCGTCGAGGATCACTGCCACCGCCGGATAATTGATGCTGGAAAAGGCATTGTAGCTCTTGGACCGCTCCTTCTTGGCCCTGGTTCCTGCGATCACATTGCCCCCGAACACAATATTGACCCCGTGGGCCCTGGGGTGGGAAGCAAAGCGCAGACTGTCCAGCAGATTGGTTCTGGCATCCGTCACCGGCAGATTAATCGGTTTCTGGGATCCGGTAATCACAATGGGCTTTCTGCTGTTCTGGATCAGGTAGGACAGGGACGCCGCCGTAAATGCCATGGTGTCCGTACCATGGCATATCACAAACCCATCGTATTGTTCATAATTCTCCCGAATCAGCGCCGCCAGCTCCAGCCAATGGACGGCATATATATTAGTGCTGTCCAGACTGAAGGGCTGCACCATATCCACGGTACAAAATTTTCTGTGCTCCTCCACAAATCCCAGCAGCTCCTGCGCCCCGATACGGGGCGTCAGGCCTGCCTTTGTATAACCGGAGGCTATGGTGCCTCCGGTGGCGATCATCAATATTTTTTTCATTATCATACCCACAAATCATATTTACTTTCGTTGTCCCGTGTATGGCGCTTTAGTAGTTCTGTGCGCTCACCTCGAAATAGCTTTGGGGATGATTACAGGTAGGACAAACCTGAGGCGCATTGGTTCCCACAACGATATGACCGCAGTTGCGGCACTCCCATACCTTTACTTCGCTCTTTTCAAACACCTGGGCCGTCTCCAGATTCTTCAGCAGCGCACGATACCTCTCCTCATGATGCTTTTCAATAGCGGCCACCAGCCGGAATCTCTTTGCCAGTACAGGAAAACCTTCTTCCTCCGCAGTTTTGGCAAAATCCTCGTACATGTCTGTCCATTCATGATTCTCACCTGCTGCTGCGGCGGCAAGGTTATCCGCGGTACTGCCGATGCCGCTCAGCTCCTTGAGCCACATTTTCGCGTGTTCCTTTTCATTGTCCGCCGTTTTCAGAAACAATGCTGATATCTGCTCATAGCCCTCTTTTTTGGCTACAGAAGCAAAATAAGTATACTTGTTGCGGGCCTGGGACTCCCCTGCAAAGGCCGCCTCCAGATTCTTTTCTGTCTGTGTTCCTGCATATGGATTCATTCCGATACCTCCTGAGTATGTTCTAATGCACCTATTATACCGGAAAACTTAGGAATCGTCCACAGAAACCTTTATTCCGCCATATCCAAGCATTTTCTAAACTTTAGCGCCAAAAAGGCCAGCCCCTCCAAAGGGAACTGACCTTCCTGCGCTTCTTTCTTTCCAAAAGCCTGCCCGCAGTTTCCGGACCGCTAATCCGCAAAATTTAAACCCTCAAATACCTCCATATAATCCTTTCCCAGCTCCTTGATCTCCAGAGAATCCTGCATGGCAAACCATCCTCCGTCTCCGTCCCCCCCTTCCGTATAGATCCAGCTAAAGCTTCCATCCGTCTTTAAGAATTTCACCGTCTGGGGCCGGAGCATATGGCTTTCGGAGGACTCTTCGGGAGAATCGTGCACGGGCAGAGGCACCAACAGGGAAATGTCGTTTAAGGTAATGAAATCGTAGGTGTCCCGGGAAATCCTCTCCAGCATACCGCTCTCTCCGATCCGCCATTGCGCCTTCACCCAATCGGTCTGAAGCACATCCTGCCTGGTGGTTCCGCTGATAATTCCATTTTCTATGGTACAATTCCTGATGTCCTCGTCAAACCGTCCAATCTCCTGAAGCTCTCCCTGCCGGTATGCGTACAATATGGTTAAAGGATCACTGCTGGGGCCGTCTCCGTACAGTGCCAGAAGGATTTCCTTTCCGTCCAGGCTCACCGCCCAGATTATATTGTAAAGGCTTTCGTACCAGTCCCTGGCCATGCTGTCCCCGGCCTGCAGCACATAGGCGTCATAGGGCCAATAGTAATTGGAAGGATCCGCCTCGGGATCTGCGGAAAGGCTGATCCGCTCCCGGCTGCCGTCCCCGTCCAGATCCACATAGGCAAAATTTTCCGTCCAGGTACGATTGGATATTTCCATAAGCTGTCCCGGCTGACTCAGTATATGGTCTCTGACAGCAGCGCCGTAAGCATCCTGCTCCTTGGAATTCAACTGCGCCGCCGGCTTATCCTTCCATACGTTTCCGCTGCTCAAAGCAGTATTTCCCGTATTGATCAGGGGAATCGCCAGACTGGCATCCTGGCCGTACAGATGCATAAATCCCCCGTTTACGGACAGCCACCGCAGAGGAAGCACTGCCAGCATCTCTTCCGTAAAAAGGTAGGTCTCCCGGTCAAACTCTCCAGTCTCCAGATTCAGAATACAGATCACATCCTCCAGATAATCCAATGCCCCCTCCTGCCAGGAAACACTGTCCGAAAAATACAGCTGTCCATCCGCCTTTGCCCACACAATACTTTCCGGCACATAATAAGGATACAGGCAGCGCAGGCCCTCTCTGTTGAACCGATAGATACCATATTGGGAAGCCTCAATATAGTCTCCCTCTCTGGTCGTATAATCCCTGAAATCCAAGGTTTTATAAACGGTCCTTACCATGCCGGTGTCCGCAGGCGCCCAAATATTCTGACTTCCTTCGATAAGCTCCATGGGGATTTCCACCTTGGAGCCGTCCTCCTCAAAGGTGTAGGTAACCGTGGCCCTGCTTCCTTCTCCCACATAAGGCGGGGTGCTCTGAGAAGGTACGTCCCGGTCTCCCCGGGCGGCAGACTCATTGGCATACTCGGCCTTGCCTTGACCCGGTCCCAGGTGCAGCAGCAAAATTGCCGCCGTCACAGGATCCGTATACTGTCTATAATATTCCGGGCTGAGTCCGGATATCAGATGGCGCAGAATCATACTGTAAAAGTCTGTGGTATAGCCTGTATTTTCATAGCCGAAATCATATTTTCCGGCTTTCCCGTACAGCTCTTCAAAGGTATCCTTATCGGGAATGGAATAATATTCTGTCAAAAGCTGATGATCCACATAATACAGGCCGTTCTCTTCCACCAGCTCCACCATTTCATCCGCAATGTAGATCTCCGGGGCCGAGGTATTCATATAATACCGGATTACGGCTCCGGTATCTCCCAGTCTCTGGATACTGTAATTATACTCCCAGGGCCAGGGGCTGGAAAGTCCGAAGGTAATGACGCCCGGTTCCGGCTCATTCACCATATCCCACTCCATAAACCGTTCTTTCCGGGCTGCCAGCTCATACAGGGCTTCTCCATCCCGGTCTGTAAAAGCCGAGGCCCAGCGGTCCAGGGCACGATCCGGCGTGTCATGATCCAGGTCGGTAAGCTCTCTGTGAACATTTTCCGAAGCCTTTTCCCCGGACTGGTCTGACACCAGCGGTATGAACCCGGAAGTCCCGTCCCCATTTCCCGCCTGCTGCTGTCCGTCGAAGCCGGGTCCGCTCTCCGTCCGGGCAGGCGTGCCGCCTGCGCTGCGGGTGGCCTCTTCGTTTCCTCCGACGCTCCCGGCCTCACTTCCCGGCCGGGATGTGAACAAAGCCATTCCCGCTGCCGCCAGAATCAAAATCCCCAGCACAAAGCTCCAGCGTTTCGCATTCCGGTAGGAAAGCACATTTTTTACCCGCTGCCGGACACTGTTTTCTCCAAAGGTAAGGGGCGTCACAGCCAGATTTTCCCGCTGTGCAAAATTCAAAAGAGACTGAGAATACTGCTTTTTGATATCGGTCCCCATACGCCGGATCACCTGCTCGTCACAGGACATCTCCATATCCCGCTCCAGGAAGTAAAAGGCAATCCACACAAACGGGTTAAACCAATATACCGCCGACAGCAGAAAGGCAAGATTCTTGATCATGTGATCCTTTCTGCGAATGTGCACTCTTTCATGGCAGATAATATATTCCCTCTCCTGCGCCGCCAGTCCCTCCGGAAGATAGATCCTTGGACGAATCAGGCCCAGGGTAAAGGGGGTGTCCAGTCCCGGGCAGATATATACGGGCTCCTCTGCAGGATATGCCCTCCGCAGAAGCTTTTTCACCCTGGCCAGGGCAAAGCCGTTATATCCCAAAATCAACGCCGCCCCCAGGATCCAGAGCGTCGGCAAAAGGATGCGGATGCCCTTTTGCACAGGCGCCGCAGCTTCATTCCCTGCCGATTTACCGAGCATATCCCCTCTCTGTCCTGCGGCATTTCGAAAGCCCGCTCCGGCAGTTCCGCTTCCCGGCACACTGCCCGCCGGCATAGCCGGATCTTCTTCCGGTATTGTCCCCGTGCCGGGCAGCTCCGGAATCAGTCCCTCATAGCCGGTCACGGCAGCTCTGCTCCCCAGGCCTGCCGCCATGCCAAAATTTTCCGCCTCCTCCCCGTCTGCTGCCAGGATCTGCTCCATCCAGGATGCTCCGTCCTCCAGTGAAGGCGCTATCCCAAAATCTGTCTCCAGCGCCACAGGACACAGAAGCCTTGCAAACACCAGGATCCACAATGCATACGAATACCCCTTAGGCAGCTTCCTGATAGCGGTTCGAAGCGCCAGCGCCAGAATCACCATAGCTGCTGTCTGAATCTGTAATACCAACAATTGCATTCCCATACTACACCCCCTGCCCGCTTCGGCGGGCCCTCCGTTCAAGCATCATACTCGTCGATGAGCTTCTGGATCTCCTGAATCTGCTTTCTGCTCAGTTTTTTACGGCTCATAAACGCCGCCACAAACCGGGGCAACGACCCCTCAAAGGTATCCTCCAGCACCTGCTCGCTGCATCGGGCCATATATTCCTGCTTCTTGATTCTGGAGGTCACTACCGCATCCTCATTTCGAAGAATCCCCTTCTGACAGAGCCTTCTCAGTACCGTGTACGTGGTGGATTTCTTCCAGTTCAGCTCCTGCTCACACAAAAGCACCAGATCTCCGGAAGCGATAGGCTCTCTCTGCCAGATCAATTCCACAAAACGACTTTCGATTTCCCCAAGTCTGATATCTCCCATATCCTCTTCTCCTTCTGTCCCGTCTTATTGGTTTACTTATTGTAAACTTCCTGGTTGTAGTTTACTGCATGTAAACCTATTTGTCAATATATTTTAGAGAAAAGACGCGGCATCCCTGCAAATAGCAGTTCTGCCGCGTCTTCATTGTTCGCTTCCTGTTCCCCGGATTAAATTTTCAGTCCCTTAAGCAGATCGCCCAAGGATGTACTCACCGACTTTCCGGAGCTGTACTGCGCCGCTGCCTTTTCATCCACTGCATCCGGCTCCGTGTTTTCCTCCAGTGCCTTCATGCTCAGGCTGATCTTGTGATTATCGGTATTCAGTACCTTGACTTTGACCGTTTCTCCCTCCTTCAGCACCTCCGAAGGAGTTTTGATTCTTTTCTGACTGATCTGAGAGATGTGAATCAGGCCGCTCATGCCTCCGCCCAGGCTCACAAATGCACCATAGGGCATCAAACTTTCCACTCTGCCCTCCATCACTGTTCCGGGAGCAATCATGGAAATTTTGCGGCTGATCTCCTCTGCCTGTTTTTCCCGCAGCACTTCCTTTGCGGAGAGCACCAGTCTCTGCTTTTCCTGTTCCGCAGTGATAACCCGCACCTCCAGCGTCTTTCCTTTATATTCCGCCGTGTCCTCCACATGGTCTAAAGACAGCTGGGATATGGGAATAAATCCACGGATTCCCTCCAGAAATGTGATGGCGCCCTTGCCTACCGTCTCGCTGATCTTTACGGACAGAACCGTCTTTTCCTCCAGATATGCCCTGAGCTTATCCCAGCCCAGCGTTTCCGCGGCCTGCACCCGGGACAGCATAATGTTGCCTGCACCGTCGTCCTTTTTTACCACCGTAGCCTGAATCGTATCTCCCACATGCACTTCCGCCATAATGGAGTAGGACGGATCACGGCTCATATCGGCAGCCCGGATCACCCCCGACGCATAATAATTCAAATCCAGCGTGGCGGCTCCTTCGTCTACTGCAATCACTGTCCCCGTAAGGATATCTCCTTCATGAATCTCCCGGAAGGAGGCTTCCAGCTCCTTGCTGTAATCTGCCATGGTTTCTTCGGGCTTCCCAGGCTGTTCACCTTCGTTTTCTGCCGCACCCGCCATCTCCCTGATCTCTTCCTTCATTTCTGTTTCTCTGATATCTGTTTCCATAATAATCCCCATGCCTTTCTGTGATCTGCGGATTTCGGCCTGCACCCATTCTGCTCCGCAATTTCCCGCCTTTCATTATAAAACAAAACTCCGAGGATTACAAGGAAAAAGACTGGTCCGCTGTTACAGTATGCAACAGTTCAGCCCGCTCCTTTTTTCATTTGAAAGCATTCCTGGAAATTCCTTTCATATGATCAGTAGGATTTTGAAGCAGTCAGGCTGCGTCTCCTTTCATTTTTTATGGAAACGCTGATCAAGGCGTTTCCTTAGTTTTGATCCCCCTCGTCCTCCTCCGACGGATGCCAGGCCTTTCCGAACTTCACATCCCGGAACAATGCTGCCAGGCCCGTAATCTGTTTCAGTCGCAGAATCTCATCCTGATCCATACCCAGATGCCTGGCAATCCATGCGTCGGAACGGCCCAGTTCATGGAGCTCCTTCACAATACTGCTCATCAGCTCCACATTGTGGGTTCCTCTGGCGCGGTTGTGGCGCACAGTGCTGGCCATACGATGGTCCAGCGGTTTATCAATGACGGAGACCGGAAGTCTCCCATTCTCCCGCTCATATATATCAGGATGCTCCAGCATCACCCGGTACCGGTGAAAGCCGTCAACAATCACATAGGTATCTTCTTCTTTTTTATAATAGCAGACGATGGGCATTGTATAACCGTCCTCCCGGATGCTTTCATATAAAAGCTTCATCTCCGGCGGTGCCACCTTGTTGGGATTATAGGTGTTGATGACAATTTTTTCAACAGGCACCGATATCACATTATATGCAGGACTTTTAAACTCCATATTCCATCTCCTCTATGCCTTTGTACTTACGTCTGATCGCATCCACATATCTCTGCTGCTGCCTGGTCATCCCAAACCCCATAAAACGACAATTATGATCATTTTTCAGGATGCAGAAGCACATTCTTTTCCAGCTGGGAATATCCTTGGTTGACTTGATATCGTCCGTATTGTCCGGAATCCTTCCCACAAAAATAATCCTGGACTTTTTACTCAGGGTGTAGTTGGATATCCCGTTCCGCCGGATCTCATAGCCATGATCCAGCAGCTCCTGTATGGTCTCTTCGTCCAGCCCTCCCCCAGTCTTATGCCAGAAAATAATGGAAGTATTAAACTTCCTCGCATAATTGTTCCGCAGCCTTTTAGGCAGCGTTTCCAACAAAAATCTGGTATAGGATTCCCATGTATGTCCTTCCGGCAGCGTCACATTCCGGTAGCCCATGGCTCTGGTCTTTCCGTAAATGCAGGCAAAATTTGCTCCTCTCACCCTTCCCACCAGCTTCACCCAGATCTCCGGGTCGATCACCCGGTACAGATTCAGCGAATCCTTGGAATAATCGTTGAAGGGGGAAGCCACCCGCATTTGAGATACCTTCAGCCCCGCCATATAATAAAGATCATATAATCGGTTGTAATCGTATTCAAACAAATAATTAGCATGCCATATATCACTCTGGGACCAATCGTACATGGGAGAAGCGCACCACACGTCCTTGAACTGTCTGCTGATCCAGCACTCGCCCTTATAGCCGTATTTCTTATTTAAAAAGCCGCTGTACCTCTGCAGGGATTCCTCCGCCCGCATCCCCAGCAGACATACGGTCTTACCCTCTCCGTGGGCGGCCTTATACCATCTGCCGAACTGCTTTGCCAGATCCTCCTGGTGCATACGATACCGATAGGTAGTGATGGGATTATTCTCCAGATTGATCACATATTCCTTTTCCGGCATGGGCCGCACCCAGCATTCACGCTTGGTCTCGTCCCAGGGATACCAGTACATCTCATAGCTGCTCAGAGCTGTCCGGGTGGCCATGGGAAGGCATACCCAATAGAGCTCCGCCCTGTCCCGGATCCGCTCAAAGGTTCTCTCAATGTATTCCGTAGTCACCGTATACTGTGCTTCAAAGTCCTGATGAAACACCCCCACCGTCCGATCCGGATACCACTTGTCCCTGTAATCCAACACCAGATTCAGCAGCAGACCACTGTCCTTCCCGCCGGAAAAGGATATATAAACATTTTCAAACTCTTCAAAAATCAGCTTTAGACGCTTCTGAAAGCCTTCATATACATCGCACTCTTCATATTGCCTCAGCATTGTTTTTCCCCTGCAGATTTCACAAATAAATTATGTCATCAACGCCGTCCTAACAAAAAAATTGGAAATTTTTTCCATTTTTTTTAGTACTGATTTACAATTTATCACAGGATCCGCCAAAATACAACAAAATACTTATAACTATTCGTTCACTTCGCAAAACTGCGTTACTTTTCACGGCTTCGCCGTCCAAAGCAACATGATGCCTATGAAAAGCAACAAGCCGCTTCATAATCTTTATTCCATAATATACTTCTAATTTGAAATATACCTTGACAGGCGAGGTATATCGTACTATAGTGTATGCAGAAAGGAGGTATTAACGCCGATGTCGATCACATCCGACATTTTAAGGGGTCATACTGAAGCCATCATCCTGTCCCATCTCCTGGAAACGGACAGCTATGGCTATCAAATCAACAAGGATATCATGAAAAAGACGGATAATCGCTGCGAGCTGAAGGAAGCTACGCTGTATTCCGCTTTCCGCCGCCTGGAGCAGGCGGGGTATATCCGCACCTACTGGGGAGATGAAACGGTAGGCGCCAGACGGAGATATTATTCCATCACCGAAGAAGGCCGGCGGGCTTATCAGGTCTACCGACAGGAATGGGAGGAAGCAAAGGCTGCCATCGATCAACTCTTGAAATGAAAACATATTTTGAAACCATCCAAAACCATAAATCCTGAAAAGACGAGGGAGGTATAAGCAATGCAGGAAAAAATCCGAAACCATATCAACGAATTATTTGCAGAAGCGCCAAAGACCAGAAAGGCCATGGACCTGAAGGAGGAAATGACTCAGAATACCATTGAAAAATATGAGGATCTAATAAGAGAGGGTTATTCGGAGGAGGACGCCTTTCAGAATGTGATCCACTCTATCGGTGACGTGACAGAGTTATTTCAGGACCTGGAGGAAAGAAATCTTCTGACGCTGCCCGAAAAGGACCGGCAGAAGAAAGCCCTGCTCACGGCAATCTCCGTAGGTCTTTATATTTTGGCCGGGGTTGCATTTGTCTATTTCCAGTTTATTGCCACAGTGTCCTATAACGATGAACTAGGACTGCTGGGGCTGGTGATTGCAGGAGCAATCTGCATTCCGCCGACATGTATGCTGGTTTATGCCGCCAACATGTACCCTAATTATCAGAAACGAAAAGAAGAAAGCCTTGTAGAGCTCTACAAGGAGGCCCGGTATTCCAGCAATCAGGAAAAAGCAATAAAAAGATCCGTCAGCGTCATTATCTGGACAATCATTCTGGTGTCGTATTTTATTATCAGCTTTGCCACCGACGCCTGGTATATCACCTGGGTCATCTTCCTGATCGGTGCCTGCGCCCAGGCCGTATCAGAACTGATTTTCAGCATAAAGCGGCACTGAAAGGAGTCTATATGAAAACCTTAAAAATCACTTTGATTGCCATTCTGATCGGGATTGCCCTCGTACTCATCACCATGCTGACGGTGTGCCTATCCGGCGGAAGCATTAGAATCGGTAATTTCTTTTTTTCACCGGAAAGCTTCGAGATCAATAACTCATGGAGCGCCGGTGGAACCGTTTATCCGGAGTGCTCTCTGGTACTGGAACAGGAAATACCTGCAGAAGGCATTAACAGCCTGAATATTAATTACAGCATGAATTCCAACGATGTGATTTTCCGGGAGGGCGCGGAAGGAACCATCACGATCCGGGAATATATGAACTTTACACCAAGCGCAAACCAAATCTCCACCATAAATCAAAAGAATGGGGAACTGACCATCACCGGAAAAAACCGGAATCGCTTCCACTTCTTTTCCTTACCGGGACGGGTCGGATATACGGAGATTTTTCTTCCTCCAAATTTGGCCGTGTCCCTTAAGGTCAGGACCGTCAGCGGGGATATTTTCTCTGACGTAGCAATTCCCCAGTGTGCGCATTTTAACGTGTCCTCCACCAGCGGCGATATTTATTTCCCGTCGGCAGCGGCAGATGATCTTCAGGCTTCTTCCACCAGCGGAGATGTATGCATCCAGGAAGCCTCCGGCAATAGTATCCTGCTCTCCACTACCAGCGGCGACCTGAAGATGGAAACAGCCGATGCCGATCAGATCCAGATCTCCACCACCAGCGGATATATTTCCTGCGGTCAGCTGTCCGGCCAAATCTCCATGTCCTCTACCAGCGGCGATATCCGCATTCTGAGCGGGACAGGAAACACAAAAGCAAACAGCGTGTCTGGAGATATTATGGTGGACGACATCTCGGGAGACTTTAAACTGAATACCACCAGCGGAGAAATTTCTCTAAATGAAGGAACCGGCTTCGGCAAGGCAAATTCTGTCAGCGGCGATATCCGCATATTTTTGAAGGAACTCACGGGAAATCTGAACATTGGTACTACCAGCGGCGAGGTCAGCCTCACCCTACCCGAAAATGCTTCTTTTTATCTGGATTTTGACTCTACCAGCGGTGAATGTAATACCTTCTTTGACGACAAACTCTCCTTTAACAAAAGAGGAACCCAGGCAGAAGGACAATACGGCAGCGACGGCTCCACCCGGTTAAAAATCTCCACCGTCAGCGGTGACCTGCGAATTTTAAAATACTGAACATCTTAAAACACAAAGCATCATAAAAATGCAGGGGAAACGTAAAATCACTCCCCTGCATTTTATAAATTTCTCATTTAGATTCCGTACCGGATCCCCCGCCGTCCCTTCCGCAGCCTCCCAGGTGGAAAAATTTATTTCATCCAGAGCCCTGTGACCTCCATGTTTGTATCAAAGCTTACATTATATGTCACTGTGCCTTTTTCATAGGCGGCTACCACCACCGCTACTGCGTAGTCTGCGCCCGAGTCATCCTTCTGGCCCACTACCGCGATGCTTTTGTATTTCTGAAAGGCTCCCGTCTGCCCGCCCACGGTTTCCATCGCCGACGCCAGCTGCTCCATAGGAAGCGCCTCCTGCATGGTTTTGCTCATCATATCCGCAGCTTCCTGGTATTCCCCTGCTGTCAGGTGATCAATAAGCTCCTGTGCGGAAGCCTTTACGGAGGCTTCGTCAAAAGCATCCGCAAGCTTAGACGAAGCACAGCCTGCAAGCAGCAAGGCTGAGGCCGCCGCAGTCAGAAGCATAGTCCACATTTTCTTCACTGCATTTCCCTTTTTAATATTCATCACCGATCTCTCCTTTTTACTGTCCTTCGAAGCTCTTTTGAGTTCTGCCCAAATCCTTTCCATTGCTATTTCCTCCTGCAATACGCAAGCACTCCCGCCGTCAGAGTAAGAAGGCCCACAGCTGCTCCATAAAGCTCAATTACCGCTATGCCCGCCCCAAACACCGCCGGCAGAATCACTATGGCGGCATCCATCACTGTGTGAAGCGCCACCGCCGCTGTCAGATATCCTGCTGTCCTTTTCTTCCTGATGCCGCACATAACCAAAAGCGACGCTCCCACGTGAAATGCCATGGCATAAAGCCTCTCCAACCCGGAAATAAGTACGGTTTGGGACGTGGCCGGAAACAGCGCTCCCTGTCCCGTCAATACCATCATCAGACCTGCAGTCATATTCAAGCCTGCCAATATCATGGCCTCCACGCCGCCATGGCCAAGGCCAAAGGCCAGTCCATGCTCCAGATCTGTCCTGTCCTTCAAAAAGAAGCGAATCGCAATCCACCTGGCCCCCTCTTCAAATACGCCCGCCGTCAATCCCAGAAATAATCCATAGGCCCAGGGATACAGCTGCAGAACGTGAAACCAGACCCAGCGCGGCAGAAGAAGCTGCAGCACGGGTATCCTGATCCCCAATTGGCTGACCGAAAAGGCCAGCATTCCCAGAAAAAAGGCTTTCCCGGCCCCCCTTTTTCTTCGCAGAAGAATGATCAGTCCCCCCACAGGCACCCCAAAGCAGATCAAGCTTCCGAAGATTAAGCTCGCAATTAGCATTTTGTGTCTCCTTTTTCCGCGGATGACACCATTCTATAAGCTTTCCGCACCAAATGCAATATATCCTGCCTAAGGTACGGTATATTGTTCTTAAGATACAGACAGCGCTCTCTTTTACGGTTCCATCTGCAGTTTGGCTGCGGCACACTGACTTAAATTTTGTAACAGTTCAGCATGGCTCTGGCGAAAAAAACACCGTTCTTCCACTCAAACTGCACATCGCCGCCGTATAGCTCCACCGTCTGTCGGATAATTCGAAGTCCCAGCCCCTGATGTCCCTCACTGTTGGATAAAAATCCTTCGGCTGTCTTAACCGGCTCCCTGTCACAGCTGTTTTCCAGAGTGACCGACAGAAACTGCCGCACCGTGCTGACCCGCAGCCGGATATACCCGCCGCCGCTCTGTGCCGCCGCCGAAATGGCATTGTCCAGCAGATTGGCAAATAAGGCCGTCACGTCCGTGTCCCGCATAAATTCCAGAGAAACCTCCCCCACCCGGATATCCTCCCGGATCCCTTCCCTCTGCATCTCCTGTACCTTATCGTTCAATATAATATTCAGAAGCCGGTCCGAGGTATAATACTTCTGCTGGAACCGATTGAGCATTTTGTGGATATCTCCGGCATACCGTGCAGCATCTCCTGCTTCCCGGGCATGGTACAGCTCCTCCATGGCCAGGATGTGGTTGCGGATATCATGGATTAATTTCCGGGATTCCTCGTATTTTTCCTCCTCCCGCTCATAATACCGTACCTGCATCGCCGCCTGCTGCCGGTATAATTCCTTTTCATTTTCCAGCCTGCGGTTTTCGTCCATAATATCCATCAGCACACAAAAATAGACATTCAGCCCAATCAAAAAGAGCAGATTGGCGATAAAGAGAAGCATCATTGTTTTTGTAAAATAAATCTGCATCAGATACACCATGCAGTACATATTGAACAGCGAAAACAGAGGCAAAAGGACCGACCAGGCTATCTGCCTTGCCGTGGTCTGCCTTCCTGCCCGCTTTCCCACCGCTGCCACAACCAGCAGAATTACCATAAACTCCGTCATCCGGCTGGCCGCCAGCAGGAGAATATATGCCAGCTGGCGGGATTGAAACGGCACAATCCCCACAACCCACAGCATCTCATACACCATGAGCACAACAACATCTGTCAAAAAGACTGCCGCCGTTAAAATGAAATCAGGTGCCAGGTATGTCCGGGCCGTCCTGAACGCCAGGCTGGCGGCAAAGGGAAATAAGCAGGAAAAAAACAGATTGACCCAGGTGTTTCCTATGTAGGAAAAGCCCACGGTCAAAAGAATGTAGACCGCCATGACTCCCCAGGAAAACCTGCTTACCTGCGGCCTTCCGGCGATCCTGTAAGCCCCGTAAAACATACTTCCCACCAGAAAAATGCTTCCCAGCATGGGAAGCACAAAATAAATCATGATCTCCATACAGTCCGCTCCTCCTTATGCGGCTTGTCACTGCCTATGAAGCCAGGTAGTCATTCAGCTCTCTGCGGAAAAGTGCCGATTTCTTCTGGGATAAAGGAATGGTCCTGCCGTCCGTCAAAGTAATCTCATATCCCCGGATCCTCTGCACCGCATATAAATTCACCACAAAGCTTTTATGGGGCACGGCAAATCCATAGACCGCCATTTCCCGGGCAACCTCTGTGATCCGCCGTTTCAGATGCAGGACACCGTCTGTGGTATGCATCAGCACCTGACGGTCAAAATACTCAAAGCACAGAATCCGGGAGGTTTCCATGCGGACGATCCCCTCCGCCGCATGAAACTCCAGCTCCGGCCAGCTCCGGGCGAGACCATAGGCACAGACCTCGTCCAGCTGAGCAAAAAGCTCCTCCTGCTCTACCGGCTTCAGCAAATAGGCAAAAGCATGAACGGCAAATGCAAAAATCGTATAATCCCTGTAATTTGTCACATAAATCAGCCGGACCTCCTTGTCCGCCTCCCGAATCCGCCTGGCCGTCTCGATTCCGTCCAGACCCTCCATATCGATATCCAACAGCAGAATATCATACTTTTTTCCCGCCGCCAGCAGGGCCTCTCCACTCGAATATTCCTCTGCCAGCAGCCTGGCCCCCGGATACTGCTCAAGCAGACAAAGCAGCTTCTTCCGTTCCCTTTCATCGTCATCACAGACTGCGATCCTGATGGTCCTCATTCAGCAATTGCCTCCAATCCGGCACAAAACCCGTGCAAAAACACTATACTCCACCATCAGTGTTCCAGGCAAGTAAATCTTGCGCAAACTGCCGGCCCGGGCTATACTGTATTTATACTATCGGATTTTATCGTTGCTTTTACGCCGCGGCTCCATAAAAAACCGCGGCCTGAATGATTCCGAAAAATGGAGGTGGATTTCCATGCCGCTTATGATTGTCAGAAACGATATCACAAAAATGAAAGTGGATGCCATAGTCAACGCCGCAAACAGCTCCCTTCTGGGCGGAGGCGGCGTGGACGGCTGCATCCACCGGGCCGCAGGACCAAAGCTTTTGGAAGAATGCAGACGGCTGAACGGCTGTCGGACCGGAAGCGCAAAAATAACCGGCGCAGGGAAGCTGCCCTGCAAATATGTGATCCACGCCGTAGGACCTAAATGGAACGGAGGAAACTGCGGCGAACGAGAGCTTCTTATATCCTGCTACCGCACCTCTCTGGCTCTGGCCAGGGAAGCGGGCTGTGAATCCATCGCCTTTCCCCTGATCTCCTCCGGGATCTACGGCTATCCCAAGGATCAGGCTCTGCAGATCGCAGTGGACACCGCAGGCGCCTTTCTGGCAGAAAATGATATGACCGTCTATATCGTCATCTTTGACAAGGCCGCCTACCAGATCGGGGAAAAGCTGTTTGCGGACATCACCGACTATATCGGCGATCACTATGTGGAGGAACAGCCGGAAGCCTTCGCGGAGACTGCCCGGAAGCTGCGCTCCTCCAGAGCCTTTGACCGAAAGCCCCCTGTTTCCCCTCCAAAGGCGGGTATGGTTCCCATGCAGATGTACGAGGAGGACGCCCCGCTCATATGCTCCAGGCCAATGGCTTTTCAGCCCTCCGTTTCTCAGCCTTCGGCACCTCAATGGGCTTCCGCAGGTGTGGAGTCCCAGCTGAAGGACGCCCTTAAGCAGCTCGATGAAAGCTTTTCGGAAATGCTCCTGCGAAAGATCGATGAGAAAAATATGACCGACGCCCAGTGCTACAAACGGGCCAATATAGATCGAAAGCTGTTTTCCAAAATCCGCGGCGACAGACTCTATCGGCCCAGCAAGCCCACTGTCCTGGCCTTTGCCATCGCTCTGGAGCTTTCGCCGGATGAAACTGCGGATATGCTCAGAAAGGCAGGCTTCGCCCTGTCCCGCTCCAGCAAATTTGATATTATTGTAGAATTTTTCATTCGCAGAGGAAATTACAATATCCACGAAATCAACGAAGCCCTGTTTGCCTTTGACCAGAGCCTGCTGGGCTAACCGTATCTGCCCTGAAAATGTCGCATGCCGGGCGACCATATCTGCATGCCCCTCCTGTATCATTAGATTATCAATTATCCGTTCACTGATGTGAATAGAAAAGCTCAAAAGCAGGAGGGGCATTCATATGAAAAAAAATCTCACAGAACTGGTTTTTATCCTTGACCGCAGCGGGTCCATGTGCGGCCTGGAGGCCGATACCATCGGCGGCTTCAATTCCATGATTGAAAAACAAAAAAATGCAGAAGGGGAGGCGCTGGTCTCCACTGTTTTGTTCGACCACGAAAGCAAGGTCATCCACGACAGGATCGATATCCGCCGGGTCCGCCCCATGACGGAGGAGGATTACTGCGTTCGTGGCTGTACCGCGCTTTTGGATGCCCTGGGAGACGCCATCCGCCATATCGCCAACATCCACAAATACGCCAGGCGGGAGGATATTCCGGAGCATACCCTATTTGTCATCACCACCGACGGCATGGAAAATGCCAGCCGCAGATACACCGGTTCCGATGTCCGGAAGCTGGTGGAACGGCAAAAATCCCGATACGGCTGGGAATTTCTCTTTCTGGGAGCAAATATCGACGCGGTGGAAACGGCACGGCAGTTTGGAATCCGGGAGGACCGGGCAGTCAATTACCGCAGCGACCACCAGGGCACCCGGCTGAACTTTGAAGTGCTGGGACAGGCCATCAGCTGTGTCCGCTGCTCGGCTCCTCTGCAGGCAGACTGGAAAAAAGAGATCGAGGACGATTTCCGCTCCCGAAAAAAGAAGGCATAACTGGTCTGGTAAAAAATATCTATTCTGGCACTTTCCGTCATGGCAGTTCTTTCATATACTAACCTAAGTTCCCCGGCAGCCCGGGATCATCCCAAAAGGCCGTCCGGGGCAAACAAAGCCGCCTGGGTGTTCCGCATTTTTACTCCCGGAAAAGTCCAGGCAAGAATGGAGGTTCTGTATTATGAAGAAAAAAATATCTGTCCGCGAAATCACCCTGGTAGGCCTCATGGCCGCAATGGTCTATGTGACCTCTGCATTTTTGCAGATTCCGATTCCTACGGTGATCGGGAATACCCGTATTCACATGGGAAACGTTATGTGTCTGCTCAGCGGCCTTCTGCTGGGTCCCCTGTGGGGCGGTCTGGCCGCCGGCATCGGTTCTGTCTTTTTTGACCTGACAAATCCAGCCTATATCGCTTCCGCACCATTCACCTTTGTGTTTAAGTTCCTGATGGCCTGGGTCTGCGGTATTCTGTACCAAAAGTGGAAGGGAAAAGGAAAAGTTATCCTCTTCAGCGCTCTGGCAGGCACAGCAGGCGCCCTCACCTATGTGATCCTTTACCTGGCCAAAAACTTTTTTGAATCCTATATATTTCTCCAGCTTCCCCTGGCCGGTGTTTTAGTGTCTATCGGAGAAAAAGGCGTGGTCTCCCTGGCCAACGGCATTATTGCCGTGGTGGTAGCCGTACCCTTAAGCATGGCCATTCGGCCAGCCATCTCCAGAATGCTGGCACAGAACTAATATCGCATTTTTATGTTGCATATCCTTTCTTCCTATGCTATCATCAACATGTCATTTAAAATCATGTTGAAAGTGAGGACTACCGTAATGTTTTACAATCAGAATACGGTAACAGCATATAGAAACGCCGCGGCAGAATGCGTAGAAGTATTTTATAATAAAAGCTTACATTAATCCGATTTTTCAGACGGGCCCGGCTGATTCTGCCGCGGCCCGTTTTTCACTGGATCAATTACTTTTAACGCCGCTTCGGCATATTCGGAAGTTCGAGTACAGCATTTTGAGAAAGGAAGCATTATGAGATATCAGATCAGGCACGCGCTGGTGCAATATGGCGCGGACACTATACTGGAAGATTTAAATTTTGAGATCCACGACAATGAAAAAATTGCCGTTGTAGGCCGGAACGGCTGCGGCAAGACCACTCTCCTGAAGCTCATCACAGGGGATATTCATATGAGCAATCTGGACAGCGATGAGGAATGCGGCATCTCCATGGCAGGAAAACAGCACATTGGATTCCTGCGCCAGATCAGCTTTGCGGACGGTTCTGTAAGCGTAGAGGACGAGATCAAAAAGACCTTTGCATCTATTTTCGCCTGTGAGAAACGGATGAAGGAAATAGAGGAGCAGATGAAATCCGATGGATCCCGAAGCCTTTTAAGTGAATATGACCATCTTCAAAAGCAGATGGAAGCCCTCAGAGGCTACACTTGGCGTCAGGACATGGAGATCATGTTTCAGCGTTTTGGCTTCGCCCTGGAGGATCTGCAGCGCCCCATCGGAAGCTTTTCCGGCGGCCAGCAGACCAAGGTGGCGTTTATCAAGCTGCTCTTAAGCCGCCCCGATATTATGCTGCTGGATGAGCCTACCAATCATCTGGATCTGCCCACCATAGAATGGCTGGAGGATTATTTGAAGAGCTATGACCGGGCCGTTGTTATTGTGTCTCATGACCGCATGTTTCTGGACCGGGTCATCGACGTGACCTACGAAATAGAATATCACCGAATCAAACGCTATCCGGGAAATTATTCCGCCTTCATGAAGCAGAAGGAGGAAAACCTGATCAAGCAGGAAAAGGATTACGAGGAACAGCAGAAAGAAATCCAGCGTCTGACGGAGTGGATCGAGAAATGGAAAAACACCCCTTCCAAGGTGGCCGCAACCCGCTCCAAGCGCATGGTCATCGAGCACATGGTAAAAATCGAAAAGCCCAGACGCTTTGACACCCGGGCCTTCCGTGCCCTGTTTGAGCCCCGGATCGAAAGCTATACCGACGTGATCACCGCCAAAAAGCTGAGCATCGGTTATGACAAAGAGCTCTGCCAGGTATCCTTCAGCCTGCGGAAGAGTGACCGGCTGGCCATCATCGGTGAAAACGGTATCGGAAAATCCACCCTGCTGAAAACTCTTGTGGGAATTCTAAAGCCTCTGGGCGGAAGCTTTTCCTTTGGAACCAATGTAGAATGGGGGTATTTTGATCAGCAGCGAGCCGTGAAGGACGATGCGGACCCGGAGCAGACCGTTCTGGAGAATTTCTGGGAGGAATATCCTTCTCTGCTGAGGGAACAGGTGCGCAGCGCCCTGGGCAGCTTTCTGTTCTCCCAGGAGGAGGTGGAAAAGAAGATGGGCCAGCTTTCCGGCGGCGAAAAGGTGCGCCTGTCCCTCTGCAAAATGTTCCAGACCAGGCCCAACCTTCTCATTCTGGACGAGCCTACCAACCACATGGACATCGTGGGCAAGGAGGCCCTGGAGCATATGCTGGCCTCCTTTTCCGGCACGGTGCTCTTCGTGTCCCATGACCGGTACTTTATCCGCCAGACTGCCACCGGAATCCTGGAGTTTGAGGGAGACCAGGTGGTGCAATATCCATGCTCCTACGAGGACTATCTGCTGGAAAAGAGCAAGCGATCTGCTGCCGGAAAGGGCGGAAATACCACGCCGCAGGCCTCCTTTGGGAAAGGCTCTTCCGACGCCAGGAAATCCGCAGACGCCTCAGGCCTTCCTTCCGGGAAAGCCTCTTCCCGCCAGGCTCCTACCCTGGCCAATATCTTCGACGGAAAAACTTACTACAACCCGGGAAAAGTAAAGTCCCGGCTGCAAAAACAGCTGGAAAAATATGAAGAGCAGCTGTCTGTCAGCGAACAGCACGCAGACGAGCTGAAGCTTCAGCTGATGGATCCTTCCCTGGGCACAGACTATGAAAAACTCATGGAGCTGCAGGCTCAGCTGGACAAGGAAGAGCACACTCAGGAAACTCTTCTGGAGCGCATGATGGAAACGGAAAAGGAACTGGAAGAGCTGGAGTCATTTCAGTCGTAATCCACACTAAGCAGGCACAGCCCCTGTGCGGGGGCTGTGGGACCTGCCTTCTGACGCTCCCGGGCCTCCAGAGCCTCCCGGACCTGCTCCGGCTCCATTCTGCCGAATCCCACCTCCAGCAGAGTGCCCACCATGATCCGCACCATGTTCTGCAGAAAGCCCGTGCCGTGAACAGTAAACAGAAGATAATCGCCCTCTCTTTCAATATCAATCCGATCCACGCGCCGCACCGTGGATTTTTTCATTCTGGGATTCACACAAAAATTCCGAAAATCATGCTCTCCCTCCAGAATCCGCGCCGCCCGACGCATTCGTTCCAAATCCGGGGCTTCACACAGCGGCGTATAATATTTTCTGTCAAAAACAGACTTCACCGGACCGTCAAAGCATGTATAGCGGTAGGTCTTTCCGATGGCATTATATCGGGCATGAAACCTGGGTGAAGCCTCCCGAACCTCCCGGACCGCAATATCATCCGGCAGATAACGGTTCAAATAATCCCGGATTTCCTCCGCGGAAAGGGGCGTATCCATGAAAGCATTGGCTGCCATTCCCCTGGCATGAACCCCCGCATCCGTTCTTCCTGCTCCGATCACCTCAATCTCTTTCCCGCACAAGATGGACAATATATTCTCCACCTTGCCCTGAATCGTGTTGTGCCCCGGCTGCCGCTGCCAGCCATAATAGCGGCTTCCGTCATATTCTATTATCAGCTTATAATTCTTCATTTTGCCTCCATTAAAAAACTCGGGAGTCCTTCTTCCCGCTCGAAAGCCCGCGCTGACGCGCTTCCTGTCCGGCTTGTGCCGGACGCTTTCTCGCTAATGCCGCAGGAAAAGCAAATGTCTGCTGGCGCAGCCGCTTGCTTTTCCTCTGCGGCTATTATATTATAGATAGGGTATGATTGCAACTGGGAGGGTGACCGCTTTGAATAACGATTATCTGATACAGAAAAAGCCTCTGAATGCCCTGATACTTTTTGCCCTGCCCATGATTGTGGGGAATTTGTTTCAGCAGACTTATACCATGGCGGACTCGGCCATCGTGGGGCGGATGGTGGGCGAACCGGCACTGGCCGCAGTGGGCGCCTCCTATTCATTGACTAATATTTTTATCTGTGTGGCTATCGGCGGCGGTATTGGAGCCTCCGTCATTGTCAGCCGCTATTTTGGTGCAAAGGAATACAGCAAAATGAAGCTGGCCGTATCCACTGCCTTTATCGCCTTTCTGGCTGTGAGTCTTCTGCTGGCCCTTTTCGGCCTGTTTTTTGGCCGGCACATTATGATTGCTTTGAAAACCCCTTCCGATGTGCTGGACATGGCCACAGATTATCTGCGCATCTACTTTTTGGGACTTCCTTTTCTGTTTATGTATAATGTGATTTCTTCTATGTTTAATGCACTGGGAAAGTCCAGGATCCCTCTCTGCTTCCTGATCTTTTCCTCACTGTTTAACATTGCCCTGGATCTGGTAATGGTGGGGCGATTTGGTCTGGGTGTGGCGGGAGCCGCCTGGGCCACCCTGATCGCCCAGGGGCTTTCTGCTCTTCTGTCCTTTGTCGTATTCCTTCTGGTCCTGAAAAATTTAAGCTGCGGCCCCACAAGTCTCTTTTCTTTTGGAGAAATGTGCGACATGACCCGGATTGCTCTGCCCTCCATTCTCCAGCAGTCCATCGTGTCCATAGGCATGATGCTGGTCCAGTCTGTGGTAAACGGTTTTGGCTCCCAGGCCCTGGCAGGCTTCTCCGCCGGCATGCGGATCGAGTCCATCTGCGTGGTCCCCATGGCGGGAATCGGCAACGCCATCTCCTCCTTCGCGGCGCAGAACATAGGCGCCCGGCAGGAAAAACGGGTGGTGGAAGGGTATCATGCCGCCAATAAAATGGTGATTTTCTTCTCCGTACTGATCTGCCTTGCACTGGAATGCTTTTCACGCCCTTTGATCTCCCTCTTTCTGGGAAGCGACGGCACTCCTGATGCCGTATCCACAGGATGCGACTATCTGACCTTTATGGGGTGGTTTTTCTGCCTCATCGGCTTCAAGATGGCCGTAGACGGGCTTTTGCGGGGAGCCGGCGACATGAAGCTGTTTACGGTGGCCAACCTGGTAAACCTTTTTATCCGGGTTACGGTATCCATGGCTCTGGCTCCCATATTCGGCATCTCCATGGTCTGGTGTTCCATTCCTGTGGGCTGGTTCGCAAACTGGGCTATTTCCTACGCCCGATACCGCACAGGTAAATGGATGAAAGGGTTTGAACATACCTCTGTGATTTGAAGCATTTGTCTGAAAAAAATATAATGTTCAAGGAACCTTAAATTTCTAAATTTTTACAAAATATTTTGTTGAAAGTATGCAAAATAACCCTTTTTTATATTAATACAATTCATTTTTTCAAAAAAGTAAGTTTAAATTCTGCCAAATTTATTATATACTGTTTTTTATAGGATAAATGCCTATTGGAGGGTAGAATGATGCGTGATGAAGAATTTGACAACCTTGGGTCACAGATCAAAGATCTGCGCATCCAAATGAAACTGACACAGGCGGAGGTAGCCGCTGCCCTGAACGTAACCCCTGGCTATATCAGCAATGTTGAGAATAACCGCACTGCCATGTCTCTGCGTATTTTGATGTATTATGCAAAGCTGATGAATATTTCTCTGGATTCTCTGATCGGAAAGGTGGAACCGGAATATAAGAAAACGGCTCTTGACAATGAACTGCAGGCTCTCATCTCCAAAATGGACGACAGCAGAAAGAGAAAGCTTCTGGAGACATTAAAAATCTGGCAGGATGCATAATCCGCCAGATTTTTTCTTTTCTAATTTGCATTTCTCCACGGGTATGGACGGGTGCCGCCAGTCCATGGGTATGTGCAGGTATTACCTGCGCACCCACTTTCCAAAAAGAGTCTTCTTATATTTTTTCAGCTCAGCTGAAGCCTCCTGATAGTCTCCGGCTTTCTTCAGGTACTGTACCCCTTTCTCAATATCCGGCGCCGTCCCCAGTCCCTGACCATATATGGTTCCCAGCATATAGTACGCCTCTTTGTTTACCCAGTTTACCTTCTCCAGAAATTCCCTGGCCTTCACAAAATCCTGCTCCGTTCCCCAGCCCCGGTAATAGCACTTGCCCAGATAGCATACGCCCCAGGTACTTCCATGCTCCCATGCATAGTGAAGCAGATTAAATGCCCTGTCATAATCCTGATAAACCCCTTGTCCCTCATAATATAAAGCGCCCAGACAATTGGCACACCCCACCTTTTTGGAGGTATCCCGCTTCTGCATAAGTCCCTTTTCATAGCACCTGGCTGCTTCCGCCGGATCCTTGGGAACCAGTTTGCCCTTCTCATAGGCATTTCCCAGTATGTACCAGCACTCAAACTGTCCGCCCTCCGCCGCCTTCCGGTACCACTCCAGCGCTTCGGCCTCCCTCTTTTGTTCCATCAGGTTATCCCCGTGAATATACTGCAGGATCGGAGACCCCAGTTCCGCTCCGATTTTGTAAATATCCTTTGCCTTCTCCGGCTGGGGCGCGATAAGATCCTCATCCCCCTGGGTATAATACCGGTTCAGATTGTTGGCGGCAAAATACATCCCGCCCCGCAGAGCCTTCCAGAACCAATCCTCGCACTTGGAAATATTCTCCCTCATGCAGGCCTTATATGCCGCCTCATTGGGAAAGGAATGCCTTCTGATATTCTGGATCTTCACAAAATCCCACCAGAAATACACATTTCCTACTGTGTACTGGCAGAAGGGATCCCCTTCCTGTGCCTTTTCCAACACCACCTCAAAGGCCTCCTGCAAATTGGAAAAGGTCATTTTTCTTTTCACATCAGGCTTCAGCTCTCCGCTTCGCAAAGCCAGCAACACACCGATGGCGCTCCCCTGCTCCACCGCTTTGTGCATCAACTTCACCGCCTTGTCATCGTCCTCCGGAAAGTCATGGCCTCCCCAGACATACTGGGTGCCGCACAGGCATCGTGCCAAAATACAGCTGGCATCGCCGTCCCCGGCCTCCGAAGCCTTTTCAAGGATCCTGTAGCCCTCCGCTCCTCTTCCGGCGCGCAGATCATAATAGATATAACACAGCGCCTTCTCCACTTCATCACTGAAAAATTTCCCCATGATTTATATCTCCCTTCTATATTTTAAGCCGGCCTGGGCCTTTCCAGCTCTCAGGTATGCTTTTCAGGTGAACCCTCATTCCCCACCGCCATGAACAGTTCCGATTTCCTTCCCGTCCAGCACCGCTTCCACCAGCCTGCTGCCTACATAGCGAAGCTTCAGGGAAAAGAAATCCCTGCCCTCCTCCAGCAGCCGGAAAAATATTTCGTCTCCCTCCCAGATAGGAAGATTATATACTTCCGCCTTAGGCACCCACTCCAAAATCCCTTCATTGCATTCCGTCATCTCCCCCTCATATCCATCCGCTGTATAAAGGAACATGTACTCTGTCTGCTGGACATCCGTAATAAAAGTAATAATCCCCCTCAGTCTCCAGGATGTCAATGTCAGCCCTGTTTCTTCTCTCGTCTCACGCAGCAGGCATTCCTCCGGGGATTCATCCCCTTCAAAATGTCCGCCCACTCCGATCCACATGTCTTTATTGATATCCTTTTTTTTCTTCACCCTGTGCATCATCAGATAGCTGCTGCCCTTTTCTATATAGCACAGCGTCGTCAAATTGCTCTTCATCCCTGCAGTATCCTTCCGTGTTCTTCAATTCCTATATGTAAAATACCACTCTGACAAATTCCGCGCAACCATTTTTCTAAAATAAAAATCTGTCTTTTGCAGATTCTCCGTCTGCGGCGGGACGCTTCAGCGACAGATACAAAAAGCCGCAGGAATATTTACCTGCGGCCTTCTCTTTTTGCTATATCTCCACCCAGCAGATTTCCATGGGAGCCATATCCAAGTGCCTGCGGATTTCTCCTTTTACATACAAATCCGTCTTCCTGGGTTCCCTGGAATTATTGATCACCGCGATCTTTCCGGTTTCTTCGAACGCACATACCTCCGTATCCACATGGGAGACATAATACTTCTTCATATCCTCCTCCCTGTGGGCTGCATAATAGATTGCCCGAAGCAAAATGCGGCAATTCTGCGGCGAATAGGGCAGTCCTGCAAAATACACGCTCCGTCCCTCTCCGTACCTGTTTACCACCAGCCTGCTGTACTTTCCATCCATATTCAGGATCTGGTAATTTTCACCCTGCGCATAAATGCGGCTCTTTCCCTCACCGAAATCGATCTCGCCCTCAATGTCCTCCAGAATAAAATGCCTGCTGTCCATTTCGTTATATTTGTCGGTGCTCATGGAGAAACCAAGCTCCCTGTCCACACCCAGCACATCACTGAGCTGGAAATACCGGCCCTGATACTGGCAGGCGCTGGGCTCGCCCACTCCGATAAATCCGCCGCCGGCATCCACAAACCTTCGAACGGCGCACACCACGGCCTCGTCCTTCCAGTTTTCCGCTCCGCTCCAGGATGTATAAGCATCCCCTGCGTTGATCAGCACCCGGATCCCGGGATCAATTCCTTCCTTCAGCTCTTCAAAGGTGATAAACTCCACCTCAAAGGGCATACCGCTGAGACATTCGATGACTCCCACATAGGAGTATATCTCCCGGTACCAGAGGGCATGGTGCACCTGATTGGCCATCCACCTTCTCAGATTCCCCCAGCAATTCAAAATTCCCACCTTAAAGGGCGCCGTATAGGCCCCTGTTCCTTGGGAATTGGCATGGATCTGGCGGAATTCCTCCACCACCCGCCCAATCTGATCGATAAAGCCCGGCCATTCATTGGCCAGCTTCAGGTATCCGCCGTATCCGATCCTGTCCAGAGGAGACCGCAGTATGGCCCGTCTGGCCTTCAGCCAATTCTCCTGCGCCTCGCCGATGGGATCTCCTCCCTCGGTAAATACATCCGGGAAAAAGTATGGCAGAAGACGCCCTTCCGTATACTTTACACCTTTGATGTCAGAGATCATCCGCAGTGTGACACCGTCGCCTACAGATCCCACCACGGCATCCAGACCGATTTCCTTAAAATACTTTCCGAAGGGTTCCGTTCCGATCCAGTGATCTCCCAAAAACATCATGGCTTCCTTGCCATAGCTGTGCACAATATCCACCAGTTCCTTTGCCAGCTTACACACCTCTATCTGCTGGAACTCTATAAAGTCCCGGAACTCCTTAGAAGGCACCCGGAATATGGAATTATGATATCCCTGATCCACTATGTATTCCGGCCTGAAAGGATATCCCGCCCACTTTTCAAACTGCTCCAGAATATACGGGCTGACGCTGGCGCTGTAGCCGAACCACTCCACAAATTTCTCCCGCTTCTGATCGTCAAAGGTCAGGGTAAACTGATGAAAGAAGGTGGTAAACCGCACCACATCCACCTGGGGATTCTCCTGGCACCATCTCTTCAGCTTTTTCTTTACATAAGCCTGGGTCTTGGGCTGGCGCACATCATAGGTAAGCTGGTGAGGCGCATCTTTCCAGTCATTGGTAATGAAATTGTACATATGCACCGGATCCCAGATCAGAAACGCCAGAAAGCTTACGGTGTACTGATGATAAGGAATGGACTGAATAACTACCTCTCCCGTTTCCTCATCATATTCCCACTGCTCCGCAGGCACAGGCTGACCGGTTGTCCTGTCCATTACCTCCCACCACCTTTTGGGAGAATCTATAGTGTTGACCTTCAGCTGATCCCGGTGAAAGCCCTTCATCAGCTCTATGCGCAGGCTGTTTCCTCTGGCCGTCACCCGGTCACTGCTCAGATATTCCTGCTGGACCTCCTCCGGGTGGCTCTCTGCCCACTGATTATCCTTTCTGGTAGTATAATAAGTGGCATAAATTTTCGCGTCACTCTCCAAAAGTGCTTCCGGCATATTGGTTCCGTCGCAGTCTCTCAAAGCGTCCGCCCCCAAAAGCTCCTTCAGGCGCAGGGTCTCCTCCACCATATCCACGTCTGTCGGCAGGGTCAGCCTGCCTCTGTTTTCGTTATTCATTCTTATCCCCCGTGCCCGCTTCAGCGGGCATACCAATCAATATCATCTTCATTCTACTGAAATTTGCGGTTATACAAAAACATCAGAACCAGAATGCCCGCCAGCCCTGCCAGCATGATTAACAGTCCCACCGGCCCTATATTCCGCTGTCCTGCAACTATAAGCGCCATGCTGACTACAAAAAGCGCCAGCTTTAAAAGTCCTTTAACCCATTTCATATTCGCTTCTCTCTCCTATCCTTCCCGCCAAGCAGCTATGTGATTTAGAATCAACCCTTCAATCCGCCAAGGCTCATGCCCTGCGTCAGCTTCTTCTGCACCATGATATACAAAATCAGAGTAGGCAGCATCACGATTACAAGCCCCGCATACAGCTGTCCGTAATTGGCGGCGGCCTTCTGCGCCTGCATCAGCTGCATCAATCCTACCGGAAGCGTTTTTGCATCCTTGGTGAGCATTGTCATGGAAATAATATACTCATTCCAGAAGGACAAAAAGTTAAACAAAATCACAGTGATAATACTGGGAAGCGCCATGGGCATCATGATTTTAACCATGGTCCGGAAATAGCCGCTTCCGTCCACATAGGCAGCCTCCTCGTAATCCCTGGGTATGGTCACAAAGAAGCCTGACAGCAGATAAATGGTAAAAGGAAGGGCGGTAGCCGCATAAACCAGTGCCACCACAAAAAGATTATTCAGGAAAAATCCTTTCAGCCCCAGTCCCTTCAGAAACTTATCTGCATCCACAAACATAAGAAATATGGGTACCACAATATAATTGACATTGATAAACAGACCGCCCATAAACATGGCATTGAGCAGCTTACTTCCCTTAAAGCGATACCGGGCCAGCACATAAGCCGCCGGCAGCGCCACCACCAACAGAATCAGAAGGGCTATCACCGTCACCAATATAGAGTTCAGGAAATACTCACCCATTTTTGCCTTCTGGAAAGCGTCCACAAAATTTTGAAAGTAAACGCCCTTGGGCATGGTCCAGGGATTCCCGTAAAACTCGGAATTTTCCTTTATGGATGCCAGGAATACCCATCCCACCGGCACTATGATGCTGACAGCAAGAGTGATCAGCGCCACATAGATGAAAAGCTTATACAATGTGTTGAAACTCATTTCTTTTCTCTTTTTCATGGGCTCCTCCTAAAACTCCAACGGTTCTCTCTTGGTGACGAAGTTGACCAGCGCCGACAAACCGAAGGAGAATATAAATACCACCACGCCGATAGCCATGCCGTATCCGTAAGAGGAATTGGTATAGGCCTGCTTATACATGTAGCTCAAAAACACTTCCGTAGAGCCGTCCGGCCCCCCGCTTGTAAGCGCCTTTACAAACAGAAAGCTTAAATTAATGGAGCTGATCACGAAAAAAGTCAGGGTGGTTCTCACATTGGTCCAGATTAACGGCAAAGTGATGGAAAAAAACTGCTGTATTCTCCCGGCGCCCTCCAGACTTGCCGATTCGTACAGGCTCTCCGGCACGCCCGCCATACTGGCCATGTACATTACCATATAGTATCCGATGGCCTGCCAGATCATGGCAATGACCAGGCTGTAGATCACCAGCTTCTGATCCCCCAGCCAGAGAATCGGGGTTTTGTCGCTTCCCCGGAAAATTCCGATAATGCTGTTTAAAAGCCCGTTATTTGGATCATATATTGCCGAAAAAATAGCAGAAATAACTACCACAGACAATATGTTAGGTATGTAAAAAATTATCCTGTAAAAATTCTGTCCCACAATCTTTTCCCGGGAGAGAATCGCCGCAAAAATCAGCGCCAGCGCCATGGTCACAACTGTCACGCACACGATCAGCAGCACCGTATTCTGGAAGGAGCGGAAAAAATTTGTATCCTCCATCAGTATTTTAAAATTATTTAATCCTACAAACTCCTTGGTATTGGAATATCCGCCCCATTTATAAAGGGACATTTTAAACACGTTAAAGGTCGGAATCAGCATAAAAATAATGAACAAAATCACCGCCGGCGCCACACATACCCCGATAAAAACTCTTCTCGCTCTTCCCCGCTTCACATTCACACCTCCTGATACAGCCGCTTTCCTGCCATGTGCCTATTCCAGACATAAAACGGCCTGATGGCCATCTGCACCGTGATTGGAAAGCAATCATGGTAGTAAAACGAGCGCCCCAAAGGTGGGACCTCTGGAGCGCCCTGTCTGAAAATCTGAAATCTTATTCCATTGCCGCCCTGAACTTGTCGCTTACTTCTTCCACAGCCGCCTGCCATTCCGCAACTGTTTTGTCACCGCTCACGATACTGTTGACAGTTCCGCACAGGGTATCCAGCATGTTTGCGCCTTCTACCGGAGCCGTAGCGGCAAATCCGCCCATAACTGCGGTAGCGCCGTTATCATAGATGCTGTAGAACAGCTTGTTGTCGCCTTCCAGGTAGTCACTGACACCGACAATGGGCTGAATTGCATTGGATCCCGCAAAGATTCTGGCCGCCTCATCAGAGTACATATACGCCACGAATTCTTTTGCCATATCCTGATTTTCCGCTGCTGCAGGAATCCACATCTGCTCAAACCAGCAGAAGGAACATCCCGCTCCGCCTTCATTTACTGCAGGGATCGCCATAAAGCCCCACTCGAAGCCGTCGGCTCTGGGCGCATCCTTCATCTCCTCAGGCAGCCATGTGCCGTTAGGGCAGAAAATCGCTTTGTTATCCAGAATCAGCTGCTGATTCTTTGTAAAGTTATCGTTGTTGGCATTGGCCACAGTTGTACCTTCCGTATACTGGGCCAGCTTTCCGATTAATTCAAACACCTTCGTAGCATTCTCGCTCTCCCACACGCCGTCCTCATAGGTCATGCAGCTGTCAAAGAAATCCGGTCCGCCTGCGGAGGACAGAGTCGCATATGTGAATGCATCAAAGTATCCCGTGGTGGGGTAGGTGAACAGCGCAATGCCTTCCTCTTTTGCCTTGTCGCCCAGGGCCCACATCTCTTCCCAGGTGGTGGGCACTTCCCAGTTCTTCTCCTTGAACAGACCCGCATTATAGAACAGGCCGCAGGGGCTGTAGAACATAGGTGCATAATAGGTCACACCGTCGCCATAAGGATTGGTGGCCAGCGTATCGGTAAAGCCGGAAACGATCTTATCCTTCACCTTTACGCTTTCGCCGGGTACCGTCATCTCCAGCACATCCGTCAGTGGAAGAAGTGCATTTTCCTTTGTCAGCGTCTCTGTCAGCGCCGCTTCACGCCCTGTGGCAAGATGCACTACATCCGGATAATCTCCCGCCTTCATGCCGGGGCTGATCACATCCTCCAGCTTCTTATCAATCGTCAGTTCCACTTTGACGCCGGGATGGGATGCCTCAAAGGCCGCCACAACCTCATGCCACATATCGGAACCATAACCGCCTTCAAAAGCCGCCACCTTCAATACCTGCTCCTGAACCTCTTCCTGATCAGATTCCTGCTGGGACTCCTGTTCGGTCTCCTGTTCGGACTGCTGTTCCTGTGTGCTTCCGCCGTCATTTCCGGCATCCCCCGAATTACCCGCGGGAGCATCCTGATTGCCGCACCCGGCCAGCATGGACATTGTCATGGCCGCCGCCAGCAAAGTCGCAAAAATCTTTTTCTTTTTCATAAATAAATTCCTCCTTAACTCAGCAAGCTTTCGTTACTGGCTACTACAACAGACTCTTTTGTCTGTTATGAGCAAATTATATATTACTTGAATGTCACTTTCAACACGATTATTGCTGACTATTTTATATATATTGCTTTTGTTGGGTCATTTTTAAATTTTTAATCAAAAATATTTTATATTGTGCATGATATATATTAAACATAAAAATTATATTATATTTTTATGCATATGGTCGAAACGTTTTCTCTATGTATTATTTTATTTAATATTTTTTTCTACTATATCCTTCATTCTATTTTCCATTTTTTCTCATTGCTTTCCGGGTACTTTTTTAGGTATTTTGCCTTGCTTTTCCGATAGACAAAATGTCTAAATAAATGTATACTGTGCTTAATCAAATGTATGCGCATATGCCGGAAGGGCACCGGACCTACGGCCACTCATGAAAGGAGAAAAAATGGGAAATACCAGACACCGCATCGAAAGCAGAAAGCCCTCCTCCTTTGTCAACTCCGTGCTGCTGTATATCACCACCTCAAAATATGAAGGGGACTGGCAGAGCATTCTTCACTCCCATCCCTTCAGCGAGCTGTTTTATGTGGTGAGCGGAGGAGGATTTTTTATAGCGGAGGGACAGGAATTCCCTGTGGGGACAAACGATCTGGTCATCATTAATCCCCACGTACAGCATACGGAAAAATCACTCCAAACCGCTCCTCTGGAGTATATCGTGCTGGGGATAGACGGCCTTGCCTTCTCCTTTGAAAATATTGTCCCTGCTCAGGACGCTCTCTCCATGGAGACCGCCTCCGGTTCAGTGTATAAATGCAATATGCAGAATTCCAAGGTCTATGCATACCTGAATATTATGCTGGAAGAAATCACCAGAAAAGAAGAAAATTATGAGGCAGTCTGCCAGAATCTTTTAGAAGTGCTTCTGATTTGCATGCTGAGAAACGAAAGTCTCTCTATTGTCAAAAGCAGCAGCGGCACGCTGAGCCGCGAATGTGTGCAAATACAAAATTATCTGGATGCCCACTATGCGGAAAATATCACTCTGGACACCCTGGTGGCGCTGACCCACATGAATAAATACTACATGGTACACGCTTTTACGAAATATACAGGACTTTCTCCCATCAATTATCTTTTGCAGAAAAGAATTCAGGAGGGAAAGGCGCTTCTGGAATCCACTGCCTGTTCCATCGCGCAAGTCTCGGCAATGCTGGGGTTCTCCTCCCAGTCCTATTTTTCCCAGGCATTCAAAAAGGCCACGGGAAAAACCCCCGCAGCCTACAGAAACGAACGCAAAGCCGCTTCTCATTTACCCTGAGCATAGCTCACGCCGCAGTTCGTGCAGGATGACAGGTATCGTCCCGCCTCTTCCAGCACCATCAACATACGCCCGCAGCAACTGCATCTGCCCACCCGGATATCCGGTCCGGGCGGCAGATCCTGCTCTTTCGCCTCCGCTTTTCCTCTCTCCTCCTCAAGCTCCGGGCCGTCTGCCCCGAAAAAGCTAAGCTGCCCGTCCTCCTCATAATTATCAAACAATTGTGCGCTCATATGATTCCCCTTAGTTTTATAAAAATATCTGCCCCGGACCGCAAAATTTCCGGAAACGTGTCTATCATTATAATGCAAAATCAGTATGCCGCGCAACAACAACTTTATTCTGTCACCAGCAAAACAACCACCGAGTATCCGGGAATAGTCAGGCTGTCCTTTTCCACAGCAACCCGTTCCTCTCCTGCCACCACTGAGGCTTCCAGCATTTTGCCCTTCAGCACGGTGCCGTCAGCCAGGGTCACCCCGCTTAAGTCCACCGTCTTGGGCTGGCCGGATATATTATAGAAGAGACACACCGTCTCCTCCCCATATGTTTTCTGCAGCACGCACAATTCCTTATCTGATGCTTCTGCCAAATGCGTGCTTTTCCCCTTTGTGATGGAAGGGAACTGGTTTCTCAGACGAATCAGGTTTTTATAATAGCAATACATCGATGTCAAGTCCGCCTGCTGTTCCTCCAGACTGCCATAGACCTGCGTCACCGCCTCTGCCGCCTGGGGCCCTTTGCACATGCCCTGACCTGCCTGGTCCGTCGTCCAGCGCATTCCCAGACGCTTATTTTCGTCGATACCTGACCCAAGCATGCCAATCTCGTCTCCATAATATACGAATGCATTGCCGCTCATGGTCAAATTCAGGGCCGCCGCAATCTTAGCCTGATCCAGCGCTTCCTCTCCCTTGTAGTATCCGGCCGCCCGGTCCAGGTCATGGTTATTGTAAAAAGGTGCATTCACATAATTTTCATTATAGGAGGCATACAGGCTCTCCGCCTTTTCCACATAACCGCCGTACTGCTCCGCCTGATACAGGCCGGAAGCCAGCTTATAGATCAGTCCTGTATCCCCGGCAAACACAAAATCAAACACGCTGTCCATTCCGCTGGCATAATATTTTGCGTACTCCGGCTGATTGGTCCAGGCCTCTCCCACCAGATAGGTGTCCGGATTAATCCCCTTCACCATATCGTTAAACCAGGTCAGAATCTCCACATTGGCCTCCGTGTCCTCGGACACAAATTCCTTTACCGCGTCCAGGCGGAAGCCTGCCACGCCCTTCTCCAGCCAGAATTTGCAGATCTCTTCAAATTCTGCCCGCACCTTTTCACTGTACAAATTCAGATCCGGCATCTCCGACCAGAAATTTGCTTCATAATACCAATCCGTATCTGCCACCTGGGAGTAGCCCCATTTCATGCCTTTGTGAAAATTGTAATACTCCACATAGGGACACTCCTCTGCGGATGCCTCCCCGTCCCCGATGCTCTTCAGGTAGCTGCAGGCCTCCTGGAACCAGGGATGTGCGGATGAGGTATGATTCATCACCAGGTCAATGATCAAATTGATATCCCTTTTTCCGCATTCCTCCACCAGCTTCTCGAAGTCCTCCATGGATCCGTAAACAGGATCGATGGCCATATAATCCTTCACATCGTATTTATGATAGGTATTGGAAGGCATAATGGGCATAAGCCATATGCCGCTGATCCCAAGATCAGAGTCAGTGGCACTGTCGCCGTCATTGAGATAATCCAGCTTTTCCGTAACCCCCGCCAGGTCGCCGATACCGTCTCCATTGCTGTCGTAGAAGGAATACACAAATATTTCATAAAAGGTACGATATTTGTCAGAGGCCTCCGGCATCCGTACCTCCCTTCCCGACAGGAGGCTGGCTCCCGCGTAGATCTCCTCCTTCCCCTTTCCGCATCCAGTGCAGGATAACAGCAAAAGACCGCACAACAACAAAATGCTTATCTTACTTCCGCCTTTTTTCTTCATATCAAACCGCCCCTTTCCGCCCGCTGCCACGGGCTTTCCGCATATAAGTCATCCGACCTTTATTTCTGCTCAGTGCCTTTCAAGCGCCTCATATACCCGAAGCAGCTCTCCCACACTCCAGGCCTGCGCAAAGCATCCCTTTGAAAAAACCGGAAACTGCCCGTCGTAGATCTCCGGCAGCTGTCCGATACAGCCCTCCCGCAAGGCTGCTCTGGTTCCCAGCAGCTGGCGCCGGACATAATCCCTGGCTTCCTCCGAATATTCATGCACCTTCAAATAAGCCAGATAAAATCCTCCCAGAGGAAATACCCACACGGTTCCCTGATGATAGGCCAAATCCCTCTGCAGCAGCTCTCCGGTATACACCGGTTTAAATTCCGGATCCCCGGGATCCAGCGTCCGCAGCCCCAATGGTGTGTACAGCCTGCTGAACACTGTTTCCACCACCTGCTTCTCCTGCTCCTTATCCAAAAGCGGGAACGGCAGGGAAACTGCCCAAATCTGATTGCAGCGGATCTGCCGGTCAGCCCCTGTCCCGGATATCACATCCTTCAGGCAATGGGCTTCCTCGTTCCAGAATTGCTTGCGAAAGCTTTCCTTCACACCGGCCGCCAGGGAAGCGTAATCCTTCAGATCTATTTGCTTATACTCCCCACAAGCATCCTTCAAACTGTCATCTGTCGAAGCCGCCTCCCGGCCCGCTTTCTGCAGATTCCCCTCTATAGACAGTGCATCCCTGCACAGTTCCCGCTCACAGCTTTTCCCGGACGGCTCTTCCCCGCTCCCCCGGAGCAATTCATCAAAACGACTCATAATACACAGCGCGTTATACCAGTAGGCATTGATCTCTACCGGTTTGCCATGTCTGGGTGTAGGCAGAATATCCCCCACCCTTACATCCATCCAGGTGACCTGATCAAAGCCTGCTCCTGCCCGGATCAATCCGTCCTCCTCCATGGCAATATTAAAATCCGTCCCCTTTTCATACCAGTCCACAATCTCTTCCATCACCGGATAAGCCTCCTTCACAAAGGCAAGATTTCCGGTCCTTTGATAATATTCATAGACTGCAAGAATAAACAAAAGCGCCGCATCCACAGTATTGTATCTGGGCTCCTGCTCTCCCTCCGGAAACAGGTTGGGCATAAGCCCTCTTCGACAGTATCTCATAAAAGTCCGCAGAATACTTTCCGCCGTATCGTACTGCCTCGCGGAGAGACAGCAGCCTGTGAGAGCGATCATGGTGTCCCGCCCCCAATCCTCAAAAAAAGGAAAGCCCGCCAATATGGTCTGTTCTCCCGTGGAAGCGCGATAGGAAACAAACTGTCCGGCGGCCGCTGCCAGCTCCCGGGCCGTCTCATCCTTCAGACCGGACTGCTCTCTCAGCTCTGCCCGCTGTTTAACCAATGCCTTATGAATCTGCTCTGCCGTTATTTTCACTGGTTCTGTACCATACACCAGCTCTCCCCGTACCACCTGGCCCGGCTCCGTCTCAAAAGACACTCTATGGTTTACAGCTGTACGGCCCGGCTCAGGTCTGCCGTGATTTGCGTCATAGCGATAATAAAGCCCTTCCTGATATTGTACCGGAAATTCCTCCAAATCACCGTCTGTCAAAAAATAAAGGCTCCTCCCATTGGAGCGGATCGCCCCTTCCGCCAGGGAGATCTCAAACTCCTGTCCCTCTGCAGGCGACGCTCCCTTCGGTACAAACTGCAGATGTGGCAGCACCTTAAGAACTGCTCTTTTCCCGGAACGATTCCGGATTTCATAAGAAATCCCCACCGTGTTCTCCCCCGGCATCAAAGCCATGGTCTTACAAATCTCCACGCCTTCCACTACATAACTCCACCGGGGATAATCCTCATAGACAAAGGAAGTCTGGTACTTCCAGCCGCACTCCTGTCTTTCATGCTCCCAAAAGTCCTGACTGGAAATATGAAATTCCTTCTCCTCTGTTACAAGCACCTCCTCCAGCCGATGAATCATGTTCCAGCGATGATTGGGCGCCTCCTGCGCCGCACAGCTCATCAGCACGGCATGATCATTTCTGTTGCAGGAACCGGCCATGGTCAAGGAAGAAAACCCTCCCAGACCATTTGCCATCAGCCAGCAATTCTCCTCTCCCCGTTCTAAATTACAAAAATCCTGTTTTCCATATATAAATTCCATCGTTCTGCTCCCGTGTTCTTCTTTTTCACTGTCCCTGCACTCATGCCCCTTTTCTGCCTGTGCTTTTCTCCTATTTTCTCCTCCAGTCTGCCGCTCTCCTGCCGGCCAGCACACCGCCGTGAGCGACCGCCACCGCCTCTTCCCCGGCCGGCAGACGGCAATCAGCCTGGACATGATCTGCCAGTATCTCCCAGTCACCCTTCGGCAGCTTTATACGGCAGGCGGCGCCGGATGCATTGTAGGCCACAAACAAAGTATCCCATGGGCAGTCCGATGCCGGATCCCTGTTGTCCACCAAAAACGAAACCACGCCTTCCCTGTGAATCGTCTGACCGCTGATTCTCTCGAAGGCTTTGGCAGACTTATCGTACAGTCCCGGCAGATTTTTCCGCAGAGCGATCAGGCCCTTATAATATTCCACCAGCTCCCGAAAGGGTACTGTCTGTTCCCAGCGAAGCATGTTTACCTCAGGCGCGGAGCGAAAGCTGTTCTCATCCCCGAATTTCGTCCTGCCAAACTCCTCTCCCGCCTGGAAAAAAATATGCCCCTGACAGGTAAAATACATCAGCGCGGCCAGCTTGTTGACCGCCAGCACATCTCGGTGCGGCTCCAGAAAAACGGCCTGATCCTTCAATTCCCCTTCCTCTCGAAGAGTAAACAAAAGCTTATCCCAAAGGGTTAAATTGTCATGCGCCGAAACATAATTTATGATCTGTCCGCAGCTCCTGGGCCGGAAGCCGTCCACATTGTCCCTCCAGCCTGTGACAGCGTCCAGAACCTGATCCTCCAGCAATCTTCCGCCATTGACGAACCCCGGGTCCTTGGAATAAAATACTGCTCCCTTAATCAAATCCCGGGTATCGTCGCTGAAGATTGCTATATTTTCATCCAGATATTCCACGTTCTCCTTAAGCGCGGCATGGGTTCCCGTCTCCATAGGCGACTCTTCCGCCCTCCAGGGTTCTCCATAAAGCAGCTTTTCTCCAGGGCCGAACTCCCGATCCAGTTCTTGCCGGATCCTGTTCATCAGTTCCGTGGTGAGCAGCCCCATCAAATCAAAACGAAAACCGTCTATGTGATACTCCCTGGCCCAATACATAACGGAATTTACAATATAATTATCCACCATTGCTCTTCCCGCCGCCAAATCATTTCCGCAGGCTGACCCGTCAGACAGAGTGCCGTCCGGCAGCTTCCTGCAAAAATATCCCGGAGCCGACCTTTCCAGCCAGGAGTCCGCCTCATAGGTATGATTATAAACCACGTCCATTACGACTCGGATTCCCGCCTGATGAAACGCCTGAATCATCTCCTTGCACTCCCTGATCCGCACAGTTCCGTCATGAACTTCCGTGGCATAGGAGCCCTCCGGCACATTATAGTTCACCGGGTCATAACCCCAGTTGAACTGACTGTCATCTCCGGCCTCATCCAGCCATCCGTAATCACAAAAAGGAAGCAGGTGCACATGAGTGATTCCAAGCTCCTTCAGATAAGCCATACCGGTGGGAACCGGCTCCTCTCCGGCAGAAGATGCCTCTCTTCCGGCCCCGGCCTCCGGCTCCACAGTAAAGGCCTTGTATTTTCCCCTGTACTTTTGGGGGATTCCGCTGTGGGAATCATAAGAAAAATCTTTGATATGAAGCTCATAAATAATATTTTCCACGGTTTTTTGCGGCGCACGGTCATAAGAAAATCCTTCCGGATCCGTTTTCTTTAAATCCACCACCAGACTGCGATACCCATTACAGCCGCAGCCCACGGCATACGGATCTGCCGTGCGCGTTAAAACACCCTGTCTGCAAATCTGAAAATCATAGTAAATTCCGTGAAGCTCCTCCTCCAGCGTCAGACTCCAGACGCCTCTTTCCTCCGGCTCCAGCTTCACACAGCGGAAGGCCTTCTCCCGGGAATCGTCTCCGTGATACAGACACAGCTCCACTTCCTCCGCCAGGGGCGCCCACAGCTTAAAGCAGGTACACCCTGGAGCGCATGTCACTCCCAGATCCTTACCGTCGTAGGCGTACAGACGATCAAACTCCTCTGTGTAAACAAACTCCTTCATAACCCTCCTCGTCTCCCCGGAAATTCCCCTGCGGTTCATAACCATTTTCCGTTCACGCCGCAGCAGACACATCCTCATTGCCTCCGGTTGTCCGCCGCTCTACAGATACAAAATGAGCCGCTGCAAATAAAACTGACGATCCGCAGCGGCTCTGAAATTCATGTGGCAGTTCAATAATAATTTCGATCAGCCCTTGACGGCTCCCGACAGACCCTCCACATAGCATCTCTGCGTAATCAGGAACAGAATCGCTATGGGAATGGAAATCAATACACAGCCTGCGTAGAACTGGGTGTAGAAATACTCCACATATTCCTTTTCCAGCATGGTCCACAGACCGATGGCAATGGTATAATACTTGGTGTCATTACCCATGATAACCTTGGCAAAAATATAATCTACCCAGGGACCCATGAAGGTGGTGATCAACGTATAAGTGATAATAGGCTTTGACATGGGGATCGTCACGTGGATAAAGGTCTGCCACTTGGTAGCCCCGTCAATATAAGCCGCCTCGTCAATGGTCTTGGGGATCGTATCAAAAAATCCCTTAGCCATGTAAAAGCCCAGCCCGGCGCCTCCGGAGTACACCAGTATCAGCGCCACCTGCTTCAGTGTCCCTGTCTCCAGGAAACCCAGTCCCTTTAAAATATAGTATACCGCAATCATGGACATAAATCCAGGGAACATACCCAGGATCAGCGCAATATTCATAAAGGGCTTACGCATCTTAAAGCGCAGACGGCTCATACAGTAGGATACGCTCAGCACAAAGAACGCAGCTATAATAGTACTGATCACAGCAATCACAAAGGTATTCGTAAACCACCGGAAAAAATCGATCTGGCTGGTGGGCTTGAACAGATTCAGGTAATTGTCCAGTGTAAATCCTCTGGGCCAGATGTAACTCTTGTAGGATCCACCCTCCGCCCGAAGGGAGGTAAGAATTACATAAAATATGGGAAGCACCCATATGATACTGAGTATGGCCAGCAGTATATGGCACAACGTATTCGTTACAAATCTCTTTGCTTTCATTATTGGAACGCCCCCTCATCTTTGTAGGAACCGGTATGCCGGTAGGTCAACAGTGACAAAGTAGCCAGAATAATGAATACCAGGATACCGATAACCGCTCCCAGGTTATAGTCCTTCTGAGTGATGGTTAGTCGGTACAGCCAGGTGACCAGCAGGTCCGTCTTTCCTGCGTAGTAATAATCCAGGGTATCAGGGCCGCCTCCGGACAGCAGGAAAATTACGTTAAAGTTATTAATGTTTCCTGTAAAGGAAGTGATCAGGTTGGGTGTCATAACAAACACAATGTAGGGAAGTGTAATCTTCCGGAAAATCACAGGCGCGCTGGCTCCGTCGATCCTGGCCGCCTCATACAGATCCGCGGGAATATTCTGCAGAATACCGGTAGTGGACAGCATGGTAAAGGGAATACCGATCCACAGATTAATGCAGATGATGGTAATCTTGGCCAGAGTAGGATCCGTGAAAAAGGGAACGGACTCCGTCATGCCGATGATTCCCAGCTGTCTGAGGATTACGTTCACAGGACCGTTGGCATTGAAGATGGTTCTCATGCTCAGCAAGGATACGAACTGGGGCACTGCCACGGAAAGCACAAACATAAATCTCCAGAAGCCCTTGAACCTGGTGCCCTTACGGTTGATCAGAAGGGCAAGGATCAGTCCCAGGATAAAGCAGCTGAAAGTTGCTGCTACCGCCCAAATGAGCGTCCACTGCAGCACCGGCCAGAAGGTGGCGGCCAGCTTGCTGCCCTGACCCAACATGGTTTTAAAATTATCGAAACCTACCCAGGTAAACAGATTCCCGGGCGGCTGATGTTCGTGGTCATAGCTGGTGAACGCGATCAAAATCATGAACACCAACGGTACAATGGTGAAAATGACAATACCCAGAATGGGAAGAGCCATCATCGCCGTATGTAAATTTTCTTCCCTGACGGACAATACATCATCCTTGAAGCTGGGAATATGCATTCCCTTCTCTTTGCGAAGCTGGGTGCAATAAGCACTCTTTGCGGACATACAGGCGATGCCCACAGCAGCCACGGTCAATACGATGGTAATTACGCCGTACAGCAGGAAAAGCATGGAATTGTCCCCTGCAGTATATTCATAAATTCCCAGGGCTTCATTGTAGGTCTGGCCCTGTTCCTTTGTTCCCAGAGTGATAAAATTGCCTATGGCCCCAAAGCCAAAGGATATCATATAGTAGAAATATACGATCTCTGCGGCCAGAAAAATCAGTCCCCGGCCGATCTGCTTATTCAGAATATTTCCGAGGCCGAAAACAATGAGCGAAAGCTTTGTGACTGCGTTTCCCTTGGCAATGGCCTCGCCAATCCCCGCCTCGCTGGGTTTCAGGGAAGTGGTTTTCAATTTCTTTTTCTGAAAAACTCCCATCTTGGAACCTCCTCATAATCTTGGGATCATTTGTGGAGGATAAGGAAGTAAAAGCCCCTTATCCTCCTGCAATTTCTGATTTAAATACAATCTTATCTGCCCGAACTTCACGTCAGAGCTTCTGCAAAGCCTTATTCTGTCATAGCCTGCACAAAGGCATCCAGTCTTTCCTTGACATTATCCTTGGTGATGGCACCACTTCTGATCTCGGTAGGTATAGCGCCTGCATAAGTCCAATATCTGGTAGAGAAGGTCTCATGAGCAGGCTGCATTACGCTGGCCTCATTAGCCTCTCTTACGATAACCGTTGCCAGAGGATTGGAGGTAACGGCCTCGCTCTCACCAGCCTTGATGTTTGCAGGAACCTGACCGGATTTTTCAAAACGCAGAGTCTGGTTTGCTTCGTTTCCAAGGAAGGTAGCAAATGCAACTGCAGCAGCCATATTCTTGGAATGCGCGTTCACACCGATAGCCTTGGAACCGTAGAAACCAAGCAGCTGATAATCATTTCCGTCGGGGTTGAAGGTGGGGATGACACCGATGCCCATATCATCTCCCAGAATGCCTGCATACAGGTCGTAATTCCAGGATCCGTCAAACCACACGCCAAGCCTGTGATCTTCTATCAACTCAGACACGGAAATTTCACCGTCATATGCACATTTCGGGTTGTTGATCAGGTCGATCAGATAGTTGGTAACAGCTACACCAGTCTCGTTGTTCCAGTCAACACCTGCGGAAAGATCATTTCCTTCCGGTCCGAACACGCTGAGGCCTGCACCGTAGTAATAGCAGCCCAGCTTCCAGCCGCCTGCAGACTCAAAATAGAAATTGTACACATTGTCAGCGGTCTCCTTGGCCATGATCTTCTCCAAAGAAGCCACGTCGCTCTCATCCATAAGAGTCTTGTCATAGAACATAAAGAAGGTATTGTGGGTGAAAGGAATTGCGTAGGTGGCATCACCGATCTTTACAGTAGCCTGCACGGACTCGGCAATCTCATCCTTAACCATCTGCTCCGCAGCGCCGCCCAGCTGAGCGATAGCGCCTGCGTTTACCAGCTCCACCAGCTGATCCGATGCAAAGAAGTACACGTCAGCCGCCGCTTCCACGTCCTTCAGCACTTCCGTCTTGCAGTTATCCTCACCTACGATCTCAGTGGTCCAGGTAATGTTCCACTCCGGATGCTCTGCCGCGAAGGCTGCCTGCTGCTCTGCCATAATTCCGGTATCCACCTGGTTCTGAGGGCACCATACCTTCAGCGCTACATCAGTGACGTCTCCGGATGCTCCACCCTGGTCAGATCCCTGGTCAGTTCCCTGGTCAGATCCCTGGTCAGTTCCCTGGTCAGATCCCTGATCAGATCCCTGCTGAGAGTCTCCTCCCGCACTGCCTGATCCCGAAGATCCGGCATCTGGATTGCTGCCGCAGGCTGCCATTGATGCAACCATCGCAGCCGCCAGAACGATTGTGAGTAATTTTTTCTTCATCTTTCTTTCCTCCCGATTTCATGAATTCTTCCACAAAATGTTTCGATAAGTTTTGTGTAAATTGATGTTATCACATTGATTTTATACTGTCAAGCCGTAACATTGTGCAATTTCTATACTATTTTTCTTCATTTTTCACCATTTTGTGCATATTAACCGAGATTACGAATCATTTATGTCGCTAAGTTTCGAAATATTTTTTGAGAGAATTTTCGTATGAATGATCATGGATATTTCAGCAATTGTGCGTCTTTTCACCTTTTGATCGTGTTTTTCCCTTTCAGATGTTTAGTGATTTTCTTGTCATTTCGTCTCCTTTCTGTTATAATGTCAAAAGACAAACCGTTTTTTCTTGTACATTTTCATGAATTTTTATTACACCACTCGAATTCCAGAAGGAGTTATTGAATATGGCCACGATCAACGATATCGCCGCAAAGTTGGGAGTCTCCAAAAGCACTGTTTCCAAGGGACTGAACAACGCCACAGACATCAGTGAAGAAATGCGGAAAAAAATATTGGAAACCGCAGTGGAATTAGGCTATAGCAATAAAAGAATGATGAACCGGGAAAAGAAGCTTTGCATCCTGGTGGAAAATATGGATTACAGCACTCCCAATCAATTCGGATACGATATCATACTGGGATTTAAGCAAATGGCTGAACCCGACGGATGGATCGTAGATGTGATGCCGGTGGACAAAGAACTGCAGCGCTCCATGCCTTACGGGGTATTTATGATACAGAACGGTTATCAGGGCGCTTTTGTGCTGGGATTTACTCTGATTGATTCATGGATGGCGGAATTTCGGACCTCCAAAATCCCCGCCGTCTTGTATGATAATTATGTCAGTGGTAATTTTCGGATCGCCTCCATCGGCTGTGACAGCCAGGAGGGCTATGATCTGGCCATGAAGCATCTGATATCACTGGGGCACAGAAGAATTGGACTGATCTCCGGTCCCCTGGAATCCTATATCCAGAAAGCCCGGTACAACGCCTATCTGAACGCGTTGTCAAAACATGGGCTGGAAATCAACGACGAAAACATCGGTATGGGCTATTACGTTTCCGATTCTACCAAAAAGCATGTACAGCGCATGTATGATGCCGGTGTTACCGCCATCTTCTGCTCCCATGACATCCGGGCTATTTCCGCCATAACGGAATGTCAGGAGAGAGGAATCCGGATCCCGGAGGATATGAGCATTATCGGTTTTGACGACCTGCCTATGACGGCTTACACCGACCCGCCGCTTACCACCATCCGTCAGGACAGGCTGGCCCTGGGCAAAACCGGCTACTATGCTATGTCCTGCCTGCTGAACAATGTTGCCATCGGCTCCATCCTGCTTCGGGCATCTCTGGTGATACGGGATTCCACCGGTCCCGCGCCGGAACGCGTATAGGCAAAGACCTTACCCTTGAAAAATGTCTCGAAAACATCTGCGTATCGAAAGAGAAAATATAAGCGCAAGAGGTAACACAATGGAGAATTTAGAATATCAGAACTATATTTTTGATCTGTATGGTACACTGGTCGATATCCGTACCAATGAAAGAAAAGCGTATCTTTGGCAGAAAATGTCCCTGTACATGTGCCTTCAGGGTGCTGCATATGCCCCTGAAGAGCTGCGCAGGGAATATACCCGCCTGACGGAGGAAGTCCGCCGAAATAATCAGCACGCCTTGAAAAATGCTTTAGAAATTCCCCAAGGTTCTATGGAGCTCCCTGAAAGTTCTCTGGAGAATGTCGAAAGCTCTCTGGAAGAGGTAATTCGACAGCTATATAATAAGAAGGAAAGAACGGCCTTACCAGAGACGATTGCAGCATGGGCCCTGACCTTCCGCACCCTTTCGCTGGAGCACCTGCGCCTGTACGAGGGTGCCCGGGAGATGCTGGAAAAGCTAAAAAGTCAGGAAAAGCACATTTATCTGCTGTCCAATGCTCAGCGTCTGTTTACGGAACCGGAAATGCGCTTTCTGGATATTTACGATCTCTTTGACGATGTCTTTTATTCCTCGGATGTGGGCTTTGTAAAACCCTCTCCTCATTTTTACGGCGCGCTCCTGCAAAAACATAAGCTTGACACGGCTTCCTCCGTGATGGTGGGAAACGACCCCGAAGCCGACGCCTGGGGTTCCTTTCATATGGGACTGGACAGTATGTATATTCATACCGCCCAGTCTCCCCAGGGGAATTTCAGCCTGCCGCCCAACTGCCGACGGCTGAAGAACATCGGCGAGGCAGTATCCTATTCGTCAACACTGCGTCTGTAAAAACGCACATAGGTGCCATCCGTGTAGGAGTCAAAATTCGCTTCCACCCACTGTCTGATCCAATGATCCTCAGGGGTCAACATTTCTCCAAACCAGCACTCCATAATCACCACATTGGGTTCCTTTTCCGGGTTCTGTTCCCAATACTGCAACAGCTTCTCGTTGTAGGTGGGCGTGCATATGGTGGAATCTATGCAGACCTCCGTATCCTCATATAGATATCCGATATTGCTGGTTCCGCCTCCCCGGGTATCCACGATCAATATCCGGTCTCCCGGATAAACATTTTCTTTCCATTCCTCCAGATCCCGGTTCCGCTTGTACGCCCCTATATAGTCCATAAAGATCCCTGCTTCCGGTCCGCTCTTAACTACACCTCTCACATCTATGATTCGGGAATATGCACCGATATCGCTGACAGACCTTACATCAACCAGATTTTGAAAAATGGTTACACATAAAAAAAGCACCATTATCCCCCACACCCGTTCCGGATGCCGCCTTCCCTGAGCGCATTGCTGTAAATATCTTCCGATGGGCACCATGGATACCATAACCCCCAGAATCAGATATGATGCTGTCGTCAGAACTGTCAAATTGGTAAGAATCAACACTGCCAGCCCGCTTCCCAAACTGAGCATCATACCAATCTGAAAAAAAAGCTGCTCTTCTTCACTACAGTATTTCTTCCACCTACATCCCAAAAACAAAATCGGAAAATAAACAACCAGATGTATCCAGGGATCGATCCCGAAAATCATTCTGACCAGGTTAAGCGCAAACAACAGAGCAAAGGAAACCACCAGAATTCCATTAATAGTGTTGATTTCCTTTCTCCTGAAAAACCGCCACAGATATACCAGGACAAAAGCCAGGCCCCCACATCCAAGCAAAAGGACTGCGGCCTTTCCCGATTCCAGAATATAATTCAAAAGCTTCTCCGCCAGTCCCGCCTCATGGGAGCCGTCGCCAGTCACAATCTGTCTTACACAAAACCAAAAATCCCCCCACCCTGCACTGGCAATCAGGCAAAGCATGTACGCCCCGCCAGCCATTCCACAGATGCCCGTAATCAAAGCCACATCCTTCTTTTTCTCCTCTGAATGACGGCAGATTAGATAGATCAGCACCGGATACAGAATCAAAGCGGCAGGATATGATATCACCGTCAGGCACAAAAGTACAGCTGACAATACCAGCCATCGCTTTTCCTGCTTCTCATCATCCCCAAGCTTCAACTTCACGCCATCCCCGGGCTTCAGATACTGATACAAAGAGCAGCACAGCAAGACCGAAAAGTAGACCAACATATTGGAAAATTCCAACAAGAGAGAGCTCTTCGCATTGACAGTCAAAAAGAAGATACAGCAAAAAAGCAGAACCTTTCGGGAACAGCATTTTCGAAATGTGCGATAAAACACCCAGGCCACGGCGCATCGGGCCACACATCCCATCAGATTAAGGTATAGGACAATACCCGTGGTCGTCCCTGTGAAAAGCAAATACAGCCGGATCAGCAGAGCATTCAAAAACGCCGAAGTCTGATGAGGCTCCCACATTTGCGTGATCATAGCGTCTCCCCTCGTCATACGGTAGGACATGGCGACAGCATACTCACAGTCTGTCTCGAAATCCATAAAAATCCTTTTGACGTTTACGAGAATCACTCCCAGAATAAGCATAATCAATATCGCTTTTGCTTTTTTAACGCTCTCTTTTCCCATAGCTCCCTCTTTCAGCCATCTTAAATCAGCTCCGTCTCATACGCTTCGGAATCATGCCATTTCGCCGATTCACTTAATCTGTGGATTTCCAGTGTGCTGACCGGTTTGCTTCCAGCTAAATACATACTTTGTGAAACATAATGGTAATTAGATTGGATTATACTAGTCTACGGACTTCAGGGATTCCGCCATATTGATGCGGTCCAGCTTGCCCGACATCATCCTGTTGACCACCCAGTTAAACAAAAATGTCAGAAGGATACTGAGCAAATAGCCTGTCACAGTAATCTTTACATCAAAGGCTATCATGTCGATGTCCACCTCATGCATCACATACATGTGCAAAAGCTTTCCCAATACCAGTCCTGCTCCGCATCCGATGGCCGTCAGCACCAGATTTTCCCGAAATACATATACCGCCGTCTCTCTCTTATAAAATCCCAGCACCTTAATGGTGGCAATTTCTCTGATCCGCTCGGTAATATTGATATTATTCAAATTATAGAGCACGATAAAGGCCAGACAGGCAGCGCAACCGATAATCACCAGCACGATATAATTCATACTTCCCATCATACTGGAAAAACGTACCTGCATGTCTGCATTAACATTCACCGCGGTCACAGCCTCCATACCCATAAAAGCGGCACCAGCCTCATGAACATCAGCATCCGCCGGAAGATTGATATATGCATTCTGAAAATCCACCGTACCCAAAATCTCCTCCAGCGTATCAGCATGAAGATATACATAGTTATAGATATAGTTCTCACAGACTCCCAAGATCACCGCTTGAATCGTCCTCTGATTCTCATCCTGCAAAGTGATCATATCTCCCGGAGCAAGATGATAGCTTTCCGCTAATTTGCGGGAAATCACGGCTTCTCCCTCCTTTGGATACTCCAAAGGCTGATTGCTGTCTGTATGAATGTCAATATAATTTCCGATTTCCTCCGGCCTTTGTGCCACAACAAGATTCACCGACTTAATCCCATTATCCAACACAAGATCCATGGTTCCCTCATAGGCAAAAGTACAGCTTCCGCCCAGCTTTTCCACCTGCGCCGCTAATTCTTCGGCCGGATCGGCAGATCTGGTCTCCTCCGCTGTAATCCCTGTCTTTTCTTTCAAACTGGCTTTAATGTCATATATCTGGATTTCCCCAAACTGCCTGTCAGCAATATCCGTCACGGAATCCCTGACGCCAAAACCGGTAACCAACAGCGCCGTACAGCCGCTGATTCCGATCACCATCATAAAAAATCTCTTTTTATAACGTACAATATTTCTTACCGACACCTTCTGAAGGAATTTCAGCCGTTTCCAGATAAAGGGCACATGCTCCAGGAATACCCGTTTCCCTGCCTTGGGCGCCTTGGGCCGCATAAGCCCGGCAGCGTTCTCCTTCAGCTCATGCCTGCAGGAAACCCAGGTAGTCCCCATGGAGCAGGCAAGCGCACCCACAAGAGATATAATCAGCATGGGCCAGTCGAATACATAGACAATCCCCCCAAAGCGATACATGATACCATAAGTATACCATATGACATAAGGGAACACATGAATTCCCAGGAAGTATCCTCCCAGGCATCCTGTCAGCGCGGCGCTTCCGGAATAAAACAAAAACTTTCCCATAATGGCCGCTTCCCCATATCCCAGCGCCTTCAGCACACCGATCTGAGTCCTCTGCTCCTCTACCATACGATTCATAGTAGTCATACATACCAATGCCGCCACCAAAAAGAAAAACGCCGGAAATACATTGGCAATACCGTCCACAACACTGGAATCGCTTTCAAAACAGACATACCCAATATTGGTATCCCTTCCCAGAACGTAGGTATCCGGCGCTTCCAGATCGTCGATCTCCTCCTGCGCCTCGGCAATCTCCTTTTCTGCATCTGCAATTTCATTTACAAACTCTTCATAGGCTTCATCGTATTCCGCCTGGCCTTCTTCCAGCTCCTTCCGGCCCTCCTCCAGTTCCCGGCGGCCTTCCTCCAGCTCTTTTTCCGCATCTCGAAGCTTTCTTCGAGCGTCCTGAAGCTCCCTCTCCGCTTCGACCAGCTCCTGTTCTCCCTCTGCAAGCTGTCGTTCTCCGTCCTGGATCTCCGTCTTCGCCTGTGCCAGCTGAGCTTCCGCTTCCACAATCTGACTGGCTCCCTGGCTCAGCTGAGACCAAGCGGCTGCAAGCTGACCTTCCGCCGCAGCAATCTGATCCCATCCCGCCTGCAATTCAGCCTTTTTCCCTTCCAGCCCTGCCGCCTCCATCTGGGCCGCCAGCGCGTCCCGTCCCGCCTGCAGTTCGGCCTCTCCGGCCTGAAGCTGCTGCCGGTATGGCGCCAACATCTCCTCCGGCGTGCCTGCCGCCGCCATTGCCTCGATCTGGCTGCGCAGTTCTGTCAGCTGGGCCTCTGCCGCCGCAAGCTGCTGCTGCGCCGCCGCAAATTGAGCCTCTGCCTCTGCAAGCTGCTTTCCGGCCTCCTCCAACCGGGCCTTCTGACTGTCCAGCTCTCTTTTTCCCGATTCATAAGACGCTTTTCCCGCCTCATATTCCTGCTTTTTCTCTGCCAGAAGAGTCTCGTTCTCCGAAAGCGTCTGCCTTCCCTCCTCAAGCTTTTGCCGGTTTTCCTCGATCTCCTTTTTGCCGTCCTCCAATTCCTGACGGCCTCTGGTCAATTCCTTTTTGCCGTCAGCCGCCTCCTGCTCGCCCTGTGCAAGCTCCAGCTCACCTTCCTCAAGCTTCTCCCGGGCATCCTCCAGTTCCTTTCTTGCCTCCTCCAGCTCCTCTTCCGCCTCTACACGCTTTTCTTCCAGCTCCTTCCGGGCATCCGCAAGCTCTCCTTCCGCCTCTTCTACAATAGAACGAAACCTGCGCTCCCCCTGCTGTCTGCAATATTCCTTCCAGATCTCCTCTTTCGCATCTATAGCATCATTATATTCGTCAGAATAGATCTGCTCGTCCTGGTCAAGCTTCACATAAATCTCCGTGAATACCTCCATATCAAAGCCTTCCGGAAGCAAATAAATGAATCCCTTGATCTGACCATTCCCCAGCGATGTAGTTCCCCTTTCAAACTGCACGTAAAGCGGCGACTTGACGATACCCGTTATAGTGTATTCCTGATAAGCAAAGTTATCCAGGTCATCCTGGGCATTATTTTCTGAAAGACGGATCCTGCTCCCGATATCACTCTCGCTGTAAAGATTCCCATCCACTACGCATTCATCTGCGCGCTCCGGCATTCTTCCCGCCACAAGCACTACCTTATTGATCTCCTGCGTCAGAGAATGAGCTTTCACCACACCTTCATTGTCTCCGGCATCCAGATAGATAATGTCGGCAGATACCGCTCCCTCTACTGCGCGCACGTCTTCTCTGGCAGCAAAAGCGTTAACATCCTCCTGTTCAAAGCCAAGCGTGGAAAGCAGACGAAAATCATACATCTGCCCCTCCTCCAAATACGTGTCGGCAGAAGCCACCATAACATCTCTGGTCACCTTAAGACCGGAAAAAAATCCCACGCCAAGGGCAACAATAGCCAGAATCGCAAAATATCTGCCAAAGCTTAATTTGATCTCACGCAGGGTTGTCCTGCTCATCATGGATCTCATAATTGTGACATTACCTCCATGTGCCAGCTTCCGTTCTCTCTCTTTTTAAATCTCTGTACCGGTCAATACATTGTACATCCAATACTCCTTACATCCGGCAGTCAGTCTCCTCTACCACTCAATATCTTCCACTTTCACAATTTTTTCATTTTGAACCATGCTTTTAATAGTGCCGCTTTTTACGGTGATGACACGATCCGCCATAGCAGTCAACGCCTGATTATGAGTGATCACCACCACCGTCTTGCCCTTATTTCTACAGGTGTCCTGCAAAAGCTTTAAAACGGCCTTTCCGGTATTATAATCCAGCGCTCCCGTAGGTTCATCACACAAAAGCAGCTTGGGATTCTTGGCAAGAGCTCTGGCAATGGCCACCCTCTGCTGCTCTCCGCCGGAAAGCTGGGCAGGGAAATTGCTCATACGCTCCCCCAGCCCAACCTCCTCCAGCACCTGCACCGCATCCAGAGGATCCTTGCAGATCTGAGCCGCCAATTCCACGTTTTCCAGAGCCGTCAGATTCTGCACCAGATTGTAAAACTGAAATACAAAACCCACATCATGACGCCGATATCCTGTAAGTTGCTTTTTGTTGTAGGCGGAAACCTCTTCCCCATCCAAAAGCACCTTTCCCTCGGTAAGCGTATCCATTCCGCCTAAAATATTCAAAATAGTAGTCTTCCCTGCTCCCGAAGCTCCCACGATCACACAGAATTCACCCTTTTGTATCTCAAAGTTTACCTCCCGCAGTGCCTGAATCCTGACCTCACCGCTTCCATAAACCTTGCTCACATTGTGAAATTCTACAAATGCGCTCATATAATACCCACTCCCTGATTCCGCCTGCCCGCAGTTCTCCAAAAGCAGGCGGTGTTTTTTCTCTCAGCTTCGCTGCTCGTTAGCTTACGAAGTTTGCTTTTGCAAGCAAGCAAACTTCTTGTAAGCTACATTATACATTTTGTTTTTGTATCAGTCTCTTAAAAAAATCTGAAAATTTTGTAAACCCCAGTTCAGCCCGCCCGCCTTCTCTGAGCAACGGCTGCTGCACAGCAGCGATTAGTGTCGCAGACACGGCTTTGCGAACGGCGCGGACTGAACCGGGTATCACCTTTAATGTCGTATGGCAAAATAATTTTCCAGTATCCCTTTGATGTGATGATATCTTCTGGCGTAGGAATTCTCCACCCGAATCAGCTGCAGATGATGCTCCTGGCATATCCTGGCCTTTTTCTGATCCCGAAGCTTCACCGCCTCATCCTCAAAATGCTCCTTTCCGTCCAGTTCGATGGCCAGCATGGGCAGCCTCTCCTGCCCCTGCATTTCATACACCACAAAGTCAAACCGCCCGGAATAGAACAAATCCTCATGACTGATATTGTCTCGAAAGACATGCGAGATGGGAACCTCCTTCTGCACGAAATAGCTGCTCTGGGACAACCATATATTTTCCAGCGCATGGTTTAAATTGGCCAGAAAGGCTTCCTCGGTGGCAGTACTGAAGGGTTTTACCCCCAAAGCCCTGGAATTGGATTGCTTCCCGGTGACTCGAGCTTCACCGTTCATTTTCACATATTGCACCAGTTCATAGAGATCATCCTCCCCGCCCCCTTGGTGGAGACGGGTCAAATTTCCAAAATCAGAAAGCACAATCAGCTTGTCCCGGGCCCGGGATGTGGCCACATTAATTAACTCTTTATTGTTTTTCAGCCACTCATAGGTGCCTGCCTGGGTCTGGTTCGTAATGACAGTGGAGAACAGCACCACATCCTTTTCATCTCCCTGAAATGCATGAACCGTACCGCATACCACGTTCTCCAAATGCTCTCTTTCAAGAGCATCCTCTATCAGCCTTCTCTGGTTGACAAAGGGCGTTATGATCCCAATGCTCTTGTCCCTGTTTTCCCTGGCATACCGAAGGATCCAGGCCGCCTCCCCCGGCGCGGTATTCTTACCAGCACAGGAATCATTCCTTATGTCCACAAACATCAGGGGCTGCTCTTCCCGGCTGACAGAACAGATGTTGAGTCTGGAATGATAATATTTCCGATTATTAAACTCAATAATCTTTTGGTTGCAACGATAATGATTGTGTAAAAGCACCTCGTCGCTGACCGCATCACAGGCCAGAAAGGTCTTGTAAATCGAGTTTTCCCGATAGTCATACTCGTCTGTCACATGATATTTTTTCCGCAGCTTTTGATTTGCCAGCTCGTCCAGCAGAATCACCGGGTTCAGTTGCTGCGGATCGCCTACCAGCATCAAATTCTCTCCCCGAATGACAGGCACCAGAGATACGGCTGTATTGCACTGACTGGCCTCATCCAGAATCACCATGTCAAACATAGGCTCTGGCGCTCCCAGCTTATGAGCGGAAATACAGGTGGTAATAATGACCGGAAAAATCTCCTGAAGCTTTTTTACATTTTCAGTATCACTGAGATATTTGGACAGCTCCACCGCCTGCTCTTCCGCCTTCTCATGATACAAAATCTCCCGCAGCCTCCGAAACCGCTCCGCTTCCAATTTTTTGATATATTGCGCAGAGATATAGTAAAGATATTTCCGCAGCTCCTCAGGATCCTCGTCCAGCAGAGCCAGCGCATCCGTGTCAGTAATCTCACCAGAAGCTTGGATTCTTTTCTCAACCTTTTGAAGCTGACGTCCCTCAAGGTCTGCCTGAAACGGAATCATTTCCAGCGATATCCGGCCATGATCCTGATATTCCAGCAGTCTTTGCAAGGTTTCCCTTCTCTCCTTCAGATCCAGCACCTCTTCATACTTTTTCAGCAGTGCGGAAAGCTTCTTGGCTCTACGGGCACGGTCATCCTTATTTCGCTCCAAAGTAGATTCAAATATTTTAACCGTTTTCACCTGCTCATATACTTCCTTGATATACTGCAGGGCCTCTCTCACCTTATCCGCATTGCCCAGCCGCAACACCGGAAAAGGAATTCTTTCCCCCCTGTATTCCATCTGCTTTAGTTTCTCAAATACAGCGCTGATTGGATGGTTGTTGTAAGATGCAAACAGCACCGTCCTGCCATTGAAAAAGGCGGTGATAATCGTGTTGATAATCGTGTTCGTCTTGCCTGTTCCGGGAGGACCCTGAATATACGCCACCGGATACTTCATTCCATTATTGATCGCCAGCAGCTGATCCAGATTAATCTTTCGATTCACCAGCATAATGGGATAATCTTTTCTTCTCACAGGACGGCTTAACAGATCGCCAAAAAATGCCTTCAGCGGCACAGTGGCCTCGCCTTGATTGTACATTTTTATAATTGCTCTGTACTCCCTGTGCAGGTCCAGGGAAATATCCATACCCATTCCGATGACATAAGGCATATCGTCCACACCCATGACCTGCTTTACATGCCTGGTCACACAATTCTTGATTTTCTCCTGATTTTTTTCAAAATTCTTCAAAAGCTCATACTCATCGGCGTCCAGATATCTGCGAATGCTCTCCTTCTCCTCTCCATATCGGTATTCCGTGCAGATAGTCAGATCCTCCTCCGGACGCAGAACCCGGTCTTTTACATCCAAACGCAGTTTACGACAGGCCAAAACATACAAGCCCCTGACTGTATGAATACTAAGCACATTCATGGCCAGCTGCTGAAGCTTCAGCCTCCCTTCCTGCCGGGCATCCTTCTCCATCTTCAGCTGAAAATTTTTCACAATAGTCCGAAATTGTTTCTCAGAAAGCGCATAGCTCTCACCTTGAAAGCTGTCGTTATCCAGCTGATGAACCAAAGCAAAGTCTGAATGATAGGGTACCGCATCCATGGCATTACACATTTCCAGATAGTTTAAAATCTTCAGGTTGGCCACATGCTCAAACAATGGTTTGTATCTGTGAGGATTTAGGGAAATATCCTGAACAAGAGCCTCATTCACAGGACAATAAGACCCCTCCACAATCTGCGTGGAGAGTATAGAAGATATATATATGCGTTCAAAGGTCTCCGTGGTATATCGGCCCAGATGCAGGCCATCTACGGAAAGTGTGCCCTTCACGGGATCCAGGCCGCGTATACCGATCCAGTATTTCGTGACCTGCCCCTCCCTGTTTTGATATTCGATATTCAGCCACTTTCCTTCATGGATGGCTCTGAAAATATCGTGACATACATTATCCATTTTCCTCTCCGGTCTGCCATCAGATTTTTGGAATTTTTGAGTCCAGCTTCTGGATTCATTTTTCTTCCTGAAAATCATACCACATTCCGGAGAGGAATACCAGATTATATATCTGTGTTTTCGCGCAGGACTGTCTTGGCATTTATGTCAAGAATGTATGAAAACATCCTGCCTCAACGAAGGATCCTCGATGTTTATCCCTCAATAGCGATATACCTGCTCTTTTCCACAACCTGGGAATCCTCCTTGGGAATCTCCAGCCTCAAAACTCCGTTTTCATATCTCGCCCGGATATCCTCCTGCTGTACATGGCCACCCACATAAAAGCTTCTCTGCATAGTACCTGCATAGCGCTCCCGGCGGATATACTTGCCGCTTTCGTCCTGCTGGTCGTTGTTCAGATTCCGGGAGGCGGTGATAGTTAAATATCCCTCCTTGAGCTCCGCAGAAATCTCACTTTTGTCAAAGCCAGGCAGATCCACGGACACCTGGTATTTTCCGTCCGCTTCCTGAACATCCGTCTTCATCATATTTCCGGCATTCTTCCCATATAAAGCTTTGTCCATATCGGCAAATCCTGCAAAAGCATTTCCCATCCAGTCATCAAGCAAATTCTCTCTAAAAATACTGGGCATCAACATAAGTCATCTCTCCTTCTTATCACATGTCCCTTCGGCACATGGCTGTCAGTGAAAGCCTTCTGGAATTTTCTTCCCTCTGCTTTCGCCTCTGTTTCTTTGTTCTAGATGTAATATAACATATTCTGTCAGCACTGTAAAGAGCTGAGTGCTAAAGAAATTATAAACGATCTATTAACATTTTATTCTCACAGCACTGCTGCTCGTTAGCTTACGAAGTTCGCTCTTGCAAGCAAGCGGTCACTTTTCACGGCTTCGCCGTTCAAAGCAACTTGATGCCCAGCGCGTGCTGTCTCGGTTTTTTGTGCAAACAGCGCACAAAAACACCTCGCGGCCCCTGCCTGTGAAGAGTGACAGCGAACTTCTTGTAAGCTATATTTTACTCGCGGCTTCGCTGCTCGTTAGCTTACGAAGTTCGCTTTTGCAAGCAAGCGAACTTCTTGTAAGCTATATTATATGCAGTGTGAGTTGACTTATCCCCAGGTCTCGGATTTTCTGTAAATACCGGTTTCGTCCAGCGACTCAGCCTCCACACCGCGCCTGGATGGCATGGTTCACGAAGTCTGCAGTCCCTGTACCTGCGGCCTTATCAATATTCGCGGTAAATTCTCCGCCTCCCGCATACATTCTGCCAAGCCCGGAAAGGACTTCATCCGAGCAGGTATAATAATGCCGGGAAATAAAATCCTGCAGCTTCCGCACCAGTTCCTGGACCTCCAAAGATGAAGGCTCCTTCTCCTTAGCTTCACCAAACTCCCTGAAAATGTCCATCAGCCGGATTGCCAAATCTTTCTCTTCCTCCGGACTCCGCCCTTTCGCCTTCTGTTCATACTCGCCATATTCCGGCGTGTCTCCCCAGGACGCCTTTGCCTGCGCCGCATATTCTTCGATCTTTTGGGTATCAAATGCTGAAAAATCCATTGTATTCTCTCCTGTCTCTTTTATTCCACGGGCAAGCTCTATCAAATTTTCCAGATGCTCCTTTTTTAATGTCAACAGGGCAATTTGCTGTTCCAATGCTCTGCTCCTGTCAAAATCAGGATTATCCATGATTCTTTTGATAGCCTTAAGCGGAAATTCCAATTCCCGAAACAGTAAAATCTGCTGCAGCTTTTCCAGATCCGTATCGTCATACAGCCGGTAGCCTGACTCGGTGCGTTCTGCAGGACGCAGAAGACCGATCCTGTCATAGTATTGCAGGGTGCGTATACTCACTCCTGCCAATCCGCTCACTTCATGTACTGTCTTCATATGGCCTTTCCTCCTCGTGTGACATCAATATAAACTATGACGTAATGTGAGAGTCAAGAGTTTTTTCAAATCTCCGTATATAAACATCACAGCCTTCGCTCCGGCTTCTATACACAAACCCATGTTTCACAGCAATCCGCCTGGTTGCCTTCTGCTCCGGCGCACATTCGATTACAGCATATGCCGCTTTCCCCACCGCATCCTTCAGCAGCATCTCTGTCAGCTTGTCCGCATATCCTTTATGCCATACCTCCCTTTTCAGCACCCACCCCAGCTCCATGCCGTCTTCTTCGTATTTATGATAAATAACATAGCCTGCAAATCCGCCCTCCTTATCCTCCACGGCATAGATCAGCGGTGCTTCCCCCAGGCCAGCCTCCTCTAACAGCCTCTCTGCCGCATCTCGGGAATAGGGCGGCTCCAGATAACGCATGACTTCCGGATCTGATATCAGCCTGAAAAGCTCCTCTGTATCTTCCCTGCAAAAACGACGTATCTTTAACTCTTCCTTCATAAAAATAATCCTCGTCCATACCTTTCTTCCAGCAGACTCAAAGTCAACCTTTAAATCCGGCGCTGCTCCTGAATCCGGCCCCGTTTCGGTCACATGGCTATCCCAGACCCAGCTGGCGCAATTGGCAGGCGTCTCCCGGAATACCATCAGTTCCATCGAAACCGGACAATTCAATCCCACCGCAAAGCCGGCTCTGATATTGTGTATTGCACTGGATAAAAAATTTGAAGACTTATTCTATTTTTAGTACCTTCATCTTTAAAAATACACAATCTCATCAAGGGTACAAATCTGTTTATAATGTTAAACGGGCAGGCATTTCTTACGAAAGGCATCCAGACTGTCTGCCCGGGCCGCCGCCTTAAGCCATGTTCGCAACGTATCCGTATCCGTTTCGGAGCTGATACAAGCCCTGATATCTTCCGGCACACTTCCCAATTCCTCAAGCAGTTCAAGGATATCCTGCCTGCTTCGTTTTAAATCCCCCAATGCCTCTCCTTCTGCTTTTCCCTCCGCTCTTCCTTCTGCTCTTCCCTTTTCCTCTCCTTCCATCCGCACATAGTCCTCCCTGGCCCACCGGTCCCTGACCTCCTTCAGATGGGCCTCATACAATGCCCGCAGTCCCTTTCCCAAGCTCATCCTTCTTACCTCTTCAATCGCTTCCAAAACTCCCGGATTCTTCGTCTGCAGCATATTCAGCTCCTCCTTTTGTTTTACATTGAACAGCCTGATCCAGTCATCCAGCGCCGATCTTCCGTCCAGTTCCTTCCCAAGCTCGATCACATGCACCTCAAACCGGTCCGAAAACTCCTTCCCCTCTTCATTCCGAAGGCGGTAAACCTGATGATACTCCGGGCTGTCATCCACACGAAAGTCAAAAATGCTGATACAAATACACCGCTTCAGCTTCTGATACTTCTCCCCGGACAGGAGATTTTCCGTGTACATCTTGGAGAGATAAAACAGACTCCTCCTGTCCCAGTACGCCAGCATCTTAATCTGAAGCTCAATATTCACCTTGCTGTCGTCATTCAGCTCCACCAATATATCCAGAATTCCCTGCTTCTGTTTTCTGTAGCGCTTCCACAAAAACGGATTGGAAAGCCGTACAGACCGGATCTCCTCCACAGGAATTCCCAGCACATCACTGATGAAATACTTCCTCACCTTCTCATTCAGCATCAGGTGCTTAAAGCTGAAGTCATACTTTAACGATACAATTTCCATCCATGCTCCTCCTTTGCATGCAGAGGATACGTCTGCAGATGGCACACATTTGAAAATCCTCTGCTTTGTTATTTGTGATTGTAAAAATTTGAATAGAAAGCATAGATTTTCCGATGTTATGAATGACGGTTCAGAAGTGTCAGAATAAATTCAGAATCATTATGCTTTGATAGTAGACTAACACACAAGCATGGAATTTTCAAGCTATATTTTCTCCATAATTTTCCGGGGATTATAATCATTTTTTTAAATTTTTCAACCAGTACAGAACTAAGTCATCATCATTACAGCAATCTGCATATTGGGGGCAAGTCTTTTCTCCGTACCTGACTCCGGTGCCGTCAGGAATATACCCCCGCTTTACATACAATCTTTGGGCGCTTCCATATCCACTATGTAAACCGACGCCAAGATAAACAACATCAGAATATTGCGAAGCTATTTTTTCCGCTGCGTCCAACAATTATTTCTCCAGCACCCCGAAATCAACAATTTCCGGATATCCCTGATTGGCAAATGCTCCCCATTTTGAATCAAGATACACATTAATGTATCCTGCCACGTTTCCCTTATATTCAGTAACTGATGATATTGCTTTTCCCTCGGCTTGATGCTACAGCCTCATTTTATATTTCTCAACAGTTTGGCTCCATCCCTGAGCTATCTCTTCGTCGGTAATGATTTGAGCGTCACTTTGCACCATATTACGTATTAATAGTTCGGTATCCTTATAATAATCCATATATTCCCTCCGCAAATTCCACTTCCTGTTTCAAGTCTGCTGTCAGCGGATGGTCTGGCAGATTTCTTTCAGCTTAACCGCCAAGCCCCTGTCGGCCGGAAGCCATTCCACATTTTCCAGTTCATCTCCTGTCAGCCAGCACGCCGCCTCATGCTCCTTCAAAACAAGCTTTCCGGATTTCAGAGTGCACAAAAAGCAGTCCATGGATAAATGAAACTGGGAATAATCGTACTCCACCGTATCAAACAGCTCCCCAACCTGAATCTCCGCCTCAAGCTCCTCCTTAATCTCTCTAAAAAGAGCCTGCTGAGGAGTCTCACCCGGTTCTATTTTTCCGCCTGGAAATTCCCACCCATCCTTAAACTCGCCGTAGCCCCGCTGGGTTGCAAAGATTTTACCATCATGAATTATGATGGCCGCCACTACCTTAATTGTCTTCATATTTCACTCCATTCCGCTCTCAAAAGCTATTTGTCCTCTTCAATTACTACATTATCCTTTAACAATATATTCATATATGTCATCCCGAACCGGCGTGTCCAATATCCATTCAATTTCCACCGCTGTTTTGTCCGTGTTACTCATAGTAAACTCCTTAACTCTTCCAGATGGTTTCATTCGTCCCAGATAATAAAACTCCTTAGATATTTTGTCATCCTTATTTTTTCTGACAAACAGTTCAATCTTGATCCCCCTCTCTTCAGAGTGCAAAAAATTCTGCACATCCTCCGAGTTAATAGTCCTGCTTTGTTTGGAAATAGCAATCAATACATTGGTACTGAGAAAATGGTCTTCATATTTTATTGTATCTTGAATATTCTCCGATTTATCATAATTAATAAATACGGGAAAGGTTTTCGTCTGCTGATCATATTTATATCCGCCAATATTCAGCGGCACCTCATTATTCTTCCAGTCCAGCAGCCTGCAAACATCCTCATATGTATATTTTTGATAAAGCACCAGATTAGTATCTTGATAACAACTGCTGTAGTTAACTCTATAGCGGGCAATTCCAAACTCAATCAGCTCCTTCAAAATCTTGTAAAAATTCGGATTCCTCAACATTCTTTCAAATGAATCCGATACTCTATAATCATCTGTTGTTTCTTCTTTTTCCAAAAAAACACAATCTGAATATGTTTTTCGTCCGGTTCCTGTAGGGAACTCATTTGTCAGCATATTAATCACATTACCTTCCGTGTTTTTCTGCATTGCTATTCCATATTTTTTCTGTAAGGTTTCCTTCAAGGCCTCCAAAAGTCTGTCCCTGTAGCCCATAGCCCTCTTTAAAACTTCAAGCTCATGAATCCGCTTCCCACTGGCAAGCTTTTTGGATACAAATTCTATTACCTTTTCTTCTGACTCAGACAATCGAATTTTAAAATCAGCCTCATATTTCACCAAAAATTTATAATAAGATCCCAAGCTATTATTGTCAAAAATCCTCAGAACATCCATCTCGCCGTATTTATCAAAATCCTGCAGTTCTGGAATTCTCCCCAATTTATGCTTTAGGTTGATATAGTTCTCTCGTATCAGCTTAATATCACTAAAATTGGCCATATCAATCGCCGCAAAGATTCTTTTCTTTGATATTTCATCAAAATGAATGGTCGATGATCCAGGAATGATCCTCTCACCCTCCAACACATATCTTCGAATATTATCCTTGTTATAGCTCCGGTCCCCGGACAGTGCTATTGGAATCATAAAATTATTCCTGTAGTTTCCAATGAAATCCAAAATTACTACATATTCTTTTCCTTCTGCTTTTCGAAGCCCCCGTCCAAGCTGCTGTACAAATACAATAGGAGACTCCGTAGGCCGAAGCATAACTACCTGATTAATTTCAGGTATGTCCACACCTTCATTAAATATATCAACTGTAAATATATAATCAAGTACGCCATCTGATCGTTTATTGTTTTCGCTCATACCACTTTGTAAATACTCAGAACAAGTATTTTGGCTCTGCGTTTCTTTGGCTACCAGGCGTTCAATCGCCTTTTCACGAGTTTCCTGGCTGTCTTCTCCGGTCAAAGCCATTGTTTGGTATCCACGCTCATTAAATTTTTCACTTAGCGCTATTGCTTCCCGCTTGGAACTGCAAAACACCAATCCTCTTACTCTATCCCCACAGTAACCATAAAAATTGATCTGATCTATCACATAGCTTACGCGTTCATCTGATGTCAATTTGTTAAAATCCTTCAAGCCCGTTTTTTCGTCCACAACTTCTCCATTTATTTGAAGATCTGTTATCCCAAAGTAATGAAACGGACACAGAAGATTTTCTTCCAATGCCTGTTGTAAACGTATTTCATAAGCAATATTATGATCAAATGCCTGATACACATCAAAACTATCTGTACGCTCCGGAGAAGCCGTCATTCCCAACCATAGCCGCGGCTCAAAATATTCCATAATATTTTGATAACTGGATGCGCCCACTCTGTGTGCCTCATCTATTACAACAATATCGAATTCATCTCTTCTAAATTTTTTCAATATCTCCGGTTTTGCCATCATTTGCATGGTAGAAAAAAGGAAATCAGCATCAAATCCCCGAATGTTTCCAGACAGCAAGCCAAAGGATTTTGTAGTGCCAAATACTTTCTGATAGCTGATAATAGAATGCCTGGCAATTTGTTCTCGGTGAACCAGAAACAACGCTTTTTTCGGCTTTTCTTCTCTCAAGGCAAATGCCGACGCATAAGTCTTTCCTGTCCCTGTAGCTGATATCAGCAAAGCCCGCTGTACTCCTGCGTCCACCATTCTGCGAAGATTGGAAACAAACGCTAACTGCATCTTATTTGGTTTCAGCGTATACTGTTCAAGCTGTGGAATCGCATTCTTTTTAGCAATCAGTCTCTGCTTTCGAGTCAATTCATAGCTTACCCTGTAGCTTTCAATAAACCTCTCATAAGGAAGCGTATGCTCAGAATCCCACAGTTCATCATATTCTTCTATGATCTGTCCGGCAAACTCTCCCTGCTTTGTGGATATCAGCCTTGTGTTCCACTCTCTGTTCTTCGTGAGAGCGCTCAGTGTCATATTGGAGCTTCCTAAAATAATACGGTATATCTCCTGTTTTCTGAATATGTAACCCTTAGTATGGAATCCTTCTCCTGCCTCCCCGGATTGATACATTCTCAATTCAATATTTTCCAATCCAGCCAGTTTATCCAACGCCTTAGGCTCACTGAATGTAAGATAATCCGTGGTGATAATCCGTCCGCGGACTTTTCTTTGCTCAAGCTCCTTCAATGTCTGCAGAAGCGGAGTAATCCCGCTCATGGTAACAAAAGCGACGCTAATCAAAAACTCATCGCATTCCAACAGTTCTTTTTCTATGGAAGACAGAACCTTCCTGCCCTCTTTATAGTTATTTGAAACAAATTGCGGCCTGTACGCAAGATTTGACCTGTTGGTTTCATCAATAAATGCCGTTGACAGGGCATCCCTTATTTCAATAATTTTGGCTTCCTCCATAAAGGCATCCTCCATAAAACTGCAGTCCTTCCCATTTCCTCTCACAGCCTCGTACATTCTCCGCTTCTCTTCCCCTTCACACAAAGATCATAGCTCTCCCCGATCATCCTCTTCACCTCCGCCTCCGGCACGGTTCCGTCCAAAATGACCGTGTTCCAATGTTCCTTGTTCTGATGATATCCGGGGATGACAGATTTATAAGCCTGCCTCCAGAAATCCCGCCACTGGGGATCCACCTTCACGTTGATCCTCAGCTGTCCCTCATATTCGTAAGTCCACACAAAGGCCTTTTTGTTTTTCCGACAACGGACCAGCACCCAATTCTCATCATGAAAGGGCCGGTCCAAATATGTATCCTGAAATGTTAGTCCGTATGCCAGTATTTTCTCCCTCGTATCCATGTTCTGCGCCTCTTTTGTTTCAATCCCTTCAAACCGCCGCATCCCGCCATAAGTTTCGATTACACGTCCGGCTGTTGTCTTCCCGGACACAAAAAGCCCTCGAAAATCTATATTTATTCCAGTATATCCGAATCTCGCCCCGCTGTAAAGCCGTTACTATTTGCCTTTTATCATCCGGTATGATACAATACCTCCAGAGAAAAAAATATACCGGAAGGTGGAAAAAAAATGAAGGAAACAACATTAGTGATCATGGCCGCAGGGATTGGAAGCCGATTCGGCGGCGGAATCAAACAGCTGGAGCCCGTAGGGCCGGGCGGCGAGATTATCATGGATTATTCGATTTACGATGCGCTGAAGGCAGGCTTCAATAAGATCGTATTTATCATCCGCAGAGATCTGGAGAAGGATTTTAAAGAAATTATCGGCAGACGTATCGAAAAAATTGCCCATGTGGAATATGCTTATCAGGAGCTTGACGATCTGCCGGAGGGCTTCGAAAAGCCCGCGGAGCGGAAAAAGCCCTGGGGAACCGGACAGGCAGTTCTGAGCGCAAAGGCTGTGGTGGACGGGCCCTTTCTGGTGATCAACGCCGACGACTATTACGGAAAAGAGAGCTTTCAGAAGGTTCACGATTATATGGTAAATCAAATGAAGGAGGATTCCGATGTCTATGACCTGTGCATGAGCGGCTTCATGCTGGCCAACACCTTAAGTGAAAACGGCGGCGTGGCCAGGGGAGTGTGCAGAGTCAACGACGACGGGTACCTGGAAACCGTTACGGAAACCTTTGACATCAAACGGGAAGGCGACGGCCTCACCGCCGCAGACGAACAGGGAAATCCTGTGAAAGTGGATATCAACTGCCATGTGTCCATGAATATGTGGGGGATTCCCGCCTCCTTCCTCGGTGAGCTGGAAAAGGGCTTCCCGGAATTTCTGGCAGGCCTCAAAGAGGGTGATATCAAGGCGGAATATCTGCTTCCAAAAATCATTGACAAGCTGGTGGCAGAAGGGAAAGCCACCGTTAAGGTGCTGGAAACCTCCGACAAATGGTTCGGTGTCACCTACAGAGAGGATAAGCAGGCGGTGGTGGACTCTCTCCGGGCGCTGATCGCTCAGGGGGCCTATCCTGAAACTCTTTACTGAAAACACTCGAAAGAGGCGGTTATACCGCCTCTAAAATAATGAATGAACTTCCATAAATTCCCGTCAAAATTATTCCCACATAAGTCAACAACCTCTCGGCATTCGTCAAAGTCCCATGGATGCAGGCATCCGGGACTTTGACTCATTGCCCGCAGGAATCAAGCTGCGACTTGATTTCTTTTGGGAATTTTTCTCATATCTTGTCCTTTCTTTCTATTTACCCTACTATTAATTAGAGGATTTAATTCGCTTTCAATATGCGGTCTCCCGCCGGTTCATATCGAACCCTGCAGGAGTTGATTTGGGAATTTGAAAGCGGCATCCGAGAAAAAGAGACCAACAGGGAGAAACAGCAATGGAAGACACAGAGATTGTAGACCTGTATTTTGCGCGGTCTGAGACGGCAATTCAGGAAACGGGGAAAAAATATGGAGCATATCTGCATCAGGTGGCCTATAATATTCTGCGAAGCGCCTCCGACACAGAGGAGGTTCTGAACGATACCTATCTGGGCGCGTGGAGGGCTATGCCTCCCACAAGGCCCTGCAGTCTGAAGCACTTTTTATCCCGCATTACCAGAAACCTTTCCTTTGACCGACTGGACTATCTCAACGCCGGAAAAAGACACGCGCTGTTCGTGGAAATGGACGAATGCATTCCTGATCGGCAAAGCGATATGGAGCAAGTGTGGGAAGCCCGGGAAATCGGCATGATTCTCAATCGCTTTCTGGAAGCATTGGACAAAAAAAGCTGCGCCGTCTTTCTGGCCAGATATTTTTATTCTTATTCCATTGATAAACTGGCCAGACAATACGGCCTCACCCCACGGCAGGTAAAATATTTGCTCTCCAAAACCAGACGCAGGCTGCGGGACTATTTTGAAAAGGAAGGTGTCACATTATGAAAAGCGAAAAACCGCCTGGCGCTGGCGGCGCTGTCAAATTGAATGAAGCCTTTCAGTACGTGGATGATTTTTTCCTGGATCTGGTAGAGCAGGAAAAAGTCTTTGGGAGAAAAACTGCAGTGCCCGGATCCACAAAGCCTGCACGGATGTTCCTGACCGGGGCCGCCGCCTGTCTTTGCCTGCTTCTGGTGCTGCCTGTAGCGGCAATGGCCCATAACTGGTTCGGACTAAAGGATCTGTTACTGCCGGAAACACCCGGACCGGCATTTGCAGGACCGGGCAAGGGCTTTGATCTGCCGGAATTTGACATCATTTCTCTGTCAGGCTACCACACCAGCCCAGAAGCTCAGGCCCTTGCAGAATGGGAAAAGTTTCTGGCCGGATATGATCCCGACGGCAAAATCGCCGCCGAAATCGGAAATGATCTGTTTGCGGCGCCAAACCGGGAGGACTGGCTGCTCTATAACGTTTATTCTTATGAAATGGGAGAAAAGCTGGACGAAATCGCCGGAAAATACGGCTTAAAGCTTCATCAGAAGATTAACGATGTAAGCCCGCAGGAGCTGGAATACCAGACAGGCGGCACCTTTATAAAAAACAGCACAAACTATTGGGGGTATATTTATGAGGACGGCACCTTCCAGTTTGACGGCGATGTGGAAATCGAAGGCTTCGGAACGGCTTCCTTCCAGTTCAGAAGGGCTGTCAAGGGATCTTTCCAGGATGTTGCCCTGAATATCGGAGATGCGGAAAACTATACGGAATGGCAGTATTTAACCGCCTGCGGAGAACCGGTGTTGCTGGCGCTGGGTGATTCCAAGGCACTGCTCTTTGCAGATTTTGACGATTGCTTCATCGCCGTAAATGTACTGGACGGAAGCCGGTCAGGGATGACCCGGGAAGATCTCCAACGACTTGCTGACCTGATCGATTTCCAGATTTTAAAGGAGGTTCAGATCCCGGATATGCGGGGGGATTCCTAAGAATCCCCTCTGCATTTTTATTTCCGCGAGGCTGTTGACTTTCCCATAAGAACCTTAATATTATGTCCTGCATATAATCCCCAGGAAACCAGCATCATGATAAAGCATATGGCAATGATCACGCTGGAAACCCCGCCCGGAATCTGATACCATATTAAATGAATTACTATCATAGTATAAAGCAGAGTGGTTGTCACCTTGCCATGCCAGACCGCTCCCGTCACCACACCGGATTTCCGGATAACCAAAAGGGAGCTGATTCCTACCGTGGTTTCCTTTACCGCAAGAAGTCCCAGGGGAAACCACATCATCGGAAAGCGTGTCACAAGGCAGACCAGCATTGCCCCCTGCGTCAGCTTGTCTGCCACGGGATCCAGCATTTTCCCCAGATTGCTCACCATATGGAAACGCCGGGCAATAAAGCCGTCCGCCATATCCGTCAGCCCGGATAACAGCAATAAGCCTGCGGTCAGCAGATATTCACTTCTGAAACAGTATGTCCAAATGAAAACCGGAATCAGCAGCAACCGGAATGCAGACAAAAGGTTAGGTATCGTCAATATCTTGTTTTCAGTTTTCCCGCTGGGACACATAATAGTCTTCCTCCTGCGCTATATGTGGATATGCATGCAATTATAGTGTCATATCCGCTTCATGTCAACGTCCCATTGCAAAAAGCTTTTTAAACTCCAGGCTCTCCATACGGGGAAAGCCCTCCCGGAAATCGATTTCTCTTCCCTCTTCCGCAGTGCGTATTCCCTGCCGCAGACAGCGGTTTGCCTCCACATCCGTCATGCTGATCCTTCGAAGCTTTTCAAACTCCTCTTTTGACATATCAAGCTGCTTTTCTGTTGTCTGTGGATCATACAGCTTTTTCTTCAGATAATGTGCAGCCGCCATGGCCAAAAAGTATATCTCATCCCGATAGGCACGATACAATTCCAAAAAAGTCAACGCAATGGAATACAGGTTGATATTGGCATTTTTCAGATCAATAGGGCGCCTTTCCGCCTGGTCCGACAAAGCAACAGCCGAAAGGCAGACGCTTGCTGCCTTATTTCCCAAATTGGCCTCCGCCAGAGCCCATTCGCAATAGAAGGAACGGCTCTCCATGGGATAATTGACATCCCGGAACAGGCTTACACCCAGCTTTGGCTGCTTTAGGTTCCTGTACAGCTTGGATAGGTGAACAATAAAATATTCATCATAAGGATCAAGCTCCAGCGCTTTCCTGTCAATCTTTACCGCCAGCGTATTGTTTTTTCCCACAAAGTGTTCTGATAAATACCGCCATTTTCCAAGCTTTTCGATATAAACGCCTTTCTGGCTGGCTTCTATGGCCGCCTCCACCATTTCCACGAATTTTTCATCAAAATCCACATGAAATTCTTCATCCAGAATTCTTTTAGCGGACTTGGCAATGGAACCATGACGAGTGTAAATCATATCCCCGCTGACCGTGCTGGCAGCCTCATCTCCCAGGGGCCCCAGAATTCTTTGCTTAACCTGGTTTTCCGGACAGTGATAAAGCTGGGCCATAACCGGCTTGGATAAAAAATACAGCTTTTCCGAGTGCATTGCCACAATGTAGACAAAGGCATCCAGCAGCGTCACTTTGTTTAACGGTTTTTCGTTCAAATTACGCAGCATTTCCCGCACATGGTTATGCAGCTCATCTCCGTATCTGGTCGCCAGCATGGCTCCCAGCAATGCGCTCTCATCAGGATCATTTCTTTCCGCATCCAGAGAAGACTCCACCAGCTTCTGCTTTGCCGCCTCCGTGCTCAGCCCCTTCAGCCTTCCCAGCCCCTCATCCCCCAAAGCCTTCCAGGCTGTCACAATCCTTCCCGCGTCTTCCTCCTGAATTCCCTTCAGGGTTCGTCTGCTGAAGCTGACCGAGGAGGTCCAGGGAAGCTTTTCCGCCTCGCTGTTAAACCAATCCGTGTCTCTGGAGCACAGCAGAAAATGCACATTCTGGAGCTTTCTCTGCCGCAGCCTTTTCAGCAGCTGAAACAACCCCGTTTATCCCAAAAAGAAAGCATGTGCCTCTCCACACATGCCCTCATCCTAAAATATATCCGCAAAATATCCATTCTGTAAAATGCAGTCAACCCACAAAGCAGCTCAAGCCTTACACAGTCAATACCCTTCCGCGGAGCAGAGCGCACTAAAGTGAAAGGAAACGCAGACTCACATAACAGAAATCCCATAATCCAAAATAACCCGGCCATGCTCATCCGGCGTGGTATACCTGGGACAGTTGTACCGCTCGAAGCACCAGTCGTCCTCCTTCCGCTTCAAGCCCTGGGCCCTCAATTCCTCCAGGCACATATTATGGGTGTCCATGGAAAAGAATTCCCCGCTTTTCTCATCGCCGTACAAATAAAACACGGCATACTCCAGCGGCTCCATATCTACGTGTTCGAAGTCCTCCGGAACGACTGTATCCGCCGAGAAAAACATGCCGATCCAATGTTCCGGCATACCGTCCACGATGTGAACTGCGCCCATATAGCCATGGTCGTTTATGGGCAGAAGACCGTTCATAGCCTCCAGCTTCTCAAACCAGCCATTTGACCACCATTCGCCCCAATTGGGGCCGTTTAAATACCTTTTGCCGATAAACCGGGCGGCGGGACAGCTTTCCCTTTTTACTTTCAGAATTTTAACCATATGCTTTCCTCCTCTGAAATAAATAATCGTTTTATTACCTTCCTTTTTGTCAGCCTGCAAAGCGTTTGTTTCTGCGGCAGGCCGCTGCGAAGAAAAGCAGCGCCGCCGCCAGATTCAGCAGCAGGATCCCTGTCTGGCCCCAGGACGGATGCAGATTCTCCACCTGCCCCATCAGCAGATGAATCTGTCCTGAATAAGTGACCCTGGCCAGCTTGGCAATGCTCTCATTAAACGCGGCCAGCATGGGAAGAAATGAAAGAATCAGCATCACGGGCATGGAAATGGACGTGGCCATCATCTGATTTCTGCTGAACACTCCCACAGCCGCCCCCACAATAATGGATACCAAAAAACCTGCCCCCATTATCAGCATAAAATTTCCAAACCCGCTTCCCCGGTATCCTCCCGCCAGACCGATCACCGCTGCACCGGCCATACACAGGCACCACACATAGATCCCCACTCCTGCCAGATACTCTCCTGGTCTCACATTTGACATAAGAAGTACCCTGAGTGTATTTTTTTCCTTTTCCTCAGCCAAAATGGCACTGGTGCAGAGCAGCGGAGCCATTCCCAGATACATGGCACCAAAAAGCATGGCAAAATAGTGCTCCGGCATCCCGGGAATTTCTATAGCATTTTCCATAATGATCGTTATAACGGGAAACATCACAAACTGGATCAATATCTCTTTATTCTGCAGTGTATCTTTTCCCTGTTTCCATAAAACGGATAAAATGTGTCTCAACATGCCTGCCCTCTTTCTGCTGAAGTTTCCTCTCAGCAATTCTAATCCTCCCGGTCAGTTCAATCTTCCCGGTAATCTCATTCTTCTGATCAGTTCAATCTTCCCGGCAATCTCATTCTCCCGGTCAGTTCAGGCCCCTTCCTGTCAGCTCCATAAAAACGGTTTCCAGATCCGGTTCCGAAGAATGGATCGTTTCAAGCTCTCCTCTTTCCAGATACTGCATCATCTCTTCCAGGCCGGATCGGTCATGTCCCAGAATCAGGTCGGTTCCGTTATAAAGATGCAGCATAAGCGTTTTCTGATGATTGTACTTCCGGCAGATTTCATCCGGCTCTCCGCACTCCACCACCCGGCCTTCATTCAGCAGCGCCACATGATCGCAGAGCTTCCCGGCCTCGGCCATATTGTGTGTGGTGAGAAAAATAGCAGCTCCCCTCTCCCTCTCACCAAGAAGCAGTTCATGAATTTCCGCCGCCGTTCTGGGATCAAGACCGCTGGTGGGCTCATCCAGAAAGAGAAGCCTTGGCTCTCCCAAAAAGGCTCTGGCCAACAGCAGACGATTTCTCATTCCCTTGGACAGTCTGGAGACAAGAGTTTTCCTGGCCGGCCAAAGCCCCACCTTTTCCAGAACATCCTTTCCCCGCTCCTTGGGAATTCCGCTCAGCATGGTGAAAAACTTCAGATTGTCAATACAGTTCATCCGCTCATACAATCCAAAGCTGTCCATCATGATCCCGATATCCCTGTGCTCCTGTCCGGTCAGTTTTCCGGAAGGTTTTCCAAACACCTCCGCTGTTCCGCTTTCCTGCTTTAGCTGCCCTGTAAGAATTTTGATCAGTGTAGTCTTTCCTGCGCCGGAAGGCCCCAGCAATCCGAAAATCTCTCCCTGCTTAACCTGCAGACTGACATCCTCCAAAACTCTTTTTTGGCCGTAGCAGTGCTGCAGACCTGCTGTTTGAACTGCAAGTCCGTTCCTGTTTTTCATAATATTCCTCCCTTAAAATCGCTCTCTTAAACTGCCTTAATCATAAACAGCTCCATAGGCTGCTCGTATCCCGGAACATCAACGATAAAACCGCCGCAATCCTTATATCCCATTTTTCTGTAAAAGTGCTGAGCCGCTTCATCCACCTGGGTGGAAGTTAAAACCATGCCGTAACCCTGGGAGCTCATATCTTTCTCCCAATATTCCATAAGTCTTCTGCCGTAACCTCTTCCCTGATACCTGCGGTCAATAAAAAGCATGGTACAAAACGGCGTGTTATCCCAGAATAAATGATATCTCAGCACACCGACCCGCGTGCCGTTTTCCAATATCACATAACCCTGTTTATCGCGGACCTTTTTGACAAATTCCTGCTCCGGCAAATGTCTGTCAAGACTGTACCAGAACTCCTGGTCTGCCATTTGCGCATGTCGAATCTCTATGGACATCCTGCTGCCTCCGGTTCCTTCGCCTCTTGCGCCTCCTCTGCCTCTTCTGACGACTCCGCCGCCTCCGGTTCCTTCGCCTCTTGCGCCTCCTCTGTCTCTTCTGACGACTCCGCCGCCTCCGGTTCCTTCGCCTCTTGCGCCTCCGGCTTCTCCGGCTCCTTCAATTCCTCTGCCTCTCTCGGAACGTCCTCTTCCAGGCCTTTCGATTCCTTCTCCGGCTCTTTTGTCCCTGTCTGCTCTGAAAGCAAATCGCTTATCTTAAGCTCCCCTTTGGTGCCCGGGCTTCCGTTTCCGCTTCCTCCCAGGCTGCCGGCTCCCCGGTGGCGCATCGGGATCACCGTCTCGTGGCCGCAGTTTTCAAGCTTCACACTTTTCAGACGCTCCAGCGCTTCTGCCATTTCTTTATTTTCCGTTCTTTCCTTCAGGATGGACAATACCATGCTGACCGCCGCGCTTCCCCCAAAGCAAATAAAAAATAACACCCATGGAAGCCACATATCAACCGGAAACCAGCCGCACAAAAAGATAAAAAGAACCAGCACCAGGATTACAGTGCCAAACATCCCCGCCGTTCTCAGCTTTACGGATATATTTTTCATCAAAATATCGGTAAAAAATAGAAACTTCAGCGACACAATGATCACCGACAGCAGGAAAAATTGCAGCATAGTAACTATAGTCAGCCCTGCTGTCCCCAGTTCAAAAATGGTAGAAAAAGAGCTGGCGCTCTCCCCGAACAGCATACAGAAGATGTTCAGACACAGTATGGAAAATCCAAATATCAGAAAAACCTGTGCTCCAAAATCAAAGACGGTCTCCCTTCGTTTCATGCCTTCATAACCCCCAATCTTCTTTTGATCTCATCCGCATATTGCCGCGATACCATAATCCTCTCTCCGCTTTCCAGCGTCAGGCAAAGCCTTCTTTCCACATCGTTTTTCAGTGACCGGATATAATGAAGCTGTACCAGACAGGATCGGCTCACCCGCAGGAATCCATATTCCATCAGCTTTTCTTCCATCTCATACAACTTCAGCTTTGATTCATACCAGACATCCCGGGTGTAAACAATGGTCTTCCTGTCCACTGCTTCGATATAAATAATTTTTGATACGTCCAAAATATATGTTTCGTCCTCTTTTGTGACCATCAGCTGCTGATTCAGAATACGAAGTGTTCCAATTATCTTTTCAATCTCCGGAGTCAGCTGACTGCAGGAAATCATGATCTCTGTTTCCCTTACAGAGGCGTCCACCTGAATCCCTATCCTCACCTTTATGCCTCCTATCGTCTGCCTTAAGGCTTCCGCCATTCCGCCTCCGCCTGATGCTCTGTTACATTAAAATTTACCATGTTTTCCTTCGCAAAACAAGGGAATTAACACAAGTTGCCGCATTTTACGTATCAGTTCAGCCCTGCCGTTCACAAGTTGCCAAAACAAATGCAAAAAGCCCTGCCCCTCGCACGAAACCGATCTGGGTATCACATGCGCCGAGGCAGGGGCTGTTTTTCTGAAAGTAAAAGTATACCGGAAACCTGCAGGGTTATTCAAAACCAGGTACAGCTCTATCTTGACGAAACCTTCTGATAGGCTCTCACATAATCGATCTCCATCACATAGGGCAGGTCCTCCTCTGCCACCGGGCCGCCCATAAAGCCGCCCACAGCAATGTTCAGGATCAGATAGAATGGCTGATCGTAGGGCCAGGCGTTCTCCGTCTGGTCCTCCGGATCATCCGTTCTGCAATACTTACAGACGCTTTCGCCGTCAAAAAAATATTCCACATAGTCCCGGGTCCACTCCATTCCGTAGATATGGAAGTCCTGGCAGACGCCTTCCCTGTAAACACTGGTGGAATACTGTCTGGTGTCCCTTCTGGTATGATTATGCTTTTGAGAATGGAGGCTGTACACAATATCATTTTCGTGCACCAGGGTATGCTCCATCATGTCGATCTCTCCGCACAGGGGCCAGCCGGTTCCCTGCCGGATGGAATCCGCCAGGAACCAGAATGCCGGCCAGGAGCCCCTTCCCTGGGGAAGCCTGGCCCGGATCTCAAAATAACCGTACTTCCAGGACTGCCTGCCATACGTGGTCATGCGGCAGGAGGTGTACTGCCGTTCCCCGTCCTGCTCCTTTCTGGCGCACAGGGTAAGCTTCCCGTCCTTTACAAACACATTATCCGGTCTGTCGGTGTATGCCTGCAGCTCCCTGTTGGCCCACTGATGATTGCCCAGGTCATAATTCCATTTTTCCGGATCCGGTTTTCCCTCATAATCAAATTCATCCGCCCACACCAATCGGTATTCATCCATTCTCGCAAACATAACTGTCTCCTCTTTCCCGGCAGACCATCCCTTACATCTTACAATCTGATGCCTGTTCTTTCAGGGGATCCTCGCCTTATTCTCACTGGTAGATAACCGTGCGAATCTCATGTGCATCTACCTGAAAGCGCACACTCTCCCCCGCCTCTGCCAGCGACACCATAACAGGCTTTTCTGCAGCGTTTATAAGCACCACCGTCCGGGTACCGTCTCTGTTGATAAAGGCCGCCGTTTCCAGCTCCCTGCTGTAACAGCTGGCCACCGCCTGTCTGGCTCCCGGCTTGATATACCGGCTGAAATGACCTATGTAATAATAGGACAGGCGCTTTTCAATGCCGCCTTTTCCGTCACACATTACCGGCGCGGCACAGAAATTTTCCACATGGTTGGGGCCTCCCTGGGTATCCAGCAGAAGGTTCCAGTCAAACCAGGCTTCGGCGCCTGCCCTCAGATTTCCCAGCATATCATGAGCATACATCTCCGCCTTCTGTACCTCTCCGGAGTCTCCGAACCGAGAATATTCCACACACCCCTCCGTGAAAAACACCCTCTGCTCCGGGAACGCCCTCTTCACGGCCCGGATACTGTCAAAATGATCCCCTGTGTACCAGTGCATGGCCACGCCGCTCACCGCCTCCCGGCAGCCCGGCACCTGAAAGCTCTCCCTGGCTCTGTCATACATGTTTTCCTTATTGTGATCCCAGATAAAAATCTGAATATCCTCAAGTCCTGCCGCCCTTAAAGCAGGCGCCAGAAAATCCGCCGCGAAACGCCCCTCTTCCCGGGCCGTATAGATACAGGAATCCCATGTCTGTACCGCCTCCGGCTCATTCTGCACAGTCAGATACCGGACCGGCAGTCCCTCCTTCTTCAGCTCCTGCAGATACCGGACATAGTAATCTGCCCAAAGCTTCCAATACTCCTCCCGCAGCTTCCCGCCGTGGTTCATCTCCCCGTTGGTTTTCATATAGGCGGGCGGCGACCAGGGAGACACCAGAATCCCGAAGTCCTTCCGTCCGGCCCGCTCCATGGCCTGCTTTACCAGCGGAATGATCTGCTCCCTGTCATGGGAAATGTCAAAGGATTCCAGACTTTCATCCCCCTCCTTTACATAGGCGTAATTCCCCAGCCCAAAATCACAGCTGTTCATATGCATCCTTCCCAGTACGTAACGAAGACCGCTGTCTCCGAAATACCCTTCCAGGAATTCATCTTTTGCCTCATCGTTGAGCAGGGAAAAATTCACTGCAGAAGCCTCCGTAAAGGCGCCGCCGAAGCCTTCGATCACTTCACTGCCGGGCTCCGGGTACACCTTCAGCATATGCATCACGTCTCCCCCGGAGGATACCTCCAGGCTCTCTTCCTCCCAAAATTTCCCCTTTTTCCAATTAGTAGTCACTGTTTTCACGTTCTTCATATTCAACCTCCATGCCCGCGCACCTTGGTGCATTCCGCTTCGCGGCGGGGTTATTGACTGATATACAGACAATGCGGCCTGTTGCACAAATTATAATCAGGAAAGATATGCATCCATCTGTCGGATACCGCCGCTGCGGATCTGCTCTGCCAGCTTTGCATTCACAGTATCTCCCGTTACCTCATACTGCTCCTTGTCGCCCAAAAGCGTCATGGACCGCACCCTGACGCCTTCCGGCCCGTAGGTATTTTTTCTGCTCTCGTTATGATAAATCACCCTGCAGCTGCCACAGAGAGTAAACGATGCCTCTCCCTGGTCATCAAAGAAGTCTCCCTTCAGGCAGGGCGACAGCGTAAACTGCAGAGCTCCCTCACAAAGTCGGAAGCCTCCGTCGCCCATAAACATTCCCAGCCACATAGACAGCATTTCCACGGTGGACCCGGAAAGCCTTGACACAAAGCCACGGCCTCGGACGGAAGCGTCCGGATTTGCACTGGAAGCAATAAACGAGGAATTTTCCAAAATACTCCTTCCGTATACCTCCGGATCCTGATAAGGAATAAGCGCATTCCCTATGGCCTCATAAAATTCATCGTACAGACCGGCCTTCAAAAGCCCCAGGAAATATTTGTATTCCATATGCAGGAACACGCTCTCCCTCTCCAGCCACCCGGGAGTGAATGCTCTGACCCGGCCGTTTTCCATGGACATTCCTTCCAGGGATTCCGAGGTTTTATACATTTTCAGACTCCGGTCATAAATATCGGTCTCTTTGATTTTTGTATACATGGCTCTGGCCGTGTCCTGATCCTGCCTGCCGCAGGCTGCAAGCATTCTGGCAGGCCCCTCCAGAAAACAGGGAAGCTGTACCTGGGCAAAAGCCTTCACATGAGCGCCGGGCAGCCCGTAGGGGCTGATCCGGGGAGTGCCGTCCGGATTCTTCACCTCTTCATAGGACACCGCCTCATAGGTATAGTATGTGGGCATAATGCCCTTCCCCGCCTCCATGGCCCTTTCCACGGCTCCGTCCAGTCTGACCCGGAATGCCTCCAGAACCTCCGACAGCTCCCCGAAGGTTATGGTATGGGTTTCGCCGGTGACGCACAGCCGGATCCTTTCCCGGAAACCCTCCCGCAGACAGGCGGTTCGATCCCAGTAATCAAAATCGGAAAGCCCTTCTCCCAGAGCCTTTCGGATCTCTCTCATAAAATCTGCCAGCTCCGCGGGCAGCTCCATCTCTCCCGTCAGTTCTCCCGCAGACTGGCGGTTCTCTTCTTCTGGGCTGCTCTTTTCTTCCGGGTTCTCCTTACCCTCCGGACTGCTCTTCTCTTCTGAATGCTTCTCCTGCGGGCAGAGCGCCCCGGCCATAAAATCCACCAGCCTCTTAAGCTCCAGGGTTTCGGGCATACTGCTGCCAAACAGCCCGGGCAGACCATTCATGGCATCGTTCCATCCCGGCTTGCCGCCCTCCATCTCGATTCCCATGCCGAAGGGATCCAGCAACGCGAACTTATTTACCGCCAGGGTGAGCATCTTGCCGAACAGATTGGTGGTTACCTCCCTGCCGGAGGAATCCTTGAGCCAGTTGGTGCCGTCCGCCCGAAAACCGGGCCGGGCATCCTTTTCCCCGCAATGGTACATGGAGCCATACTGACGCACCTTCCCCTTGCTGATCACATAGGTATCGCTCCTGGGTCTCACCACCCCCGCACTATCATAAAACCGATAGCTCTCGTCCCCAAAAAGCAGTGCTTCCTTCCTCTCCGGATAAACCGACAGATAATTTTCCACCAGGTCCAGATTGTAATCCCAGTGATCGGACCAATAGCCTTCCCCAAAGCCGGCTTCTATCCGCTGATCCGCCAGGGGCAAAAGCTCCTCCACCAGATCTGTCTCTTCCCCCTTTACCGTCAGCTGATGGCCGGCGATCAGATTGGTGATCTGCCCCGGCGTAAAGGGCTTTTCCAGAAGCCCGGCCAGGTGCCCCCCAGGATCCTCCACATACTTCTTTATGATTTCCAGGGCCTGCTGCCGCCTTTCCCCGTCGATTACAAAGGTACAGGGCCGGATCTCCAGAGGATTATAGCCGTCCATCTGGATCAGACTGTAAAAGCAGCGCACGTTAAAGTCTCCCATGCCGGGATTGAAAAACACATCGTTTCTGCGGTTCTGGCACACATCCCGATAATTGCCGTTGCCCTGAGAATAATATTCTCCCGCGGTGGAAAAGAAATTGTAATCCCGCTCCGGATCCCCGTGCTTTCTGCTGAACAGATGGACCACGGCTTTCTTTTCCCCCCTGCCGATCAGGAAGGGATATCCGCCCCGAAGGAAATTGTCCAGATAGCACTGCTCCATATACTGATCGAACAACGGATCCGCAGTGTGGGTTCTCACATCGCTGGTAAAGGAATCCGCCAGCGCCCTGGCCTCCTTCTCCTTTTCCTCCACATAGCCGGGCCGGCAGAAATCCGCCGCCTTTTGATTCAAAAACCCTACGGAAGCCGCATATCCGCAGTATGCCGCAAAGGAAAAGCTCTCCCCCGCCGCCAGCGTTTTCCGGAAGGGAATAAACGCGCAGGGAACCTTGTTGGCAAAGCACTGCTCCTCCTCCAGCACTCCCCCCAGTCCCTTTTCCAGGAACCTCACCGGAACCGCCAGAGAATCGTCATAGGAAAAAACAGCACTTTTGTCATAGATCACCGGCAAAAGCCTTCCGTCTTCCACGGCACAATAAAAATATCCGCCCTGGATTTCCGAAACCTCCGCGGAATCGTCGCTGGAGGCCCGCATGGTATACAAAGGCACATGTGCATCAATGTTTTTGATGTCCGCCCAGCTCTTGAACAGGTTCGACATCTCTTTGTACTGCCCGTTCTGAATTCCGTAAGGAATGATCTGGGGCATGCCGTCCAAAAGCTCCAGCTCCAACTCCTTTTCCGAAATATTTTTTACCGTCACGTGCCGAACCAAAGCGCCGATATTTTCAGAGGGCAGAATCATATATTCCACAATCATTGAAAGCCCCCGGCTCTCTTCCCGGATGGAAAGGACATTTCTCTCGATCTCCATCCGGCGGCAGGCCGCCGGGTCATAGGCGCAAAAGGGCTCATAAAAATCCCCGTTCACCCGTATAAAGCTGCGGAAGCCCTTCACCGGCGTCCTCTCGTAAGCCGTGTTGGCAGGGTGAAATTCCATAATGGCATTCCCCTTATGATGTACGCCGAAGCTGTTGATCCCCTGGCCTCTGTTGGTATAAAAGGCCCAGAGGGGAATTCCCTTCACCCCGGCCAGCCCCGGCAGAAAGCTGGAAAATGCCGGAACCCGGTCATAATTTTCTATAATAAATCGATTGCCGGACAATGTATACTGGCTCATTTCAGTTCCTCCTGTCCTCTCATTCATTGCTTAATTCCATCTCCTGTCCGGTCAGCTCCATAATCTCCGGACTCTGATATACTCTCACATAATCCACATAATACTCCACCGGGAAATAAGAATCCTCTGTGCCCCTGGCGCCGCCCCAGTCTCCCCCGAAGGCCAGATTCAGCAAAATATGCATCCTCTTGTCAAAGGGCCACAGCTCATAGGTAGGATATTGAGAATAGCTCTCCGGGTCATATGTAAAAAGCTCCTCCCCGTCCACGCCAAAGATCAGCATATCCGGCAGCCATTCCACCGTATACACATGAAAATCCTCGCTGACCCCGGCAATAGGATAGCTGCCGCTGCGGGACTGGCCTCCGTGAAATTTCTGATTATGCACGCTTTGCACAATCACATCCTGGTCATACCCCACATGCTCCATAATGTCGATCTCCCCGGAAGCAGGCCAGCTGCCGTACTTATAGTCCGTAGGAAGCATCCAGGCCGCAGGCCAGGTTCCCAGTCCCGAGGGCAGCTTTGCCCGGATCTCAATCCTGCCGTACAGCCAGTCTCCCTTTTCCCGGGTCACCAGCCTGGCGGAGGTATACTCCCGGCCCCCCACGGTCTCCTTCCGGGCCTGGATTACCAGACACCCGTCTGTCACCGCAGCATTATCGCCCCTGGTATAATATTGCAGCTCGTTATTTCCCCAGCCTCCGCCGCCTACATCATAGCTCCACTTCTCCGGATCCGGTTCGCCCTCATAATCGAACTCGTCCGCCCATACCAGCTCCCAGGTCAGGGCTTCTCTGTCATACTCAAAGCCTCCTGCCTTCCGTTCCTCCTGAAAGGAAGCTGTTTGAGAGGGATCTACATAAGCCCTGGAAACCTTGGTGCCTGTGTGATACTGCGTTCCCTGATCGGAAGCGGAAGCCTGCGCCTCCTGGCCGGCGGCTTCCGCTTCCGGATCAGAGGTCTCCGCACCATGGCCGGAAGCCGCTCCCTTTTCGCCAGGCTCTCCTTCCTTTTGTCCGCAGCCTGCCATTCCGGCAGCCAGCGCCGCCGCCAGAAGGACCGCAAGAAATCTTCTCTTCAAGCCTGAAACTCCTTTCCCGTTATTCACCGGTAATCCCCGTGTTCTCAATGCCCTGGATAAACTGCTTCTGCACAAATACATATAACAACAGCAACGGAGAAATGGAGATCAGCGTGGCCGCCATCTTATATGCCTTGTTCAGCCGGAAGGCGCCGCCCTGTGCCGACACCAGACTGCTGAATTCACTGTTGAACATATTCAGCTTTGACGGCAGGAGTTCAATATTTCCCCTAAGCAGCGTGCCCGTGATATAAGTCTCGTTCCAGTTCCACACAAAGGAGAACAGGAATACCACCAATATGGTGGTGGCGGACATTTTCACCACAATAAACCAGAAAATCTTCAGAGAGGAAGCCCCGTCGATCTGGGCCGCCTCGTCCAGCACCCTGGGAATCATATTAAAGGCCGTGTAAAAAATCAGGATCAGCACCGTGGAATACACTCCCTGGCCAAGCACCGCCATGCTTACCTGGGGAATCGCCGTGCCGATCAGCTGAAGCGCCGTGGCCTCCTGTACGGTCACAAACATCATCAGTCTGGGAATCATGGTCACCGGCGTGGGAATAATAAACGCCAGGACAATCATCACAAACCAAAAGCCCTTGAACTTAAAATCATATCGGGAAAAGGCATACCCGGTCATGGCAGACACAAGCGTCTGGGCAAGGGCCATTCCGCCGGACCACAATATGGTATTTCGCAGGGTAGGACCTGCCTTCATCACTGTGGATGCCACCTTCAGATTGTTCAGAGACAGACTCTTGGGCACCCAGTTTACCGACGGATCGATAATGTCCTCCGTGGACATAAAGGTTTTTGCAATAATTTCAAAAATCGGCTCCAGATAGACAAATCCCACGCAGATCAGCACAAAATAAACCGCGCATCTGGCAATCTTGTTTCTCCACCACTTCAAATCGTGCTTCCGAAAGCTCTTTTTCCCGCTTATTTCTTTCGATTTTATTCCCTTCATGTTTCTTCCCCCTTACCAGATATCTCTTCTCTTGGGCGGCCGGTCCCGGAACAGCAAAACCGCCAGTCCGATAACGATCAGCACAACGATACAGTAGATCCAGGAATAGGTGGCGGCAAAGCCGAAACCGCCGTTGGTATTGTTGGTGGCCGTCTTGATCAGGGAATAGATAGCGCTGGTGTCATAGGTGCCCAGCTGGGCAATGGTAAAGATCACCGCCACCAGAGCCGTGGGCTTGATCATGGGAATCGTGATCTTCCACAGGATCTGCCATTCGTTGGCCATGTCGATCTTCGCCGCCTCGTACAATGAGATATTGATGCGCTGCAGGCCGCTGACAAACAGCACGATAGGGATTCCCGTAAACCACAAAATCATGGTCAGCTGGTCAAAAATTCCTTCCATGAATATGGCGATCCGGGGGGAATAGCTGCGGATCATATTCAGGATCAGCACTCCCTCATAACCGTTGTACAGCCCCTGTGCCGCCTGCACCGTCTCGTCGGCTTTATCCAGAATCTGGCTCATGACCGGCCCGGACATAATGATCACGGGCAGGAAATAAATAGTTCTCATCAACCCCTTGCCCAGCTGGATCTTGTTCAAAAGATAAGCCATCACAAAGGATACCACCAAAATCACAAAGGTATAGGGAATAACCATGCCCAGAAAGGATCCCAGAGCCGGCACAAACTCCGTGTTGCGGAAAAAGGCCGTGTAATAATTCTCCAGACCCGCAAAGGAAATATTATAGCCGGTGACATTGGTGCTCACATTACAAAAGCTCAGGACGATGGTAGCGCCGAAGGGGAACAGGGTAAACAGCAAAAAACCTGCGATCCAGGGCGCCATAAAGGCATAGCCGAGGCGGTTCTGACGCTTCTCATAGCTTTTTGTCCGCCCGCTCCTTGTGGGTTTTTCTTTCACTGTATTTTTTACAGCTTTCTCAGCCATTGCCTGTCACTCCTTTCTTTACCGCCGCGCTCTCCGGCCTGACGGTGATTCCCTGGTATGTCACCTCATGCTCCGTGTAATTGATAATGATATATCTGGTCTCCTGATCCTTCTGATACACATTGATCACCACTCCGTCCTCGGGCACCAGACGATTGGTCCATTCAAAGCCCTGGACCTGGCCCAAGGCACCGTTGACCTGGCTGTACACCGTCTGAATCAGATCCTCGTACAGGGTGTATTCCGTGGAATAAAAATTAGCGGAAAAGGTATCCCCCAGCTTGTAGGAGGGCTCCCTGGACAGGATGAAGGACGGCGAAATATTATAGTCGATCATCTGCAGGATACAGTCCTGGGTGTAAAAGGAAAAGTTTGCGTAGGGGCCGTACAGCTCCATGGTTCCGTGAAGCACCATTTCCAGAAAAGGCACCGCGTCCGTCTCAAAGATAAACTGGGAGCTTCCCACCGGAGCCTGAAGATACCGGTCCGTATATTTCCACAGGTAGCTGTTGGGATTTTCCAGATTCAGCCTGGTCTCCTGCCGGATCTGCTCCAGAGTGCTTCTGTACAGCTCCACGCTTTCCGTCAGACTGGTGACCACGCCGTCCCGGCTCCAGTTGGAGGTGAGCACATGGGGCATATTGGTCAGCGTCAGACTGTTGGAAAATCCGGATACCTGGTCTGCCAGCTTCTTTGTCCATTCAGCCGTCTTCACCGGCGTGGCATAGCTGAACAGTGCGGTGGGGACATTGTCCGGGAGGATAGCGCTCTTGTCAATGCTCAGGTACCAGTCACTGATACATTTTACCGCCGTGTTGTAATAATTTACCATTTTCCGGTTGATGGTCACCGTGTCCCGGGACAGGGAAATATCTATTCCCTTTCCGGCAAACTCTTCGATCAGCTCTTTAAAATCTCCCCTGCTGCCCACAGCGCCGGAAAATTTCATCTTCCAGGGTTTGGACAGGCTCTCCCCGCCCTTCTGCCACCCCAGCAGTCCCGAATTGATATTGGTGACGCCCCTGGACATCACCTGCTCCAGAATCTCCTTTACATCCTCCGTATTGGTCACCTCTACCTGGGTGCTGCCCACAATGCCGCTCTTGGAATCCGCCATAATGAAATCCAGACGAATGGGAATATCCTGGCTGTCAGGCTCCCTCACCGTCAGCTCTCCCTGGCGGATCAGGTACTCTCTGTAAACTCTGGCCATGCCAGTGTAATCGGCGGCAGGCGTACCGTCGCTTCCGTCCCCAAACAGGAAGGCATAGGTCATGTCAATATCATAGCGGTAAATCTCATCCATCTGCTTGAAAAAGCCGCTGCCCTGTTCGTCGTACAGCTGATAATAGTTGATATTCAGCTCAAATCTGGGATAGGCCCAGGTGTAGGTGGTAGCCTTGGTGCCATCGGGATTTACCACGATGTCCATATATTCCGCACCCTGATTTGCCCAGGCCGCAAAGGCCATCTGCCCGTTTCCGTGGGCAATGCCGAACACCGGCATCACCGGATCCTTCACCGGAACATCGTCATAATAGGCAAAGCTGTAGTTGGTTTCCGTGGCGTAATCCTTGCCGTATACGTCGCCCTCATAGGGGTTGAACACGGAGGTATTGTCCACAAACCGAATCAGGCTTCCGCTGCCGTCAGGAACCAGCACATAGCCCGGCACCCGGTAGCTGTCCACTGTCTCCCACTCCATGGTCTCCGGATTCATCACATTCATGCGGCCTCCGCTGGCGCCCAGAAAGGGCGTGATATCCACCGCCGCCAGACTGTTCAGGCCGCTTCCGGACATTTCCTCAAAGGGGATATAGTAATCGATGCTGTCCTCCCCCAGCGTCAGATACACCTTCATCTGTACCTGGGGCTTCCGAAACTGAATGTCCAGACAATATTTTCCCTCCTCCACCTTGCTTAAGGCAGATTCTGCGTCCTCCTCCGAGGCGGAGGAAATGTATTTAATCTTATCGCTGTCATAATATTCCAGCGTGATCAGGGAGTTGGCGATTCCCACATAAGTACTGTTCAGATCGTCGGGATAGCTTTCCGCCGCCTCCAGAATCTCCTCCAAAGAAGCGTCCGCTTTTTCCAGGGCTCTCACCGCATCCTTCACGTCCCCGGGAAAAGGCAGATCCGCGCCGGTCTTGATGCAGTACCCGGTCTGCTTATCCACCACTGCCAGCACATCCCGATCCTCCCGCCAGTAATATTTCACGGTGCCAGTCTCCAGCAAAAGCTCATAATCCTCATATTCAGCCGGCGTATACTCCGCCCGTTCGGGAGCCGTCCCCGTATCCCGGTTGGTGGACACATAGGCCCGGGCGGGAATGGAGGCTGACCCCAGTCCCACGGCCAGAATCAACGCCAGGACCATTTTTCTGCCTTTTTTTCTTTTATCAAAAAACATTCTGGATCATCTCCTTTCCGACGGAAGTAAGGAAGGTATACAGGCTGTTCCACATGATGGAGATAATAATGCCGATCACCGCCACAATGATCATAAACACCACCGTCAGGATGACGCTTTTTACGGTCTCCCCAAAGGTATAATCATGAACTGTCTGCAGACCGATGAAGATGGTGACAATGCTCCAGACAACTCCGATCAGCAGCGCCAGCGTCAGCAGGAACGATTCATTATAGGTCAGCACATAGGACACACAGGTCACCGCCAGCAGGGCGATCATAACAGGCATCAGGCCGTAGGCCGGGATCATAAAGATCTGCCGGAAGGTTCCGTCCCCGTCGTTGATGCTGGTTACCAGATAATTACAGATAATAAACAGACCCAGCAAAACGAAAAATCCCAGCACGATTGATCCTATGTCCATATTCTCCACCTTCACTGTCTGGTAGATAAAGCCCTTCACCGTCTTATAGGCCATAAAATCAATAAAGAACAATGCATATATCACTGTTGCCGCGGCAACGGAGCCCTGTCTGTACCTGCGGATCTCGTAGTAGCAGTCCATGGGATGTCTGGGCGTTTTCAGGGCATAGAGAATATCCTTCCATATGGGAATGGTTTCCGCCCTGGCATGAGCCTTCAGCTTTGCCTGGGCCAGACGCCCTCCGTGCCTTTTGTCTACGGCCTTCACAATCCCCCTTAGCACAAGCAGACCTATGAGCAGCCCCAAAACCAGCCCCATCCACTTCTGAATCCAGGTATTTCGCACCTCCCAGAAGGACTGCGAATAGTACTCCTTGTTGTTGGCCACCTTGAAATGCTCCAGGGACGCCTCATAGTCCTCCGCGTGGAGATAGGCCTTGCCCACACCGTTATGTGCCAGCACGGACATCTGGTTCAGCCGCAGCACTTCGTTCCACTTCTCCATGGCCTCCTCGTAGCGCCCTTCCTCGTACAGGTTCATGGCCGTGTATACGGTCTGCGCATATTCTGTGGGCCGGAAAGACTGCAGATAGCCCTTGGCGCCGTCCACCGCCCAGATATTGCCGTCCACATCCACGGCGATAGAGGGCAGGCTGGTAAACAGCCCGGCAATATCCACCGTGGTCACATAGGAGCCGAATTCAAAGATCTCCTCTCCGTTTTTAGAATAAATGTTAATATAGCCCGAGGCGGAGCAGGCGTAGATAAGCCCTTCGCCGTCCACGTACACATCTGTCAGGTCATCAAATGACCAGACATCTGTTTTAAACATATTACCGCCGTTGGTGCTGTGCTTCTTCATGCCGTTGCGGTGGGTGCCGCTGGTGGCGGTATAGACAATACCGTTTCTGTCCACGAATACATTGGAAAATACCGTGGGATTAATGTCCACCAGATTGGCCAGCTGAGCCCTGGTAAAAATCAGCTGCTGCAGACGCTGTGAAAAGGTCAGATCAGCGTCGTTTACCGCAAAATACCCCAAAAACTCCCCTATTCTGGCCAGCTGGATCACGCCGTTGTACACGCCCTCGCCGATCAGGTACACATTACCGCCTCCGTCCACAGCCACCCGCTTGGGCTCGTAGTTGGTGTCTGCAAAGATCGGCGCATCGGGCCGGGTCAGCTTGTTAAGCAGGTTGAAATCCTTGTCAAAAATCAAAACGGCCTTGGCCCCCGTGTCGGCCACATAAATATCGCCGTTTTCCGTCACATAGACGCCTCTGGGACCGGTGAACTCCCCGTTTTCCAAAATCCCCGCCACCTGTCCGCTGTTGATATCATACTTGATGACGCGCCTGTTGCCGGTATCCGCTATGTACAGCATGTTGTCCTCATCGATAAACAGATCCTCCGGTGAGGAAAGCCCCAGCCCCGTCACTGTCTTATCGGGAAGGTAAGCGTCCTGTGTCCTCTCCCAATGCTTATCCTCGTCCGCCGCATAAGTGTATGAGGTGGCCCGATTGGCGCTCACACTCATGGGCAGCTGCAGGATCAGGAATATCGCCATGGGAAGGAACAGGATATTTCTAATCATGTTAAAGTTTCTCATTTTCATATCCTTTTATGCCGTCCGTCCTTGGACGCGGCTTTTCCTCCCTCCTACTTGATGCCCGAATGGCTCATGGTGTTCATGACCTGAGACTGCATGCAGATAAAAATGACCAGGTTCGGCAGAAACAGCAGCACCGATGCCGCCGCCGTCATACCCGCCGCCGCAATGGTATTATTGGTGGACAGAGAATTCAGGTAATAGGCCAGGGTGCGCATGGTGTCATTGTTCACATAATTGTTGGAGGCCTCCGTGGCCATCCACACCTGCTGAAAGGTAAGCACAATGGAAGTGGCCAGCGCCGGTCTGATCAGCGGAACAATGATCTTGCGGATGATGGTCAGCTCCCGGGCGCCGTCCATGACAGCCGCCTCAATCAGAGCATCGGGAATCTGGTCCGTAAACTGCTTCACCAGAAACAATCCCACCGGCATGGCGGCCAGCGGCAGCACATGCACCAGCCAGGTGTCCGTAAGGTGCAGCGTGGTAATTACCAGATACCGGGAGATCGCTACCGCCGTGGGCACAAACATCAGGGCCAGCTGATTGATCTCAAAGAGAACCGGCTTCCCCTTAAAATTCTTTTTTGCAAAGGTATAAGCTCCCAGGATGGTGATCACCAGATTCAATGCCACCGTCAGCAGCGTCACCAGCACGGAGTTCAGCAGATAGCGCAGCATGGGAACACCCGTGGTCTCGGACAGGGCAAACAGATTCTTAAAATTATTCATGGTGGGGTTGTGCGCCACAATATGAGGCGGGAATGCAAACAGCTCCCCCAGCGGCATAAACGCACGATTGATCAGCATGATTACCGGCAGGATCATAAACAGGGCCAGCGGAATCAAAATCAGGTAAAACTTGATCTGCCCCTTGGAAAAACTTCTGGGATTAATGCGGGACCCCTGAAAGTCTCCGCGCCTTTTCTTCCTCTTCTTCATGGACATCCTCTCTGCCTCCTGTTAATCGTTGTCGCCGAACAGCCTGCCCGCCGCCATATTGAAGCCGTACACCACCAGTAAAAGCACCACGGAAATGGCCGCCGCATATCCCATCTCATACCGCAGAAAGCCGTAATCATCGATATGATTGGTAATCAGCTGGCCGGAGTAATTGGGCGTGGGATTGGCGCCGCTTAAGGTAACGCCGATCCATCCCATGTTGAAGGCGTTGACAATGGCCATGACTGCGCCGAAGAACATCTGGGGCTTCATGGAGGGTATCGTAATGTATACAATCTCCTGGAAGCGGTTCCGGATGCCGTCCACATAGGCCGCCTCATACAGCTCCTGGTCGATATTCAGGATACCGGATATCATGGACAGGAAGCCGATTCCCATGGCCGACCACAGGGATACAATAATCATAATCAGCATAAAATAATCGCTGGTCAGCAGAAACTGAATGGGCGTATCGATAAGCCCCAGCCGCAGCAGTATACTGTTGAACCACCCGGACTGGTCGCCGGAAAAAATGGTCTTCCAGATGACACCGATGAACACCCCGCCCAGCATGGAGGGCGTATAGATGCACAACGCCAGAATCGTCCTGGGAAGGGGCTGGATCTGGGCCAGCATCCATGCCAGCAGGAAGGATATCACATAGCCGCCCGGGCCTACGATCAGCGCATAGAGAAAGGTGTTGGGCAGCACGTATTTCAGAAACACCTCATCCTGGGTAAACAGGGTGATATAATTCAGCAGTCCGGTGAAGGAGGGCTTGTTGATCACGTCAAAGTATGTAAAGGACAGGCCTATGGCAATGACCACCGGAACCAGAATAAAGGTGGAAAACAGAATAATATAAGGCAGCAGCATCAGATAGGCCTTACCGTCTTCCTTTGTAAACCCTCTTCTCTTTTTTCCCTTCTTTACCTGCTCCATGCCTGCTCACCTCCCTCTTTCGCACGGTCCATCTGTTCCTGTATCCAATCCACATCCCGGATTACATACTCCTTCAGACGGTTTCCGTTCCCGTCATAATAGCCCAGCTCCTGCATCTTCTTGCGGATTTCCCGGTTAATTGCGATCGCCTTCTCGTCCGCCGCCACCTGGGCGGAGGTTCCGTCAAATACCATGGCGTTCCAGATATCGGAAATGGACCGCTCCAGCAGATACTGCCCCGGAGTCCTGGGCACATCCCGAAGCTCACGCACCATGTCCAGAATAATCTCCTTATCCTCCTGGTCAATGGGCGCCTGCTCCAGCGCATTGACATTGGAGGGAAGCCAGAAATAGGTATCGCCGTAGGTAGAGCGCAGGGTATAGGTATATTCCACCTGAGTCTCCTCACTGGTCCACCACTTCATAAACTCCCAGGCCTCTGCCGCCCTTTTGGTAGCCGCAAAAATCACGCCTCCGCTGCCATTGGCAACAAAATTACGGTTTATAGTGCCGTCCTCCTGCACCGTTCCCAGGTACGGCGCCAGCTTCCACTGCCCCTCCAGCTCCGTGGCGCCGTTTTTGATCAGCACATAGGTGTTGGAGTCAATAATGCCTATAGGCAGCACGGAATAGCGGAAGGAATTGAAAAATTCCTGTACCTGGGTGTCCAGGGAATAAGCCACAAACAGCTCTCCCAGGCGCTTTAAGCCCTTCACCGCCCCGGGCTGGTCGATGGCCGTCATGGTGCCGTCCTCCGCATACAGCTGACCCCCGTTCTGGAAAATCAGGGGAGTGGTCTGGTAAAACCACTTATAGCCCACACCCGAGGAAATGTTATGGTAGAAATTCATGCCGTACCTCTGAAGGCTGGGCAGAAGATCCACCAGCTCATCCCAGGTATCCGGCACCTCCAGTCCCAGGTTTTCAAAAATATCCGTGCGGTAAATCACCGCGTCGAAATCCAGAGTCTCCGGCATGGCATAGATGCCCTCGTTGTAGGTGTAGGGTACCAGCGCCCCCGCCACAAAACGGTTGGCCACCTGCCAGTAATCCTCAAACTGAGTCAGGTCATAGAGCGCGCCGCGGCAGGCCAGATCAAAGGGCATGTGGGAGCTTAGTCCCAGCGCGATGTCCGGCGTCTCTCCCGCCGCACAGGCCAGGGTCAGCTTGTTGGCATCCGGCATCACGGAAATCTTTACCTTAATGCCCGTCTTGGGGGTGAACTCCGTATCCGCCAGCTTCTGCAGCAGATCCACGTGAGTCAGCGCCCGGGACACCCAGATATTCAGCTCATCCTCCTGGGCCGAGGTGGTCTTGTATTTGTCCGACACAAAGGAATAATACACGGTCCGGATACCATCGGCAGCCTTGGCAAAAATGCCGGCCCGGGCCTTCGGCATCTGATCCTGGCCGAAAGCATAAACCGTGTCCAACGAAAAATTCACGGTCATAACGGAGGACGTAAACTTGCTCACCGCCACCAGAACGGAATTGTCCGCTCCGGTAAGGCTGGTGGTATACAAAGCGATCTCGTCCGGGTATTCTGCCATATCGTCGATAAAGATCTCCGCCTTATCCAGATAGGTCAGAATCGCCCCGTTGATCCCAAATTCCGATTCCGTCTGAAGCTCAAACCGGATATGCTGCAGAATGGTCTTGTACGCCGCCAGATAATCCGGTATCTGCGGAAGATACTGAGTCATCTTCCAGGTCCTGTGCTTGTCGGCATCCTGACCGGATATTTTCTTGATGTCCAGAGAAAGCTGCGTCACATGCTCCGCAATCAGCTGTCCGTACCGCCAGGCGGACACCACAGGCTCCATTTCCGTCTTCAGGGTCAGCACATGCTCCCCGGCAGACAGATAAATATAGTAAGGATTTCCCTCCCCATCCGAAAGCACCTCGTTGGCCCAGCCGCTGTCACTGTAGGGAAAGGCATAGCACTCCAGCTCCTTGAAGGGCACCTTTCCGTCAATGCGGATGCTTTCGTAGGAATGGAACTCCTCCTTGTTGTTCATGTAATGGAAACCCAGCTGATACAATCCCGCCTTTTCCACCGTCAACGCATAGCTGATCTGGTTGCCGGGTTTGGTCCAGGACAGGGTATTTAACAGCTTGTATTCCGTATCATAGGGCGTCATGGCCGGATCCGCAGTGGACTTGTAGATGATCTCCGCGGAATTTTTGATCAGATAATCCGTGGCACCAATGACAATGGTATCGTCCTTTGATACCGGCTGTTCCCCCGCATACATAGCCCTGTATTCCTCATAGGAGGGCGTCTCATCCCCAGGCGCCTCCACGTACAGCGTTCCCAGCGCCAGCCCGTCATTGGAGCGGTTTGTCAATGTGATCACATTTTCCCCCGCCTCCAGGGTCATATACAAGGGATGGGTGGAGGAGTATGTATTGTTGTAGAGCCACGTGTGATTCCACTGCTCCACTCTGCTCTGAACCGGGGCGATCTCATCCCCGTAACGATCCTTCAGATACTCCTCCACGGAATCCTGCCAGTAGAGAGACAGCTCCACGGTCTTCCACTCCTGATACGGAGCTTTGCCGTTCAGGTTTACCTCCACCGTATAGTCAAGATAGGAATTTCCGGCGGAAAAATAATCCACCGCCAGATAATAGACCCCTGCCTGATCCACATTTACTTTATACTCAACACTCTCCCCATACCTCAAAACCGAAGCCTTTTCCCCGTAGGCCGGCTGTCCCTGGTCCGGCTCATAAGCCGTTCCTCCCCTGGGAGACGCCGTATGGCTTCCCGCACCCGGACCCTCGTCCAGGTACATCAGATAATCCGTATACATGTAGTCCGAAGAGACAAGGGAACCTGACAAAAGTTCATAGGCCTGCCTCAGTTCCTCAGGGCTGACATCCTCCACGTATTCGGCATGGTTCCTGCTGAAAACCAGATAAAGGCCCCCTCCGCACACTGCGGCCACGGCAGCCCATATGATTCCTTTTTTTAAGATCCCCGCCATTTTCGACTTCATGAATGTGCTCCTTTTGAAAAGGAAGGGCAAGCCCTTCCTTTGATGTTTGTACTGTTACCTTCCCGCATCAGCGGAATTGCCGGTTCTTTCCTTAAAAATCCGAGTCGGTCAGTCCATAGTAATCCTTCAGTCCCTTTTTCAGGTTCTCCTGAGCCTCCGCAAACCTCTCTCTGGATTTCGTATTCCAGTCAGGCAGATTTGCCTTGATGGTGTCAAGCCAGCTGGGATCGTTCTCACCCACGCCGGATACTTCGCTGTTGGTCATGTTTTCCCACTCATACAGACAGCTGGTCTCCGTGCCGTCCACCATCACCTTGCAGGGATAGCACTTGTCGGAGTAGTCGTAGATAGCGCCTTCCTCCCACAGCTGCAGCACATACTGGAAGCCGGGCATCAAATCTTCGTCAGCAAAACGGGCATGGCCGCCGCCGTTGTACCAGATTTCCATCTGTTTGTCAAACTCCTCGCCGGTGACCAGCGGGAAGGAATCATTCAGAGCAGTCTTCATAGTGCCGTTGTCATTGTACATCTGATCCGCTCTGGCCTGCATGGCCTCGGTGGAACCACACCAGTAGGAACCGAAGGCATACGCCAGATCCATTCTTGCCTTTTCCTCATCGCTTAATGCCGGATCTCCGTCATCCATCGCAAAATTGTGCAGCGCCATGGGATCAATTACGATACCCACGTTGTTCCCCCGGTAATCCGTGGAGGGTCTGGGATAAATGTCCCAGTCGCCGGACTGAATGGCATTCTCGGGCCATGTGCCGTCCTCGTTCTGTCCCAGAGCAGCAGAGTTAAAGAACCAGGGGTCACCTGCGTTTGTCAGCACATAATTCTTGCAGAAGAACTTATAGCTCCACCATCCGCCGTCATCCATGATCGATGCATCGATGGCTCCCTCGTTGTACTTTGCCCAGACTTCAGAGGAAGACCACTTGGGAATATAGTCCAGCAGGCTCATAACCTGATCGGAGGCAATGTCCACCTCCTTGCCCTCGCGCAGCGCGGCGTTTACGGTATCTACACCGGTGCCGATGAACTGTGTGGAGGAAGCTCCGTAGATCAGGCCCCAGAACCTGGTATTGTCAGCCGAAGTGACAAAATCCGTGTAATCGTCGATGGTCCAGTCGGGATCGGGAGCGTCGATGTTGTTCACCTCCGCCAGCTCACGATTCACATACACACCCCAGGGGATCATATACTGAGGAAGTCCTGCCTGCACGCCATAATAGTTCATCATGTCCATAATAGAGCTGTTGAAGGACTGGTACAGAGGATCGTCGCTGTACACGGACAGATCCGCCACCATGCCGTCGGCCACATCCTGGGGAAGCATCATGGAGCAGTAAATGTCAGGATACTTTCCGTGTTCCGCCCGGAAATTTTCCAGCTCCTGGCTCCAGGAGGTGTCGTTGCTGTTTCCGTCATCAGTCTTGGCATACAGATTAATCTTTACATTAGGATACATTTCATTGAATTTCTTTGCCATGGCATATACCATAGCCACATTACCGCTTGTCAGGTCCTCCTGCTCGGAAGCGTCCCAGTGTCCCATATCGGTATGGTAAACGCTGTCCCCCGACCAGGTCATAATGTCGATCTCGCCGCTCACATTGGGATCCAGGGTCATGTAAAACGGATCCTTTGCCTCTTCCTGGCCGTTGCCGGCATCCCCTCCGTTTCCATCGTCCTGGCTGCCGTTTCCGCCTTCCTGGCCGCCGGAGCTCTGTCCGGTGCTGTTGCCCGCAGGCTGATCATTTCCGTCATTTCCGCATCCGGCAAGCATTCCCACAGTCATAGACACTGCCAGCAGCAGTCCCAAAACCTTCTTTACTTTCATAAATATCCTCCTTTTCTATTGAAAACAGGCCTTTGCCCTGCCATTTGTCTTATTTGCAGAGCATTGTTGGGAAAATAACGCTTCCCGCCTGTCACAACCAAGTCAACTACTGTCCGCCCCACTCCAGGATCACGGCTCTGGCGCCTCCGGTCATTACCCCGTCGCCCTCCTCGTTAATAATATGACTCATACCGGGATTTCCGGTAATCATCACCGTACAGATATGATGCACACGGACATCTGCGTCCTCCGGCACCTCCATGGCGCTGTGAAGCTCTACCTGGGCATCCCGGTTGTACAGGTAAATCCCCAGCCCCCAGGACTCATGATTCTTCGCCGTATCGGTGAGCTTTATGGAGGCGAAGCCGTTAACTGCACCCTCATGGCTTTTCCAGCTCTCCTGATCCGGCACATCGTAGGGGATCTCACACTGGTAGAAAATGATTTTCCCGTTCTCTCCCTCCCAGATGGTCTGGTATTCCTGAAAATGCTCCACCATCAGCGCGTAAATGGTCACATCATCCCCGGCTACCCGGATCCCATTGGCGGCCCGATTCTTCTCCCAGCCCACACCGGAGCCGTGGTCAGCCCTCCATACCCAGAAATTGTCACCGATTACATGATCCTGATATATGTTCACACAGCATTTCACATCCGTGTTATATCCCTTGGCGCCGCCCACCCGGAAAAACAGATCCGCCAGCAGCGTGGCAGGTTCCGATTCGCCGGTTCCTTCCGCCGCAGACTCATTTTGAACTGCGCCTTCCTCCGGTGCCGCCTGCGTCTCCCGGTCCTTTTCCGGTTCGCTTCCCACCTTCAGCAGATACTCCGTTTCACCGGGGCCCGCATCAAAAAGAATTCCCGCAAGAGTGATCCTGGCGTCCCCCGCCGTCTCCATACAGGCATTTCCCTCCATGGAGCGCAGTGTGGCCAGCCCTGTGCCCAGCACAATGGTTCCGTCCCGCTCCACCCGGATAGGCTCCGTCAGCTGATAGATGCCGGGAGTCAGAAACAAATGCTTTCCGGACTCCAATGCGGCATTGATAGTTTCCGCCGTATCCTCAAAGGGCCTGGCTATGTAAAAATCCTCTATAGGAAGAAATTCTCCCGGCGTCCAGTCCACGCCCACAGCTTCCCGGCGCACGTCAGGAACGTATACGCCAAAGCCCCGCTCCGCGTCATAGGTCAGATAAGGCTTTTCCCGGATCTCCTCCACCACGGGCACATCCGTGTAGGCGTGCTCCGGCCAGGTTCCCTCCGGAGTCTTTCCCTCCTGAATGCCCGCAAATACCATATTCCAATTCTCCCCCAGCCAGGCGCCCCAGTCGCAGTTTCTGGAAAGCCACTGCTGCTGGCTTCCGGAATTCACCGCCAGCTCCACCTTGCTGTTGGAGAGAAACCCTCCGCTGCTCCAGCCGTTGGCATCATGCAGATATATGGTTTTTTCCAGATGCACCCGCCTCATAAAGGTTGCCTGAGATACTGCCCAGGTCACGTAATCTCTTGCGGACAGATTCTCTATCCCTCTCCAGAAATTGCAGGTGGCGTTATGATTTTTGTTATCCCCCAGCCATCTGGCGTCACATCCCACCGTATACAGCGAAACCTCATCCGGCATGGCTCCCAGACCGGCCAGCTGAGTGTAAAATCCTACCTTGGGCCGGATACTGTCGTCGTACTCCCCCGGCAGAAAATATACCGCATACCGGGCATCGCCGAACTGATTGGTCTCCTGCCTTCCCCAGAGCGCGTCCAGCTCCTGCTGTACCGCCTCCGGATCATCCTGGGGAGAGAAAAACCAGACATTTTCGCCGAAGCTTTCCAAATGATACTGTTTTCTGCCCGAAAGGATGCCCTCGCCGGATAGGATGCTTTCTTCGGATTCTCCCAAAAGACCCTCCGCTCCTGAATCTGCACCTTCTTCAGACCCACTGCGGGATTCCCCGTTTTCCGGTTCCTTATTTTCCGTTTCTTTATTTTCCGCTTCTTTATTTTCCGATTCCATACTCTCCTGCCGGCCCGGGGAATCAGCTTTCCCTCCGGCTTCCGAATCCTCCGTCCGGCCGCAGGCGCATAAGCATAAGCTTCCTGCCATCATCATAGCCGCCGCAAAACAGCATCTCCTGCCCTTCATATCAAACATCTCCTGCCCCTCGTCTCCTGAACTGCTTCCGGCATTTCACACATATGCCAAACTTCCCAAAAAGAAAAACGTTTTTGTTATTTATCATTATGATATCAATAATCCCTTTTGTCAACAAAACGTTTTTGTTTTTTCAATTTTTATATAATATTCCCAAAATCAAATCGCAATAATTGTACTTTTTCACAAAACCTTTTCCGCAAGGTTACGATTTACGGCTCCTGTGGTAAAATGTCCTTAATCGTGGCATGTAATGGCCGTATGGCAATTTATGGTAAAGTCTCACAGGAGGTATGATATGCCCAAAATAGTGATTATCGAAGATGATCCTGCCATTCGGGAAGAGCTGGCCCTTTTGCTGGCAAACGAAGGCTTTCAGACCGCTGCTATTACCGATTTTACTGATGTTCCCAAACAGGTCAGTGCGTCTTCTCCTGACCTGATCCTGTTGGACCTGGGACTTCCGGGCCGGGACGGCATGTCCCTGTGCGCCCGCATCCGAAAGAACAGCTCCACCCCCATCATCTTTATCACCAGCCGGGACTGTGCTTCGGACGAACTGCGGGCCCTGAGTCTGGGCGGGGACGATTATATTACCAAGCCCTATAATATCCCGGTGCTGCTGGCCAGGATCAAGGCAGTTCTGCGCAGGTCCGGTGCTCTGTCCGGCAGCGGGGCTGAGCCGGATGTCCTGGAAGCGGGCGGATTAACCCTGCGCCTGACCCGGGGAACGGCCTGTGCAGGGGACGCGTGTGTGGAATTGACACGAAATGAGCTGAAAATTTTAGCCTTCCTCATGTCCCACGCCGGAGAGATCATCTCCCGGGCCGATCTGATCGATCAGCTGTGGGACAGTCAAATTTACATCGATGACAACACTCTAAGCGTAAATATAACACGCCTGCGAGGCAAACTGGAGGAAATCGGCCTGCCCGGCTTTATCAAGACCCGGCGGGGAATGGGGTATCAGCTATGACTATCGGAGAATTTCTATCTGACCGCCTGGACCGGCTTCTGATTCAGGTAATCTGCATTGCGTCGGCAGTGCTCTTTCTCAAGGCAACCGGTACCCAGTCCGGAATTCTTATAATTTTGATTCTGGCTCTTGTTCCAGTCCTTGGAGCGCTGCAGCTGTTCGATTTTTTCCGCCAGCGGATCCGGCTTCGGGAATTAGAGGCCATTTTGGAGGGACTGGATCAGAAATATCTGTTTGCCGAGTGTGTCCCGCCCCCAAAGAGCCTGTATGAACGGCGGCTCTTCGACCTGACCCGCCGGGCGGGACGGGCTATGACCGAAGCGGTATCCGACGCCAGGGCCGCTCAGCAAGAGTACCGGGAGTATGTAGAACAATGGGTCCACGAAATCAAGACCCCTATCACCGCCGCCCGGCTTATGTGCCGGAACATGGAGTCTCACCTGCGCCGCAAAATGAGCTTTGAGCTGGATCAGGTTCAGGATCATGTGGAACGGGCCCTGTTTTATGCCCGGGTGGGAAGCCCGGAGCGGGACTGCATTCTGCGCCGGATATGGCTGGCGGAAATCGTGGATCAGGCTGTGGCAAATCACCGCACCCTCCTGATCCAGAGCGGCACCCGGGTAGAGACCGGGGGACTGGAATGCTTTGTGTATACCGATGAAAAATGGACCGCCTTCATTCTGGGCCAGCTTCTCCAGAATGCCGCCCGCTACAGCGGAAAAGATCCGGTGATTCAAATCTCCGCACGGCCTCTGGGAAAACAGGTACAGCTCACCGTCCGTGACAACGGAATCGGCATCCCCGCTCATGAGCTCCCCCGGGTCTTCGACAGGGGCTTCACCGGCAGCAATGGCCGTCACAGATACAATTCCACCGGAATGGGGCTGTATCTGTGCAAAAAGCTGGCGCGTTTCTGGAGCTGGGACTTCAGATTGCCTCCCGGGAAGGCGCGGATACCACAGTAACACTGACCTTCCCCGCAAAGGAAAGCCTGTAGAGAATCTGTGAAATATGCGTTTGCCTTACAAAATTGTAAGAAAAATCAATATCACTTCGATACAACATCCTTTGTTTTTGGTTTACGATAGTCCCACAGACAAAGGAGGTACACAATGCTGCAAGTACAAAATATTGAAAAATATTATGGAAGTAAAAACAATGTCACCAAAGCTCTGGACCGGGTAAGCTTCGAAGTGGAGAACGGGGAATTTCTGGCTATCATGGGAGCGTCCGGCAGCGGCAAAACCACCCTGCTCAACTGCATCTCCACCATCGACACCATCAGCGCAGGCAAAATCCTGCTGGACGGAGTCAGCGTTGCCGACCTGTCGGAGACAGAGCTGGCCAGATTCCGAAGAGAGCGTCTGGGCTTCGTGTTCCAGGACTTCAATCTTCTGGACACCCTGACCATTGAAGAAAACATCGGCCTGGCGCTCTCCCTGAATCATGCCGATTCCAAAGAAGTGCCAAACCGGGTGCGGGAGACAGCCGGGAAGCTGGGCATTACCGAAATTCTGCCCAAATTCCCCTACCAGGTATCCGGGGGCCAAAAGCAGAGAGCCGCCTGTGCCCGGGCCATCGTGGCGGGACAATCTCTGCTTTTGGCCGACGAACCCACCGGAGCTCTGGACTCCAAATCGTCCAAAAACCTGTTGGACATCATGGACACCATGAACCGGGAAATGGGAGCCACTATCCTGATGGTCACCCATGATGCCTACAGTGCCGGCTACGCCAAACGGGTGCTGTTTTTAAAAGACGGCAGGGTCTTTAACGAACTGCTCAGGGGAGACCGGAGCAGATCCATATTTTACCACGAAATCCTGGATGTACTGGCTGCGTTAGGAGGTGATATCAGTGACGTTATTTAAACTCTCTTTACGCAACGCCAGACGCCAGGCCAGAGATTATATGGTATACTTTGTCACCGTGGTGCTGGCTGCCGCCCTGCTCTATTCCTTTAACGGACTGATATTTTCCCGGGAGATTAATACCCTGTCCCAGACCATGGAAATGCTGCCGGTGCTGATTGCTCTGGCCGATATAGTAGTGCTCTGTGTCTTTGGCTGGCTGGTGGCCTATGCCACCCGATTTATGCTCCTTCGCCGGGGCCGGGAACTGGGCACTTATCTTCTGATTGGTCTGGAAAACAAGCAGGCGGCCCGGCTGTTCTTTCTGGAGAATCTGGTCGTGGGGGGCTGTTCTCTGATACTGGGCATCATTCTGGGAGGATTGCTCTATCAGGCCTTCCGGGCCATGACGCTGGCTCTCTTCGGCCTGCCCTACCACTTTTCCTTCGGCTTTTCCGTCCCTGCCCTGGCACTGACTGCGGCAAGCTTCGCTCTGATCTATCTCTATGCCCTGGCCCGGAGCCGCAGATATATCCGCAAGGCAAAAATCCACGACCTCATCTACTATGACAGGCAAAATGAGGGCGTGGTCATTCAAACCGGCAGACGGCGCCTCCGGGTTTTTTCTGTGTCTATTGTGCTGGGTGTGGCAGGTACCCTCCTGCTGATGGCCGGAAATATGTCCTTGGGAGTCCTTGGGGCAGGGTGTGTGATCCTGTTCCTCTTCGGCTTCTTTCTCAGCTTTGCCTCCGGGGTTCCGGCATTTTTCGACAAACGGCCTTGGCAAAAGTACAGAGGTCAAAGCCTGCTGGTCTTCCGCACCCTTACCGCCAAGCTGGCCACCATGGGAACGCTCATGGCCGTCATTTCCGTACTTTTTACCGCCACCTTCATCTGTGAGGGCTCAGGGCTGGTATTTCGCGGAATCTTTGTGGGCCGGGCATCGGAAAACACATGCTTTGACCTGTATATCGGCATGGATGATATGCAGCGGGATCATTCCGTCTATCTAGACTACATTACAGAAACTATTCCTGTGGAAAAATCCGTTCTGTATCAGGTCTATCTAAGCGGCAGCACTCAGATGCTGGATTATGTAAGCTCTCAGACGGCCTACTACAATTACAGCTATGATCAGGATCCCATTCTTAGCTACAGTGATTATGCTGCTCTGCGCTCCATCGCAGGCTGCAAGACCGCAGAACTGAAAGAAGGACAGTATCTCATCCACTGCATGACCTATCTGGAGCCCTGCCTGAAGGAGTACACACAGCCCCTGGTTCTGGGTAATACTTCTCTGACCCCGGGAGACATTTATACCGAACATCTGGCTCAGGGCGGCTGGACCTCCAATGGCCGCGGTTATATCCTGGTGGTTCCGGATGAAGCCGTGCAGGGTCTGACCGTCCACCACAGAGCCTACGCTGCCAAAACAGCTGTGCCGGTGACTCAGGACCAGTATGAGGCCATGACATACCTTCACAACGAGATCGTGGATTGGACCGAGTCCCAGGATTATATAACCACCAAAGCCAGGGAAGAAGCGGAGATTGCCTCTCAGACCGCCATCACCGTGTTTCCTCTGTACTACCTGGCCGTGGCTCTCACCATGACCGCCGCCACCATTCTCACCATCCAGCAGCTCAGCGAATCAGCGCATTACAGGCGCCAGTTCCTGCTGCTCCAAAAGCTTGGCATGAACCGGCGGGAGATGTCAAAAACCCTGCGGACCCAGTTCGCCATATACTATGCCATGCCCGCAGTACCGCCCATCCTCATCGGAGTACCCTTTATCCTGAACCTGTGCGGGGCTCCGGAGCCGGGAGTCATGACAGGCGCCTTTGGCCCCGCCGTGATCATCAGCGCCGCCCTGGGTATTTTCTTCCTGATTTACGCCGTTTATATCCTGCTGGCCTACACCAGTCTGAAACGAAATGTTCTGCCGGACTCGTTTTAGGAAAACGCTGGCCAAAGCTTTTCCTCAGCATGGTGCCATACTGCAAAAAGCCGCCCTCCGCAGAGGGTGGCTTTTTCAAATCAGCCAAACCGGCACATACCAGTTTTTCTCATCAACAGGGAGCAGGTCGGAAGCCATGCAAATAACGCTTCCGGCTCCCAGCTGCACCTTAAGTGTCTCCATTCCGCCAAAGTCTTTTGTTGTACAAACCCGATCCAAAACATGAAAATTTTTGATTGCGCCTCTCCCGGGTGACGCCGCTTTTTTTATTTCTATGGGAGACAGCACCCCGTTTTGATAAATCAGCAGGTCGATCTCCTTTTGATCTTTGTCCCTGTAATAAAAAATCGGAGGCTCCTTCCCGGCGTTCCAATAGCTTTTGTAAATTTCCGAAAACACATAGCTTTCAAATATGGCCCCTGACATTGCGCCTCTTTCCAGAGCCTCCGGATTCCCCCATTTTAACAGATACGCCGCCAGACCTGTATCTAAAAAATGAAGCAGCGGCATTTTTACGACACGCTTTAGGATATTGTTGTGATATGGCTGTACCAGCGCTATAATATGTGACGACACCAGAATCGACAGCCACTTTTTTGCCGTCGGCGCCGATATGCCTGCCGCACCCGCCAGTTCCTCATATACCACCGGTTTGGAAGTATGCGCTGCTACAATGGTCATAAAATTATAAAACTGCATCTCGTCGGCAACCTGTGCCAAATCACGAATATCCCGCTGCAAATACGTATCCACATAGGAGCGGTAATAGGTTTCCCAGTCAACATTTTCATCCGCATAGAGCTCCGGCATAGAGCCTTTAAATATCCTCTGATAGATTTCGTTTAATCCCCGTGGTTTTGCCACAGCCAGGCGATTCATCAAGTGTCCGGGATCCGTAGAAAACGGTTCGCTTGGAATCTGATATATTTCCGCATCAGACAATCCCGGCAAACTCACAATGCCTACACGCCCTGCAAGGCTTTCGCTTACATTTTTCATCAATCGAAAAGCCTGTGAGCCTGTAAGCCAGAAATCTCCCTTTCGTTTTGAACGATCCACACTCATCTTAATGTAAGGAAGCAGCTCAGTTGCATACTGAATCTCATCGATCAATACCGGAGCCGAATATCTTTGCAGAAACAGGGCCGGATCGCGTTTTGCAAGATATCTTGCATCAGGATCGTCCAGGGTTACGTACTTACGTTTTTCACCCGCTTCATTCTCTGCTTCTGCCAGCTTTTGCAGTAAAGTTGTTTTTCCGACCTGTCTTGGACCTGTTACTAAAAGCACCGGAAACATCTTTGATATCCCTGCAATCGTGTTTTCAGCCGCCCTCTTGATATATGCCATGACAATCCCTCCTTGTTTTCAATGTCAGGATCTGCCGATTTTCAAAATCCGGCTAAACTAAAATATAAATTTATTATAGACGGCATTTTTATTTTTGTCAATCAATGTATACTCCCTTATTCGCCCTTCCTGCGGCAGGAGCTTCTCTCGATTAATTCTCCTTTAATCCTGTGAATCCGGCCCTCCTTCTTTCCGGAAAGCAGCTCCGTCAGCTCTCTGATTGCCAGGCCTCCCTGCTCCGTAATGTGGGTGCGGATGGTGGTCAGGGCCGGTGTGTACCATTGACTCAGCTCAATATCGTCGCATCCCAATACACTGATATCCTCCGGCACGGAATAGCCGGCCTCCATCAGGGCCTTGATGCATCCGAAGGCGCTGTCGTCATTGCCTGCAAAGACAGCATCGGGAAGCGGCAGTCCTTTTTTCAGAAAGGCTTTAATCTCATCATAGGCCACAAACCGGTTAAACAGGGCGCTTATGTTATACTCCTGCTCCACAGGACAATTCTTCTCTCTCATATAATCCTCAAAGCCTGTCTGACGCTGCAGGCCGTCATAGGTCCAGTCCACGCCCCGCAGGGTCAGAATTCTCCGATGTCCCAGGGCATACAGATACTCCGCCGCCATACGGCCCGCCTGATAGGAATCAAACAGCACGCTGGAGGTATGCCGTTCCCGGATCTCCCGGTCCAGATAGACTACAGGAAACTCCATATCATACAAAAACCTCTCCTGCTCCTCCTTCAGTCCGCTGTGCAGAACCACGGCTCCGTCCACCCGCTTTCCCATCAAAAGCTGGAGCAGCCTTTCGCCGCTCTCTATGATAAAAATCTCCATCTCATAGCCGTGAAGTCCGCACTCATGGTGCATAGCCTCCATCAACACTCCGTAAAAGCCCGATATGGACGAGGTAAAAAAGCCCAGCATACCCGTCTCTGCAGATTTCAAATTCTGGCCGCTCCAGTCCGGTATATACTGCATCCGCTTCGCGATCTGCGCCACCCTGTCCCTGGTCTCCTGCTTCAAAACTCCCTGGCCGGAGAGCGCATGGGATACCGTGGTGATAGATACTCCGGCTTCCTTCGCCACATCCTTTATTGTAATTCTCTTCACGGCCCTTGTCCCTCCTTTGACTTCTCTCCGTTTACCTCTTTCCTCTTACTTCTTTATTCTTACTTCTTTATTCTTACTTCTTTCCTTTTACTTCCTTCCTTTTCTTTCCTTTTACTTCCTTCCTTTTCCTTCCTTTTATTTCCCTCCCTTTACGGCTCTCTTTTACTGACCCGCCTGCTCCCGGATCTGCCGCACCACCGCCAGCTTTTGGGCAAAATGCTCTGTCCGGATCGGATCACCCCATTTTTGAAGAATCTCTTCGTAGGAATCATTTGCGCAGTCCGCTCTTTCCGGCTTTCCGAAATACCAGAAAAAGTTCGCCACATCTTCATTGGTTCCCTTATATGTCCAGGTGGTCCAGCTGATTCCGTACTCGTTGCAGATCTTCAAGCCGTGCATGTTCTGAAATTCTCCCACATACGCCGCCACATTATACCTTTCCGACCTCTTTGCCAGATCCGCCGCCAGCTCCCGGAAGGTTTCATCCCCATCGTACAGATGCAGCTGGTACATCATATTCGTCCATCCCATTTTTTCCGGATCCGGCAGATTGGTTATCCTCCAGATTCCCTCCACCGTGATAATATGGTCCTCATCCACCTGGCGTATGGCCTTTATCATTCTGTCGTAAATTTGGTTGCTCATCTCCCAGGACTCTTTCTGCCAGGGATCGTAGCTGTTTTCCCCTTCATATCCTCCGTTATTCTGGGGTTCATTCATAATGTCGTAAGCCGCCACGGTTACACAGTCCTTGTACCTTTCGGCAATGGTGATCCAAAGCTTCTCCATGGTCTCCTGGCATTGCTCATCCGTATAAAGCCTGTTCTGGCACAGCGTTCCGCAGCAATGATCCATGCTCTGTCCGCCGGGACAGCCATGCATATCCAGTATTACGTACATTCCGTTCTTCTCCGCCTGTTCAATCACCCAGTCCAGGCGCTTAAACCCGGGATTTTCGTCCATATTGTCATTGATCCAGGTCCCCTGCTCGTCCTTCATGAAATTCCTGTACCAGAAGGGCACTCTGATCACATTACAGCCCAGCCCAGCAATTCCTCTGATATCCTCCTCCGTGATCCAGTTGTCCTGGTAGGTATCCAGCAGGGTCTGCACCTGCTCCTCGCTGAACCGGCTCTCCAAAAGCTCCAGAGTATCCAGATTGGCCCATTCCCTGTCCGCTCCGTTCACCGGGCACATCCAGCTTTCCTGGATCAGCCAGCCTCCCAGGTTCACTCCCCGAAGTATGACCTCCTCCCCTCTGTAATCCACTATTTTTCCGTTTTCCACAGACAAAGGACGTTCCTGTTGCTCTTCACTTCCGCAGCCCGAAAGCAATGTGGCTGCTGCCATCAATACGCCGGCCCCCGCCAGTCCCATTTTTCCCATTTGCATATACCTTCCCGCTCCTGCACCTTAATGATTTCACTGCATTAAAAAAACGTTTTTGTTCCATTATACACTGTCCTGTTCACATTTGCAATTTATAAATGAATTTTGATCCTTGCGCCATGAATGAAAATATGCAGCCCAAACCTGATGAAGAAGGTTTTTTGCTTCTGTCAAAAGAATTGTAATCAAACATACAAAAATTTCCCTTGTTTTTTCTGACAGGAGAAAAAACAAGGGAAATGCTTAACGGGATATACCGCTTCGTTCATACATCTCAGTGGTTCCATGATACTGGTACTCAAACTTTTCATCTGCAAAAGGATAGGTCTCCACGCTGGCATAAAAAGCTATTCCGCCCGGCTCATTGCCTGTTTAAAGTCCTTTTGGTCCGTAAAAATTTCATTGGTGTAAGGGTTCTTTTTCTGAGCGGCTGCCCGCTTCAGAATCACGGCAAACACCACAATATTTACCACAATGGAAATCACGGAAATGACACCCTGCGCCGCAGGATTAGCCGTGGCAGGCATTGTCTCCCCAAAGGCTGCGGCTGCGCCGCCGGCGCCGTATACCGCCGACACGGTGGTAAATCTGCTTCCATCCTGGAACAGCGGGAACACCTGGGCAAACATACACCAAAGAGCCAATGTATTTGCACGATTCTGGATCCAGCCGCCCTTATTCCACAGGGCATTGGCCACCGTAGGCGCCAGCAGCAGGGCAAAGCCGCAGTACCAGGCGTGGGTGGGCAGATTCAGATAGGTATACTGGAAATTCCAGATATCATAAGCCAGAATAAAGCACCAGGTCATATCCGGCCACAGCATATCCTTTTTATCCTTGGAGGAATAAATTCCCCACCAGCCGGTCATGCACAAAATATTGATCAGGCCGGCTATGCCGTTTAAAATATTCCACCATCCGCCGTAAAGCCATACGCCCTCCGATGATTTCCACCATCCGCCCATGACGGAGCCCGCGCGGATCACCGACTCGAAATCGGACACCACCGCAATCAGGATATTGATGGCCACGATCACAAAGGGAAACACCTTAAAGCCGTGGGATTTCCCCAGCTTTCCCCAGTGGTATTTCAGCACCATAAACCCGATACAGCCCGCCAGCGCCGCATAGAGCTTTGCATAATGGAACCAGCTGTTCATATGTACATAGGTCTGATTGTTCAGAGCCCATTGGGCTCCGGTGCCGGCGCCCACATAAATAGCGATAAAATATACGGTCAGCACCGCCGGAAGCGCAAAAAAGCAGGCCATTCCTCCCGCCTTGCTGCGGCGTGCGATCTCATTTACCAGTATCAGTCCCGCAAATACCAGAATCCATCCTAATATCTGCCAGCCCGTTCTTCCGTCATAAATTTGAAATATCATGTTCAGTCCCTCCTCATTTCTTTTGTACTATACCATGCTTCCTTCACCTCTTTCAGACTCTCCGGGCAGCCCGCTCTCTTTCCACCTCCTCTCCTGAAGGCATCACCCGCAGCGCACCCTTCCGGGTGGTTACAATAGAGGCTGCGCAGTTGGCGAAATCCAGCATTTCCGCAAGCTCTCCGTCCGTCAGATTCTCCAGTCCCCGCTCCAGCACATAATGCAGAACGCTGCCGCAGAAGGTGTCCCCGGCTCCCGTGGTCTCCACGGTATCATTCCGCAGATACGGAGCCGCTTCCACCATCCGTCCCTGATAATAGGCCCGGCTTCCGTCCTTACCCATGGACAGCAGAATCAAAGGAATGGAAAACCTCTCCCGGATCCACGCTGCCCCGGCATCGTAATCCTCCAGACCGGTAAGCCACTGGATCTCGTTGTCGGATATCTTCAGAATATGGCAGTGGGCCAGTCCGTACAGCACCTGCTCTCTTGCCTCCTCCAGATCCTTCCACAGGGGCGGACGCAGATTGGGATCAAAGGAAATCAATGCTCCGGCTTCCTTTGCCGTTTCCACTGCTTTCTTTGTGGCCCGGCGCACTCCCTCGTGAGTCATGGAGAGCGTTCCGAAATGGAACAGCCTGGTGCTGCGCAGAAGCTCTTTTGGCACTTCCTCCTCTCCAAGCATCATATCCGCCCCGGGATCCCGGTAAAAGGAAAAGTCCCTGTCGCCGCTCTCGTCGTTGTGCACCAGGGCCAAAGTGGTGTGCACCTGATCATCCATCCGCAGGTACCGGGCATCGATCCCCACTTCCCGGATGGCTCCCTTCAGCATTTCCCCGAAAAAGTCCCTGCCCACCTTTCCGATGAAGGCGGTTTTGTGTCCCAGCCCTGCAAGCATGGCCAGCACATTGCAGGGAGCTCCTCCGGGGTTAGCCTCAAAGAGAGGATTTCCCTGCCCGCTTTTTCCGTTTTCCGTAAAATCAATCAGCAATTCACCCAACGCCGTTACGTCGTACTCTTTCATATCTGCCTCCATTCTTCCTCGTTGTTTCGGGTTTTTGTGCAGACAGTGCACAAAAGCCCCTCGCGAAACCACTCCGTGAACAGTAACTCCTCGTTTCATATCTTCAGTTCATATTTTACCACATCTATGACCGCTTCGCCATCCACAAAAAAGGAAAATCCTCTGGCGCTCTGTACCGTATCCAGCACGGCGCTCATCACATGCTCCCCGTCGTTGATAAATACCTCCACGCTTCTCCGGTCCAGGATGATTCGAAGCTTCAGCGTTCCGTTGTCATGGTTCACCTGACAGCGGCGCTGGTGGATGATGGCCCTGCGGGAGCCGGAAAACTTGCGGTCCAAACGTATGATGGATTCATAGGGCCTAAAGCTCACCGCCGTGTGGCAGATTTCATCCTGAGCAAACCGCACCGCAAATTTCCGGTAAACCTTCTCCGGATCCAAGGAACGGATGAGCAGCTCCACGTCCACCTGCCTGCCCTCTACTCCCTCCAGGCAGATTGTCTCGTCCTTCACCGGCACATTCTCATGACGAACCTGGCCGCACCGCAGCTGGTCCAGCTCTCTGACAGGCTTCTGAATCAGCCGTTTATCCTCCCGGATGGCCAGCTCTCTGGGAAGGGACATCTGGCCGAACCAGCTATGCTCCTGAGAACGCAGGTTACAGGTGTCCCAGTTCTGCATCCAGCCGATCATGATCCGCCTGCCGTCGGGGGCCAGCACCGTCTGAGGCGCATAAAAATCTATGCCGTAGTCAACCGCCTGATCATGTTCCTCCACAAAATCTCCGGTTTCAGGATTCAAGTGCCCCACCAGACACAGAGTTCCGTTTCCATTATGATACTCAAAGCCCTTTGGCATCATATCCTGGGGACTGGTCAGCAGCACATGAAAGCCGTCCAGAGAAAAGAAATCCGGACATTCCCACATTCTGCCAAAGCGCCCCCCATTTTCCGCCAGAACCCTTTCGAAATTCCACTGAAAGCCGTCCTGACTGCGAAACAGCAGAACGCGTCCGTCCCCTTCCCCGTTACAGTTTCCGGCCACGCAGCGGAAGCTTCCGTCCGCCTCTCTCCACATTTTAGGATCTCTAAAATCAAACCTGCTGCCGCCCTCCGGCAGATCCTTTTCGGTAAGAACCGGATTCCCTGAAAATTTTTCGTAGTCCAGACCGTTGCCCACCGCAACGCACTGGGTCTGGACTTCCCTGCTTCTGCCATCCGGCTGAGTCTCCTTCAAGACTCCCGTATACATCAAAAGCTGCCTGCCGTCGGAAAGCGTCTCGGCGCTTCCGGAAAAGCATCCGTCCCTGTCATAGGCAGAATCCGGGGCCAAAGCGGCGGGAAGCTGCCTCCAGTGCAGAAGATCACTGCTCACGGCATGTCCCCAGTGCATGGGCCCCCAATAGGAGCTGTAGGGATGATATTGATAAAATAGATGATATTCCCCTTGATAAAAGGAAAAACCATTGGGATCGTTCATCCATCCCACCCTGGCCGCAAGATGAAAGGCCGGACGTTCCTCCCTGTTTATTTTTCCCTCTGTCATTTCCTCATATTTTCTGGCTTCCCGCAGGGTTTGACTTACCATGCTTATCTTACCTCCATTCCTTCAAACAAAATCAGCAGACTCTCGTACTCTCCAGGTGTCCAGGGAAGCGTCAGCCCGCCGTTCATCCAGGTTCTTCCGCTGCGCACCGCTCCGCTCAGACTGCAGCGATACTGCCTGTCCGGATCAAGTCCCTTCACCTTAAGATGCACCGGCGCCGGGTTCCCCTCCGCAGAGGTCATTACAAGGGTCACCAGCGCCCTGTCCTTCCTTTCATCCACAAAGGCCCAGGCACAGAGCCTTCCAGCCGGCTCCGACAGCCGGTAATAGCTGCCGGTATGAGTCAGCTCATAATACTCATGAAACTGGGCGATCTGCTCCTTCACCTGCTCCTGCTCTTCCTGCGTCACCCGGTTCAGATCCAGCTCGTAACCAAAGCTTCCGGCCAGGGCCACATGCCCTCTGGTGCGGAAGGGAACGCTCCTTCCGGTCTGATGATTGGGCACCGCGGAAACGTGGGAGCCCACAGCGCTTACGGGATAAAAGAAGGAGGTGCCATACTGAATACTCAGACGGTTTACCGCATCCGTGTTATCGCTGCACCAGATCTGGGGGGAATAATAGAGCATGGCCGCATCAAACCGTCCGCCGCCTCCGCTGCAGCCCTCCAGAAGCAAATGAGGGAAACGCTCCAGCAGGCGCTCCAGCAGGTCATAAACCCCCAGAATATGCCGGTGGTACACCTCACCCGCAGAGTATCCGCCGTGGCTGTAGATATCACACACGCTTCTGTTCATATCCCACTTCACATAGTCGATGGGAGCCTTTGACAAAATATTCGTCATCCGCTCCAAAAGATACTCCCGCACCTCCTGCCGGCTCATGTCAAGCACAAGCTGGTTCCGGGAACGGTTGGGCTGCCTGCCGGGGATCTGAAACGCCCAGTCCGGGTGCTCCCGGTACAGATCGCTGTCCTCGGAAATCATCTCCGGCTCAAACCACAGCCCGAATTTCATGCCCATTTGGTGAATTTTCTCTCCCAGCTGCTGCAGACTGCCTCCCAGCTTTTTTTCATTCACAAACCAGTCGCCCAGTCCGCTGTTGTCATCATTTCTCTTTCCGAACCATCCGTCGTCCAGCACCAGCATTTCAATGCCCAGGCCGGCGGCCTTTTCGGCTATGGCCAGAAGCTTCTCCTGATCAAAGTCGAAATAGGTGGCCTCCCAGTTGTTGATCAGTACGGGGCGCTTTACATCCCGATATTTTCCACGGCACATATGCTCCCGCAGAATCCGGTGGTACTGGTGTGACAGCCTGGCCAGTCCCTGACCGGAATGGCTGAGAATCACCTGGGGTGCGTCGAAGGCCTCCCCCTCCTTCAGGCAAAAGCAAAACTGCGTGGGATGGATTCCCATTACCGCCCGGATCAGGCCTCTCTGGTCCTGCTGGGCGGAAAAAATGAAATTGCCGCTGTATACCAGACACATTCCCCAGCAGTCACCCCAGTCCTCAGTTGTCCCGGGACTGCACAGAATCGCCGCGGGATTGTACTGATGGCTGGAGGCGCCCCGTATACTGCCGATTTCCAGCTTTGTATGTCCCACGGGATTTCTCTCCACTGTGCGCTCCATGGCATGCCGCCCCACAAAGGTCATAAGCTCCAGCTCACCGAAGGAATAATCCAGACAGCAGGAAAGGCACTTGTCCAAATACACAGGCTCCTTTCCCCGGTTTTCCACCCGGACCGCCCTGGTGATCACATTCTCCTCCTCAAACACTCCGTAATAAAGGCGGACCACTATGGAGGAAGCCGCCTCCCGCATGGAGATCACCAGGGTCTCGCCCTTTTCCTTTTCATTGTCGTACAAAGCGGGCATTCCCGGAATCCGGTAGGAACCGGGCAGAACCTCATAGCTCTCAAACCGAAAGTCCGCCGCCGTGCTTCCGTCCGCATGACGAAGCCGGATACAGTCCTCCCGGTAATCTCCCACGCCGCTGGAGGGCAGCTCCTGGGGAAGACAGTCCAGAGAATAGCTTCGATCTCCCTGTGCCTGGGGCGGATTTCCGGAAAACCCCACGTCTCCCCGGACAATCAGCTCCGCCAGATTTTCCCCGTCAATCCTCCTGCCATAGTAGGTGTGCAGCAAAACGTCCTTCTCGTCCGCATACATCTGATAGCTGCTGTCCTTTGTCTGCAGCGTAAATAGTCTTTCTCCGCTTACCTTAATCGCCATGGGCGCAACCTTCCTTTCTGCATTTCATTTCATATCGCTTTCAGTATAATCTACCTGGAATCACTTGACAATCGAAAATTGTATAATAATTAAGCAACTATTGACATTCAATAAAGAACATGCTAATATACTTCAAAATTGAAATATTCAAATATGAATGTTTTGTAAATGAACCTTCCGGTGTATTCCGAAATAGCCAGCAGGAGGAGCACAATGCAGCAGAAAGTAAGCATAGAATTTGCTCATAATCTTTTTCAGTCCTACCGGATCCGGTGCAATTCCTTCTGCCATGAAATGCAGATCCCGCCCACGGCCTTCGATATTCTCATGTTTCTGGCCAATAATCCGGCCTACAATACAGCCAAGGATATCGTGGAGCTGCGGGGACTCAAGGCAAATCTGGTATCCGTTAATGTGGACAGGCTGGTACGGGAAGGCTATCTGGACAGGCAGTCCTTTCCCGGTGACCGGCGGAAAACCATTCTGACATGCACCCCGAAGGCCGGGCCTATTATCGATCAGGGGCGGCGGCTGCAGGCAGCCTTTTTTGAGGATATCTTTAAGGATGTGGACGGGGAATCCCGGGAAAACTTTTACAGAGTGATTCGTATGATGGAGACCAATCTCAACCGGATCATCAAAGGAGGCGTCTGAAATGGATCTGCTGCTGACTGTAATTATCACCTTTTTTGCAGGCATGGGAGCCGGCCTGGGAACAGGCTTCGCCGGCATGAGCGCGGCGGCGGTTATCAGCCCCATGCTCATTACCTTTCTGGATATGGAGCCCTATATGGCAGTGGGAATCGCACTGTCCTCGGATGTGCTGGCCAGCGCCGTGTCCGCCTATACCTATGGAAAAAATAAAAACCTGGACATTAAAAACGGTCTGATCATGATGGGAAGCGTCCTGACCTTCACCGTAGTGGGAAGCTATGTCGCAAGCCTGGTTCCGCCTGCCACTATGGGCGGCTTTTCCGTATTCATGACCTTCCTGCTGGGGATTAAATTTATCGTAAGACCGGTGATGACCACAAAGGAGGCCATGAAGGATACCTCCGCCGGAAAACGGGCGCTGCAGTCCGTCATATGCGGCGTAATGATCGGCTTTATCTGCGGCTTCGTCGGCGCCGGCGGCGGAATGATGATGCTGTTGATTCTCACCTCTGTTCTGGGCTATGAGCTGAAAACTGCCGTGGGAACCAGCGTGTTTATCATGACCTTTACCGCGCTGACAGGGGCGGTCTCCCATTTCGCCATTGGAAGCGCCCCGGACTGGACCGTGTGGGCACTGTGCGTGGTGTTCACCCTTCTTTGGGCGCGGATCGCCGCTGTTTTTGCCAATAAGGCCCAGCCCAAGACCCTGAACCGCGCCACCGGCGTCATCCTGGTGATACTGGGACTGGCCATCATGATTTTTTCAAGATTGTAAGACTTCTGCGGAGTGTCTGAATCACTCCGCCTGTACTCCCAGATCAATAAAATAGCTTCCTTCATTATCTCCGTCATACAGCTTGACCATGTAGTACAAGGGAATGCTTCCACCAGAGCCGAAGCACTCCTCCCATGAGGAATACTCGGCCTTTTGCGCGGCTATGTCTACATACCATCCCACCTCGCTGGTGACGGATTCCCCCGGCTCCAGCACCCAATGATGGCAGTCCGCCCCGGTGCCTCCCTCCCAGTAAACGTCATAATAGACTGCTTCACCGCTCACATGAATCGTCTCCATCTGGGAGCTGATCGTATAGATACCGCCCTGGTTCCTCCAAATCTCCCGGGTTTCATCCGTAGTATTGGTAAAGGTGATCGTCAGAAACAAATAGCGGGTTCCATCCACAAAGCTTCCCTGGTCGTCCACAGGCTTGAGACCATCATTCAGGTGCGTCAGATCTCTGTCTCCGAATTTTTCCGTATATTCCACTCTCTCCACATGATAGGATATCCCATCCACCACGGCAGTATCATCAATCTGTAAAATGCCTTCCTCACTCACATATAAAGCCGGCACATACACCTCCGGCAAATCATCCGGTTCCGTTCCTGTTACAGTTCCGGAATCCTGAGCAGGCTGGGAAGCTCCGGACGGCTGGCCATCGACTGAGGGCTGGAAATCTCCAAAAGACCGATCATCGGCTGACGGCTGAGAGTCTGCCAAAGATCCCGTCTGACTGTCTTCCAAGTCCCCGCCCTCCGGGGCTTCCGGCCCGGCGCCGGCGCATCCGCACATCCCGGCCAGCATTGAAACAACCATTATTGCTGCTATCCATTTTCTTTTCATATTAACCCTCCATGCCGAAGCTTTTTATCAGGTATTTCTGCCCTGCTTCACGGCTGGAGACATGATATCAGACTTTTTCTAAGGAAATCCCCCAAAAAATGCAAAAATTTTGCAAAGATTTTGATTTTAGTAATTTATAAACTCTGCTTCGCCCAAAAGGAGCCGGTATCCGCAAAAGCATCCTTCTGCAGCGTCATAATACAGTACCAGACTTCCCTGTCCCATAACACACACAAGAACTCCTTTTCCGTTACTCATACTCGCCTGCCAGTCCCCCTGCTCACAGCACCTTCCCAACGGTATCCGTTCCGGAAGCTCCTGCATCCTTTCGCTTTCCGGCTGAATTGAAAGATACAGCCTTACACGATGGATCCAATGACTGTCACAGCGCTCATAGACAGCGTCGATCTTCTCAAGGTAATCCTGCAGCAGCGTATCGCCCGGGTCCGCGGCGAGGGCCTGCAAAGCTGCCGCTGCCTCCCGTACCTCTTCCCCGGAGGGCTCTCTTGTATTTTGACAAAGAACCAGAAAAGGAATCTCATTTCCGTCAAAAGCCGCCGCCAAAAAATATTCTCTTCCGTCCTCCTCGAAAGCGGTGCGCAGAATATAACCTCCCCCGCCCTTACGACGGGAAAGCTTATCCCACAGGCTGTCGTCAGCCTCCTTACCCACCAGCTCAAAAAGCCGTTGATACATTCCCTGCCCGGGAAAGCTGACCATACTGTTTACATTATCTCCGGCGCTCTCCCCAAAAAGGCTTATTTCCTCCCGGGTAAGAGGTTCCGACTCCTCCCACAGGGGATATTGCAGCAACTTCATAAAGCGGTCCGCCGCCTCCTCAGCCTCCTTTGTCTGCGGAAGGTCTTCCTCCACTGCCGCCTCAGGATCGAAAAAAACAGAATAAACCGCCGGAAGTCCCGCGATCCCGGCTCCCAGAACTAAAAACGCCAGCAGAAGGGTGATAATCATTGATACTTTTTTCAAATTTATACCCCCGCGCCCACACCGGGCGGGCCCTCCTTTCCGTTATCGAAACAACCCTGCCTGGACTCTTCCGCCGGAATTTGGGCCGGAAGACGCAGCGTAACCCTGGTTCCGCCGCTCTGTCGGCTCTCAATTTCAAGGGTTCCATGATGCGCCTGTGCGATGGCCTTACACAGAGAAAGACCGATCCCGGAACCACCGCTTTTTCTGGAACGGGCTTTATCTACCATATAAAAGGCTTCCGTCACATGCTCCAGCTGATCCCGGGGAATGCCGATTCCCTGATCCTGAACCTGGATTACCGCCTCCGTCTGTGCCTTTTTTATGATAATATCAATCTGCTGCCCCGGTTCGGAGGCCTTCAGCGCATTATCAAGCAGATTCAGCAAAAGCGACATGAGCAGCGCCTCATCCGCCTGAACCCAAATCGACAGCAGCCGGCTTCGGACAGCGCATTGCCGCTCCACACACACCGGCGTAAACACCTCCACTGCTTTTTCCGTCAGCTCCTTCAGATTGACCGGATGCAGAACAAGCTCTGTCTCCTGCAGAGAAACCAGCTCCATGAGTCTGGAGGACAACAGCTTCAGCCGCCTGGCCTCCGCGGCAATGACAGCGGCATATTCACGCCGCTCCTGCTGGGTCATATCTCCCTTAATGGTCAGAATATCCGCAAAGCCCAGAATTGAGGTGAGAGGAGTCTTCAGCTCATGGGACATATTGGCGATAAAGGTCTCCCGGTTTTTGACAGTCTCCTCCACCTGATTGATATTCCTTTGGATTTCCTCCGACATGGCATTCATATGCCGGGACAATTCTCCGATCTCATCATGGCCCTTCACACTTACGCGATATTGGTAATCTCCTGCAGCAATCCGCTTTGTGGCCGCTTCCAGCCGTTTTAACGGAAGGGTCAGCCACAAAATGGAGAGCAGCAGCACAAAAGCTATGGTCAGTGATACCGCTCCTCCCACCCACTGGCAAAACCTCAGCTCCTCCCGGAAACCGGCTGTCAGCTCCGTCACGTCCATTTCCAATGTCATATAGTAAAATCGGCCTTCCCAAAAGGCCGGTTCTCTCACCTCTATCCGGGCCGCTTCCTCTCCCAGAATCAACGCTGTATGTCTGCCCTGGTTCTCCCATGAAGGAAGCGTTTCGCAGAACAATGCCTCTTCTGACAGCCGAATGGCAATCCCCTCTTCCTGCGTGCGGCAAAATTCTGTAAATACGCGCTCCCGTTCCGCCTTTGTCATAAGCAGATGACCGCTGCTTTCCCTTTCCTCCTGGATCAGACGCCCCAGCTCTGCCGCCGCGGCGCTGCACAGGGCCTGGGCTTTTTCCCTGGCCAGCAGAAGGCTGTTTTTCTGACTGCGGGTCAAAAGCATCAGAGAAATTCCGTATACTGCCAGCGTGGTGAGAACCAGCGTCAGCAAAAAAATCTTCTGCCAGAGCCGCATATCACTCCTCCCGTTCCAAAAGCCTGTAGCCGTATGTAGGCACAGTCACCAGCCGCCCCTGCAGCCCAAGCTTCTTCCGCACCTGCTGTACATGCGTGTCCACGGTGCGGGTCTCTCCCTCAAAGCCGTATCCCCAGACTGCGGAAAGCAGCATCTCTCTGGAAATCACAATATCCTGGTGCCGGATAAAATAGGCCAGCACATCAAACTCTTTGGGAGAAAGGGAAACCCTGTCTTCACCCTTTTGCACAAGATGCCGCTCTGTATCCAGCAGGATATCGCCATAAGTAAACCTGGTCTCTGATTTATGATGCCGCTTCATCACCAGATCGATCCTTGCCAGCAGCTCCAGGACTTCAAAGGGCTTTACAATGTAATCCTCCGCGCCTGACTGCAGTCCCCGCACCTTGCTGGCCACATCCTGCACGGCAGTGAGGTATATCACGGGAACCTGGCATTCCCTTACCCTCTCCATCACCTCAAAGCCATCCAGACCGGGAAGCATCACATCCAACAGCACCAGGTCATAACCGCCCCCTAAAATTTTCTCCACTGCCCGGGAGCCGTCCTCACAGATCTCCCCTTCATAATTCCCTACCGCCAGACAGGCCAGAATATATTTTGCAATATTGGAGTCATCCTCCACAATCAATATCTTACATGCCATTGCAGAACATCCCTTCCGGATTTTCAAAGTTACAGGTTCACACGCCGGCCCCTGCCCGTGAAAAGCAACGCCGAATTCCAAGCCTGCATGAGAATTTGAGCTGACAGGCTTGAAATGCGGCAGTCCCCGTATTAAACTGAATACAGCAGAGTATTGCAGACAACCACTGTCCAAAGCAAAAAGCCACAGGCACGAGGAATCTCCATGATCAAATTATATGTTTTTAATATACAGCCTTACCTGGAAAATGACCGCTGGAAACAATGGCTCCCACTGCTCCCCGCAAAGCGCAGGAGCCGCGCCCTTTCCGCCAGCCCCCAGGCCGGAGCCCGCACCGCCGCCGCAGGGTGGCTTTTGGGATATGCCCTGTCTCTGGAGGACATTCCCCGGGAGCAACAGATTTTTACGGAAAATCAGTGGGGAAAACCCATGCTGGCCCACAGACCCTCTCCGCATTTTTCTCTCAGCCACAGCGGAATGCTGGTGGTCTGCGCCCTGGGAGACTCGCCCTTGGGCGTGGATGTGGAGGAACCGCGATGCACTATGAAAATTGCCCGCAGATTTTTCAGTCCCGACGAGGTCTCCTTCCTGGAAAGCCTTTCCGAGACTGACCGCCGGGAAGCCCTGAACCGGCTCTGGCCCGCCAAGGAAGCTTTCGTAAAGGCATTGGGCACCGGCTTCCACACCGCCCCGGACAGCTTTGCCATCCGGCTTACCCCTTCAGAGGCTCACCTTTCGCAAAGTATCACCAGGCAGCATTTCCGCCTTGCAGAATACCGGGCAGGGCAATATTATATCTGCCTCTGCACCCGGGCACAGCAGGAAGAGATACAGTATCTTGTCCTTGATCCTCAGGACGCCCCGCAGCCCAAAACTGCGCAGAGAAAGGCAAGCGCCAGTCCCTGACCCCAGCCCTGGATCCACCTTCTGGAAATTCCCCTGTATCCCTCTATGTCCCTTCGATATGTTGTCATAGCCATGATAAAAAAATGCGCTTTCCGGATCCTGCAGATAATTGATATGCCAGTACCACTGGTTCAGGGCATCCTGAATCAATTCCGTATCTTCCTCAGCCACCCCATAGCGCAGCATCAAATATGCCGCCATAAACAGGGTATCCGCCCACGCCTGCTCCGGAAAATCATTTTGGGGAGACACCGTATGCTGCAGCACATGATTTCCGAAACGCAGCGCCTCTGTCCGCAAATACTCTATCTTGCTTTTCAAAAGCTCCCTGTACCGGGGCTGCCCGCCCGCCTCATACAACGTCATCAGACAATGCCCCATGGCACAGGTATTCACCGTCCAGGTTTCCGGAAGTCCCAGAGAAATCAGCTCATCCACCCTTGCCTGCAGCAGCTCCAGATATTCCTTTTTTCCCGTTCTTTCATAGGCCGCGGCAACGCCATAGTAAGCCACGCCGCAGGGCCAGTCCCAGGTCAGATCCATCTGCATGGTCCTTTTCACGATTCTGTGAACAGCCTCTTCCACCTGCTCTCTGTCATATTCAAGCTTCATGTGCAGCTCCCTTCTGATCTGCTTCCTGTGCCAACAGCCAGGCCATCACATGAACCGCCTGCTGAAATCTCCCGGATCCGATCAATTCCCGGATCTCTCCCTCCGTATGAAGCTCCACGTTTATAAACTCCGTCTCGTCCAGGCTTTGTCCGCCTGCCTTATGGCAGTTTTTCGCCATATACACATGAGCGTAGTTGTCCGCTATGGTGGCATGGGAAGGAATCGTGATCAGATGCGTCCATTCCTCCGACGAGTATCCGGTCTCTTCCATAAGCTCCCTTTTGGCGGCGGCCAGCGCATCCTCAAAATGCCTGCTCTGGCCGCCGGCATCTTCGCCGCAGGCATTGTGTACTTTCCCCTCAAGCCGCTCCAGGCCCCCCGCCGGAAACTCGGTGGTGACCTCCCCAATTCCCTGCCTGAACTGCCTTACACAGAGATAATTTCCGTCGCAGTCAGAAGCCACAATGACTACATAATCCTTGCGGCTGTAGGTGTAAAAAGGTTCAAACACGGTCCCGTCCGGAAGACGATATGAAGACCTTCTCAAATCAATCCATTCATCCTGAATAATATGCTCTGTACTGACCTCTTCCCAGGCAAGGTCGTCTCTGTCCTTTTTTGTCATATCGTGTTCTTTCTTCCTGTCCTTTCTTCCCAATCCTCTGGTTTTTCTTTTATGCTTCTGTTTATTTTTTCTCTATTTTTCTTCTGTTTTTCTCTGTTTTTTCTTCTACTTTTTTCTGCTTTTCTTCTGTTTTCTCTGGCTTTTTCTATTTCATGCGTTTCTCTTTACTCTATTATCAAAGCAGTTCTTCATTTTGTCAATTATCTTTATACCAAACACCTGGCGGCCCCTACCCGTGAAAAGTAACACAATATCTTGTATATAACGCGAATATCTTGCTTTACATTTCCCGAAATCCCTTCTACAATTACATTATTCAGAACAAAATGCGTCAGATGGAGGGAAAACATGATCTACAATATCAGCATGAAAATCGAACACCTTCTGGAAAACGAACAGGCTGCCGCCCTTTTCGACCAGATGTTCCCCGGCATGCGAAAGATGGCCGAGACCAATCCCCAGGCGAGGCAGCTTTCCGTGGAACAGCTGGTGCACTATTCCCGGCTGCCCGGAGGCGGCGAGCTTCTGCCCAGGCTGGATGACGCCCTCAACGCCCTGAACACACCGGAAAATGCCGTCAGTCCCGGCGAGGCAAAGCTGATCGAGTATTTCCGCGCCCTGGACGCTGCCGACAAAGCGAAAGCCCCCGCTCCGGAAACACATAGACAGGATGCCATCTATCCCGGCCAGCCATGGCTGGACACCAGGGGTGAGCGTATTCAGGCCCACGGCGGCGCAGTATTTTATGAGGACGGCGTTTACTACTGGTATGGGGAAAACAAGGAACACACCGACGGGAAATGCGGTATCTGGACCTGGGGACTCAAGGTTTACTCCTCTACGGATCTGTGCAACTGGACAGATTTAGGGTTTTTAATTCCGCCGGTACTGGAGGATCCCAACTCCCCGCTGTTTCCCACCAAATATGTAGACCGGCCCCATATTCTGAAATGCGAAAAAACCGGGAAGTATGTCTGTTGGATCAAGATATCGGGGCCGGAGGCTGCGTTTACCATCTGGCAGGCGGACCGTCTGCTGGGACCCTATGAAATGAAAGAGGCGCATTATTGCCCCGGCGGCTATAAAGCAGGGGATTTTGATCTGATCGCCGACAGTTCTGACAAAAAGGGCTACCTTTACTTCGATGCGGATCACACCATGATTCTCTGTATGGAGCTGACAGATGACTATCTCCACGCGGAGAAAGAAATCGCCAGAAGCTACCCCGGCCTGCATCCGCCCTTCACCCGGGAAGCCCCGGCGCTCTTTGAGGCTGACGGGAAAAAATACATGCTTACCAGCGGCATGACAGGATATGTCCCCAATCAATCTGACAGCGCTCAGGCCCAAAGCTGGGACAGCGCATTTACCAGTCTGGGTGATCCTCATATAGACGACGATTCCCGGGCCTCCTTCAACAGCCAGATTTCCAAAATCTTCCGGATAGAGGGCACGGACCGTTTCGTGGCCATGGCGGACCGCTGGCTTCCGGAGTACCATGTGGACGCCCGTGTCGCCGACCTGTTTACCCGGGTAATAGCAGGCAGCTATGATTCCGAGCACTACAAGGCCACGGAAGAAGAACGCAGGGAAATGTACGCCGCAAATAAGCTGAAAACGGCCCGGACCCAGATCGCAGACTATGTATGGCTGCCCATTGAGTTTATTGACGGTAAGCCCCGGCTGCGCTGGCAGGATAAATGGAAATAACCGGAATAGAGACAGACTGCATCTGCCCGCAGCCTGTCTCTATTTTCTACCCAAATAGCAAATTTGATTTCCGAACGCACTATATATGCGCATCCGCCATTATTTTTTTCATTACACTTACTGCCTCCCTGGCCAAACCATGCCTCGTAACCGCTTGTAAAGGAACCGTTCTGAGGAGTGATAATTCTCTGCCCGTTCACTGCCAGAGGCGGCAGAGGAACAAAATCCTCCAACTTATCGATATTCGCAGGATCCCAGCTGAAGAACACGTCATAGCGGTGCGCCTTGCCCTTTGCCACATACTGGGACCATTCATGAGTATAGCACTCCGGATCAATCAGTCCCTGCTCCGCCAGAGAATGCAGCCATTTGATCCCCTCCTTGAAACCTTCCATGGCAGCGGTAAAACTGCTACCGGGCGAAAGTTTTTACTTCATCACCATATCTGCATCCTGTGGCAGGGGCTTTAGCGGTTCATGAGGCAGCGTCTGATACCAGAACGCTACCGATGTGTAGTCATCATACCTGGGGCCGGTCCAGCCCAGATTGTCCAAAGTCATCCGGAATCTGGTCTCGAAGTGGATAGGATCCGGCACATGGAAACGGTACAGCAGGAATCGCTGCTGGCCGTTGTAAAAGGCAGAATTGTCCCCCAGAATGGCGAACATCCCGGCGTAGAGGCCGCTGTAGGTGTGGTATCTCTTCAGGTAGATGTCGTTGCCAAAGCCGTAGGCGCCCCCGAAATAGTCCTCCGTGCCGGTATAGTGGATGGACGGGTATCTGTCGCCATCGATGTACATCCGGGCCTCCCCCTCTACCCAGCAGGTATTGTTGCCATTCATGCCCGCTGCCAGGGTCAGGCCCATGAACTGGCCCTTTCCTTTGATATTGTCTATGACTGTGTAGGAGCGGCCCTTTTGCACGGGGTGCTCCTGACGGTAGGACGCGTGGAAATAGCCGATATTTTCGAGCAAGTCCATGTAGCATCCCGTTATCATATAGAAGAGGGTCTTGTCCTCCTTGCTGCGGTTTTCCATGGTAATCCGGCAGTGCTTTCGGAAAGGCATCTCCCAGTAGCAGTTCAGGCCTCTCCCGGGGGCCACCAGAATCTTGGCGGAATTCAAGATGGGGTATCTGCCCTCCCAGTCTTCAAAGTTCTCATCGTAGGCGCAGCCAAAGAAAGCCGATATGGGCGCTTCCACAGACGGGGTTTCATCCCCCTCCCAGTAGATCCGCAGGATGAAGCTGTGGCCTACATATCCAGTAAACCAGATATTCTGAATCATTCCCGGCCCATCGGTGTCCACCAGGGTAACGGTCTCGCCGGGGTGGATATCGATGCAGGGGCGGAGCTTGGTACAGTCCCCGCCCCGGGAGCCTCCGCCTCTTGTCCCTGTGGGGTTTTCGGCGGAAAATGCAAAGGTTTTGATGTCCTGGATCAGATGAATGCTTTCCATGTCTGTCCTCCTCCAAAATTTTTTCTTATAACGCCTGTTCCGGTTGCGGCCTTTGACATGCCCGGAAATACAGCCCGCAGAATAGATTACTTCAGATCATATTTCAGCACGTCCATTACCGCCTCGCCATCCGCAAAAAAGGAAATTCCATCTGCGGACTGCTCAGTATAAAAGGTTATGGTAAGCACCTGTTCTCCATCGTTTACAAACACCTCCGCACTGAAACGGTCCAGTATGATCCTGAGCTTCAAATCTCCTTCCTTTACATGAACCAGGCTCCTTCTCTGATGTATGTACGCTCTTCTGGAGCCTGAAAATTTCCGATCCACCTTCAGCAGAGATTCATAAGGCCGGAAGCTGACGGCAGTATGACATATGTCATCCTGGGCAAAACGAATGGCAAATTTCTGAAGTGTTTTTTCTCCTTCCTGCATGTGAAGTGTTACCTCCATGTCGATCCTTCTGCCGCTGATTCCGTCCATCCGGGTAATTCCTTCAAATTTCACATTTTTATATCGAACCTCGTTCTCCCGCAATTTTTCCAGCTCTCTGACCGGTCTCTGATACAGACGTCCCTGTTCTATAGACAGCTCCCGCGGAAGGCTCATCTGTCCAAACCATGAATGCTCCGAATCCCTGAGATTACAGGTATCCCAATTCTGCATCCAGCCTATCATGATCCGTCTGCCATCCGGCGCGGCAATCGTCTGAGATGCATAAAAATCAATTCCGTAATCGATTGCCTGATCCTGCTCCTCCGTAAAGGTGTTTGTTTCCTTATCAAAGTCACCAATCAGGCACAATGTACCATTCCCGTTATGATATTCAAATCCTTTGGGCATCATGTCCTGGGGGCTGACAAGCAACACGTATTTATCGTCTAATTTAAAGAAGTCAGGACATTCCCACATTCGCCCAAAGCGCCCTCTGTTTTCTATCAGAATGCTCAAAAAATCCCAATGGATACCGTCCTGGCTCTTATAGAGCAGAATCCGGCCATCCTTATCCTTGGTACAATTTCCCACTACGCAGCGGTACGTTCCGTCCTCCTCCGCCCATATTCTGGGATCCCGGAAATCATTTCTGCTTCCTCCCTCCGGCAGATCTCCTGCGTCCAACACAGGATTTTGTGAATATTTTTCATAGTCTCTGCCGTCTCCTATGGCAATGCACTGCGTCTGGATATCTCTGAAGCCGCCCTCCAGCCGAGGCTGTCTTACCACTCCTGTATACATTAAAAGGTGCCTTCCATCCGGCAATTCCAAAGCGCTTCCGGAAAAGCACCCATCCTTGTCGTAAGCGGCATCCGGTGCAAGCGCTGCCGGCAGATACGTCCAATGCAGGAGATCATCGCTTACCGCATGTCCCCAATGCATGGGCCCCCAGATCGAATCATAAGGGTAATATTGATAAAATAAATGGTACTGTCCCCTATAATAAGAAAAACCGTTGGGGTCATTCATCCACCCCACTCTGGGGCACAGATGAAACGCCGGGCGCTCTTCTTTCCGAATGCCCGACTCCATTGCCTCTTCATACTTTCTCGCTTCCCACAAGGTTTGGCCTACCATACAAATCCTCCTAAATCACTTGCTTTCTTTGATAAAATCATATACTATAGAATCAGTTAATCCCCATAAAGGAGTTCTTATGAAAACAAAGGTTACCATTCAGGATATTGCTGATTCACTGCAGTTGTCTCGAATCACCGTATCCAAAGTACTGAATAATTCGCCAAATGTCTCTGCTGAAACCAGAGCTCTGGTTTTAAAAAAAGCGCAGGAAATGAATTATAAATATGTAAATACAGCTGCTTATTCTAATGCAATGGCTTCCGGCCCGCAGGCCAAAAGCTTTGCATTTGTGATGCACATGACTCCCGATGCCTTCCACATTGGCTCAGGAATCATAACTCAGCTGGAACAGGAAATCCGCACAAAGGGATATTCACTGACTCTGCACTCCATTACGGAAGAGGATATTGCTTCCCTGACGCTTCCGCCCAATCTCAATAAAAATCAGACAGAGGCTATCGTCTGTCTGGAACTGTTTCAGCCGGATTACAGCAGATTGCTCTGTTCTCTGGGAATTCCCGTGCTGTTTATCGATGCATGTATCGATTTTCGCTCCTTAAACCTGGACTGTTCTCTGCTGTTGATGGAAAACCGAGTCAGCACGCATCAGATGCTTGCAGCCCTCTGCGAAAAGCATCACCTGACCTCCATGGGCTTTGTAGGCGACAACCGCCACTGTATCAGCTTCAGTGAACGCTATGAGGCATTTTTCCTGACCGCCGCTGAATATGGAGTGGATACTCAATCTTATAACATTATTGCAGATGACAGTAATTACAGCCAGGACGGGTGGATGACGGAGCAGCTTCAGAAAAAAGAGCGGCTGCCCCAGCTCTTTTTTTGTGCCAATGATGTATTGGCACAGGTTCTTATCCACAGTCTGACGGAGCTGGGGCTCCGGGTTCCCGAGGATGTTCTGGTATGCGGCTTTGACGGCCTTCCTTCTGTAAATACCCCCATGAACAGCCTCACCACCGTCCGTATCCCCTGCAAAGAGCTGGGTACCTGCGCGGCCCAGCTTCTCTTTCAGAAAATACAATATCCCGGCAGTATTCCCTTTACCATTTATCTGGATACGCAGGTCCATTTCCGCAATTCTGCTCCATAGCTCACTGATTGTCCGGCCGCCTTATTCGGCAGCCGGAACTTTAACGACGATATCGCGAAATGCCGCTTCTGTACTATTCGCAAAAATTCCCCAGTGCACCGCTCCGTCTACAGATTTATAAATTCGATTGCTCAATGCCTTCGTATCATCAATATACAGAACTGCTATCTCATTTTCCATGATCAGCTTTATGTGATATTCCTTCCCCGGTTCAAAAGTAAAATGTGTGAAAATCACCGGCTCCACATAGGCTATTCTGGAAAGAACACACCCCTCAAAATGTACGGAATTATTCTTTGCATCCAATACCAGTCCGGTATATTTCCCGTAATCATCACCAGCGCCAAAGGCAAAACCCGCATATCCGTCCTGTTCCAAAGAAACCGTACACTCCAGCAGCATGGTAGGCTCGCGCATACCAAATTCTGCCAGGGCCACATCATCGGCTCCGGCTGACAGCCTGTAAACACCGTTATCCTTTTCCACAGCACCCGCTGTCCCCATTACAGCAGGCGTTTTGTCCACAACAAAATAGTTCTCCAGGCTGGAAGGCTCCTTCACACCCAGTGTGCCGTCTTCTTTCTGTACAAGCTCATGGATCACCATACTTCCCGCCCAGTCATAGGCTCCTGTATCCTTTGGTTCCGACTTTCGTCCCACCCATCCGCAGAGGTATCTCTTCCCTTCAAATTCAGCGGTTTTCGCGGCATAAAAGCAAAAGCCCGTTCCGTCCAGTATATTGTCAGCCGGTTCCTCAAAAGGGCCATAGATAGAATCGCTCATGGCATAATAAGTTACCCGGTCCCAGCTATAGAAGAGATAGTAATAATCACCCATCCGGAACAGATCCGGACATTCCAGCATGTACTGCTTTTCCGGGGCATACAGGGGATCGCATAATGTCCAATTCGACAAATCTGTTGATGTGTATCTGGCCACAATTCCGCCCAGCTTCTCATCATGAGCGGCAATCAGCAGCCAGTAGCATTGTTCATCCTCATTCCAGAAAACAAAGGGATCCCTGAAATCATCTCCGGAATAATGCTCCGCCGCATAAAAGGTATCCTCCGGAATTTTCGTCCAACTTATATTGTCTTCGCTGACAGCATGCATGACACATTCCTTATCCAGACCCTTGTCAGGAAAAGTATCATTGTGTCCCGTATAAAAGCAATGATATCTTCCGTCCTGAGCTTTGAGCACACTCCCTGTTCCGATAGCCAGATCCGGTTCCTCTGCTGAACTACCGTATAAAATTACCAGACCATCATCCTGATATTCATAAAAATTCGATGTGGAAAATTTGTAAATCGGATGATATCCGACACCATTATGATCAGTATCATATAAATAATACAGTTGAAGCCCATTCTCATCTGCCATAGGCATCACATCGCCTACCCATGCATTCTCGGAAGTAGGGTACAGACGGTAGGGTACACCTTCATAGTTTTCCACATTCCCTGCCTCGCTTTCTTCCGCCGGCTCCTGAACCTGGTTTCCGGATAATTCCACATCTTCCGCCCCCAAAGATTCCGCCTCCTGTGTGTCAGGAATATCCGACTTCTGTGTCTCAGGAGGTGTCTCCTGTCCTGCACATGCAGTAGCTGTTACAAGACAGGAAAACACTAATAAGAAAAAGAGTTTCTTTTTCATCATTTATTCTCCCAACGTAATTGTGGCGCCCTCTTTGATCTGCTCATCGGCATTTGTGGCAAAAGTACTTACCGGAGTACCGTCTGTCAGCCCTGAGAAAATAGTCCAGTTTGCATCCCAGTACTTTTCGATTCCGATAGGCGCAAAGTTAATATGCTCCGATAATGTGTTCATAAGGTCTACCTGCTCCTGTCCATAAAGAGTGACCCTGGTGCTGTTCTGCCACTCGTGCAGCAGCTCATATGCCATCCTTGCAAACACTGCCGCGCCCTCCGGGTTTACGCTGGTGGTAGGAATGGAAAATCCTGTCAGACTTCCGCCGCAGTCATAGGTCTGTCCGGAAGGGCCGGTGGGCAGAGGCGCCCATTCAATTTCATAATCGCATTCATACGCGGTAAGTGCCGCAAATCCATATTCACAGGTCATAGCCAGCTTGCCGCTCTTGAAATCGCTGATGAATTTGTCTCCGTCAGGAATCATTATGAATTTGTCCTTGATATAACCGTCCTGCAGGAAGGTAAACGCCTCCGTTGCCTGGGAAGTGGTATAATTGCTGGAAACGCCGCTGTCCGAGGTATAATCAATGCCCACGATGCCGTTTGTGTTCAGCATCTGCACATAAAAGGAATCCCACCATCCAAAGCCGTAAATATCATTGATTCCGTCTCCATCGGTATCGCCTGTCATAGCCAGCGCCGCCTCGCGGAAGGTATCCCAGGTCCAGTTTCCCTCTTTAAAATATTCCATGGGAGTTTTGACGCCCATCTGATCGAACAGGGTCTTATTGTAGCTGATAACCACAGGCGCCGCATCTGCTCCCACTGCATAGGGGACACCGCCAAAGGTAAAGGCCTTCGTTGTGCTTTCATACCAGAAATCATCACTCAGATCAATATACTGGGAGATATCCTGCATCACATGCTTGGCTCCGTAGGTCGGAAAGTTCTGGTCGTGGGCCTGCGCCAGGTCGCATACCTCTCCGGCATTGACCATGCTGATCACCTGCTCCTGCTGCTCTCCCCAGCCGACGCCGATCACTGTTACAGTTCCTCCGTACTTTTCTTCAAATGCCGCCTTGGTGGACCATACCAGGTTAAAGGCATCCGGATCCTCCTGCAGCGTATTATTCCATGCTTCTTCTGTGGTATCCCATACGATTACCAGATTGGGATTTTCCAGTGAATCCGGCAGGGCACTTGCAGAACCCGAATCTTCATTTCCTTCTGCGGCATTCCCTCCTGTATTTCCTCCGGCATTGCTTTCCTCATTACTGCCGGATTCCGCTGTCCCGTCAGCAGGTGTGCTACTGTTTCCCTCGGGTGAGCCTCCGCAGGCCGCCAAAGCCATGGTGCATACCATCGCCATCATCGTAGCCAAAAACTTCTTCTTCATTTTGTCCTCTCCTTTTCTTAAAAAAATCAGTTACTTGATGCCAATATGTTCAATGCTGTCCGCCAGTTTCCTTTGGGTCACTATGTACAGCAAAAACATCGGAAGTATTGCCAAAAGACATCCTGCCTGAATCCGTGTCTGGATCCGGATAGGATCTGTGGTTGTCTGGCCGCCTATCACCGCCGCCAAATCCACTCTCAGGGAAGATAGTGCCACAATCAGCGTCCTCTTGCCGGTTCCCAACAGCTGCTTGGACAGATAATAATCATTAAAATGCCATACGAAAGAAAACAGGAACACCGTTATAATGGCATTTTTAGCGTTGGGAAGCATGATATGTACAAATGTCCTCAGGGGCCCGCTGCCGTCCACATAGGCAGATTCCTCCAGCGCCGCCGACATTCCCTCAAAAAACTGCTTGAATATGTAAATATACAGTCCTGAACGAATTCCCGCGCCCAGGGCGGAGGGAATGAAGAATGCCGCATTGCTCCCCACCAGATTGATCATGGTATTGTTTCCTGTTATTTTGGAAAACAGCGTCATAATTCCCAGCGGATCAAAATATCTCATGTTCATGTAATAGGGCAGAATAATCGTCTGCGTGGGCACGATCAGAGTCAAAATCACGCAGGCAAAGAAAAATGTTTTCAAAGGAAATTTATATCTTGCAAACCCGTATCCCGCCAGCGCACAGGAAATCACATCCAATATTGCACACCCCAGTCCTATTCCCAGGCTGCGTACCAGCGCGTCCATATATTTCATTGTCTTAAAGGCATCCAGGAAGCCCGTGGCAGAAAAATGCTTTGGTATCCATATGACGCTTGGATCATAGGAGTCAATCGGCGCTTTCACAGAAGCGCTTATCATATAGATAATCGGATATAGCAGCTGGTATGCCAGAAGCACCAGAATGGCATATCTTGCAATAGTCCATATCCATTTCCCGGTCTTGATACGATAAAGCAACTTTGTTTCCATCAGTTTCTTCGCCCTTTCCGGCTTTGACATTTTGACAGTTTTGACCATGTTATTTCTCCTCCTACTCCTCCGGATGCACGATAAAGCGCTTCATAACCAGATATACTATTACAAGAACCACCGCTATCATCATAAAGTACAGGATGGACAACGCACTGGAATATCCGAACCGTACATTGGTAAATGCCATATTGTAGATCATCTGGATGATCGTATTTCCGAAATCCGAAAAAATGTCAATCACGCTGTATACCACATTCAACAGGATCATGGGCGTCAGCATGGGCAGGGTTATCTTAAAAAACTGTTCCAGTGCATTTGCCCCTTCGATCTCCGCCGCTTCATACACATAGGAAGGAATGTTGTGCAGTCCGGCAAGGAATAAGAGAATCTGCACGCCGGATCGCCATGTCAAGTCAAAGATTTTACCGATGACATTATTGATAAATCCTATCATATCCGGCGATAATCCCATGGAGGTGAACAAGCCTGTCAGACCGCCTCCGGAAAACAGATACACTGTTTCTGCTCCTTTTACCCCGCTGGAAAATACATCCGTCTTCATGATATCCATCAGAACGCCGGAACCAATAATTACCGGCAGAAACGCGATAGCCCTCATGGTCGTCCTGCCTACATACTCTTTTTTCAGCAGCAGTGCAAAGCAAATACTGTATACCAAAATCAGAGGCACCGTAACCAAATCCTTTAAGGAATTGGCACATTGAATCAGGAAATCAGTGTCACGAAACAGCGCATAGGAGAAATTATAGCTGCCGATCCATTCGCCCACCATTCCTTCCGGAGAGGTCGTCAAATCCTGAAACGCATAGAGGCAGGACTGTACAAATGGAACTACGAAAAAAAACAGGAATCCCAACAGCCAGGGAGTAATAAACAGGAATCCGTAAATCTTCTTTTTCTGATAATAAGGAATCTTTTTTTTCATAATTTACTGATCTCCTTTCCGGACAAATCCCTGCGCAGGGATTGTAACGCCTTCCACAGTGACATCCTCCTGTCCGTAATTCACATAGACGTCCGCTCCGCCTTCAAAGGATGTGGCATAAATCCCGTCACCCAGCTTTCTATGGCTGATAATCCTCTGACCGAATATACCGTCAAGGACCTTCAGCTCTTCAAGAATTTCTCCAATCTCCTGTTCCCAGTCTCCCCAGCAAAGAGAATAATACTGCTGGTAGTCCGTATCCTGCAGGGCATCACGCCGCGCCGTCATAAGAAGAAAGGTGGGACTGACACCGTATTCCACGGTCTTTAAAAGCATTTCTCTTGTATTGCCGCTCTCGTTTATAGGAGTACTGTATAGCGCGGCAGAACCTCCTACCACCATCTCATAAAAAGGCACCGCCTCATCCTCCACATCAAACTGACTGGTGTAAACAGGCGCTTCCGTAATTACATCCGCATAAGGGAAGGCATAGGCATATGCTCCCTCCAGCAGCAGCCTTTCCGCAGAAGAGGATGCCATTTCAAGGGCCCTTTCCCAATAAGCTCCCGTCTCATTATCAGAAATACTGTCCGTCCTGTAATCAGCGTAAATATGATCGGAAATGCCGGCCAGCCCCAGGCTTCCCACTCCCTGCTTTTCCGCGCTTGCCAGCAAGGAAGACATAATCTTTTCTTCATATTGAGGAGAAACCAGATAAAAAGGAGACTTTGTGGTATCCTTATCTCCGGAGGTGAGCAGATAATCATATTGCCGGGAGGCGGATTTGGATACATTCCGCACCCCCTGATAATCACGATATCCATTACCGAATTTCCGTATTGTAACCGTATCGTATATGGGATAGAAGGATATGTCTGCCGCTTCCAGGGCATCCGCCATTTTTTTGTATCCCTTCTTTCCTCCCAGCGCGCCCTCATAAGTAAGACTCACAGGGATCTTGCTCATGGACCCGCCATTTTCCAGATAGCGCATACTGATCTGAAAGACATTTCCGTTTTTTTGCTGCAATTCCAGCGCCGTATCTCTTAATTCCTCAAAGGTCGTCAGCGCTTTTACCGCACGGTAAGGCACTCCCAGAAAGGTTTTATTAACTTCCACGCCTCCCAGAAACGTCAGATTCATGCTCTCCTGTTCCACTGATGCTTCCTGCCGCATTCCCTTCTCTTCTATCAGGTACCGGCGATAACGGGACGCCATCTCATTGTAGCCGGCATTCTCCTGTAAAAAGAAATAAGCTACCTCATAATAAGGGAACTGATTATGCTGGGGCGACAGCATGATTACGGATTCTTCATTATTGCTGCCGGACAAAAGAGTATTGCTCTCGCTTTGTATGTATAAAATATTTGTATACACCGCATTATTAGCGGTAAGCTTTCTGGCAACCTCCGCCTTGATTTCCGCCTGATACTCGCCTTTTGTAATAACTGCCAGCAGGGCATCGGATCCCCTTTTTATTCCAAACACCGGCATTGTGGCATCCTGGGTAACCAGCGTATTATTTTGCAGGTTCAATGCCAGGTTCCTGCCGTACACCTTCTGAGAATAGGTCTGATAGCTCTGTTTCTGGTTATTATAATAAATCAATGCTCCTGATCCATCCGGCACCAGCATATATCCCTCTTCCTCCAGAGATCCCGCCCCAAAATAGGGCAGAAACACGATGCTGGCAACCTGCAGGCTTCCATGCTGCTTTATCTGGTCGCTGAGCACCCTTGCCACAAAGCGATCCTCCTGAATTCCAAAAAAGCATGGAATCTCAAACCCCTGCTTTGCAAACTGCAGGTTGACGTATATCCCGTTATCCCCATATTCATATGTGTATGTATCCGCCTGAACCGAATCGGCAAAGCTGTTTGCAGTATAGAAGTTGCTTTGATCATCCACATATGAAATCTCCAAAAGAGACTGAACCCGCATCTTGTTCTGGCCAAAGGCAATGGGATCCTCCGACGCATTCTCCGGATTACTTCTCCACTGGGCGCCGCTGGTCTTATCCTTTACCATAAACTGCACTGCAGAAGGCTCAAAATACAGCTCAAACGCCTGATTTTCCGCTGCAAGCTCCCAGCCCTCGGGGATTCCCTGGGCAGCCTCCGGCTCCCAATCCATCACATCTTCAGTCTCCGTCTGAGCAGACCGGTTCAGAAATACCACGAAACCTGCAAACACTCCAAGCATTGCCAGATAAACAAATCCCTGTATCAGGAGCTTCCAAATTTTCTTTTTATTTTTTTTCAAGCCCGTCACCCCCTAGCTCATTCGGAATGTAATTTCTTTCACTACCGTCATCACAAAGCCGTATAGATCCGTTGCCAGATTCCCCACCAGCATAATTAAAAACAGCAGGATAAACATGACAAACAGCGTGCAGATACAACTGAATACATTCTGGGTAAAGCCATACTCGTGCATGATCATCAGCCCGATAAACAAAACAACCAGACTCCATGCCGCTCCAAACACCTGCACATATCCGCCAAAGGGCTCTTCCCGAACCAATACATTGCTCAAAAGCACGGACAGAATATTCCCCATAATAAAGGGAATACAGCAATATGCGCCGTAAATCCAAATGTCCCGAAACCTTCCCGTTCCGTTCATTAAAATACCAACCACCCAATTAGATATTACAAAAAGAACAAAAGGAAGCATCACACCAATAAACTGGAGAAACACATTTAAATCGCTTAATTTATTATAATTAAAAATGTAGCCCGTATTCTGACGCTGAAATATGGATGTCAGGAAAAAAACAGTTAAGATAATAATGGTAAACCATACATTTCCTTTTCCTTTGAAGCGGATATCATAGGAGCAGTTAAACGGATGCAAAATTGTATAGAAAGGATTGGTTGCCGTTTTTTTCTCTTTCATTTATTCTTCCTCCTTATAATCCGCCTTCTCACCGAAATTCCAAATACCAGACAGACCACCAGAGCAATCGCGTAAGGCCCGTATTTTCTGACCAACACCAGCCTGTTCTTCCCAAAGGCTCTGGAATAGCTGTATCTGTCGCCGCTGTAGCGAAGATATTCCAGGGCGTCGGTATATTGCTCTCCCTGGGTATACGCTTTTCCTATACCATTATAGGCAAGCCTGGAATTGGCGTTTCTGGCAAGCACCTGACTCCAGAGCCGGGAGGACTCTTCATAAAGGCCCTCATTGTATAAAATGGTCGCCTTCTCCACCAGCGCGCCATACTCCGTAGGTTCAAAGATTGTAATATTATTTTTCAGTCTGTCCAGCACATAGACCCTGTTCCCATAGGTCTCCACAGCCACAGGCGTGGAAAAGGTTCCCAGCTGGCTTCCGGTTCCTCCAAATACCGCTATCAGATTAGCCTCCTGATCCCTCTCAAAGACTCTTCCGCTTGTCAGGTCAATGGCAAATATAAATCCGTCCTGATTTGTCTTGACATCAATAAATGACGGGTAATTCGCTCTTCCCTTGCTATAGGTGAATTCTTCGTCTCCGAAGTTAAATTCCTCATTGCCCAACGCATAATAAATATTGTTTCCCAAAGGATTCAGCTTCTTGATCTGGCTCTTGGGCAGCTGAGTTCCCACCGTGGAGGTATAGACAAACCCATCCTCACAGCAGTCTACGTTGGAATATTCTATGGGAAGTATGCTGGTCATGGCCGCTCTCTGTTCATCGGAAAGAATACTCTTCCACATATAATTGAAAGCCACCTGGGCGGTAACCTCCACCTTATTCGCCCCAAAGAATCCCATAAAGCTTCCGTCCACATCAAACTGCAGAAGTCCGCTGTAACAGCCCTTGGACAAAACATAAGCTCTTCCGTACACGTCAATCCCTATCTTTGTGGGTGAAAATACGAAGTCATCCGAAATCAGATTGCTTACCGGCTTTTCAATGGTCGACGTCACTTCCCCATTTTCTATGACCAATATCCTGCCCGATGCTGTTTGAGCCGCATACAGCACATGATCCTTTGTGACATACATTCCCTCCACATCCGTCAGCGGTATTTCCTCTCCATTCATATGTACCGTCTCCAGAATATCCAGGAGATTCAATTCGTCATCCAAAATCAGAATCCTGTTATTTCCGGTATCTGCCACATACAGGTGCCCGTCTCCATCCATGAAAAAATCCTGGGGCGTGTTCAGAGGTCCGGCACCCATTTCCAACCCGTTTTTGGCAGCTACAGGCTGATAGCTGGCAGGAGCAGCCACCGACTCATCCCACTCATCGTAGGAATAAGTGTTAAAGTTGGACTGAGCCTCCACTTTCAGTCCCATACCTGCCATCATTGCCGCAGCCAAGCAAAGCGTTATCCCAAAATTTTTTATTCTGCGCATTTCCGCCTCCTAATCTTTCATTCCTGCAAAGGTCATGGTCTCCACTACGTTTCTCTGCATCAGGATGAACACAACAATCGGCGGAATCATTAGCAGAACCGACCCTGCCATACCGGACCCCATTCTGGCATACGCATTAGATGCGCTGACCTGTTCCAGGGCTACCTTCACCACCTTCAGCTGCTCCTCGTAAACCAGCTCCTTGGACAGACCGTTCCAAATATTGACAAATTGAAAGATAAACACTGTCAGAATAGCCGGCTTAATGTTCGGCATCACGATCTGGAAATAGACTCTCCACTCATTGGTTCCGTCTATTCTGGCCGCTTCTATCAACGCATCCGGAATCTGTTCAATAAATTGTTTGATCAGGAACAGCCCAAGGGAAGCTCCAATGCTGGGACATATGTACGCCCAGTATGTATTCAGCATATTCAGCTTGGCGATAATGATAAAGCTAGGCAGGAAGGTTACCTGTCCCACAAACATCAGCCCCAGCAAAATCACCGCAAACAGCGCGTCCCTCCCCGGGAATTTATGCTTTGCAAGAGGATAAGCCGCCATTCCCGCAAACAGCACATGAAAAATCGTACCCGCCAGGGTTACAAACAACGTATTAAACAGATATCTTGAAAAAGGCACCCACATGTTGGACATCAGCTGAGACAGCTCCGTATAATGCTCCAGCGTAGGTCTGAGCACGTAGAGCCTGGGCGGGAACTGGAACAGCTCTTCCGAGGGCTTCAGGGACTGAATCAGTGTATAGTAAAGCGGAAAAGCCATAAATGCCCCCAGCAAAAGCAGCAGCAGAATCACAAAGCCGTTTCCGATTTTCGAACGCCTGTTATTCATTCCCATTTTCTTTTTTCCCAGCGTAAACCTTTTTGCCTGCTTTTTTTCTCTCATTCCAGCACCTCCTAATGCCCCATCCTGCCAATCAGCCATGTGGCAAACTTTTTGGAATACTGCATCATTACCACCAGCACCACGCCCATCGCACAGGCATAACCAAATTCATATCTGAGATTTCCATAATCCATGATGTGGGTCACGATTGTCTCTCCCGCATATCCGGTGCTGGGCAGGCCTGCCAGAACAGAGGACACCTCGCCCACAGCAAAGCAGTTTACAATCTGCATTACAATAGCAAAAACCATTTGATTCGCCATAGAAGGGATCGTAATATACCAAAGCTCCTGAAAACGATTTTTTATCCCATCCATCATTCCCGCCTCATATAGTGTCTTATCCACATTCTGAAAGCCTGCGATAAAGGTAAGGAAGCTGATTCCCATGCTCATCCAGAGCTGTACAATGATCAGCACCGGCATAATACGGGCCTCGTCTGTGAGCCAGCCAATGGGTTCATTGAGCAGTCCCCATTTCATCAGGAAACCGTTTATCAATCCATATTGATCGGAGCTGAAGATCAACCGCCATACGCTCCATCCTGCCGCGCCCACAATGGTAGGAATATAAAACAAAGCCGTTACCAGCGCTCTTGCCAGCGGTTTCAGTTCATTGATCATCCATGCAATCAGGAAGCAGATAACGTAGCTCGCCGGACCTATTATGATGGCAAAAATCAATGTATTTTTCAGGGCCACGATGAAATATTCATCATTCAGGAATATTTGAAAATAGTTTTCCAGGCCCACAAACACAGGCCGCTGAACCATATCATAATCCGTAAAGCTCAGGACAACGGATGCCGCCACCGGCAGGATCGTAAATACTATAAAAAACAGAAGATATGGAAACATCATCAGATAGCTTGTTTTGTAGGTGCTGAAGTATGTTAAAATCTTGTTTTTGCTCTTCTTTTTTGTTTCCATAATTAGTCTCCCTCCCTGACCTTCAGCTGAGACTGTTTGCGGATCAACTCTTCATTAACGGCATTCATCCAATAGTTCAGCGTATCTCTGGCATTTTCGCCGTTGTAGTAAACCTGCCTGAAGGCATTATCCACGTTTCTGGTTACATAATATCCGCCGGGAATCTCCGGTACCTCCACAACATTCTCCCACTGCTCCAGAAGCATTTCCTTTTCCTCATCCTTCCACAGGCTTCCCCTAAAAGCCTCCAGATTGGCAGGTGTATGCCGTCCCAGTGTACTCAACTCCGCCTCGATCTCCCTGGAGTACAGCTCCTGAATTTCCGCACTGTTCCACCATTTCAAAAATTCCCATGCTTCCTCTTTATTCCTGCAGTCCTCCAGAATAATGCTGCAGGTTCCGCTGGCGCTTGTGGCACGATTGATCTGTGCACCCTGAGGCGTTCCAGGGATTGCTGTCATGATCCACTGCCCGGCAATTTCCGGTGCGGCTTCGTTCAGATTGTTGTACAATCCATAGGTGGAGATTACCACCGGCATTTCTCCTGTTCTGAATCGATTAAAATCATCCTTATACAGGCTGAAGTCATACTGCACATAGAAGTCGATCCATTGCTTAAACGCATCATAGGCCTCCGGTATCATCAAATTAGAAACCACCATATCTTCAAAATCCCTGTATACATCAATCCCATGCTGTGCCAGGAGTGTCGGGAACAGATTAATGGTCCCGATACCGTTGTTCATGGTTGCATAACCATCCGCATACGGAAGGCCGATAGACAGACTGTTTGCCTGCAATACCGGAAGCAAGGCCATCAGCTCCTGCCAGGTATTGGGAATCTCAAGGTTCAGTTCGTCAAAAATATCCGTCCTGATGTACATAACATAGAATTCCTGCGTCTCAGGAATACCGTAAATTCTGTCCTTATATTCATATGGTACAAATGCGCTCCCGGCATACTGCATCTGCAGCTCGTCAAAGCCTTCCATGGAACCCACTTCGGCAACTGCACCTCTGAATGCCAGGTTCATTGCCTCTCCTCTGGTAGTGAATATATTTACATCCGGCCCCTGGCCTGCCAGAGTGGCCTTCACCAAAGCGCCTTCCACAAGGCTGATATTTACGGCAATTCCCGTCTCGGGAGTAAAATAGGAATCGATCAGCCTTTTCATCACATTCGCCTGATCGCGGCCTTTTCCCATCCAGACTGTCAGAGTCACTTCTGATCCGGCGTCTCCCTCCGAAGACACCTCGCTGTAGGAATGAGAGAAGGAACCTGTAAAGGCTCTGATTCCATGTCCGATTTTACTCAGGAAATTACCTTCCGCATCGGGAGCATCGGCACTTACACCGGAAGCATACAGATAATCTATCTGCATCGGCTGCTGCTCAAATTCCAATACCCACTCCGCCAGCGCTTCAATATTTGTTTTGAACACGGAGAGTCTCCTGGCTATGGTATAGGGCTTCTCACAAAATGAAGTTATCTGTGTTGTCATCTGGGTCAATATTCTGGAAGAATAACAGCCCTTTCCATACAGAGCCTCCAGATAATCCACATAGGTATTCAGCTCTGACAGAATAGAAGCCAGCTTTACCTCCAAATCGGGGATGGCGCTTTCCAGACCGTAATCTCTGTAGGTATCCGGATCCGTTCCGGTTATCATAATAATCTCCCGATACAGAGAATTCACCTTCTGCAGAGTCTCCTGCATTTGTTCGATAATCTGCTCCATTTCTCCTAAGACTACTTCCATCCGCAGATTATGGGTGCCCGCTGTCAGATAAAACAGATATGGAGCATCCTGATTTCCCAGAAATCCATTTTGCCAGCTTACATCATAGTCAAAGGTCAGCCCGCTCACCTCCATAAAAGGAACCTGTCCGTCTATCTCCAGGCGCCGCAGACTGCTTTGTCCTTTGTTTTCATCCTGCCTGTACCGAAGGCCCAGCTGGTAAAGACCATCCTCGGGCACCTCTATCTGCCACTCGATCCACTGCCTGCTGTCCGACCAGTTTGCTCCGCCAATGGTATTATACCGAAGGCAAGTAGCATGATACGGAACTGTATAAGGGCTGGATCGGTCATAGACTGCGTACAATTGGGAAGAAGATTTCATATAAGGGCTTTCCCCCTGCACCTGTATGTAAAAATCCTTTTCAACCTTCCTGCCATCGGAATGGGCTGTGAGATATTCCTCATAAGAGGGGAACTCTTCCTGATAGAACCGCAGATATCGAAACAGGCCGGACTGACTGGTTCCCTGTATGGTCAGGGTATGTTCACCCTTTTCCAAATACAGCTTTATTCTCTCCTTCTTTGCCAGGCGGAAGGGCTCTTCCGTCCAAAGATAAGTCTCCGCTTGTGTAGGACGTATCTCATCTCCGGAAGCAGTACGGCGGAATTCACCGCTGTCTGTCCAGATTCTGGTCAGTGTAATTGCAGAATCCGCCACACTGCTGCCATCCAGCAGAATATGAAACTCCAATTCCTGGCCGTTTCCCTCCAGTGCCATATAGCCTGCACTCAGATAGTAGCTGCCGCTCTCTTCCACAGTAAATTTCCATTCGGCCGCATCAGTTCCCCGCCCCAAAAGTAAAGGTTCCTCGGTTTCAACTGCCTGTAAAAGAATACCGGAGCTGTCTGCCTGTACTCTTCCTCCCGGAGTCACAAATGCATTTCCTCTCGGGATATCCTCACCGTGAGGAGCCAGCAGTGACAGAACTAACAGAATAATCAGCGCCGCTGTTACACAGCCGCATAATACAAGTGTACTTTTCTGATTCCTTTCCATACAATGCAACCCTCCAAATTTGTATACTGCATTTTACATTTCAATTATATCATTTGTTTTACATATTTCAATATAAACTTTTCATATGTATTCATTTTGTAAATTTATGCTAAAGTTCCAATGTAAATTTTGTCGCATTTATCCAAAAAAAAATATGGCAAAAGCCTGCCATATTTTTTCTTCATATATTCCAATATATTCCTGTATACATCAGAAACCCAGTGTGTTTACAAATGTTAATTCATGTAAATATCCAATGGTGTTTTATAATATTCTCCGGCCTCGTGGTCACCACTGTCAGCCTCTGTCCTTCAGGACTCCCTTCTGCCCTTCAAAAGTTTCTTCTGCCCTTCCGGTCTCCTGGCCTTCCAGCTGGGGAAGCACATACCGAAAGTCCATGTCGCTCCCATAATAGAAGGCCGGATAACAGGGCTGATTGTAGCAATTGTTCTGCCAGGCCACACCGCATCGATAAGCCGTATCATGCATCAGCGTGAACAGCTTGTGGCCCGTCAGCTCCGTGTTGGTGTAAATGCGGATGGCCCGGCTGTCCTTTGTCCGCAGCACCAGCTCTTCCCGGAAATCTCCGAACAGATCGGCAATCAGACAGAGATTTCCCTTGGTCCCGTTGTTGGTGGCGGTTCCCTCCGGCAGCAATCGAAAGCGCTCCACTATGTATTCATAATATTCTTCCGCAGAGCACGCGTAATGATCTGTATGCGCATAGCCCGCTCTCCGATCCGCCTCCGGCATGGTGATACAGCGCTCCGAAACAGCCCGGCCGCTCTCGTCATAGCGGGTGATTTTGGTACCCGGGGCAGTCTTCACCGAAATCTCCGCCCTGCCGTCTCCGTCAAAATCATAGACCATGAACTGAGTATAATGGGCACCCGCCCGAATGTTCGCCCCCATATCCAGACGCCAAAGAAGCCGCCCGTCCAGTTTATAGCAGTCAATATAGCAGTTACCCGTATAGCCCTTGTGCGACACATCATGGGAATTGGATGGATCCCATTTCACAAAGTATTCATACTCCCCGTCCCCATCTATGTCACCCACGCTCATATCATTGGCAGAGTAGGTATACCTCTCCCCTGCCGGCGTCATGCCTCCCTGTGGAATCTCCAGGGGAATCTCCAGATAATCTGCCCCGCTGTTCCATGCCCTCACTGCCTCACAGGCTTCCTCCTCCGCGCCGTCCCTGACTGCCGCCACCTGATAGAAATCCTCCGGCCTTCCCTCCGGATCCAGATAATTTGTACTGTCCGTTATCAGGGCCATCGGCTTTCCGTTTTTATAGACGCGGTAATCCGCTCCTTTCATGCCTGTGGCGCAATATCCGCTCACCTCGTGCTTCAGCATACGCCAGCCCAGAAAAATGCCATCTCCGGTCTTTACCGCAATCAGTCCCCGGTTCAGCGCCTCCAGCTGCTCATCCAGATGATAAAATACCTTCGTCTTTATTTTTTCACTGCGCTCCAGCAGCCTTTCCGCCATCCATGCCTCCCCATAAAGGTACTGGGGAACATGTGTGGATTTATGCAATGTGTATGTGCAGCCGTCTCCCTCATACATCAGCTTATACCGCATGGCAGGCGTGTCCGTGTCCGACCAGTATACCCGATAGATCGCCGCCCCCACCACAGGCTCCCACTCCAGAGTCACGCTTTGTCTTTCTACGCTGCTGATCCTTACTTCCATCTCCTGCCTCCATTTTGGTTCGTCCTGCGTTCCATAGTAAAACTGTTTTTCAAAACTTAAATATGCGCCGCCGCTCTCACCGATCAGGAAAACAGGCTTATCCGGATGTTTTTCCTGAATTGCCTTGTATGCCGCAAAGCAATCATCCACTGCTTCCGGAAATTTATTTTCCGGAGCAAGGCGGTAGGAAAATGCATATACCGGAAGCTTTGACTCGCCTGCCAGCATGGAAGCGTATCCTCTGGAAGATACCGCGTTTCCGCATATCAATCCGCCTCCATGGATGTAGATAATGACAGCGTCCTGCCTTGCGCCCGCAGGCATACTGATTTCCGCATCCATATCTTTGATCTTTTCCGGAATAAAAGTTACATCCGTCTCAATCGCCATGCGTTCCTGTGCCAGCATGATATAGAACCCGAAAATTATTCCTCATTATTCTTTGAAAGCTATTATAATATAACAATACATTTTTTCCGGATGGAGCAGAACCCGGAGGCTCAAAAAGCATTCCTTGACCTGATCGCTGCCCATGCAAAAAAATAAGCCGGCTGCACGTCAGAGGTTAATGCCGGTGCGGTTTTGTCAAGCTTTTCAGTGGTCTTCTCTCATCCTGTCCAGCTCTCTGTAAATTACCCGAAGGGTCTTATATTTTTTAATGTTTTTTATTTTCAGCTTACAGATCATAATCCAAAATTGCAGCATCCGTGCCCTTACCACCATTCGCACGTCATACAGATTCGGCGTTTCCATGCAAATGTTCCATTCCTGCTGAATATTTCCATAAAATCCGTTAGCCTCCGGCTTTTCGCCGAGCATGGCTTTAATTGCTCCCAGCTGCCTGCAAAGGCTGAGATAATAAGTCCTGTACCTAAAATAATGAAAGGGATATGCAGTCAGCTGCTCTATTTTTTCCTTTAAATACCTCAGCTTCGGATACATTGCATATCTTACAATAGGAATTGCCCATACTGCATATACCTTTTTCATCTGCCAGCCGCACAGATAATGAACGGTATCGCGTTCTATGTCCTGTTCCTTTTGGGTAATTGTTGTATACGCGCCGCGCCGTAAAATTTTACATGTCTTTTCCACAAATTCGTCAATCCGTTCCCTTGAGGCGCTCCGTCTTTTCCAACTCATATGGTCGGTAAGAGCGGTTCGGTGATCCACGTTCCATATATTGATCCGCGGGCGAATATCGTTGACTACAGAAAGATAAATCGGATCTTTGCTTTCCCAATTATTTTAGCGGATATCGTCGATGATACAATCGGTTATTTCGTATTTGGGATCAAACATCTGCGAAAGCATATTCTTATCATTCTTCCACTCTTCGTAAATATTTTTGATCCGCTGATTCCAGTCCGTATAGAAATTTACAGGGTTGATATTCAGCTGAGATGTCAGCCGAAACATATTTAAAAAGTAGAAGATTTCCGCATCACTTTTATCTTTACAGCCGGCAAAGCTGCGCAGCTGTTGTTGTGTATCACTGAATGCCCTGCCGGGAACCTTTGAAATGGCAGAAGCGTCTATGCTGCCGGTAATCCCACTGTTTTTCTCCAGTATGTCAAAAAAATCTGCTGCCATATTCTGCGTTCACTTGCACGGATGGAACGTACTCTTTCAAGAGGCTCTTTGAAATAATCTTTTCCAAAAGCAGTTTTCCCTTGCTTTAATCTCTCATCATCCAGCACAAAGCCCTTTTTCATATACTCTTTCAGAATCTGGGTTGCCCATATCCGAAACTGCGTAGCCTTTTTTGAGTTTACTCTGCAGCCAACAGATATAACTGCGTCAAGGTTATAAAATTTTGTTTCGGAAGTTTGCGTTTTCCCATCCATTGCGCCGTGCTGAGTGGTTGTTGCAATTTTTGCAACAACCACTCTTTCATCCAACTCCCCAGTATTAAATATATTTTTCAAATGCCTGCTGATTCCGGATTTGTCTATACCAAAAAGCATACACGCTGCGCTGGAACATTGAGACTTATTTCAAACTCACCAAAAGCTACCTGAAGCTGCGGACAGAATGTCACAGCACGAGTTATGATGCAATCACTTCCCATATGGTGGTCGTGGCGATACGGTATATGATACTTTCCGTAGAGCGTTTCAAGAACAGCGATAACCGCAGCCTTGAGGATCTGTTCTATGGCGTCCAGCGCGAAATAGTCAACGAACTCATTGACTGTTCCATCGTGCTTATGATAGATACCCTGCTTGACAGCGTAAGGGAATACTACCATGCATCGGAGACCCAGGTGACGGAACTGGTATGCCTTTTTATCAGCAAGCTGCCTGAAAACTGGAAAATTCATTTTCAGATGCTACGCATATTCAGCTGTTTTCCATAGGTCTCTCCACCGTTCCACTCCACATATGGCTCCGTCAACCCCAAACATCGTTCCCGCCAAAAGCAATGCCATTATACGTTTCTTCCTCATGTTGTTCCTCCTCTTCTCCTTTTTTATGATAGACCGGATTGATTCAGCCTGCGAAAAACTGGCCGGCTTTTTCATTTACCCGGTTTTATCCTTTATTTCAGTTCATATACACTTTTAGCCCTTCACAGACCCCAGCATGGCTCCCTTAGCAAAGTATTTCTGCAGCCAGGGATAAAATACCAGAATGGGAAGTATGGCAAATACCACCGCCGCCGCACTCAAGGTCGCTTCTGTATAGTTTACATGCTTCACGGCTGTGATGGCCTGAAGATCTCCTCCCCCGTCAATCATCTGCCGGATCTTAAGCTGAAGCGGAAACAAATCCATATCCTGAATAAACATAAGAGGATGCTGATATTGATTCCAGATCGTCACTCCATAGAACAGACCCAGCGTGGCCAGCACCGCCTTTGACGATGGCAGTACGATCCGGGCCAGCAGACGGAAATGCCCGCAGCCGTCAATGACAGCAGCCTCCTCAATTTCCTCCGGAAATTGTCTGAAAAAGGTCCGCATTATAATCAAGTTATATGCCGTCAATATGTGCGGAAAAACCAGTACCCAATAACTATTGTAAAGCCCCATCCCCTTCAAGGTCAGGAAATAGGGAACCGTAGGAGCTTTAAATATCATGGTAAACACCACGTACAGCATCAGGAATTTTCCCGCCTTAAACCTGGGCTTGGACAATGGATATGCCATCAAAGAGGTAATAGCCAGCGCCAAAAGCGTACCCATAAGTGCAGCGCTTAAAGTGATGAAAAAAGCCGGCCAGATCTTTCCCTTCGTCAATATATATTTCCAGGAATCCAGGGTAAATTCTACGGGCAGCAAATTGATTCTGTTCATGTCAGACGCCGCTTTGGAGCTTAAGGATATGGCTATTTCCGACAGCAGCGGTATCATTGCGATTATTGCAAGTATGACCAGTATTATTGTAATAATTCCTGAAAATAATCTGTCCCTTGCAGATTCTTTGATCATTACCACAATCCCCCTTCCTGAGAATACCTCCTGGACAGATGATTGAAAATCACCACCAGCACCAGACCCACCACCGACTGGAAAAGCCCCACCGCCGTTGCAAAGCTGTACTGTCCCTGCTGAATACCGGCCCGGTATACATAGGTGTCAAAAATATCCGCCACAGCATAAGTCATTGGCGTATACAAATTGTATACCTGTTCAAAACCAAGCTCCAAAAAGCTTCCTATATTAAGCAAAAACAATGTCAATACAGTAGGAATCAAAAGCGGAAAAGTGATATACCGCATTTTCTGAAACCTGCCCGCCCCGTCCATGGATGCAGACTCATAAAGTCCCGGGTCGATACCGCTGATTGCTGCCAAATAAACTACTGTCCCCCAGCCGGCTTCCTTCCAAATAGAAGAAATCACATAGATTGGACGAAACCAGCTCTCCTTCTGCATTACCAGCAGATTCTTCATTCCAAGTGCATTTCTTATATGATTAAACAGCCCTCTTGAGCCGAACAAATCAAACACAAGGCCGCCTACGATCACCCAGGACAAAAATACGGAATGCAAATAATTGTCTGTATTCCTTTTTTCAGCTTCTGCTTTTTCACCTCGTTGAGCATCAGCGACAGCAATACCGGAACCGGCAGCACCAGCAATATTTTTAACCCTCCCAGAATCATAGTGTTTTTCAGTATTTTATAAAAATCCTGATAATGAAAGAGCTTTTGAAAATTTTGTATTAAAAAGCACCTAAGATTTCTCCTAAGCGCTTGTCTGCTTTACTCGGCAAACTATAAGCAGCCGAGTTCTATGTATAGAGAAAACAGTTAAATGACTACATAATGCTCAGCTAATCTTTTGAGTGCCTTTTATGGGACTTAATAAGTGGTAAGATGACTTCCACATCAACAATTCACTGTGTCTGCTCCAGCGCCCTTCTCTCCGTTGCTTCCTTCTGTGTTTCCTGCCCCGCCTCATACTCCTCCACCGCCGGGTCCACAATCCGATTCGTCCTCCTCCACTCCTTCGTCCCCTCCACCTTCACCGCCGCCTGAGTATGCTTCGCCAAAAACCGCGTCAGCGGATACACATCAATCCAGATCTCATTATTCCCTTCCTTCTGGGACTCGTCAAAAATCAGCTGCAGCCCCCAGTGCAGGTGCACAATCTCAATATTATTCACGTTCTCCGTGGTACTATACCCGGTATGCCCCATATAGGGTTGTGTCAAGAACAGACTAAATTTTTTTAACAATTCCGTAACATTTTTATCGGAACCCACTGTTCTTCTACAAAATCCTTTATTTTCCACCTTATTTCAACTCTGTCCTCCGCATGCACCTCCACCCACTCTATCAGTCCGCCCAAGAACCGCTCTCCTCATGCTCCTATCAGCACTTCCTTCCCCCGGAAGGCAAACCCATACTTCCGTATTCTCTCCGCAGGAATCCCCTTTGCTTCCAGGGATGCCGCATACTGCATGCGGTCAATCTGCTTCAGCGCAGCTGTCACAGTATCCGCCAGGTTCTTCTCATCCGAATCCTGCACCTTGAATTCGATAATAATTGCATCCTCCACCGGGATCCCATCCTTATACTGTCTGGGCTCCAACATCACATCATACCTTCCAAACCCACTCTCCCGGTTGGATGTCAGCGCATACCTGTCCGCCAGTTCCACCATCAGCCCCAATACAAACCCATGATAAAAACGTTCCGGTTCCTCCCCGGACGGTCTGCTCCCAGCATCGAAATAGCTGAAGCTCTTCAGAGCCACCCTGTTCATATAGACATTCATCGCCTTGATATCATCCAAAAGCAGCGCCCTGATAAAATCGTTATAACTGCTGTCGTCCTCTGCAAACCAGTCCCGTACCATGTTTTCAAACATGAAGCGGACTTCCTTGTTCGTCAATGCCAGGGTGTAATAACACCTCCCAGTCTCCTCGAAAAACTCCGTCTCCTCCACTTTCAGATACCCACTGGCCAGCAGAAGGCTCCAGATGGCATTCTTTTTCCATTTCAGCTGATTGTATACAATCTGTTCGTCTATCTCCATCCGGATCGCTTCACCCTGCATCAGGCTTTCAAAGTCCTGCTTTACCTGCCGGCTGCCTTCTCGAATCAGCTTCCCTGCAAGACTGTTGGCGCTGGTATTTGCCCAGTAGGTACTTAATTTTCCTGTCTTTAAATAATTTAAAATAGACCACGGATTATAAATATCCCTCTTTTTCCCAAAGGTAAAGCCATCATACCACTTCTTCACTTCTTCCTGCCTGTCCGCCATCCCATACTCAGCCAATGCCGCAAACACTTCTTTTTCCGTAAAACCAAAACTATCCACATATTGTTCAGACGTAGATGTCACTACGGTCAGATTGTTCAGGTCTGAAAATATGGATTCTTTGCTGACTCTCGTAATACCTGTCATGATTGCCCGGTCAAGGTATGGATTCGTCTTGAATGTGGCATTGAACAAATTGCGCATAAATTCCACTATTTCATCCCAATAGCCATGCACATAAGCCTCCTGCATGGGCGTGTCATACTCATCCAGCAGAATAATGACCTTTTTGCCATAATAGCGCAGCAGATAACTGGACAGGGCATTAAGGGAGCCTGCCGCCAGATAATTTTCCATGTCTGCAGATATCTGGCGGAAATCATCCTTTTCTTTTTCATTCAGGCAGTCGCTTTCCAGTAAAAAATTGTGCTTATTATACAGCTCAGTGATTATCTGGCAGATCTGTCTTCTTGTATCAGGAAACGTGCCTGCTTTCACTTTGGCAAAAGAAAAGCTGATGACCGGGTATGTTCCCTGAAGAAGCCTGTAACCCTCCTCCTTCCAGATGGCAAGGCCTTCAAACAGTCTCCCCCTCCCAGCATAGTCCATGGAGAAGAACTTCTCCACCATGCTCATATTCAGCGTCTTGCCAAAACGCCGTGGCCGGGCAATCAGCGTCACACTGTCCTCATTTTCCCACCATTCTTTTATGAAAGAGGTTTTATCTATATAAAAAATACCTTTTGTTATAACTGCCTCGAAATCCTGATGTCCGATGCCAACTATTCTTGCCATAGGTGTCCTCCCAACATGATGATTTCCTGTATGTAAAAATCTTAACACATTTTCTTAGCAGCGTCTATTGAATTGTACAGGGTATGCTTTGTGTTTTTCCGAAATCGCATGTTTATCATTTTTATGTATTTGAGAAGCTCCATGCTCCCATATATTTCATCGAACCAACAGCCATACAAAGCATTTCAAATCTTTTATTCACTATATTTTCTCCCGGATCATCTCATCTGCTTTCGGCAACGCATATTTCAACAATTTATCCGCAAGGGCAATTCCGCCCTCCGGCAATAAATTGTTGCTTTCACTCCACATAGCCGGATAAACCACCACCCTGCTTGTCCGCCCCTGCATCTTGACATAATGCCGTATTCCGTCACCGACAATCTTATACTCCGCCCCCATTGCATTTAAGGGCTCCAACAGTTCTTCCTGCCGATCATAGGACAACGCAGGCGGCAATTTCGAACTTTCACACCACTTCAACAGCTCCAGCGCCGCAAACCGATCCAACAGTCCATGGGCCCGTTGATTCCAGTAATGCATCAGACACTCGTGACAGGCACTGTCGCACCCTGTGGGACAGCTTTCCAGAACCTTCCCTGTCTCTCCCATCAGCTCCCCGGTTCTTTCCGCCAATGCGGAACAATACCCCGCTCCGCTGGAAAGGCTATCAAACAGAAATACATCCACATACGCTTTCAAGCCGTCCTCCGAATACCGTAGCCGATATCCGCTTTTGATTTCATTGAATTCGATATCCAGTAGTCGGCCTCCGGCCAGAGCCATAGCCTCCGCCAAGGTCTGGCCAGCCCTCCGTAGCCAAAAACCGTAGGGACTGACATCGACCTGTCTCGCATCAAGTGTAATCTCATACACCACCATATCCGTTCTGAATTGATTGCCCAGATAAGTATTCACGACACTGCCCGCCGGATGTCGGCAATTATGATCTGCATATTGACGACGATACGGCTTGCCGATCTTCCGCAGTGACGCCTCATCATCCCCCGGAACCGCCGCCCCGCAGTCCTTACATACCATAAACCCGGCAGCCTTCGGCCCTCTGTTCAGAATAATCAACGGGTCATCCGCCCTTTTGGAATATCGCAGATTAGCAAAACCAGCCGCCGTCCTCATCTCATTTTCCTTTGGCGTAATGGAATAACACGGCTCTTCCGCATAAGTCATTTCCGCCTCGGCTTCCGCTTCCCTGGTTTTTATTCCATTGACCGGCGCAAATCCCCAGGGCTTTAACATCTTCCGATACCGGATTGTCTCCTTCCCGCAAAACGGGCATTTACTCTGCATCTCCAGCCCCATCCAATTACAGGCGGCATCATTACAGTAATACAAATCCTTAAAATACTCCCTGCTCTTGCTCTCAAAATAAGGCCGGGCCGGATGTTCCTGCCCCTCCGGACGGAATTTGGAATGAAAACTGTAAATCCCGCCGGATTTGTAGGTGACCTTATTGATCACCACCAACCGTCCGGGCGCATATTCACTGACCGCAATGTCCAAAGCGCGCTCCGGTTTCTGATCAATCTTTTTGCCCTCTCCTTTTCCACATAAAAACCCACAACATCTTTGGGGAAAGAATAGGTCGGGAAAATTCCCCTCTCCAGAAAAGCATACAGCACGCTTTTCTCCGCTCCGTCCTCTTCCCGGTATTCCTCCGGGAACTCCTCCACACTCTTTTTCAGATGCTCCATCTGTCCCAAAATATCTTTTTTATATTCTTCAATATTGAAAGCTACTCCCTCCGGAATCAGCGTTTCCACATCGAAATCCCGTTCCGCTTTCCCGCTGATAAAATCTTTGAACTTATCATAGTCCTCCTGGAAAAAGCCGCATACACTTTCTTCGTCAGCGCCTGTCCCCATCCGGTCAAAAAACTCCGTGGCACAGATAATATTCAGGTGCCTGTACGCCAATTTTTTATTGCTGACATCTATCCAAGGGGTTTGGGGAATACCGGAAATAATCTTTTCAGGATTGTGAAAATAATAGCTGTCATGGGGCCTGTTGTCCGTATAGGTAACAATTGTGGAGATCGCGGCGCTCCGTCTGCCCGCACGGCCTGCACGCTGCTGATAGTTTTCCCGCCTAGGCGGAATATTTCTCAGCCCCACCGCCGTCAATGACCCGATATCAATCCCGACCTCCATAGTCGTAGTACAGCTCAATATATCTACCGGGCAATCATTGTCCACATGGACATTCTGAAATCGCATCTCAAAATCTTCCGTCGTGGACCAGGTTTTATGACGCTGATCTTTATAGGAAAGCTGGGCTGTGTGCTCCTCTGTATTGATACGTGTCATCTGTACCTGAGGATCACCGTGTACCGCTGCCAGAACAGGAGCCCTCCAGAAATTGATCCCTTTAAAATCCTCCCTCCCCATTATTCTGGGAATCCCTTTCCCGCAGTGCGTGCACCTTCCCCATAAAATAAAGGGGAACACACCGCTGCACCGAGGGCATTTATACCATTCATGATCCTCCCCAAAACGCAGTGTAATCATACTTCGCATACTAAAATTAGGCATACTACCAGAAATTACGCCACTTTGGGC
>CAJTVB010000001.1:162511-243665 GCA_910579755.1 uncultured Acetatifactor sp. | reverse complement strand
GTATGCAACTGAACTAACATAATTCAGTATAAATTACACTTACCCAGCTGTCAAGAATTTTTTGCTTTTTCGACGGCGTGATCGTCTCATAATTTCAGAAACATCCCTGCGTCTTTTCGGCGTTATGCCATATTTTCAACACAGTTTCATGATCGGCATATACAAAATGCCTGTTGCAAAGGAATTTGTCCGGCACAGACAGACAAAATAGTATTTATGAAGACGATAAACTCACCATACATCAGATCAGATTCACCAATTGTTTGCTTTTTGCTTTTGATTTTTAGCCCAAAACTTAATGCATGGTATGAAAAAGGTATGCGCGCCGCTTCTTCTATATTATAAGTACTCCTGCATAAAATTATTTAACTTATCGCTGGCAGCCTGTCTCTGCGCCTCAAAGCTGTGAGCGTAAATATTCATGGTGGTCGAACAATTTGCATGCCCAAGATATTTGGATATATCAACAATATTCACCTGGAGATAATTCAATAATGTAGCGCAGGAATGTCTTAATCCGTGGAGGGGTATATGAGGCAGCTCTTCCAGGCTCTCGCTTTGTGCTTTCTGTGGATTATCTCTCACCCACTGGTTATATCGCTGCAGATGTCTGACAAAATATTGATAGGTAGTGGTATGTCCCATTCGTTTCCCGTCCGCCTGTATAAAAAGGCTGCCGTCCCCTTTCCATTTGTCTCCCAGACTCAGCTTTCTGGAATCATATTCCTTTTTATAATCCTCCAGCAGTCCGCATACCTTTTGAGGAAGAGGAATCCTGCGGAGCGCGGATGAATTTTTAGGCTCTTTATAGTCAAAGCCGTTCTCTGTCCTTCCCACCGCCTTTGATATGGATACGTTCTGGTGCTCCAAATCAATATCACTCCAATGTAGAGCCAGTGTCTCTCCTTTTCTGAATCCGCAAAATATGGACAATGTAAAAAAAAGTTTAAACTGAGTGGAAACTCTGTATTCTCTTTCATATTCACTGACACGGATCAGCTTTCCGGATTCATCCGCCCATCGCTTTGAACATTTTATGTTATAGGACATATTAAGAGATTTCAGAAACATCAGCGATTGCTGAGGCGTAAAATAGCGCAGTCCCTCGCCGCCCTGAATTTTCTTTGGTTTCTGGGCATATTGGCAGGGACTGCTCTCGATTACGTTCCACCGTCCGGCGGCCCTGAAAATACAGTTCAATACATTGACATACCGTTTGATCGTTCCAGCAGAATAATCCCGGGCCAATGTTCTGTAGAACGCCTCTATATCAAGCGTCCGGATATTTGCCATTTTATACTCTTTGAAATAAGGAAGAATTCTGCTTCTCAGCAGCTGTTCATACCCCACATAGGTGCCATAGGCCAGATTATCTCTGACACTGTCCAACCACTGACAGGCAAAATCCTCAAACATTATTTTTCCGGAATCAATATCATATCCGTATTTGATTTTATCCTCCATGTTCATTGCATATTTCAGAGCTTCTTTTTCCTGCTGTCTGGGCGGGAGAGATTGATTGACTGGATAGGTAAAATTTCTTACCCGCTTATTCCCCTGCCCGTCATACCCCAGACAGATCACGATACGATAGACAACTCTCCCGTTTTTGTGTGTGACTCTTTTCAGTGATGCCATTCGTCCATTACCTCTTTTCTTGCTTTGTAGAACAAACATTTGTTTGCAAATGGATTATAGCAAATGGCCTCTCAAAAGTCTACGCAAAAATCTATGCACAATAACAGAAATGCACAAGATTCCGACTACAAATTATCGTTCAAAATCACTGCACATGAAAAGCCGTCATCCCGGGATATTCCGCCGCCCGGCCCAGTTCCTCTTCAATCCGCAGAAGCCTGTTGTATTTAGCCACTCTGTCGCTTCTGCAGGGGGCTCCTGTTTTGATCTGGGCGCTGTTCCAGGCCACAGCAATATCCGCAATAGTCGAATCCTCCGTCTCTCCTGAGCGGTGGGAAATAATGGCAGTATACCCGTTTTTATGAGCCATTTCCACTGCTTCGAAAGCTTCTGTAACAGTGCCAATCTGATTCACCTTTACCAGAATTGCATTGGCGCATCCCAGCTTAATCCCGGCCGCCAGACGCTTCGTATTCGTCACAAAAAGGTCGTCTCCCACCAGCTGGACCTTATCTCCGATACGTTCGCTCAGCTTCTGCCAGCCGTCCCAGTCATCCTCCGCCAGACCGTCCTCGATAGATACAATGGGAAAACGCTCTGCAAGCGACTCAAAATATGAGATCATCTCGTCCGTGCTGCGTATAATCTCCTGCCCCTTCAGCCTGCTTTCCCCGGGGAAATGATACATTCCCGTCTTTTCGTTGTAAAGCTCACTGCTGGCGGCATCCATGGCAATCCGTATCTCCTCCCCCGGCGTATATCCGGCTGCTTCTATAGCCTCCATCAAAAAGCCCAGGACGCTCTCCGCATCCGGCAAATCAGGTGCAAAGCCTCCCTCATCTCCCACCCCCGTGGACAGTCCTCTGGACTCTAAAAGCTTTTTCAAATTATGATAAACCTCCGCACAGATCCTCAGAGCCTCTGCAAAATTTTTCGCCTGCACAGGCATAATCATAAATTCCTGAAAATCCACCGTATTGGCCGCATGTTTTCCGCCGTTTAAGATATTCATCATGGGAACAGGGAGAATTCTGCCGCCCGCTCCCCCCAGATAACGGTACAAAGGCATATGAAGCGCCGCTGCTGCCGCTTTGGCACAGGCCATGGATACAGCCAGGGTGGCATTGGCCCCCAGATTTTCCTTGCTGTCCGTGCCGTCCAGCTCCACCAGTGTCCTGTCGATGGATATCTGTTCCAGAGCATTTCGTCCCACAAGCGCAGAAGCAATTTTTTCGTTAACATTTTTTACCGCATGCTGCACGCCCAGTCCAAAATAACGGGTTTCCCCATCCCTCAGCTCCACAGCCTCAAAGCGTCCCGTGCTGGCTCCCGAGGGCACAGCCGCCAGCCCGGTATAAAGCCGGCCGTCTATGGGATTTTTTACCACAGTCTGAGCTTCCACAGTGGGATTTCCCCGGGAGTCCAGAATTTCCCGGGCATGAATCGACTTGATTTCCAGATATGTCAACATAAAGGTTCCTCCTAGGGATATATTTTTTGCACAGGCCTTCAAGCCTCTCCGCGCCGCAGATCGCAGAGAGTTCTTCCGCACTGTCGTTTGCAGTCAGTATATCCGAAAAAGAGAAACTTATTCTATCATGTTCTATTGCACCGTTTTCGCCGCCCACCTCATTCTGATCTCTTCGATAACCGCTTCACCGCATTCGGTCAGCGCCAGAACATCAGTATCTGCCATTCCCTTCCGAAGCATGTTTTCAGCAATCTGAATGGTTTTACTGAACGCTCCTTCCTCTCTTCCTTCCTCTCTTCCCATTACCCGCTCTTCTTCCAGCCATTCCTTTAACGCCTGACACATATCATATTCCTCCTCAGTCTCAACATTCATATTCTGATACATCCTTCTTTTATCCCAAAGCTTCGGTGCATTCATCATCACAGACAGCACTTCTAAAGTATCTGCACTGATATGACAATACTCCGGGTTATTCTCCATCATCTGCTTCAACCTATTTTTATCCTTACGGTATCTCAAAATACGAAACAGACTTCTGATTTCCTGATGAAAAACCTGAAAATCATTTTCTTCATTGATACAATACAAAAACAGCGGATAGTCTTTAAAGAAACGGCTCATTCCATCCTCATCACAGCCAAATTCCATCATATCTTTTAATGTTCTGGGGCCGTCCCAGATTTCTTCACCGTGATACAGGCAAAGAGTGTATACGGGAAAAATACGGTCCGCTTTTTTTAGCATGCACAATCTTTCTGAAGCAGTCTCAAAAGCATTCTCTTCCTTGTTTTTCCTGCGCAGCTCTTCCAGCTGCCGGCTGTATTCCATTGTATCATACTGCATACAGCGAAAAGGCATGGCATAATCGGTTTTGTCCTGATTCTCCAATGCCAGTATCCGCAACGCTCCTCCCGTCCTGAGCGCCATTTTAACATCGCGGACACGCTCCACACGTTTTCCTTTTTCTTCCGTTCCCGACTTTTGTGCCTCAGGCTGATAATATACTTCCGAGGAAGGTGTCAATTCCTCCGCCCTTATGGCCTTTTCTCCTCGAAAGCAGATTCCGTTAAACAGATCTGCAAATCTCTCAGGATTCTGAAAATAATGGCTGAATACATTATTGATTCTGCCCATAGATTATGACCTCCTGGTTCCGGGCAGAGGCCGCTCTGATCGCAATCTCTGCCACTGTATTCTATTTTTCCAACGAGTAAAGTGGCAGAGATTGCCAGAATGTGCTGACAGCACGTTTTCCTTGATCACTCTTTGTATACTGATTATATTCAAATTTATTTTCTGTGTCAATGACTTATTACAATTCTTTTCCGTCCAGGATCTCACAATAATCCCTGTAATTCCTTTCCAGCAAAGCCGGTGTATCCAAGCCATAAGGACACCTGGAGCTGCACCTTCCGCAATGGAGGCAGCCTTCTATGCGCTTCATCTTCTCCTGCGCCTGCGGCGTCAGATGGGCTGCAGAAGGAGAACGACGGATCATCAAGCTCATGCGGGCACAATTATTGATTTCGATCCCTGCCGGACACGGCATGCAGTATCCGCAGCCTCGGCAGAATTCTCCACGCAGCTCTTCCCGGTCCTTTTCAATAACTGCAGATAATTTTTCATCCATCACCGGCGGAGCGCTTATGTAGGAAAGGAATTCATCCAATTCGCGCTCTCTTTGAATCCCCCAAATGGGCAGTACATTCTGAAACTGTGCCATATACGCATGTGCCGCAGCCGAATTGCTGATCAAGCCTCCCGAAAGAGCTTTCATGGCAATAAATCCCACATTTGCATCCCTGCACTTTTCCACCAGCTCCAGATCCGCTTCCGACGCCAAATAGCTGAAGGGGAACTGTAAAGTATCATACAGGCCGCTCTCTACCGCCTCCCGGGCTATATTCAGTCGGTGGTTTGTGATGCCAATATGCCGGATCATTCCCTTTTCCCTGGCTTCAAGCATCGCCTCGTAAAGTCCGCTCCCATCCCCCGGCCTGGGACAAAAATCAGGATTGTGGAATTGATATATATCAATATAATCCGTGTGCAGATTTTTAAGAGAGGTTTGCAGTTCTTTCCAGAAGCCCTGCGCATCCGCTGCTCCGGTCTTGGTAGCTATAATTACTTTTTCCCGGATTCCTTCAAAGGCTTCCCCCAGCTTTTCTTCACTGTCCGTATAATAGCGGGCCGTGTCAAAAAACTCCACACCATGCTCATAAGCCCTGCGAAGCAGCATCACAGCCTCTTCCCGCGATACTCTCTGAACCGGCAGCGCCCCGAAAGCATTTTTTTCTACGGTAATTCCCGTTTTTCCCAGTGTAACCTTTGCCATTTCAGCCATGTATGATGTTTATGAAAACAAAAACACCTTGTTCCCTTTCTTTTTATTTTGTATATTGTCTATTCTTTTATTCCCTCAAAAATTTCTCCCAGCTTCATTTTAATATTCGGAAATGCACGTAAGCTTATTTCCAATTCAGCGTTATAATACTCATCTTCCTGATCATCCTGCAGCATATAGCTTTGCTCCAAAACATATTTCCCATTTTGCAGATAATAAATCTCTATAGAGCCTTGGGGAGAGACAATCCAATATTCTTCTACTCCCGCACCTTCATAAATATCCTTTTTCTCTCTCTTGTCTCTTTTAGCTGTGGAATAACTTAATGTCTCAGCAATGAACTTGGGAATTCCGCTGTAGGATCCTCCTTTTAAGTGCTTCCGATCACAAATAAGCATAATATCCGGGCATACATAGTCATCGTTTTCATCCGGATGATACTTATAGTCCAGGTTTTCCATAGTAACAAGGCATATACTATTTTTTAGTCCCTGCTTAATAATCGTATGAATATTACTATTAATAATGCCATGTTTGTATTCCGGTGAAGGAGACATATTATAGATCACACCGTTTATCTTTTCATCTTTTCTCCGTTCAAAATCAGCCAGTCCCATTAAGCACCTCAATCACTTTAATATTCTTCCGCGATATCGATTTCCTTCTGCTCGGATTCGATAGAGTAAATATACAACGGCGTATGGCGCAGATACACCAGCCAGTAGCCAACGCCTACAATTCCGGCGCCGCCCAGAATATTTCCCAAAGTCACCGGCAGCAGATTTTTCAGCAAAAAGCTTCCCATAGTCAGCCCCTCCGCCGCAATTTCATACTCTCCCGCCGCAAACAGCCCCGCAAGGCAAAAATATATATCCGCAATACTATGTTCAAACCCGCAGAGCACAAACAGCATAATAGGCCAGAAGCTCATCAGCAGCTTGCCTGACACGGTCTTGGAGGCAAATGCCGCCCAGACAGCAATGCACACCAGTATATTGCAGAGAATACCTCTGATCAGGGAATCCATAAAGGTCAGATTCACCCGATGAAGTGCTGCATTGACAATGCTGTCCGCAAGCTTTCCTCCGAACAGATCCGGCGTATGCCCGTATACCACCAGCATCGCCACAAAACCTGCCCCGATGAAATTTCCCAAAAAGACCACAGTCCAGTTCTTCAGCATCTGCGCCAGCTTAATCTTTTTCTCCAGCAAGGCAATAATTATTAAATTATTCCCCGTAAAAAGTTCACTGCCGGAGATCAGCACCATGGCCAGCCCGGCCGGGAACAGACAGGCACTGATCAGCCTGGAAAGAGATGCGTTTTCTATGGTAGCTCCTCCCACAGTGGCGGCAATGCCCGCAAAGCCGATAAAAACACCCGCAAAAATTCCCAGCACCAACATTTTAAATGCGGAAAGCCTCACCTTATGTATTCCGATCTCAACATAATTTCTCGCAATTTCCAGGGGTGAATGCATATAATTCCTCCTACTCATTCAGGGTTGATATATTGTTATTTTAACATAACAATGCCATTATTGAAAACCCCCTTCTCAAATTCCATCAAAAATTTGGTAACGGGTCGTTACTTTTCACGGGTAGTGTCCGCGAGGTGTTTTTATGCGCTGTTTGCACAATAATCCGAGACAACACGCGCCAAAATGGGCGCTTTTTGCTCATTTTGTGTGCATCATGTTGCTTTGAACGGCGAAGCCGTGAAAAGTAACAACGGGTCAGTCATGCAGCAATTCACTGCTTCACTGCTTCACATCACGGCATCAGGCGGTGAATATCTCTGGGAAACAGACATGCACTGCGCACGTTATCCAGCTCCAGAAGCCTGGCCGTAAACCGCTCCAGTCCAAGTCCCAGTCCCCCATGAGGCGGCATTCCGTGCCGATGCATCATCAGATAACTGGCAAAATCCTCTGTCTGCATCCCTCTGGAGCGCATTTTTGCCACTTGTTCTTCATAGGTATGGATCCGCTGTCCCCCCGTAGTAATCTCCAGTCCTCTGAAAAGAAGGTCAAAGCTTAAGGTTTCTCCGGGGCTGTGCGGATCCTCCATCACATAAAAGGGCCTCTTTTCCGCAAGATAATGAGTCACAAAAACAAACTCACTTCCCGTCTCCTGAAGCATAATCTCCGACAGCAGTTTTTCCTCCTCCGGCTCAAAATCATGACTTTCCTTTGGCCTTTGCTCCGTTTTTGCCGCGATCAATTCCTTTGCCTGAGCGAACTTAATAACCGGTATTCTCATTCCTTCTTCTTTGTTGTCGGCCCCGGAAGCCGGAAGCTTTGGAAGCCTCACCTTCAAAAGCTCTAACTCATATCTGTATTCCTGTTCCAGCAATACAAGCGCCGCTTCAAGCATCTGTTCCTCCGCATACATCACATTCCGGAAGCTTTGGATATAGCCCATCTCGAAATCCACTCCTGTGTACTCATTCAGATGCCGGCTGGTATCATGCTTTTCCGCCCGAAAAACAGGTCCCACCTCATATACACGCTCAAAAACACCCACCATCATTTGTTTGTAAAACTGCGGGCTCTGGGCCAGGTAAGCCTCCCTGCCAAAATAGTTCAGCCGGAAAATATTGGCTCCTCCCTCGGCCCCGGCATAAACGATTTTCGGCGTATGAATTTCCGTAAAGCCCTCCCTCTGCAAAAAGCTTCGAAAACCTCTCAAAATTCCTTCCTGAATTTTGAAAATTGCTCTCTCCTTCTCATTGCGCAGAGTCAGGGGACGGAAATCCAGTCTGTTTTCCAATGAAGCCGTTATAGTCTTCTGATTCATGACAATAGGCATCTGTTCCATGGGCTCTGACAATATCTCTACCGCTTCCAGGTGAAGCTCCGCCCCCAGCCTTGCCCGTTCCTCCTCCACAACCCGGGCTTCCAGAATCACACATGCCTCTTCCCGAAGCCTCTCCATCAGCTCCTGCCTGTCGCAGACGCATTGTATGGTATACCGGGCAGTGCGCAGGATCACAAAGCAAAATCCGCTCATCCTTCTGATTTTGTAAATGCTCCCGTGAATCCTTATCACCTCGCCGATATGCTCGTTAAGCTTCATCAGCTCTGACTCTTCAAATATGTTTTTCATAATTGCATTTCCTCTCTTTCCATTCAATCAATCCATTCACTCAATTTTTCTTTTTATCACTTTTATATTCCACTTCTATTTCATTTCACTTCTATTTCATTTCACTTCTATTTCATATTTATTCCACTTCATTTCTTTTCCTGTCCATTCCGTTTTCTCTGTTTTTTGCTCCCTGAGTCCATCCGGGCATCGTCTTTATGCCGCACCGCATCACCCCCTTTCGCCGACATTCCATGCTCGTTTTTGCAGTATAAAAAGAGACCACAAACTTCACATAAAGCTCATGGTCCCTCTCTTCTCTCACAATGCCTTCAGATTTCGGCAGGAACCACCACCGCAAGCAACGCTTGCAGCCGTGGCCTCCCACCGCTACAAGCGCACTCTATCGTCGTCCCTGTCAAAAAAGCATATCATCCTAAGCATTGTCTTCTACTCCCTGACAAATTTATTTTCCGACATAAAATCCTGCTATCCACTCTGCCTGATTTTTTTGCCGTTCAAAGCAACTGATGCACACAAAAATGATCACCTATTTCCGAATAAGCAATGACTTTCCGGTCATCTCCGAAGGCTGCTCCCGCCCCATAATCTGAATCAGGGTGGGAACAATATCCGCCAGACAGCCATCCTCCCGGAGCGTATACTCCGGATCATAATTCACCAAAATAAAGGGCACCTGGTTGGTGGTATGGGCGGTGAAGGGCTCCCCGGTCTCATAATCCACCAGCATCTCCGCATTTCCGTGGTCGGCACAGATAAACAGAGCGCCGTCCACCTCTTTGACAGCCTCCACAGCCCTTCCCACACACTCGTCAACAGCCTCCACAGCTTTGATTGCCGCCTCCAGCACGCCGGTGTGTCCCACCATATCCGGATTTGCAAAATTAATAATGATCACATCATATTTATCGCTTCGGATAGCCTGGCAAAGCTTGTCGCACACCTCGTAAGCGCTCATCTGAGGCTTCAGATCATAGGTAGCCACATCCTTGGGCGAATTCACCAACACTCTGTCCTCTCCTTCGTTGGGCTCCTCCACGCCGCCGTTGAAAAAGAACGTCACATGGGCATACTTTTCCGTCTCCGCAATACGTGCCTGCTTCAGGCCGTTCGCCGCCAGCCACTCCCCAAAGGTATTGTTGACAGATACCTTGTGGAACGCCACCTCCTTGTTGGGAATCGTGGGATCATAGTCGGAAAAGCACACATAAGTGACATCCATCCTGGGCCCTCTGTCAAAGCCCTTGAAATCATCGTCACAGAATGCCCTGGTAATCTCTCTGGCCCGGTCCGGACGGAAATTAAAGAAAATAATGGAATCCCCCTCCTGAATCGTGGCAACAGGCTTTCCGTTTTCCACCGCCAGAGTAGGCTTTACAAACTCATCGGTCTCTCCCCTGTCATAGGACTCCTGAATTCCGCAGATTCCGCAGGCGGCAGTCAGTCCTTCTCCCTTTGTCATTGCATCATAAGCCAGCTTCACACGATCCCAGTTGTTATCTCTGTCCATCACATAATAACGCCCCATGACGGAAGCAATCCTGCCCACGCCGAGCTTCTCCATCTCTGCGCTCAGAGCCTGTGCATACTCTTTTCCGCTGGAAGGAGGGGTATCCCTTCCATCCAGGAAGCAATGCACATATACCTTTTCCAGGCCGTTCCTTTTTGCCAGCTCCAACAGACCGTACAGATGAGTATTGTGGCTATGCACGCCGCCGTCGGATAAAAGCCCCATCAGATGCAGCGCGCTTCCCTTCTCTTTACAGTTGTTCACCGCAGACAGCAGAGCAGGATTCTCAAAAAAGGTTCCTTCCTGAATCTCCTTTGTGATCCGGGTCAGCTCCTGATATACAATGCGCCCGGCTCCCATATTCAGATGGCCTACCTCCGAATTTCCCATCTGTCCCTCCGGAAGCCCCACCGCCATGCCGCTGGCGTTGCCCCTCACAAAGGGACACTGAGCCATCAGCCTGTCCATCACCGGAGTGGCGGCCTGGGCCACAGCGTTTCCCTCCGTTTTTTCGTTGAGGCCATAGCCGTCTAAAATCATCAAAACCACCGGTTTCTTGCTCATATCGCATTACCTCTCATTCTGCTTTTTCTTTCCTTGCGCATCCCTGAAAATGGATCCTTCCAATCCGCAGAAACGCTCTTCGTTAAGCATTATACACTGAAATAACCGGCCATGCAACACAAACCTCCAAAAGTTCCCGCGACTCCCCTATGACTGATAATACTGAGCCTGGGCATTCCAGAGCTGATTATACTTACCGCCTTTCTGGGCACATAGCTGTTCATGGCTCCCTCTCTGCACCAGCCTTCCTTCGTTGAACACCAGAATGTCTGCGCAAAAGCGGCAGGAAGAAAGCCTATGGCTGATATAAACAGCGCATCTGTCTCCCACAATGTCATTAAAGCTGCTGTAAATTTCCGACTCCGCCACGGGATCCAGGGCCGCCGTGGGCTCATCTAAAATGATAAATGGCGCATCCTTGTACAGACTGCGGGTAATGGCGATCTTTTGGGCCCCACCACCGCCAGCTTTTCTCCGGGATGGAGTGTCAGATTGATGTTTTCCAGAATCATGGTCTTACTCTCCGGATAGCAAAAAGACACATTCTCCAGCCGGATTTCGTATTCCGCATCCGGTTTTGGCATCAGGGGCTCTCCCTTCTCAAAATCGAAGGGCTCCGGGTATTCCATACATTCTCTCACCGTAGAAATGTCCAGACTCTGTACCACATTCTGTTTTCATGCTCTGCCACCTCTTCCCGGTGCCGGTAGCCATACCCGTTCACAAATTTATTAATCACATATCCTGCCAGAGTAGTGACTGCAATCACCAACAGCAGCCGAAGATCCAGAGAGGACAGCAGCAGCACGTAAATAATGAAGCCCAGCATATTTCTGGTCAGATTCGTCAAGGTGTTCCAGACTGCCTCTGTGGCTTCGCTGTTGCCGCAGGTTGCCTCGCTTGCCTTTGCGCACAGCTTTTTAAATTTTTCATCTCCCACATTAGGGAAGGAGGTAGTAGCCGCCTTTCGGTTCAGCGCCGTGATAATGGCGGACCGCACCTGTACCCTGCCATACAGCGAATTCGTACCCACATAGGAAGCTCCCGCGGCAAAGAGCATGAGAAGCCCGGCAAAAACCAAAATGGTCAGAACCAGCTCCCCAAAAGGCGCCCTTCTTTCCACCACCGCCAAAACCGACGGTGTTACATATAGATTTATCAGACTGTCACCCACAGAGAGCAATGCTGACATAAGCGCCAGTACCAAAACCTTCTTTTCCTTTTCCCCGGCATTTCTCATTCTTCTACTCCTATGCGTGTTTTGACGCGCATACCAGCTCCTCGTCTCACTTTCCTGCAACTGTGTACAGGGAGTAAAAATACTTCTTCCGCTCCATCAGGCTGCCGAAGTCTCCCTGTTCCACTATCCTGCCGTTTTTCATCACGATAATCTCATCGAATCTATTCAGTGTCTTTTCATCCAGCCTGTGAGTCACCACCAGCCTGGTCAGGCCCCGTACATCCAGGATTGCATTGGTAACGCTGTCCGCCGTCTCCGCATCCAGGGATGAAGTGGCTTCATCTGCCAGCAGCACCGGAAGCTTGCGCAAAAGACTTCTGGCAATGGATATCCTCTGCTTTTCCCCTCCGGACAGGTGGGCGCCGCCTTCTCCGCAGGCATAATCCTCTCCCTTTTCCTCAATCAGTCCGGCCAGCCCCGCCATGGAAATCGCCTGATCCACCTGTCTCTTATCAAACTCCTTAAACATGCAGATATTCTGCCGAATGGTATCGTCAAAAATAAATACACTCTGATGAATCACTGAAATGATATCAAATATACTGTCCGGACGGATTCCTTTGATTTCTCTTCCCCCCAGAGTGATGCTGCCCCGATAATCAGAATGGTTTCCCATAACCAGATTCAACAGCGTGGATTTCCCCGAACCGGAGCCTCCCACCACCGCATAGCTCTTCCCGGCTTCAAACCGTACATTCACGTCCTTTAATACTTCCGCTCCGTCTCCATAGGAAAAGTCCACATGCTCCAGACATATGCCCTCCCCCAGATCCGAAAGCACTTCCAATCCTTCTTTTTCCGATTCATTCTCCCCATATCCCGCCATTTTGTCCATCAGCCCCAGCGCCGCCTTACGCCCCGCCAAAAGCCCCGGCAGCTGCTGGATAGGCGAGATGATATAATTCATCATCTGTACAAAGGCGATCACCACACCCGGTGTGATCTGCCCACGAATACTCAGGTATACTCCAAAGATAAAAATCCCAGCCTGCACTCCAAAGCCTGCAACCATGGACATAATTCCAACAACCTGTTCCGCCTGTCCGCGGCTGCATTTTGCCGCCTCCAGCTGATGGTTTTTATCATAGAAAAGTGCGGAAGCCTCATCCTGAGCCTGAAAGCTTTTGATGACGCCGAGTCCGTTCAGCAGATCCTTTACCATGGACATAAACTTTGCATTTCTTTCACTGACTTCCTTCTCCCGCTTTTCAATCTGCCTTCCAAATATGAGAGAAACTGCTACGGGCAGGATACAGGTTCCAATCACTACCAGCGATAATGACCAGCTGTACCAAAACATCAGCGCGAGCGATGCTGCCGCCTGAATCACCTGAGCCAGAATGCTGAAATTTCCCAGAAGGTAGCTTTTTTCAATAACGCTCACATCATTGGTAAGCGCCGAAATATAGTTGCTGGTATTTTCCTTTCCAAAGGAGGCAATCCCTTTTCGAGTGATGTCCTCAAAGGCCTGATTCCGGTAATTCGATACAGCCCTTTTCATAAACCGATATTTGACCTGCCTCTCTATCAGCATCACCGCAACCATTGCCGCCACATATATTATCGTCTGCCCGGTCAGCTTCCATAACCCGTCCATATTCTCATTTGTTGCCGCGTCCATCAATCCCTTCAGCAGAACTGCCAGTAAAATCTGCATCCCGTTCAAGCATAAGGTTGTCAATATAGTCAGCAAAAAACAGATCCTGTTTTTCCGATAAAAGCTCTTTATGTAAATCCTTTTCCTGTCATTTCCCGCACTGCCGTTCTTACTCATTTTCCCGTCCTCCTGTTCTGTTTTGATAATTCTTCCCTCAAAAAGAGTACAAAAAAGGGAGCCCGCAGAATGCAACGCTCCCACGTACCGAATCTTAAATATAATGAACCTCTAAAGGACCAAAGTTGACCTCTCCGTCCAAATATAATGTGCTTCCGTCTCCGATTTCAGAAGAGCTGTTCTCATCCACCTCTACGCTTCCAAAAGAGGTATCCACGTTCTGAACTACTTTCCAGGAAGAGGGCACATACACCGAAACGCTTCCAAATGCGCTTTCCACACTCACATGGACCGAACCGCCCATGGGAACCGCATCGGAGAAGTATATTTCCACGGATCCGAAAGCATTTTCAACATCCACACAGCTTACTTCTCCCGTCACGTATTTTACCGAACTTCCAAAGACATTTTCATAGGATATGCTGTCCCCGCTGCGTCTCTCCTCCGCGATCATCTTATGTTTTCCCACGGCAAGCCGGAAATTTCCTCTCCATTTGGGAAACAGCAGCCGAAGTCCTGCAGTGCCCAGAAATGCCGCTCCCAGCACCGGCCAGGGTGTGATAGCCTCCAGATGCAGCAATTCGTCATTTACAATGACAAAGCAGGCCGCCGAAAACAGAATCTGTCCGATTCCCCTTTTTATGAATCCCTCTATAAACAGCACTATTAAGATAACACTGAACAAAACCGGCCAGAAGCTCATTCCCCCCAAATATCCCAGGCTGCTCAGCAGTACAGCCACAGCCCCCAGCAAAAGGAAAATACCCCAAATCAGCTTTCTTCTTTTACTCTTTCCAAATGCAAACCACTTCATACTTAATACCTCTCTACACCTTCCCGATACGTGTTTTTATACATCCGCAGTAATTTTCGTCTCATCAGACACCTTAATGTCCCAGCTTTCTGGCATTCAGCTTATCCACCAGCATTTTATAGTACCCCCTGGACACCATGGCCTTCTTACCGCTCCCGGAAAACTCCACCACGCTGGATGCCGTGAGATTCCGTGTGATGGAATAAATATAGTCCAGATTCGCTATAGCAGACTTGGAAATCCGCATAAAGCTTCCGGGCAGAAGCTCCTCCAGTTCATAGAGCTTATAGCCGCATGTGAAAATCCTGTCCACGGTATGGGCCCGCAGTTCTCTCCCCTCCGTCTCAAAAAAGACAATATCATCTATGGGCATATAATACTCCGTGTCTCCGCTTTCCAGAGAAAGACACTTTTTCCCATTGTTCTGTTTTGATATATAATTTTGCAGGCTGACGATGGAATCGGTCAGCTGTCCGCATCGGATGACTACTTCCTCCTCCGCCAGCCCTTCTTCAATCTCGATCCTTACCCTCATATTTTCCCTTTTCTGCCCGGGCTTTTTTTCTTTTTGTCAGAGTCTCTGTAACTGCCTGTAATTACAGTATACAGAATTTGCAATTTCTGTAAATATGATTTGTGTAAGAGGTAAATTATTGAACATAAGAAGTCGGGAATTTGATTTGAATCTTCTGGCCGAAAACCCTTTGGACAAGAGTTTAGCAAAAACTTTCCGACTGTGCGCTATACATCTCCGCATATTTGCCGTCAGCCCAACATGTTCCAATACACTGGCAACTTGAGCCTCATCTTCCGTCTGCTTATACGGACGAGAAAGCAGAAAGTCCGAAACAGGCATGGAATCTCCCCCGCATCCACATCATAGAGGCGCAGCAGCAGTTTGATGATCGTTGTCTTTCCTGCCCCATTGTGCCCCACAATCGCTGTTTTGGTTCCCGCCGTAAAGCACAGGCACACGTCGTCCAACACCAGCTTCTCTGAAAAGGGATAGCAGAAGGAAACATGATCAAACTCTATGGTCAGCGGACGGTCAGACGGTATGGTCAGTCCGGTATCTTTTTCAATCTTGCAGGGAGCGTCCAAAATCTTTCGCAGATTGCCTATGTACAGACTGTGCTCATAAAACGCCGGGATGATTCCCACCAGTCCCTGCAATTGGAACATCATCGTAAATGTTCCGTTCAGAAGGGCAGCATAGTCACCAATGCTGAGGCTGCCGCGGTACACCTGCCACGTCAAATATACAGTCATCAGATTCTGCATGGTCAAATTTAAAATACCGGAAATAAATTCCCAGAAAGCAATACGGTTGCTTTTTCCTTTGATGTAAGCGACCCCGCTCTCGATTACGCCCTTATCTATATCCAATGCCTTGGTTGTAGGGCGTCATGCCATGGTTATAGTCATAGCGCAGAGAAGCCACTTTTTTGGAAATAATCATGGTGCCAAACGCACCAATAAAAGCAAACAGAATCAGGATTGGCTGCAGATAAATGATGATGGTCAAGATTGTGGCTATAGTGACCAACGTGTACATAAGCTGGGACAGCGAATCGACCATGGCAAAGGCACGGTTGTCTGCTTCGGAGAGGGCTCTGGTATACTCGTAATAGAAGGTCGGATTCTCAAACGAAACGATGTCTAACCTTGAAACCTTGTCATACAAAAACGAACGCATAAAGCCTGTAATCCATACTTTTAACAAGCTTTTTTGGTCCTTTTGGAATTATTTTCAGGATGCCTCCATGCCAACTGCAGAGAATCTGTTCCTGTTAGTCGTTAGTCATTTCCATGCTGGCCTTGGAATCATTCCGCTCCATCCACTTTGCAGAAAATACGGTACGAAATTTCAGGCCTGCTCCAAATGATAAAAACACATCTTTCCGATACAATCATACTATGAAGAAATGGGTTCTCACCGTACAGTTTTTACTCATGTGGGCTGCCCGTTTCTTTTTCATTTCCATATAATCCCATAAAACCAGCAATTTATGTAAATCTCATCCCATATGTAATACATACGCTTGCTTCCAGCATACAATAGTGCTATAATAATCACAACTCGAATACGAAAGGAGAAATACCTATGGCACTGGCAACTTTAACCGCGAGGGTAGACGAAAAAGATAAGGCCAGCTTTGACACCTTCTGCTCCAATGTTGGCCTGAATACTTCTACCGCAATCAACCTTTTTGTGAAAGCAGTTTTACGCGAAAACCGCATCCCGTTTGAAATCACCCAGACTACCGACCCATTTTTCTCCGAGGCGAACATGGCCTATGTAAAGAAATCCGTCCAGGAGCTGAAAGCCGGGAAAGGCACCGCCCATGAACTGATCGAGGTGAACGATGAGTGAAAAAATATGGTCGGATGATGCCTGGGAGGACTACCTCTACTGGCAGACGCAGGATAAAAAAACACTAAAGCGAATCAACCAGCTCATTCAGGATATCGAGCGGAACGGCTTATTGACCCTCGCGGCATTCGTCAAATACCCATGCAAGCATGGTTATTTTCCTCATTGCTCGCGAGAATAAAATAGCGGATGGTAAAAATCTCGCAGTCCTTGTATAATCTTTGCAAGAACTGCGAATAGTTTACTGTATAAATCAATACTCGATTTATATCACCGTATACTGCATCCATTCATAGAGAAGTCTTGTTCCTTCCCTAATCTCCGGCGGAAGCAGCGCCCTGGCCACCAGCTTCAGCTCTTCGGATTCCTGATCGGTCCTCCGCAGGTGGGCATAATCCCCGTCAATATCCACCACAATATATTCAAACCGTCCCACTATATTCTCCTTCCTGTCAACAGCTCTGCTCTCATAAACATCCGAGCGTACCGTGCTCCGCCGGGAATGCAGAAAAATAAGCAGCACCCCCAAACAGCAATACAGCAAAACAGGGGACTCCGGTATGCATCGGAATCCCCTGGAACAAACCATCGGCAGTATTACATCATTCCGCCCATGCCGCCGGCTCCGGCAGGCATTGCAGGTGTCTCTTCTTTAATATTTGCCACAACGCTCTCGGTGGTCAGCAGTGTGCTGGCTACGCTGGTAGCGTTCTGCAGAGCGCTTCTGGTAACCTTGGCAGGATCCAGAATGCCGGCCTTTACCATATCCACATACTCTTCCTTCAGAGCGTCGAAGCCTACGCCCGCCTCGGACTCGCGGACCTTGCTGATGATCACGCTGCCCTCCAGGCCTGCGTTTGCAACGATATGGTACAGAGGGGACTCCAGTGCCTTCAGCACCAGCTGAGCGCCTGTCTTCTCGTCGCCCTCCAGCTCCTCGGCCAGCTTAGCCACTTCCTTGGAAGCATGGATATAGGCAGCGCCGCCGCCGCAGATAATGCCCTCTTCCACAGCCGCTCTGGTAGCCGCCAGAGCGTCTTCCATGCGAAGCTTGGCTTCCTTCATCTCTGTCTCGGTGGCAGCACCCACGCGGATCACGGCTACGCCGCCGGCCAGCTTGGCCAGTCTCTCCTGCAGCTTCTCCCTGTCGAAATCAGAGGTTGTTTCTTCGATCTGCTTCTTGATCTGTGCGATGCGGGCCTGGATCTCGCTCTTCTCGCCCTCGCCGTCCACGATGACGGTATTCTCCTTCTGCACCTTTACGGACTTGGCATGGCCCAGCATATCCAGAGTGGTATCCTTCAGCTCATAGCCCAGCTCGGAGCTGATCACGGTGCCGCCGGTGAGAATGGCGATATCCTGCAGCATCTCTTTTCTTCTGTCGCCGTAGCCGGGAGCTTTTACAGCCACCACGTTAAAGGTACCACGAAGCTTGTTGACAATCAGGGTGGTAAGGGCCTCGCCCTCCACATCCTCGGCGATGATCAGAAGCTTCTGGCCGGACTGAACGATCTGCTCCAGAAGAGGCAGAATCTCCTGGATATTGGAAATCTTCTTATCAGTGATCAGGATGCAGGGGTTCTCCAGCGTGGCTTCCATCTTATCCATATCGGTAGCCATGTAGGCAGAAATATAGCCTCTGTCGAACTGCATTCCTTCCACCAGATCCAGCTCGGTCTGCATGGTCTTGGACTCTTCAATGGTAATAACACCGTCTCCGCTGACCTTCTCCATGGCATCCGCCACCAGCTGTCCTACGGTATCATCTCCGGCAGAGATGGCTGCCACTCTGGCGATATGCTCCTTGCCGTTTACTTTCTGGCTCATTTGGGAAATAGCCTCTACAGCGCAGTCGGTAGCCTTCTTCATACCCTTTCTCAGGATAATGGGGTTGGCGCCTGCCGCCAGGTTCTTCATACCGGCGTTTACCATCGCCTGTGCCAGTACGGTAGCTGTGGTGGTTCCGTCTCCTGCCACGTCGTTGGTCTTGGTGGCTACCTCTTTTACAAGCTGTGCGCCCATGTTCTCAAAAGCGTCAGCCAGCTCGATCTCCTTTGCAATGGTCACACCGTCATTGGTGATCAGGGGAGCCCCGAAGGACTTATCCAGCACCACATTTCTTCCTTTGGGTCCCAGTGTCACTCTCACGGTGTCAGCCAGCTGATTGACGCCGGACTCCAATGCCGCACGGGCCTCTGCTCCGTATTTGATTTCTTTTGCCATGATGATTGCCTCCATTCACATTCAGATTTACATTATGCTTTCAGATTTATTTGCTTTTTTAGTTATTGTCGATCACAGCCAGAATGTCGCTCTGCTTTACGATGATATACTCATCATCATCCAGCTTCACTTCCGTTCCCGCATACTTGGAATAGATCACCTGGTCACCGGTCTTGACCTCCATCTTGATCTCCTTGCCGTCCACCACGCCGCCGGGTCCCACTGCAACAACCTCTGCCTGCTGGGGTTTCTCTTTATTCTGGCCGGGAAGAACGATACCGGATTTCGTAGTTTCTTCTGCAACCAACTGTTTCAATACAACTCTGTCGCCTAAAGGTACTAACTTCATGATAACTGCCTCCTGTTTCATACTTTTTTCAGCTTGTTAGCACTCATTTATATCGAGTGCTAATCACTAATGCATATATTAGTTTCATCCTCATGTGTTTGCAACCGGATTTACGGTTATACATATTGCTTTTCCTTTCATTATCTCTTGTTTTCTCTTCATTTCTTCCATTTTCTTACAGGAACCTCAAAGCAAAGATTTTATATTTCCTTTATAATTTCCCAACCTGCTCCTTCATGACCCGGCCCTGTATAATATAAGGGCCCCTTGAAAAAGGGCCCTTTCTTATACGAAAATCTCGTTTACTGCTCCAGCGTATTGTAGCTGCTGACAGTACCAATCTTGACCATACGGTTCTCATTCTTGCGCTCCGAAGCTCTGGAACGGATGGTGGGAACTGCTCCCAAAAGCAGGAATATATAAATCATTCCCAGATTCAAAAGATAATTGTTCATCTCAATGGCGCCGGATTCCACCATAGTCGGAATCAGTCTGTAGCACTCAAATATATTCATACCATAGCCGGCACCGATCTCCCGGTGCATCACAATCGCCCAGTCCAATCTGTCGCCCAGATAAGTCATAAGCAACATAACTACAACACTGATTACAATTCCTTTGGTAGTCAGCTTACCGCCCAAAAGCTCGTAGCCCTTCAGCACGCCCACAGCCATCACGGCTCCGGACAGAGCGGCCACATAGCCCAGCTGGTTCAGTATTATGATACAGACCACACCCAGCAGAGAACCAATCAACGCGCCAATAATTCCTCCCACAATATTTTCTTTCTTCCTCTGCTTCTCCTGTGAGGAAGCCATATAATTTCCTCTCATTTTTCCCTCACAGTCGGGACACAGATGCATATAACCGCCTCCTGCCTGATAGCCTGCGGTCTCCACGTTCTGTCCACAGATACTGCAGCAGGGCTCATAGCCTCTGGCCTGCAGGAACGAAAGAGTACTGTTGATGGCATCCGTTACCGCCGTCTTCAGCTTCTCCAGCTTCGGAGTATTGGACAGGACAACAGTAATGTGGTTTCCGTCCTGTTTTACGGACATAATGGCTTTTACGCTCTTGGCCAGTTCCCTGCTTTCGTCCTTGGTAAGCGCCTGTCCGCTGCGGTTTTTTGCGGCGGTATGTATGGACAGCATATATCCGTAATTTCTGTCCGCTGCATATATGCACAGATCATAACCGTTTCTCTGTCCGTAAATCACATTGTTTGCGCTGTCGTAGCGCAGGCCCGCAGCAGCAGCCACAGCGGCGTAATTGTCTGTCAGTTTGCTCATTTTTCTATTCATACCTTTCTACCGCCGGCACTCAATATGCCGGCGGATCATTTAATTCAGCACTTAATTTCCAAATAACCCTGCAATTTGCTCATATCATATTCTTCCAGCACACCCAAGTTGGAATCATAATATTTTCCGTCGAAATGGACAAGGTAATGACAGAACCGTCCCATCTTTTCCATCATGATACAGCACTTGGGCAGGACAGCGTCACGCCCTTCGGTATACATAATAACATCGCTGTGGTCAATCCCGTAATAATTGAGCGCGGAGATCATTCTGCCCATAGTAGCCTGCCATTCCCGGCAGTCCATGACGCTCATGACCTCTGCGATGGTGACTCCCGCCAGCATCGCCACACAGGCCTGCCCGCAAAGGCCGTCCTCAGGCTGGATAATCACATTCATGCTGTCGACTCTGCGGATGGGATTGTCAAAGCTGTATGGACTGTTCTGGTCCATCCGGATCAGAGAGCCTGTCACATGCAGCAGAATCTTATGGGGAACTCCCAGCTCAACACTGACAGCATCCTCATCTCCAATGTGAATCTCATAATTTCCTTTTTCTTTGGGAAGAAGCTCACAACCAATGATATTATTGTCCAATATGACCTCTGCCTGAATTACATCTCTCTGCTTACAGACCTCCCATACATTAAATGGAATCTGGATCATATAGCCCTTTTCTTTTTTCTCGACCTTGGATTCAAAAAAATATCTCATGCCTACACCTCCTTTCCTGTCGCTTCAAGTCGGGCTTACCTGCCGCAGCCGCTTGATTTTCTGCTTCCCGGGCTTTTCACTCGAAAATCCAGGCGCTTTGCGCCTGTCGTGCTTCGCACTCTCTGATTTTCTCGTTATCCAAGCTTGAAAATCAAATGTCTGCTTCGCAGCCGCTTGATTTTCTGCGCTATGGATATCATATCAAAAAATGTGTTTTTTGAAAATATATTTTCTCCAAATTATATGACCGCATTCCTATTTCTTCCGGGCCTGAGAGGGGGATATCCCGTAGCGCTTTTTAAACAGCTTACTGAAATGGTACGCGTCGTCATATCCCACCAGCGCCGCCACCTCCTGAATGCTTCCGCCGTATCCTTCCTCCAGAAGCTCCATGGCCTTTTCCAGACGAATGTTGATCAGATATCGGATAGGGGTGTCGCCTGTCTCGCTCTTAAATATCTTGGAGATATAAAAGGGGCTCAAATACATGTTTTCGGCCACCTGATCCAGGGATATTTTTTCGCTGTAATGGTCTTCAAAATACCCTACAATTTTCTCCACGATATATTTTTTATTGGCAGACTCAAAGGAATACCCTTCTCCTCTTTTCTCGATGGGCTCACATTGTTCCCTGATCACCAGCAGGAGCAGCTGCATCAGATAGGCCTTCAGCATAAAATATCGTCCCTGTCTGCACACGGAATTTTCCGCCTCCATAGCCGAGCAGATCCGGAACAGCTTCTGTCGCAGTTCTCCCGTAGTATGCAGCATATGGGTGCCCTCGGGCACCGGAAGTGCGTTCGGCGGCAGCCCCGGAATCTGGATATCCGAAGCTCCAACAAAAAACTCCGTGGACGGCTGCTCCGCTTCCGGACAGCACAGCGCCTGATGCATCACGCCAGGATTGATAATAATCAGGTCTCCTTCCCGCACGGGAAATATCCCGTCCTCAAACCGGTACCTGCCCTCCCCGGAAAGGATAAACGCAATCTCCAGATGATCATGGCTCGTATAGACGGCCTCTGTTTTGTCTTTATGTCTGGTTCCCTTCCATGTAAACAGGAATGCAGGGTCCAGTTCCTCCACTGTTATGCCGGTTCTCTTCTCTTCCATTCCCACGTTGCCTCCGTCTCTTGTCCTCTGGTCTCTTGTTATCCGTTTTTACGACTGTCTCTTTTTTCGGATGTCCGCTTTCTTATGATCCGGTTTTAGTCCTGTTTTCTCAGTAACGGCCCCTTAAATTTTATCCTGGTCAGTTCCTAATTGTACCCGTTTTTGTTCCAAATGTCACCTCCCTTTCTGAACAAAATTTTCCATCATCGGCACAAGATACTCCATTTCTTTTTGTACTTAAAAAAGTACAATGTAGAGACACGGCAAAAAACAGATTATCAAATGCCGTGCAGGGAGGATATATCATGACACCTTACAAATGGTTTTTTTCATTTTTGAAAAAATACCAAAAACAAATGCTTCTGGGCATTTTCCTGACTACCGTCATCGCCGTTCTCTCCACTGTGAACCCCTATATTTCCGGGGTCATCGTGGACGACGTGATCCTGTCGGAAAACTACGATCTGCTGCCGGGCCTGGTTGCATGCCTTCTATTGGTCACCCTTTTTACCGGCGCGCTCCGCTTTCTCTATCAGGTGGTATTTGAGACCGCTTCCCAGGGGGTGCTCTACGACATGCGGAACCGGGTCTACCGGAAGCTTCTGGAGGAAGACTTTGCCTTCTACAACAGAAAGCGCACAGGCGACCTCATGAGCCGCCAGACCGGCGACATGGAGGCCATCCGGCATTTTGTGGCGCTGGTCATCTATGCGGTATACCAGAATGTGCTGCTGTTTATTTTTGCTCTGCTGATGATCTTTACCGTTAATACAAGGCTGGCCCTCTGTATGCTGGTGGTGCTGCCCTTTACCGCCTATTGCACCTACAGACAGTCCAAAGAGGTGAAGCCGGCCTTCCAGCGCAATCGGAACTGCTTTTCCTCCCTGAACGCCTTCGTCCAGGAAAATATCAGCGGCAACCGGGTGGTAAAGGCCTTCGCCGGAGAGGAATTCGAAAAAGAAAAATTCCAGAAGGAAAATGACAAATTCAAGGACGCCCAGATAAAGGCTTCCCGGGTCTGGCGTAAATATCTGCCTGTTTTTGAAATTCTTTCCTATGCCCTGACCCTTGTCCTGATGCTGTACGGCGGATATATGGTAATCTGCGAGGAGATCACCCTGGGAGATCTGGTACGGGTAAACGGCTACCTGTGGATGCTCAACAATCCGTTGCGCATGGCCGGCTGGTGGGTGAACGACATTCAGAATTTTGCCACCTCCGTAGAAAAAATATACGCCACCTACAGCGAGGAGCCCAGAGTCAAGACGCCCTATACCGGCGCCAGTGCCGAAAAGCTCAGAGGGGATGTGGAATTTCAGAATGTATCCTACCGGGCAGACGATGAAGACATTGTCACCGATATCAGCTTCCGGGTAAAAGCCGGTCAGACCGTGGGGATCATCGGATCCACCGGAGCCGGAAAGTCCACTCTCATGAACCTGTTATGCCGGTTCTACGACACCTCCTCCGGCCAGGTCCTGGTGGACGGCCAGGATGTGCGGCGGCTGGATCTGTATCATCTGCGGGACAACATCGGCATGGCCATGCAGGATGTATTTTTGTTTTCCGATACCATTGAAGGTAATATTGCCTACGGCAGACCGGACTGCAGCTTTGAACAGGTAAAGCACGCCGCCATTATGGCCGATGCCAATCATTTTATCAACGCCCTGCCCGATGGATATGATACTATCGTAGGCGAGCGGGGCGTGGGGCTCTCCGGAGGCCAGAAGCAGCGTATCTCTCTGGCAAGGGCGCTGCTGAAGGATCCCTCTATTCTGATCCTGGACGATACCACCTCCGCCGTGGACATGGAGACGGAAAGCTATATACAGGGCCAGCTGAAAAAAATCCAGTCTGACTGCACCGTATTTATCATCGCCTACCGGATCTCCTCCGTAAGGGACGCAGACCTGATCCTGGTCATGGACAACGGACGAATCATCGAACAGGGCACTCACGAAGAGCTGGTGGCAAAAGGCGGCTATTACGCACAGACCTTCCGCAACCAATACGGGGAAATCCCCTATGATCTGCTGCAGGAAAAGAAATCTATGGGAAAGGCAGGTAACTGACCATGGCACGAAACAGATATGACATGGACGAAATTCTGGAAGACAGCTTTGATATAAACCAGCTCAAACGGCTGGCCGGGTATGTCTCTCCCTATAAAAAGAAAATGGTCTGCGTCATCATAGTGATGCTGACCTCCTCCGCTCTGACCATGATGGTTCCCATCTTTTTCCAGAGGATCATGGACCTCTATATTCCTGCAAAGGATATGGGAAAAATCGCTCTGATGGCCTTCCTGACTCTGATGGCGGCATGCTGCTCTGCAGCGGCGCTGCGCTACAAAATCGGAACCATGAGCGTGGTGGGCCAAAGCATCATCCACTCCATCCGCACCGATATTTTCAACCACCTGCAGGAGCTTCCCTTCTCCTACTACGATGACAGGCCCCACGGAAAGATACAGGTCCGGGTGGTAAACTATGTAAACAGCCTGAGCGATCTGCTCAGCAACGGTATCGTAAACACAGTCACCGATCTGTGCAACCTGATCTTCATCATCCTTTTCATGCTTCTCTGCGATGTGCGGCTGACTCTGGTGTGCCTCTGCGGCCTTCCTCTTCTGGCTGCCGTCATTGTATTTATTAAGCGGAGACAGCGCAGGGCCTGGCAGATCCAGTCCAATAAACAGAGCAATTTAAATGCCTACATAGCCGAGAGCATCAACGGCATCCGGGTAACCCAGTCCTTTGTCCGTGAAAAAGAAAACACCAATATTTTCAACGGTCTCAGCGGCAATTACCGCAAGGCCTGGATGCGGGCCGTAATGTTCAACTTTACCATGGGTCCCAGCGTGGACATTATCTCCGCTGTGACCACAGCACTGATCTACGTTCTGGGCATCCGCTGGATCCTGGCTCCCGACGCCACGCTCACCGTAGGTGTGCTGATCGCCTTTACCGCCTACATCGGCAGATTCTGGGCCCCCATCAATACCCTGGCAGGCTTTTATAATTCCCTGCTCACCGCCATCTCCTATCTGGAGCGGATTTTTGAGACCATCGATGAGCCTGTATTGGTAAAGGACGCGGAAAACGCCGGCGTGATGCCGCCGGTAAAAGGAAATGTAGAATTTCGGGACGTGTGCTTCAGCTATGAGGAAGGCCACCGGATCCTGGATCATATCAGCTTTACGGCGAAGCAGGGAGACACCTATGCCTTCGTGGGCCCCACGGGAGCAGGGAAATCCACTATCGTCAATCTGATCAGCCGTTTTTACAATGTGGATTCCGGCCAGGTGCTCATAGACGGCGTGGATATTTCCACCGTGACCATCCGCTCCCTGCGCACACAGATGGGAATCATGATGCAGGACAGCTTCATCTTTTCCGGTACCATCATAGACAATATACGCTACGGAAACAGAAACGCCACCGACGAACAGGTCATCGCCGCCGCAAAAACCGTATGCGCCCATGACTTTATCAGCCAAATGGAAAACGGTTATTACACGGAGGTTAACGAACGGGGCAGCCGGCTTTCCGCCGGACAGCGCCAGCTGATTTCCTTTGCCAGAGCCCTTTTGGCTGACCCCAGGATTCTAATCCTGGACGAAGCCACCTCCAGCATTGACACGGAGACAGAGATCCTGCTTCAAAAGGGCCTCAACGAGCTGTTAAAGGGCCGTACCTCCTTCATCATCGCCCACCGGCTTTCCACCATCAAAAATGCGGACTGCATCATGTACGTGGACAAAGGGGGCATTCTGGAGCGGGGTACCCACCAGGAGCTGCTGGCCAAAAAAGGAGCATATTATGAGCTCTATATATCACAGTTTGATTTCCTGAGCTGAAGTTCTTATGCGGATACACCGCTTTTTCCAGGGCCGCTTCGGGTCTGATCTTCTCAAAACACCCCGAAGCGGCCCGATTCATTCATATTCCCAGTATCATGGCCGCCATCCTGAAGTACACCAAAAGCGATAATGCATCCACAATGGTGGTGATAAAAGGGCTGGCCATCACCGCCGGATCAAATCCCAGCTTCTTGGCGCCGATAGGCAGCAGGCACCCCACCAGCATGGCAATCAACACCGCCGCCACCAGAGTCAGGCAGACGGTCAGGGATACATACAAACCTACTCTGTCAAAAACCATCAGCTTGGCAAAGTTTGCCGCAGCCAGCGTAATTCCGCACAGCACCGAAACCCGGATCTCCTTCCAGACCACCCTTGGCACATCCCTGTATTCAATCTCCCCCAGGGACAGTCCTCTGATCACCGTAACGCTGGCCTGGCCGCCGGCATTTCCTCCGGTATCCATCAGCATGGGAATAAAGGCGATGAGCGCGGCATACACGCTGAGCGCCTCCTCAAAGGAGCTGATAATGGCTCCTGTAAAGGCAGCGGACACCATCAGAAGAAGCAGCCAGGGAATCCTCTTTTTATAGGTCTCCCACACGGTACTCTTCATATAAGGCTTATCGCTGGGAACGATAGCCGCCATTTTTTCCATGTCCTCCGTGGTCTCTTCCTCCAGGATATCAACAATATCATCCACGGTGATAATGCCTACCAGCCGGTTTTCATTATCTACCACCGGCATGGCTGTAAAATCGTACTTTTTAAATTGTGCCGCTACCTGCTCCTGATCCATGTGGGTGTGGATGGATATCACATTTTCGTGCATGATATCGCCGATCACATCATCTCCCCGGCTCAGCAGCAGATAGCGAAGTGCCACCGTCCCCACCAGCCGGCGCCGGGAATCCAGCACATAACAGATATTGATGGTCTCGCTGTCCAGCCCCACGCTCCGGATGCGTTCGATGGCCTCGTCCACTGTCAGACTTTCCTTCAGGGACACATATTCCACTGTCATAATACTTCCTGCGGAATCCTCCGGATAACGCAGAAGTTGGTTAATCGCCTGCCTGGTCTCCGGATTGGCATTGGCCAGCAGTCTTTCCACCACATTGGCAGGCATTTCCTCCAGCATGTCCACGGCATCATCGGCCATCAGGTTATCGATGACACCTCCCGCTTCCTTATCAGAAAGGGAGTTGATAATGGTCTGCTGAATTTCAAATTCCAGGTAGGAAAAAACATCTGCCGCCAGATCCTTGGGAAGAATCCGATATACCTTCAGGATCTCCTCCTCTTCCAGCTCTTCCATCAGACCAGCAATATCCGCCTCGTTCCGTTCCGCCAGAAACTGACGAAGCCTTGTATACTGTCTGGCCTCCAGGAGCCCGCGCAGCTCCTCCAGTTCGGTCCTTGTCTCCATAGCATTTCTCCTTATATGGTTTTCTATAAAATATCATGGCATAGCCATACTGCCCAAAGCTTCGTTCAGGAAGAGGGATATCTGCGCTTGCCGCTCTGCTTTTCATAAAAAACCACCACCTTTCAAAATGCTATTTTACTTTTCGTTTCTCTATTTTAAACTTCTGCTTCGTCCTTGTCAACGTAATAGAGCTCCTGACATTTCTCAACCTCCGCTCTTCCGTCCGTAATATCCACGATTTTGCCGCAAAACGCCTCTGCGGACTCTGACGGAACAATCAGCTCCAGCACAATCTTTTCTCCGTAATCACTGGAAAGGGGCTGAATTCCCACATTTCCCAGCAGATACAGAACCTTTCCGATCCCACCGTAATCCGTAGTCACACTCAGTTTCCATCCCGGACGCATCCTGCCGATGACACAATTTTTCAGCCCTTCCTGCACGGCCTGGGTATAAGCCCGGACAAGTCCCCCCGTTCCCAGAAGCACCCCTCCGAAATATCGTGTAACTACCACCGCCGCGTTCCGGATTCTCCGCCCCGTCAGCACCTCCAGCATGGGGCGTCCCGCGGTGCCGCCGGGTTCTCCGTCGTCGCTGCAGCGGGTGATTTCCCCCCTGCTTCCAATCACATAGGCGGAGCAGTTATGTCTGGCATCCCAGTATTTCTTTTTCATTTCTTCTATAAACGCTGCCGCTTCCTCCTCGCTTTCACATTTTCTCAGCGTGGCAATAAAGCGGGATTTTTTTTCCACATATTCCCCCTGGCCGCCCTGCAACAGAATATGGAAGGCTTTTTCTCCATTTTTCTCCATTTTTCTTATCCCCAGTCTGTTTTTCTTCTCTTTTTATTCTTTCATAGTAGCATAATTTGATAAAAATGTGAAACAATTATTAAGAAGAAAAAGAAAACCTTTATTTACATATGATTTTTTGTTATAATAGAACGAAGTATTATTCAGGAAGGAAAGGCGAATTTCAATGAATTATGGGAAAAAAGGTGTCCGCGCAAAGCAAAAGGCACTGAATTCAAAGACAATAAAATGGGAACGTAAATTTCTGATTTCTCTGGTAAAACTTTCTCTGGCCGCCCTGATCGGTCTGGGAATCTGCGGTGCAGCCGCCGGGCTGGGCGCCTACAAGGGAATCCTCTTATCCACCCCTGTCCTGCGAATGGGCGACGTGGTGGCAGTAGGCGAGGCCACCATTGTCTACGACTGCATGGGAAACGAAATCGATCAATATGTGAGCGCTAATTCCAACCGTCTGCGGGTGGAATCCATGGACGAGCTGCCTGACCACCTGGGCAAGGCCTTTGTGGCAATAGAGGACGAGCGCTTTTATCTCCACAACGGCATTGACTTCAAGGGCATGGGCCGAGCCGTCTGGAGCTTCCTGGAATCAGGTGGAAATGCCACGCAGGGCGCCAGCACCATTACCCAGCAGCTTCTGAAAAACACGATTTTTACCGAATGGACCTCCGAAGGAAAAAACTGGATCAAAAAGTTTAAGCGGAAATTCCAGGAGCAGTACCTGGCTCTGGAAATTTCGAAGGTTTATACCAAGGATCAAATCCTTCTGGAGTACATGAACGCCATCAATCTGGGCCAGAATACCCTGGGAGTGGAAGCGGCTTCCAAGCGCTATTTCGGCAAGTCCGCCAGCGATCTGACCGTGTCCGAAAGCGCCGTCATCGCAAGTATTACTCAGAATCCCTACAAAAATAATCCCATCAGCTTCCCTGAAAATAACGCTAGACGGCGGAAAACATGCCTTAATAAAATGCTGGATCTGAATTTTATTACCCAGGCCCAATATGACGAAGCCATTGCCGATACCGATGCCGTATATGAGCGTATCGGACATCATGATATTGATTACAGAAGCAGCACCACCACTACATCCGGTTCCTATTTTTCGGATGCGTTGTACGAGCAGGTAAAGAAGGATCTGGTGGCAGTGGCCGGATATAGTGACAGCACGGCGGAAAAGCTTTTGACCTCCGGAGGGCTTCGCATCGAATCCACTCTGGATCCCACGATACAGGCCATCGCTGACGAGGAAGTCGCCAATCCTGACAATTTCCCCGAAAATATAAAATGGTATCTGGATTACGCTCTCACCATTGTAAAGCCCAATGGTGAAAAGGTCAATTACAGCAAGGAAAACATGATGTCCTGGTTTAAGGCCAACCAAGACAGAAATTTCAATCTGATCTTTACCTCCCAGGATGCCGCCTATGAGGCCGCGGATACCTACCGTGCCGCCATGATGGCAGAGCTGAATATGACAGAGACAGAGGACAATTATTCCGAAAGCATCTCCATGACACCTCAGCCCCAGATCGCTCTTGTGATAGAGGACCAAAAAACCGGCTATGTAAAGGCTATCGTGGGAGGCCGCGGTACAAAGGAGGGGCGTCGTACTCTGAACAGATCCACCTCCTCCACCCGCTCTCCCGGATCCACCTTCAAGGTGCTGGCCTCCTTTGCCCCTGCCCTGGACAGCGCGGGACAGACCCTGGCCACCGTATATAATGACGCACCCTTCAACTATGACACAGGCACTCCCGTCAACAACTGGTACAACTCCGGTTACAGAGGGATTCAGTCCATCCGGGAGGCTATCAGAGAGTCGCTGAACATTATTGCAGTAAAAACTCTGACCACTATCACTCCTCAGCTGGGATATGACTATCTGATCAATTTTGGCTTTACCACACTGACCATGGGCACCCAGATCGGCAACGAGGTCTATACCGATGTAAACCAGACTCTGGCTCTGGGCGGTTTGACCCATGGGGTCACACCCTATGAACTGAATGCAGGATATGCAGCCATTGCCAACCATGGAGTATATGTAGAGCCTAAGCTTTACTACCGTGTTCTGGATGCGGACGGAAATGTGATTCTGGATAACACTAATCCCAAAACACGGCAGGTGCTGAAGGAAACCACTGCTTATCTGCTCACCGACGCCATGGAGGACGTGGTGGTTTCCGGCACCGGAACCAGCGTGAATTTTAACCGTTCCATGGCCATCGCGGGAAAAACAGGTACCTCTACCGCATACCGCGACGTATGGTTCGCAGGCTATACGCCCTATTATACCTGCTCCGTGTGGACAGGCTATGATAATAATATCCCCATGCACAGCGGGCGAAACAGCAATGAGACCAATATCTCCAAGATTCTGTGGCGTGCTGTCATGGAGCGAATCCATGAAGAGCTTCCCAACGAATCCTTTGAAATGCCCCAGGGACTGGTGAGAGCTACTGTATGTACCCAGTCGGGAAAGCTGCCCATACCGGGATTATGTCCTACCAGAAGCGAACTGTTCGCAGAGGGAACCGTTCCTCAGGACAGCTGCCAGGTGCATTTCCAGGGAGAGCTTTGCAACTATGATCTTCTGCCGGCCAGCCCCGAATGTCCTTTCCGGGTTCCCGGCACCACTGTCCTTCCTCTGGTGGAGGATCCTTCCCTTGCCAAGGGTTCCACCACTATCGTAAATAATCCTGACGGTACACAGTCCGTAAATGTACCGGCAGAAAATTACGAAAGCTATCGGTGCCAGCACAATGCCGAATTCTTTGCAAACCCGGATTATGAAGCCATTCTGGCGGCACATCAGTGGGAGATCGATCAGAGAAATGCTGCTGCAGCGGCTGAAGCCGAGGCCCAGCAGCAACAACAGCAGGATCCCCCTCCTCAATAACAATAGAGTCCACGCTTCGTGAAAATTCTATTGTCATGAATTACGAAACAAAACCCCCATGGCTCAGCACATGCCAGCCATGGGGGTTTTATTTTACTATATCAAAGCCCTTTTAACTCATTGATACGCTCCTGCAGCTCCTTCACACCATTCATGGCATTGTGTATCGCCCGGCACTGCTTTTCAAAGGGTTCCTCCGGCATTTCGCCGTATTGCTCAAAATACATCTTTCCAATCTCCACATAATTTTTCCGGATCACCTCCTCGCATGTGGAAATCTGCCCCTTCAAAGCGAGGATCTCCGCCGTCTCCTTAGCCTTTTCGGCCACTTCCTTTCCCTTGCTGGAAATAGTATCGCCCAATTTCTCAATAAAGTCCATAATCGTACCTCCTGATTCCGTTTCATTTAATACCAGTATAGACCAAAAAGAGATTTGTGTAAAGACCGGTAACTTTCACATTGCGTTCCATGGTGAATATATGGTATACTTATATTAGAATATCTTTTTTACAAGGGGAGAAAAAATGGAGCATCCAATATACACTGCGTTAAAAGTCAATAATGAAATTGAATTATGTGAAATTTCTGACATGGACTGCAAAAGGATGATTGAAAAGCGTCTGCTTCAGGAACGCATCTCCTACTATATTCATTGGCTCAAGCCCACTCTGTTTGGCCGCAGAAAAAATGTCTGTATCATCTGTGTCAATGAAAATGTAAGGGAGAAGGCGGAAGAGATCACACGGTCCGTATGCGATGAAAAGGGCTACCCGGTGAGGTTTCTGTTCAAAAGGATGCCCAATCAATATCTGTAAGCTTCCGCCTGTATCCTTACTCTTCTGTGTACTGGATCATGCAGGCCAACGCGCCGTTTCTGACGGATATGACTGCCTGCTCTCCGATAAATTCATTGCTGATGCCCACAGGAAAGTCATTGCTGACCACAGCATCACTCAAAAGATACTTCATGCCTTTGATATATACGCCTGTTGATCTTTCGACCAGAGAAAACAGTGACAGGATGCCTTTCATATTTTTACGAAAGGCTATTTCTTCATTCCACAAAACCAATATCATGCCTGTCCCTTCCAGCAAATAGCCCACGGCTCCCTGCTTTTTCAGGTACAGCAGACACTGTATATTGGCCAGCGTATGATCCAGACGTCCGCCGCAGCCTCCGTAGATCCTGAAATCCCTGTATCCTCGCTGCAGCCCTGCCTTCAGGGCCGCCAGCATGTCCGTATCATCCTTTTCCTGAGGCAGCCTAAGAACGCGCTCCGGAGACTGCTTCTCCAGGCTGTTAACAATTTCCGCCCCTTCTGCGCTCACCGAATCGAAATCCCCCAGAATCAGATCCGGCTGCAGATCCAAAATCCGACAGTAATCAGCTCCTCCATCCACAGCGATCACAAAGTCCCCCGCCTCCCTTTGAAGCTCTCCCACTGTCAAATCCCCTGCTCCAATTACAATGCATTTTCCTCTCATACTTCTCCTTTTCAGAATCCAATGTCCATGTTTACGCCTCCTGCCAGTCTCCTGACTCCAGAAAATGCTCTGCCTGGGCAGTCGCCCTTTCGATAATCTTTTCATCATAGCCCATCAGCTCCAAAAGCCGAATGGCATTGCGTGTGGAGGCTTTTCCTGTCATCAGGCAGTAATTAAAGAATACGTCACCGTCCCGTACCTCCTCCTCAAAATGATAATTATCGAAATCCTTCTTTAAAAGCTCTGTGAGCTCGATGTCATGAGTAGCCGCAAAGCAGAGAATTCCCGCGCTTCCCAGAGACTTCAGGATCTGGGTGGAGGCGGCAATCCGTTCCACCGTATTGGTTCCCCGCAGAACCTCGTCCACAAAGCACAGCACCGGCTTCTCCCCGGCGGAGGCAGCGTCCAGTATACGCTTCAAGGCACGGATCTCCACAATATAATAGCTCTCTCCGCTCCCCATGTCATCCCGCAGAGCCATGGAGGAATAAATATAGAAGAAGGACGCTCGGTAGGACGACGCCATACAGGTATTGGTGGACTGTGCCAATATGGCGTTCAACGCCACTGTCTTTAAAAAGGTGGATTTACCCGAGGCGTTGGAGCCGGTGAGAAGCACGCCTCTTTCTGCCGTGACGCTGTTTTTTACAGGATCCTTCAAAAGCGGATGGTATCCCCCACAAATTGCGATCTCCGGCCTGTCTGTAAATTCCGGCCTGCACCATCCCTCTTCTCCCACGGACTGTCGAAAGAGCCAGATAGAAACTGCCGTCTCCAGGAACCCTGCAGTACCGATCAGGGCATCCACATCCTCAATATGTCCCCTCAGAACTTGCAGCATGCTGTTGAATTTGATCAGATCCACATGAAAAACCATTCGGATATAGTCCATGAAGATACTGAGAATATCCCCCGAGGCATTTCCCCTGTTTTCCGCCATAACCCAGAAGGAATTGCGCCGCATGCTCTGAAGTCTGTTCCTGTGGCGGCGGATACACTCTATCTCATCAGCACAGACGGGAATATCAATTTTTTCAAGCTGCCCGCAGACGGCCTGAAGCCGCATCACATAGGCAAAGCTCACAATATAGGGATCAATCTCATTCTTTTCCTTAAAATAGCTGACAATATTGTAGATGGTCAAAACTACGATTCCTATAATTGCGGCGGAAAAATAGACCCACAGCATTCCGATCAGCGGAAGATACAGAAAATCCATCAGATAATGCTTTTTGTTGGAGCGCTCTCCCAGATAATCCAGATTTTCTATATAATCGTAGAGGGAAAATTTCCCTGTATGCCCCAGCTTCCGCATCTGAAGCTGTACCTTGACTCTCTCATCGGGATGATCCCCGAAAAAAGCCACTACCTCTTCCAGATGCTCCAGCTCCTGCCGATTCTGCCTGGGGCTTCTAAGTGTATGATATAAATATTCCTCTCCAGAAGCGGAAAAGGTATAATCCATTCGTTTGAAAATTTCATCCATCCCCAGGTCATTCCAGGTAATATCATCGATCTGGCCCGGTTTCCGGTGACGACTGTAGTAGCTTCCCAGCTTTGCAAAGCGCTCCAGGGAATAGTCTTTTTGAAAAAGACTCTCATAATCTTCGTACAATCTTCTGGTAAATTTTTTTTCTTCCTTTACGGCGCGGTATCCTTCCAGAATCAGAATTGCCGCCACAATGAGAATCGACACAATAATCATTAAAACATATTCCATATCATAAATTCCTCAATTCTTATTCCTGCGGGATGATTCAAAAGACGGACGGCAGATGCCGCCCGTCTTTTGGTTTCGAAGATCAAAGGAAAATATACTTCAAAATAAACAATACCGTGAGCACATACATAAGAATGCTCACCTTTCCCTTGGCCTTACCCGCGCACAGATGCAGGATCGTCCAGGAGATAACGCCTACGGCAATTCCCTCGGAGATGCTGTACATCAGCGGCATGGAAAGAATACATAGGAATGCGGGAATGGCTTCCAACATATTCTCCCAGTTGATCTTGGCCACCGATGCGATCATATAAAAGCCCACGATGATCAGAGCCGGCGCCGTGGCGAAGGAAGGAATGGTCAAAAACAGAGGCGACAGCACCATGGATACCAGAAACAGAAGTCCGGTGGTCACAGCGGTCAGACCCGTTCTTCCGCCCTCGGTAACGCCGGAAGCACTTTCCACATAAGTAGTGGTGGTGGAGGTACCCAGTATGGCGCCTGCGCTGGTGGCGATGGCGTCTGCCAGAAGAGCTCCCTTGATCCGGGGAAGCTTTCCATCCTTGTCCAGCATGTTGGCCTTGGAGGATACGCCGATAAGAGTTCCCAGCGTATCAAAAATGTCAACAAACAAGAATGCGAAGATCACTACGATAAATTCGGTTATGCTTTTCAGTGCGCCGAAATCCGCCTTAAACACCTGTCCGAAGGTATTTCCCAGAGGCGAAAAGTCCAGTGTGAAAAACCTTGTGGGGATCACGGAATACATTCCCAGATCCGGATTGGGCTTGTAGAAGCCCACCAGCTCGCAGAGGATTCCCAGCACCCAGGTGATCAGGATGCCGAAAAGGATGCCTCCCTTGACCTTCTTGATGAGAAGAAAGCCCGTGATCAGCACACCGATCAGGGCAAGCAGAGCACCCATACCTACGGAGCTGAAGTCTGCCTTAAAGTTCTGGTAGGTCACCAGCGTGGAATCATTGTTCACCACGATCTTGGCATTCTGAAGACCGATAAAGGCGATAAACAGGCCGATGCCGGCACTGACCGCCGCCTTCAGCGTCACGGGAATGGCATTGAAGATAGCCTCCCGGACATTAGTCACGGACAGAATGATAAAAATAAGCCCTTCTACAAATACCGCCATCAGCGCAATCTGCCAAGAATAACCGTAGGTCAATACTACGGTATAGGCAAAATACGCGTTAAGGCCCATGCCCGGGGCCAGGGCAAACGGATAGTTGGCGAGAAACGCCATCAGGCAGGTGCCCAAAAATGACGCCAGCGCCGTCGCCAGGAGAACCGCCTGTGCATCCATTCCCGCTGCGGAAAGGATGTTGGGGTTCACAGCAAGAATGTACGCCATGGTCATAAAGGTTGTGATACCCGCCATAACCTCAGTCTTCACATTCGTGTTGTTCTCCTTGAGTTTGAACAATTTCTCTAACATTTTTCTCCCTCCTGTGTAAGTTGTTAATAGAACCGTTTATTGTGAAGCGCAAAAGGGTTACATACCCGTGAGACGCCTTACAATCCTGCTGCACTCCGCATATATTTTCTCCGGACTTTCTCCTATGTTGAACTCACCGTTCCGGTAGCGGATCCTGCCGTTTATCATGGTCATTCGCACATTGGACTTGCTTCCGCTGTACACAATGTTTTTCGCTATATTATGGACGGGCTGCATATTGGGCTGATGAAGATCCAAAAGAATCAGATCCGCCAGCTTTCCTTCCGCCAAAACATCCGCATCCGGAAGCCCCATGACCCCGGCTCCGTTCACCGTAGCCATCCTCAGCACTTCTGCCCCATCCACACTGGCGGCATCCTTTTCCCGGATCTTGCTCAGGCCCGTGATCAGAAACATTTCCCGGAACATGTCCAGACAATTGTTGCTGGCCGGCCCGTCCGTGCCCACAGCTACGGGAATTCTCCGCTTCTCAAGCTCCGCAATGGGGGCAATGCCGCTGGCCAGCTTCAGATTTGAAGCCGGATTGGTCACCGCGTACAGACCACGCCTTTGGAATACCTCCATATCCCGATCCGTCATGTGGACGCAGTGGAAGCCCCCGCCGCCATATTCAAACAGGCCCAAAGAATCCAGAAACACTGCCGGCGTAGTTCCATACCTTTCCCGGCATTCCGCCACCTCCCTTTCGGTTTCCGCCAGATGGGTAAATATGGGAGCCTCATACCGGTGCGCCAGCTTTGCTACATTCTCCAGCAGCTCTCTGGAGCAGGTATATTCCGCATGGAATCCCAGCTGATAGCTGATCAGAGAATCCGCCCCGTTCCACTTTTTATATTCCTCCTCCGCCTGCTCTATGGATGAGCTGAAATCATTCAGACCGCTGGTAAGCACACACCGCATTCCCGTATCCATGCAGGCTGCCGCCGTGGTGTCCGGCGTCAGATACATGTCAAAAATCGAGGTGATTCCGGAGGTAAGATACTCCAGCACAGCCAGCCTGGTAAGATGATAAATATCCTCTCCGGTAAGCCTGGCCTCATAGGGAAACACCTTTTCATTCAGCCACTGCTGCAGGGGCACGTCGTCTGCGAAGGATCGCAGAAAGGTCATGGCGGAATGGGTATGAGCGTTCTTAAAGCCCGGCATCAGCAGATCCTCTTTGCAATCCATCTCAATGTCCCAGGAGATTCGGGGCAGAACCTCCTCTTTATCCTTCTGTTCCATCTGTGGTCCCACATAGACGATCCTGGAATCCTTCACCCAGACCTCTCCGTCAAAAACAGGCCTGTCCTTCTCCATAGTCAATATTTTTGCGTGATACAGCCGGATATTCATCTGATTGATCCTCCTCCAAACCCCAGCGGCAGAAGCTCCTTCAGGTCATATTCCTGAAAATCCTCCACATTCTTTGCCACGATCACCTTAAAATTCTCTTCTGCAAATTCCTGCAGCACCTGCCGACAGATACCACAGGGATAGGCATAGTCCTCAGGCTGCCTTCCCTCCATGCCGCCGGAGATGGCTATGGCCCTGAATTTCCTCATCCCCTGAGCCACCGCCTGAAAAACCGCCGTCCGCTCCGCACAGTTTGTGGCTCCGTAAGACGCATTTTCAATATTGCAGCCCTGGATTACCTGTCCGTCCGCCGAAAGCAATGCGGCCCCAACGGCGTAATGAGAATAGGGTACATAGGCATGCTCTCGGGCCTCCAGCGCCTTACAGATCAGCTCCCCCCTCAACAATTTATCCATATTATAATGCCCCCATGGCTTTGACGGACTCTGTCACCAGCTTTTTAAAATGGGGTGCCGCCATGTCCGCCGCCTCCTGAACCTCCTGATGGGTCAGCGGATTCATAGTCATTCCTGCCGCCAGATTGCTGATACAGGAAATCCCGCAGATCTTCATTCCCATGTGATTGGCCGCAATGGCCTCCACCACAGTGCTCATACCCACGGCGTCACAGCCAAGGCTGCGCATCATACGGATTTCTGCCGGAGATTCAAAAGAAGGCCCTGTGAGCTGAGCATATACGCCTTCCTGCAGGAAAATGCCGTTCTCCTTTGCCGCTTTTCGAATCACTCCCTGAAGCTCCCTGTCGTATACAGTGCTCATATCCGGAAACCGGACCCCCAGCTCATCCAAGTTGGAGCCGATCAAGGGATTTGGCGCAAACACGGAAATATGATCCCGGATCAGCATCAGATCTCCCGGGTGAAACGAGGTATTCACACCTCCTGCAGCATTGGTCAAAAACAATATTCCGGCTCCCATAAGCTTCATCAACCTGGTGGGAAGCACCACATCGCTGACCGGATATCCCTCATAGTAATGCACTCTTCCCTTCATGCACACCACCGGCACCTGATCGATATAACCGAAAATAAACCTTCCCGCGTGTCCCGGCACCGTGGATACGGGAAAACCCTGTATTTCACTGTAGGGCAGCTCGAATTCCACACGGATCTCCTCCGCATAATCTCCCAGGCCGGAGCCCAGAACAATGGCGGCCCTGGGAACAAAATCCGTCTTTTCTCTGACACATTCATAACATCTCATAAGCTTCTCATACTCTGCACTCATGGGCGTATCCTCCTTGCCGGCTTTGCGGGTAAGCCTTCCAAACTCATTGGACAATTATTGTATTTCCATACAGTAATCAGACAACAACCATTATACAGAAAAAATAATCAAAAATCAATTCATTTATGATACAGAATAAAATAAAGCCGGAATTCTTTTGCTCTGCGCCCCAATTACCGCGGCACATTTGCAAAAAGTTCCGGCTCTCTGCCTCTTGCGGACTTAAATGATGATGCACACCATTCCGCCGTTGCTGTCATTGACGATCTTCTGCATGGTATCCTGCAGCTTCAGCTGACTCTCCTCGCCGATCACTGCCACCTTGGCGGTAATGCCGTCGTTCACAAGCTGCTCCACTGTTTTTCCAAAAATATTCGTATTCCAGATTCCCTTTTCCATATCCGTCTGATTGATAAAGCTGATTAAATCATCCGCCTGCTCCTGGGTTCCCACAATAGGCGCGATCTCGGTCTCAATATTGGCCCGTATCATGTGAATGGAAGGACTGGAGGCCTTTATCTTGACCCCAAACTTATTGCCATGCTTGATCAGCTCCGGTTTCTCCAGAATAATCTCGTCCTTGTCAGGGGTCACCACGCCGTACCCCTTGATCCGTACCATATTCACCGCATCCAGAACCTTGGCATATTCATGCTTCATGGAGGCGAAGTTCCTCAGCTTACTGATCAGCTGATATTCGTCCGCAATAGGCTCTCCCACCATTTCCGTAAGCATTTCATAGTAATAGGACTCCTCCACATCCAGCGTGACTCGGATGCTCCCGTCCGAAAGGCTGATGGTATCTGTCTTACAACGTTTTATGTATTCGCTTTCCAGATTGACAGGGTTATCCAGCACATCTCGGATCGTGCTGTAATCCTTCATAAGCAGCTTCACCTTTTCAATCAGGTCGATTTTCATACTGTTGTCGTTAGGAAGCATTTCCACCCATTTAGGCATATAAAACTCCATGGACGATATGGGAAATTCGTACAGTACATTTTCCAGAAGCATGTGGATATCATCCTTCTTCAGCTGTTCACAGTTGACCGTGACAGCCGATACCCCGTACTTTTCGCCAATCTCCGCCGCCGTCCGCTTTGCGTCCTCGGAATAGGGCTTCTGACTGTTTACCAGCACCAGGAAGGGTTTCCGCAGCTTCTTCAGGGCCAGAATGGTCTTTTCCTCCGCCTCCAGATAATTACTTCTGGGAATTTCTCCAAAGCTTCCGTCTGTAGTCACCACCAGACCTATGGTGGAATGGTCGTTCATGACCTTATCCGTTCCCAGCTCCGCCGCCTGTGTAAAGGGGATCTCATAGTCAAACCATGGTGTTTTCACCATCCGTTCCACATCTTCTTCCATGTGGCCCGCTGCTCCCTCCACCATATAGCCCACGCAGTCGATGAGGCGCACGGACACGGCAATATCGCCGCTTAAGGTCACATTGGCCGCCTCATTGGGAATAAACTTGGGTTCCGTGGTGGTAATCGTCTTGCCTCCGGCGCTCTGGGGCAGTTCATCCTGAGCCCGGACCTTCGCATGTTCGTCTTCCATGTAGGGCAGAACCATCTCCTCCATAAAGCGTTTGATAAAAGTAGATTTTCCCGTCCTTACCGGTCCCAGCACTCCTATGTATATTTCCCCTCCGGTCCGTTGCTGTATGTCATGATAGAGATCGTATGTATTCGATGCATATTCCATATAAAAGCCTCCTCACGTATCCTGCTATATGTATATGCGGCTTTCGAAAAAGACATACGGGAAAAATAGAAAAAATCCCGGAAGCGCATCACTGCGCCCCGGGATCTGAAATTACTTTGTTTATCCCTTGCCGGCTTATTCCTCTTCGCCGTTCTTCTTATCCATATTGTCCTCCAGCTTTTTCAGCGCGCGGGAAGCAAAATCCCTTCCGCCTACGCCGAAGGCAATTGCAAAGGCTATGGCCACGGCCGCCAGGATCAGTCTGAACGCTGTATCCACCAGCGTCTCGGCAATGCCCAGCTGCATCAGGATCATAAACACGCCCACGGTAAGGATCGCGCATTTTGCAATCAATCCATATGCAGCATGGCCGCTCTTGTTCAGAGCCTTGGAAGCCATGGAGGAAGCCACAAAGCAGATGGCAAAAATCAGAACTGCGCTCAAAACTGCAGGCATATAACCAATCACGGCAGCGCCGATGTCAGTCAGCACCTCCAGCTTCAGAACATTCACTCCCTCAACAACAAAGAAGATTACTACTACCGCATTGACCACCGCACCCGTAAAGGAAGAAAGGCAGAATTTGCTCTTTACATTCTTCTCGTTCTCCAGCAGCTTGGACAGTTTTTCGTCCAGTCCTGCGGAAGCAATCAGACGTGTCACGATCTGGCCTACAAATTTGCCGATCATGCAGCCGATGATAATGATCACCAGGCCTACGAAAATATTGGGAATAAACCCGAAGATCAGATTCAGCATATGTACGGCAGGAGTGGAAATCACGCTGATATTCAGCACATCCAGAGCCATCACGATCATGGGGATCAAAATCAGCACATACACCACATACGCCAGAGTGCCGGAAAGCTTCGCGCTGTTGGCCACCTGGATTCCGGCCTTCTCCTGCAGCTTGTCAACATTCAGCTTGTCAAACACAGGCACCAGGAGCTGACGCACCAGCTTTGCCACAAAAAATCCTACCACCAGCACAATTACCGCCGCCGCAATATTGGGAACATATCCCCAGATTGTATTCAGCAGTCCGGTGATGGGGGAGATCACCTCTCTCATGCCCAGAGTCGAGAAAATACCGGGCACAAAAAGCAGAAATACCAGCAGATGAACCAGCTTTCCGATAAATTCCCGGGTGCTTCCCGCCTTACCCTCTCCGTTAGCCGTATCCATTTTGTCAAGGAACTCTCCCACCTTGCCCTTCCCCAGCAGCTTTGTAACCAGGGACTTCACAATGGCGGCTACCACAAATGCAACCACCAGGATCAGCACCGCGGCAATCACGGACCAGACTCCGCTGCCTATAGCAGCAACAAAAGAAGTTAAAAAACCCATACGCTCTTCCTCCTAAGAAATTAGTTCCTGGAAACGCCTTCCAGGATTCTTACATTTTACCACAAAAGCAGATGCACCGCAATCAATAGCGTACAAATTTTCAGAAACAGATAACAAAGCCCCTCTTGCGAACTGTCGAAAACTATTATATGATACTGATGTTATGATCTACAAATTCATGCCGGACAAAAATAATCCGGTTTCACTATCACAGAAAGAGGTACTGCCAAATGACAACCAGCGAACAAGCTCTTATGATGCATGAAAAATGGAACGGCAAACTGGAGACACTCTCCAAAGCCCCGGTAAAGTCCAGAGAGGATCTGGCCATCGCCTACACCCCCGGAGTGGCGGAGCCCTGTAAGGTCATCGCCCAGGATCCGGACGCCGTATACCGGTACACTATGAAAGCCAATACCGTAGCAGTGGTCTCCGACGGCAGCGCCGTCCTGGGACTGGGCAATATCGGTCCCAGGGCCGCCATGCCCGTAATGGAAGGAAAAGCCGTGCTGTTTCGGGAATTCGGCGGAATCAACGCCGTTCCCATCTGTCTGGATACCCAGGATACTCAGGAGATCATCAAGGCAGTAACCTGGCTTGCTCCCGGCTTCGGCGGCATTAATCTGGAGGATATCAGCGCCCCCCGGTGCTTTGAGATCGAGGAGCGCCTGCAGGAGCTTCTGGATATTCCCGTGTTTCATGACGACCAGCACGGCACGGCCATTGTAGTCCTTGCCGGCATTATCAACAGTCTGAAAGTAGTAGGCAAAAAGAAAGAGGATTGCCGTGTGGTTATCAACGGAGCCGGAAGCGCGGGCATAGCCATCGCCAGGCTGCTTTTAACATACGGCTTCCCTCATATCATCATGTGCGACAAGGCAGGAATCATCTCCCGTAAATCGGAAGGGCTGAACTGGATGCAGCAGAAAATGTCTGAAGTCACCAACCTGAGTAACGAAACCGGCACCCTGGCCGACGCTTTGAAGGGCGCCGATATCTTTGTAGGGGTATCCGCTCCCGGCATCGTAACCTCCGAAATGGTGTCTGCCATGAATCACGATTCCATTCTCTTCGCCATGGCAAACCCTGTTCCGGAAATTATGCCGGAGCTGGCAAAGGCCGCAGGAGCCAGAGTGGTGGGCACCGGACGCAGCGATTTCCCCAATCAGGTAAATAACGTAGTGGCCTTCCCCGGTATTTTCAAAGGCGCACTGGAGGGCCGCGCCTCACGGATCACCGAAGAAATGAAGCTGGCAGCCGCAGAGGCTATCGCAGGCCTGGTGCCTGACAGCCAGCTGAACGAAAACAATATCATGCCCGAGGCCTTTGATCCCCAAGTGGCTCAAACGGTGGCTGAGGCAGTCAAACGCCATATCCGATAACGGCACACAGGCCATTGCCGTGACGGCTTTCAATGTGGATGGGAAAAACAGGAGGTAAGATCATGCAGCAGGATTCTTTCACGCTATATAAACTGATTGTGCTCTATATGCTGGATCAGGTTTCCTTTCCCATAACCACCGCCCAGATCAGCGACTTCATTCTAGGAAAGGAATATACGACTTTTCTCACCCTTCAACAGGTCATAAACCAGCTGACAGACGCTAAAATGGTGTCCGCCCGCACCGTTCGGAACCGCACCTATCTGGAGATCACAGACGAGGGGCGGGAGACTCTGGATTATTTTCAAAACAGAATGCATTACGGAATCCGGCAGGACATTAAAGCCTACCTGCGGGAAAATGAATATACCCTCCGTTATGAGGTTTCCGTAGAGGGCGATTATTCCCTGACTCCTTCCGGCGAATACGAGGTCCGCCTGTCTGCCACGGAAAAAGGCGCCCTTCTGGCAGGCATCACTCTCTCGGTTCCCACGGAGGAGATGGCCTCCTCCATCTGCGAGAGCTGGCAGAAAAAAAATGAGGATATCTATCAATATCTGATGCAGCAGCTTCTATGAGCACCATAAGTCACTGCGCTGAATGAAATACGCCGGATCTTCCACAAAAAGATCCGGCGTATTGATATTCATGACTGCTTCCCCGCCCCCTCCTTCAGACGCTTCATATGCTCCCTGATCTTAACCTCATATCCATTGCCGGAAGGGCTGTAAAATTCCTTCCCGGTCAGCTCATAGGGCAGATACTGCTGTTCCACATAATGATCGGGATAATCGTGGGCATATTTATACCCGGCGCCATGTCCCAGCTTTGCGGCTCCTTTGTAATGGGCATCCTGCAGGTGGGCGGGTATTGGAAGATTTCCCGTGCGCTCCACCGTCTTCATGGCACTGAAAACAGCCTGGCTGCTGGCATTGCTTTTTGGCGCACAGGCCACATAGGCGGCCGCCTGGGCCAGAATGATCTGAGCCTCGGGCATACCAATGCGTTCCGCCGCCAAGGAAGCATTGACCGCCACGGACAGCGCCTGAGGATCCGCATTTCCCACGTCCTCCGCCGCACATATCATAATTCTTCTGGCAATAAATGTTACCTGCTCCCCTGCGTAAAGCATCCGTGCCAGGTAATATACCGCCGCATCCGGATCTGACCCCCTCATGCTTTTGATAAACGCCGATATGGTATCGTAATGATTGTCCCCTGTCTTATCATATCTGACAGCCCGCTTCTGGATACATTCCTGAGCCGTCTCCAACGTTATATGAATTTTTCCGTCGGCACTTCGATCCGTGGTCATAACCCCCAGCTCCAGGGCATTCAACGCGTGTCTGGCATCCCCGCCGGAAATGTCCGCCAGAAAATCGAGAGCATCCTGGTGGATCACGGCGTCATAGGCTCCCATCCCCCTGTCGGGGTCGCTGACCGCCTTCTTCAGCAGCTCCTTCACCGCCTCAATGGGAATAGGCTTCAATTCAAATATAATAGAACGGGAAAGCAAGGCTCCGTTTACTTCAAAATAGGGATTTTCCGTAGTGGCCCCGATTAGAATCAGCGTCCCGTCCTCCACAAAGGGAAGCAGATAATCCTGCTGACCCTTATTAAAGCGGTGAATCTCATCGATGAACAATATAGTCCGCCTGCCATACATCCCCTGAAGCTCCTTGGCCTTGGCTACCACTTCCTCCATGTCCTTTTTCCCGGCCACTGTAGCGTTGATCTGGGTAAATTCGGCGCTGGTGGTATTGGCGATCACCTTTGCCAGAGTGGTCTTGCCGGTTCCCGGCGGTCCGTAGAAAATCACGGAGCTGATCTTATCTGCCTTGATGGCCCGATATAAAAGCTTATCCCTGCCGATGATATGCTCCTGTCCTGCCACCTCCTCCAGGGTCCTGGGGCGCATTCTGGCCGCCAGCGGTGATTCCTTTTCCATGTTGGCCGTGCGCATATACTCAAACAGATCCATGATCAGTTCTCCTTTTTCAGCGACACCTGGTTTTCGTGAACCGTAACAGATTTCATGCTACGCAGAAAGCTGGATATACGATTATATCCGAACTGGCGAAAGTCCAGCTGCTTATATTTTTTATGCAGCTCGTCATTCAGGGTGGAAAGATTGTCCACTATGCCGCCGCTCTTCTCAATCATACTGCAGATTTCCCTCTCCAGTTCTTCTTTGGAAACAGTGGACCGCCGCTCCACGTAATGCTGATTGTTGCTTTTTTTCACACTCAGATCAGAAAATTCCTCATCCACCATAGTGCTCAGCTTGGAATACCCGTAATTTCGCACATCAAAATCTGAAAACTTATCATTCAGCCGGTTGCCGATCCGGGCCAAATCCACCTGCTTCCCCCCGTTCTCGTTAATCACCGCCAGAATGGCCTGACGCACCTCGGATATAGGGGTCACATTTTGTTCATCGTTTTCCTCCGGACCGGACAGCTCATTTTCTTCCAAAGCCTTATTCTGCTCTGCCACCAGATTTAAGTGGATAAACTTATTGCAGGCCCGGGTCAGGGCCACAGGGGTCTTTGACTCTCCCATGCCCAGCACAAACATGTTTTCCTCTCTGAGCCGCATGGCAAGCCTGGTAAAATCACTATCGCTGGTTACCAGGCAAAAGCCCTGTACCTTGTTTTTAAAAAGGATATCCATAGCGTCGATCACCATAGCCATATCCGTGGCGTTTTTTCCCGAGGTATAGGAAAACTGCTGTACCGGCATTATGGAGTACTCCAAAAGCATTCCCTCACTCCAGCCGTTGCCCCGGGACCAGTTGCCGTAAATACGCCGGTAGGTGGACAAACCGTATTTTTCCAGTTCTTCAAATATAGTAGCCGCGTATTTTGAGCTGATATTGTCCGCATCGATCAATACCGCGTACTGCATTCTCTCGCCGGACAGTTTTTCAATATTTTCTTCCATAAAATACCTTCGCCTCTTCTTCCATTATTTACTATATTTATGTTCCATGACTTGTTTCCTCCTGATACTCCGGGAAAGACATAGTTACCTTAAACAAATCTCCGTCCAGCAGAATCTGGAAGGCACCTCCCTGAACCTGCACCAGACTTTTTGCAATGGAAAGCCCCAGACCGCTGCCCTCGGTGCTCCTGGCCAGATCCCCTCTGATAAACCGCTCCGTCAACTCCTCTGGCCGGATGTTCATCTGCTGTCTTGATATGTTTTTGACCGACACGTCAATGGTGCCTTCGGCAATATCCATGTCGATATAGACCCGGGTTCCCTCCAGGGCATATTTGCAGATATTGTTAAACAAATTCTCCATCACACGCCACATCCGCCTGCTGTCTGCCAAAATATAGGCGGGCGTATCACTCTGGGTAAACACAATCTGCAGCTCCCGCTCCTCCATTTTCTCGGAAAACTCGCCTATTCCCTGGTTGATCAGCTCGGTCAGATTCAGCTTTTCCGCCTCCAGCTCAATATTTCCGGATGAAATTTTGGAGGCCTCCACCAAGTCATCCGTCAGCTGTTTCAGCCGCTGGGACTTGCCGTCCAAAATATGAATGTAGCTTTTAGCCGGCTCATCCTCTATCTTCAGCCGCTTCAGCAAATCCACATAATTGATGATAGAGGTAAGGGGTGTCTTGATATCATGGGAAACATTCGTGATCAGATCTGTCTTCATCTGCTCATCCTGCATGCTGGTCTGGACGGCCTTTCGGATTCCCTCCCCGATGTTGTTCACCGCATCTGCCAGTTCTCTGCTGGAACCATGAAGGTTCTCCAGATCCAGCACAAAGTCTACTTCTCCGTCCCGGATCCTGTTTATTCCCTCCACGATCTCTGCCTGCTCCGCATTTTTCTTGAACAGAAGCATCCCTATAATTCCGTCAAAAAGTACGGCTGCCGTCAGAATCAGCAATGCCGCAATTCTGGTTTCCCTGTAGGTATAAATCCCCCACACCCCCGCCAGATTGATCAGCAAAAACAGGTTGTAGGGCAAAAGTGTACTGATCAGAGAATTTCTGTGCCGCAGCACAAGCCTCACCGCTTTGCCAAAGCCCCGGAAAAACCAATACGTAAAGCTTCCGCTCCAAAGGTTCCCGGCCCTTACTCTTCTGGCCAGGCTGTACCAGATCGTTCCGACGGCAACACTCATAAAAAAGCCGTAGATGCCAAAAACACTGTACCGATACAGCCTTGTAAGCTGGAGCCCCATCATTTCCGTCGGAACCACTCCCGCTGTGGCCGCAACCCCCAGGATCATTTCACAGCCCCGATAACCTATATACCCCAGCCCACAGACCAACGCCGCTAAGACCTCTGTCCAGATACGGTCAAACCGGGTCAGTGCTCCCGCCGGCTCCAGAGTAATTGTAAGGAAAGCCGCAAGCCCCAGCCATGCCAGAGACAACAGCAGTATCGCCGTCATAATCATTCCCACATTGGGAACGATCTTGTTGTAGATCATACTGGCGGTATAAAATGCATCTCCTTCCACCGCATAGCCGGTGTCTACCCCCAGCCAGATGTGGGTGGTGTCCGGATAAGCATAATCATAACCGCTGATATATTCGTCGATCTCCTCCTCGCTGAGAACCGTGTTTCCCATAAAAACCAGGCCGTCCGGATAATAGATCAAATATCTCCGAAACTCAGAAAAATACTCTGTTACCTCCTCGTCGTTGGCTCCCTTCAGCGAGGGCACATTTGTGTAGGTGCACATTCCTCCTTCCGTCATCATCCGAACCATATACCGCACATTTGTATTGTTTTCCCTGTATGCCCAGTCGCAGAGCTGGTACTGCTGATAATTTGCGGTCAAACTGTTCACAGACATGACAATGCTCCTCTGAAGCATCATAAAGTCAGTCCAGTTATCCACCAGCTCCGACAGCTGCTTTTTCCCGTCTGCCATGGCATAACGACAGTTCAGCATGGACATAAACACTGTCATCCTGCCGTCGTCCTCCCGATTGACTCTGATTTCCTCCAGATTTTCGGCTATTATATGAGCATACACCATATCCTCCAGCTGCGAGGTGGTATACTCCTGGAGCTTCTGTGCCAGCTCCGCCAGCTCCTCCTGGGTCTTTCCATGATCAGGAAGCTCCTCCTGGGTCTCGTCCTGTGCCGGAATATCCTCCCTCTGATTTCCGGCGTATTTTTGCAGCTGGGCGCTATCGGCTCCTTTTTCATCCCCCACCCGATAAAAATCGTCAAAAATCAGCTCGCCGTACTCGTCAAAGGTAAAATTTTCGGGATACAGTACATTTCCGAAATAATTTACAAATTCCGACAGACTCATGGTTCGATCCGTGTATTTAATACCGTACTTTCCCCATTTGATCAGATTATCCAGTTCATATACCGCGGACACCCGGCTGATATGGTCTTTCTCAATCTTGCCTGCATACGCGGACACATCAATGAGCTTGGAGGGGTCAAACACATCATCCGTCTCCAGCTGTTCCTTGATCACTACCAGCTTGGTAATATCGGAGACTGCATTTCTGAAAAGGTCATGGTAGATCTCCGATTCTTCAAACTCCTGGCTGCTGTCCATGGAAAAGACCTTGTATACCTGTGTCCCGTCGATGGTCTCCACCGCAATATAGGAGTTCAGCAAAAGCCCCGCCACGGCAATGAACACGCCCACTGCCAGCAAATGCTGAATCAGCTCTATTCCCAGCCTCTTTAATGTGGATTTTTTCATGCTTCCTCACTTTTACTGCTTTTCTATTTTATAGCCCACTCCCCAGACCACCTTCAGATACCTGGGTTCCTTGGGGTTGATCTCAATTTTTTCCCTGATATGCCGGATATGAACTGCTACCGTATTGTCCGCTCCGATGGCATCCTCATTCCAGATATTTTCATAAATCTGGTCAATGGAAAACACCCTTCCCTGATTTTTCATCAAAAGAAGCAGTATATTATATTCGATGGGCGTCAGCTTCACCGGCTCGTCGTCCACCGTCACCTGCTTTGTATCGTCGTTGATCGTAAGACCGCCCACCTGATAAACCGCCTTGTTCTCCGCGCTGAGACTGCCCAGCGAGGTATATCGCCGCAAGTTGGATTTTACCCGGGCCGCCAGCTCCAGGGGATTAAAGGGCTTTGTAATATAATCGTCAGCCCCAATATTGAGTCCCAGTATCTTATCGGTGTCCTCCGACTTTGCAGACAGTATAATAATGGGTATACTACTGTACTCACGGATCTTCAGAGTAGCCCTGATCCCGTCCAGACGGGGCATCATAATATCCATGATCAGCAGATGAATCTCCTCCTTTTTCAAAAGCTCTATGGCCTGGATTCCGTCATAAGCTCTGAAAATCTGATATCCGTCCTGGCTCAGATATATTTCTATCGCATCAACTATTTCTTTGTCATCATCACAAACAAGTATATTCGCCATGTTTATACCCTCCGTAAAACCATAGTAATCCGATTATTTTAAGTGTTCCCATCAAATTAATGAAGTTTTCCTTAAATTTCCGGCTTTTTCTTCTATTTTATCTGCTTCTGGAAGCATAAATATGTGAAAACGCATTTTGAATCCACCGGATCTCCTTTCCCTGAATGGCAACCACATCATAGCGCACCCCCGTATCCTCCGTCAGCCCATTTACATACCGATAATAGTCTGCAGTCCTGCAGATCCGGCGCTGCTTTTTCATGTTCACTGCCTGAGCGGCAGAGCCCTTTCCATCGCTGCTGCGGTACTTGACCTCCACAAACACCAAATACCCCTCATGGACGCCAATGATATCGATCTCTCCCTGTGTACAGCGGAAATTGCGTTCCAGTATCCTAAAGGAGCGGGCTTCCAGATATTCTGCAGCCTGACGCTCTCCCTCCGTTCCCGCCATCCTCTTATTCATGGTATGGACCCTTTTCCCTTCAATTTATCCATGGCATCCACAAAAACCAGAATCTCCGCCACCACCTCGTACAGCTCCGGCGGAATCATCTCCCCAATCTCCAGCCGGGACAGGGTATCCGCCAGCTTGTCATCCCTGTGGACGGGAACACTGCTTTCTTTGGCTCTTTCAATAATCCGTTCGGCCAGAGCCCCCCTGCCGCTGGCTATGACTCTGGGCGCGGCATCCGAAGGGTCATACTCCAACGCGATGGCCTGCTTTATTTTGCTGTTTTTTTCCCCTTCCTTACTCATCTGCCCTTCCTTTTCTGCCGGCCTGGACCGACCTGAATTTCTGTGCCGGATATTCTTAAGACCTGTCAGGTCCGCACGTCAAAGGCATACTGGGAAAGCATGATTCCCTTTTCCTGCTCCAGCAGCGGCGCAAGTCCTCCCACTGAATCTTTTTCAGTCTGTTCCCCCCGGGTTGTCATTGAAAAACTGCAGTCATAGCCTCTTTTCTGCAGACGGCCCGTCAGCAGATCCATGTGATCTGCAAGAAAATCCAGCATATTTTCATCCCGCACATAAAATTTCGTGCTGACCTTTGTATTCTGCAGCGCCACATACACGTCCACCGGCCCAAGGTGCTTCATGTCCAAATGGAGCAGAGCGCTTATCTTTCCGTCCTTTCCCGCCAGATTCCTGCGGTTGGTGTATACATACAGATCCCCATGGGCCTCCGATCCGTTCAGACGCAGAGGCAGCTGCACATAAGCATACATTTGATTGAGCTGTTGAAGGAAATCCACGTTCTGGGCCATGGAGGTCACAGCCTTATAGGCTCCCCCGCCGGTCTGCCCTCCCGCCTCCAGGGCCTGGGACAGGTTCTTTAATTGGGTATCCAGCCTCCGATACAGCTTTTCCACATTTTCCCGGGAAGATACCTCTTCCGGGCGAAGCGTCCAGCTCTCCTTCAGCCGTCCCGTAAGAAGCTCATGAAACTCCTTCCCGGAAAAAAGCTTCCGCAAAGCGGCGGCCCCTCCTGCCAAATGCCGGGCCTCATTCAAAAGCTGTCTTGCGGCTTCCAGCAGTTCCCCCGGTGCAGGCGGCTGAGATTGGCCAAGAATCTGGCGAAGGCCTTGTGTCTTCTCCGGATCCGCCTGCATCTCCTCTAAAGCCTTAAGCATACTCTCCGCCAGCTTCTTTTGCATCTCCGGATCCATCTGTATTTTTTCACCGCTGCCTTCTTTGGCGCTTTCCGGCGCTCTCCCGGCAGCCTCTGCCTCAGGGGATTCCCCGGCTGCTGTCAGAGTCTGTCCCTTTTGTATCCCGTCCTCTGCTTTTGTCGATTCTCCCAGATTCCCCAGATCAAGAACCTCCTGTAACGCCACGTCCTTTTCCAGCGCCACGGCTTCTTTTAATGCCGCTGTCTCCTCCTCCGGCGTCATCCCTCCGGCAAGGAGCTCTTCACTGCCGGGAGCAGCTCCCTCCGCGGCGCCGGACTGGCCGCCGTCTGTTTCCGCCCCCGGCGATAAATCTGTTATGCCCTCCTGAAGCATTTGAAAAAGCTCCTGGTACAGTCCTGCCGCCCCCTGTATATTTCCCTCTGCCAGCATAGCCTCCGCCGCCTCAGGAATGGCCTCCAAAACAGTGTTCATGGCGTCGGTAAGCTGATAGGTCAGATTGCGGTAGGAAATCATCTGGTCTATATTGGCCTGGTTCACAGGCATTCCCAGCCGGTGAAGGTTTACCACATCCCCCACTTCCGCCTGGGGAAAGCTGTTAATTTCCCGAAAGATCTGCTGCAGAGAGTTTCTGTTTACAGGAAGTCCTGCCTTCATGAGCTGTTCTGTCATGGAAACGGTTGTACTGTTTATAGGGAGCCGTGCCATATCCAGCGCCTTCAGCACGTTCACATCTGTTGATATATTGGTAAACAACGGGCTTAAGGTCAGAGCGGATCCATTATTTTTTATCTCAAAGGTTACATCCTTTCCCGTCTCCAGATAAATGCTCTGATCCACCCGGGCATTCAGCACCATATCATCCGCCAGCCTGATCTGTACCTCGCTTCCGTTTCTGGACAGAATCTCCCCATGTATGGTCTGCCCCGGCACAAGCGACTGAATCTGCCGTCCTACAGAGGCCGGCTGAGCCTGCGGACGGCTTGCCGCCGCATTTTCTATATTGTTTTCCCCTGTGTAACCTGATAATCTCATAAATATACCCCCTGCCTGCCAAAGCACCCCTGCCTTAGCGGGCGTCTGCTTCAGCGGACGTCAGAAATAAAATTTCCTATAAAGCTTCTCCGGTGAATAGGCGCAGGGCCGCATTTTTTCAACGCCTCAATATGGGCGGCACTGCCATATCCCTTATTTCCTCCAAAACCGTACTGAGGAAATTCTTTGTCATACTCCGCCATCAGTCGGTCTCTTGTAACCTTGGCCATGATGCTGGCGGCGGCAATGGATATGCTTTTTGCGTCACCCTTGACAATGGGAATCTGCCTGATCTCAAGTCCCGGAATAGTCACCGCATCGTTCAGCAAAATATCCGGCTGCGGATCCAGCTTCCCCACCGCTTCCCGCATGGCCTCATAGGTAGCCTGCAGTATGTTGATCTCGTCGATTCTGGCCGGAGAGGCATAGCCCACGGCCCAGGACACCGCCTGCTCACGGATCACCTCATAGAGCTCCTCTCTCTTTTTTTCGGTCATCTGCTTGGAATCATTAATATAAAGGATTCGGCAATCTCTGGGAAGAATCACTGCCCCGGCCACCACAGGGCCTGCCAAAGGTCCTCTGCCCGCCTCGTCGATTCCGCAGATATAAGTATATTCCGCAAACTGTTCCTCGTATCTGCGCATGCCCTCTATCCGCTGCCTCTCCTTTTCCAGAGCCGCCAGACGTTTGGCCGCCGTCTCCACCAGCCGTATTACACCTGCACGGCTGTCTCCCTGATACTCACCTATAAATTCAGGCAGCTCATTCTCGTTAGCTGCCTGCAATTCCTCTTTTATCTCACTGATACTTTTCACCATGTCTCCCGTCTGCCCGCCCCGGCGGCGCAATACCTTTAAAATTATTTCTCAGCCGTGCTTCAGAAATCCCATTTTGGACAGAGGCCAAATCCTGACCCAGGCCCTGCCGATGATCTCGCTGCGATGAATATTTCCCACGATCTCAGTCCGGCTGTCCGTGCTGTTATTCCGGTTATCTCCCATCACGAAATACTCATCATCTCCAAGCACCACTGGCTCAGAGGCAATTCCTACCGTTTCCGGCCGGATAACCTCTCTCCCGAAGCTTTCCTGCAGCAGCTCCCCGTCAATATATATATTTCCGTCATCGTCAATCTGAACCGTCTCTCCCGGCAGTCCGATAATTCTTTTGATGTAATATGTATTTTCCTGATATCGGAAGGGGAACACAATAATATCAAACCGCTTGGGATCGCTGAACCGGTATGTGATCTTATCCACAATCAGGTTGTCCCCCTCCGACAAAGTAGCCTCCATGGATGCACCTTCCACCTCCGTCCTCTGACCCACAAAATGGATCACCAGCCAGGTCAGGCAGAGAACTCCCAACAGGTATATTGCCGTACTCATCAATTCCTTCATCACTTTTTTCATTTTGGGTTCTCCTATCTCTACGGGCGCTCCAGGGTAATACGTCCCAGCTTTCCCTTTCTGAAATCATCTGTCAAAAGCCCTGATGCCTTCTTCAGATCCAGGCTCTCTCCTTTTGTAAAGCATCCCCGGCTGCGGGCGATCTCCTCCAGGGTAAGGGGAAGCGTCTCCTGCCACAAGATTCCGTACCGCTCCTCCACGGCCTTGGGGCAAAGCTCCTTCAGGCAGCTCAGAAGGTCACAGGCCAGCTCCTCCGGTATAATCACCTCATCATTCATGGAGCCGATCAGTGCCAGCCTCATTCCCGCACCGGTTTCCTGCTTCGGCCACAGGATCCCAGGCGTATCCAGAAGCTCCAGATCCTTATTCAGGCGTATCCACTGCTTTCCTCTTGTGACACCGGGCTTGTTGCCGGTTTTAGTGCAGGCCTTCCCCGCAAAGGAATTAATGAACGTGGATTTTCCCACGTTGGGAATCCCGGCTACCATAGCCCTTACAGGCCGATTGACAATTCCTCTCTTTCTGTCCCGCTCCAGCTTTTCCCGGCAGGCCTCCTGCACCAGCCCATTAATGGATCTGATCCCTGCTCCGGTTTTGGAATTGATCTCCAGCGCATGGATCCCCTGGCTTTCAAACCAGTCCATCCATTTTTTATTCCAGACCGGATCTGCCAGATCCGATTTGTTCAGCAACACCATCCGGAACTTGTTTTTTCCCATTTCATCAATGTCCGGATTCCGGCTGCTTAAGGGGATTCTGGCATCCACCAGCTCGATGATCAAATCGATCAGCTTTATATTTTCCTGCATCATACGCTTTGCCTTTGTCATATGACCAGGATACCATTGATAGTTCATCGTATCTTTATCCTATTTCACGAATCCGTATCCGGACTTCTCACAGTCCGCATGGAACCATGCCTTTCCGATAATATCTTCTTCCTTCACTGGACCGATGTTTGCAGAGCGGCTGTCCTCACTGCTTCCGGGACTGTCCCCCATACAGAAATATTCCCCTGTCCCCAAAGTCAGCTCATTCTCCGCGATTCCGGCCTCCACTACCTTTTCCGTCACCCATGGGCTTTCCAGGCCGTTCACATACAGAACACCGCCCCTGATCAGAACTCTGTCCCCCGGCACAGCCACCACACGCTTTACATAAAAGTGCGAATTCTCATTGCCGTTGGGCAGAAACACTACCACATCCCCTCTCTGGGGCGAGGTGACCACATAGAGAAACCGGTTGATATATATTTTTTGTCCGTTATAGAGCGCAGGCTCCATAGACGTCCCCACCACGTTGGTGGCGGCGCCCAGAAAATAATTCAGCACTGCCGCAATAAATACAGCCGCAAAAATGCCAAAGCTCCAGCTGAATATCTCCTTTACAAGCGACGGACTGAGTTTATTTTTCTTTTTATAGAAGCTTAAACCTTTGTGTTTTGCCATTTGTACCAGTATACCATATATTCCCAAAATAGAAAAGGACAACTACGAAAGTAATTGCCCTCCCCGGTTCATTTGCTGTTATTTTACAAGCTCCTTCACCTTTGCCTTCTTGCCCACACGGCTTCTCAGATAGTTCAGCTTGGCGCGTCTGACCTTACCTCTCCTGACTACCTCGATCTTTTCAACGTTGGGAGAATGCAACGGCCAGGTCTTCTCCACGCCGATGCCTCCGGAAGTCTTTCTCACGGTAAAGGTTTCCCTGTTGCTGCCGCCCTGCCTCTTGAGCACGACACCCTCAAACACCTGGATTCTTTCGCGGTTTCCTTCTTTGATCCTGCCGTATACCTTTACGGTATCGCCCACGCTGAACTCGTCGACCTTCTCCTTCAGCTGTCCGGCTTCGATCTCTCTGATGATATCACTCATAATGAGCCTCCTTCAATGTAGTGGATGTTCTTAATACCCTGTGAAGCGCAACATGCGCTTTCGGTAACAGAGGACCATCTTCCTCTTGGCAACATTCAGATTTTACCACAACCTTCGTGGATTTGCAAGCTATTTTTCTATCTATTTTTTCCTGCCACACCACCAAAAATGTCTCTCCGCCCGATAAAATCCCAGCTTTTCCTGAAGCCTGACGGAAGCCTGATTGCCCTCCAGCACATGGCAGTAGGGTGTCCATCCTCTTTCCAGCAGGCGATTCACGCAAAAAGCCTCCAGCGCTTCCGCCAGTCCCTGCCGTCGGTACGGCTCCTCCACATACAGAAGTCCCAGTCCGCCGTCGCTGTGCAGACCCGCAAATCCTGCCAGTTTTTCTTCCACAAAGGCGCCGTACATGGCTCCGGACCGGATCCGTTCCCGGACATACTCTTCCGTATCCATGGAATAATGCGCGCAGACATACGCCAAATGCTCCAAGGTCAGCATACGGATATCCCGATGTCTTACCGGCAAAGCTTCCTTCCGGGTATATAAAAACTGGCAGCAAAAAAGCTCCGGCACAAACCCTGCAGCCTCCAGGATCTCCTTCAGAAACTCTTGGTTCACCACACACAGCTGCGCCTGATCCGGCACCCGGGCGGTCAGCAGCTTCCCCGACTCGGGACCAAAAGCCGTCATCATGCAGGTTCCGCTGTCCCCGTCATAAATCACCAAGTCCTCCCCCTGAGCGTATAATATCTGGCCCCGGCCCCTGGCAAGGCTTTCCATCATATGAATATTGTTGCGCTTATCCCGGGAAAGTCGTCGGATCATTTGTTGTTTTGCTTCATATCGCTCATATAAATCAGGACGACGCATCCGGGTGCGTTCCACGGCCTGCTCCAACCGCCATTTAAAAATATTTTTATGGTTTCCCGACAAAAGAACCTGGGGTACCTGCTTCCCATGCCATACCTCAGGTCTGGAATACTGCGGGTACTCCAGAAGATCATTGCTGAGGCTTTCCGTCTCCGCAGACATAAGATTATTCAACACCCCCGGAACCAGGCGGGCTATGGCATCCACCATCACCATGGCCGCCAGTTCTCCGCCGGTAAGCACATAATCCCCGATGGACACATAATCCGTAACGATCTCTTCCAGCACCCTCTCGTCGATCCCCTCATAATGGCCGCAAAGGATCACAAGCTCCTTCTCCCCGGCAAGCTCTCTGGCCAGCTTCTGGTCAAAGACCCGTCCCTGGGGAGTCACATATACCGTTCTGACAGGCTCCTTCCCAGCTGCCGCCGCCTGCCAGGCATCATAAACCGGCTGCGCCTGCATCAGCATGCCTGCTCCTCCGCCGTAGGTATAGTCATCCACTTTTCCGTGTCTGTCCTGCGTATACTGCCGGATATCCATGGCATTGATGGAAATCGTCCCCTGCTTTACAGCCCTGCCGATAATGCTGGTGTCAAGCCCCTGACGCACCATCTCCGGAAACAGGGTAAGTATATGGAACCTCATAACAACCCCTCCAGGATGTGTATTCTGATAAATCCAGCCTTTACATCCACCTGCAGCACGCACTGTCTGATAGCGGGCAGAAGCAGCTCCCTGCCGTCGTGAAGCTCTATTACATACACATCATTCGCTCCGGTCTCCATCACGTCCTTCAAAACTCCGATTTCACTGCCCTCTTCATTCTGAACGGTCAGGCCGATCAGATCAGCAATAAAATATTCGTCACGGCTCAGGCGCACAGCATTTTCCCTGGAAACCAAAAGAGAAGTTTTCCTGTATTTTTCCGCTTCATCACAGCTGTCAATTCCCCGGAATTTTATGATGACCAAATTTTTGAAAAATTTGACTCCTTCTATTTCAAGTGTGATCCGCTCCTTTCCCGTGTCGGCAATAACCTCCTTAAGGCGCTTAAACCGTCTGGCATCATCAGTGGTGGGAAACACCTTCATCTCCCCACGCACACCGTGGGGAGACGTGACGATCCCCACTTGAAAAAAATCCTCCATAAGCTTTCTCCCTCTTCTTACTGCAAAACGCCCCTCAAGACTTCTTCAGCCCTATAAAACAAGGAGGAATATGCATCTGCACATCCCTCCCGCCATATTCGAAGCACCCTTGCACTCCTATACGATTTCAACATCCACACGTATATCGTCTTTGGATGATGCAGCCTTTACTACAGAGCGGATCGCCTTTGCGATCTTTCCCTGTTTACCGATAACCTTGCCCATATCGGATGCAGCTACATGAAGTTCGATGACCGTATTCTTATTTTCTGTTTTTTCAGTTACAACAACTTCATCAGGATTGTCCACAAGCGCTTTTGCGATAACTTCCACTAATTCCTTCATAAGCCACCTCCAAAGAATCAAATTTTATTTTTCGATGCCGGCAGCCTTGAAAAGCTTTCCTACCACCTCCGTAGGCTGAGCGCCGTTGGCAAGCCATTTTTTTGCCAGTTCCTCGTTGATCTTGAAAGTGCTGGGATCCGTGCTGGGATCATAGGTACCGATCTCCTCGATAAATCTTCCGTCTCTGGGAGAACGAGAATCAGCTACAATGATTCTATAAAAAGGAGCTTTCTTCTGTCCCATTCTTCTCAATCTGATCTTTACTGCCATTTTTCTTTCCCTCCATAAATTTACATGTTAATATTTTTATGAAAAGGGGAACCTGTATTTTACCTGTTCACCCATATCCACCAGCTTTAAAAAGGAAGCCTGCCTCCCATGCCCGGGAAGCCTCCAAACCTGCCGCGGCCTTTCTTTCCTCCGCCAAACTGCTTCATCATCTTTTGAGCCTGTTCAAACTGCTTGATAAACCGATTCACCACTGCGATGTCCACACCGGCTCCCCTGGCAATGCGGTGCTTTCTCTGCGGATTCAGAAGCTTGGGATTCCTGCGCTCCTGCTTTGTCATGGAAAGCACTACAGCCTCCATGTGCTTCAGCTGCTTTTCATCCACCATGGATTCCAAATCAGCCCCGCGGCCTCCCATTCCCGGCAGCATTCCCAATATGCTGGACAAACCGCCCATATTCCGCATCTGCCTCATGCTCTCCAGGTAATCTTCAAAGTCAAACTTACCCTTCTTCATGCGGCCAGCCATATCCCGGCTCTTCTCTTCATCCAGATCAATGCTCTCCTGAGCCTTTTCAATCAGAGACAGCACATCTCCCATACCCAGAATCCGGTTAGCCATCCGGTCCGGATAAAACTGCTCCATATCGGAGAGCTTTTCCCCCATGCTCACATACAGGATGGGTTTTCCGGTGACGGCCTTAATGGAAAGAGCCGCACCGCCTCGGGTATCACCGTCCATTTTGGAAAGGACCACCCCGTCTATGCCTACTTTTTCATCAAATTCTCTGGCCACATTGACGGCGTCCTGACCGGTCATGGCATCCACCACCAACAGGGTCTGATGAACGCTGACCTTTTCCTTGATCTCCTGCAGCTCCTGCATCATATCCTCATCGATGTGCAGACGCCCTGCAGTATCCAGGATCACCACGTTATGTCCGTTCTTCTGCGCATAGGCCACTGCTTCCAGCGCTATCTCCACAGGCCGGTGGTCCGTCCCCATGGAAAACACGTCCACATCCATTTTTTTGCCGTTGATCTGCAGCTGCTCCACGGCGGCGGGCCTGTAAACATCACAGGCTGCCAGAAGGGATTTCTTGCCCTTTGTCTTAAGCTTTCCCGCAATCTTGGCCGTGGCAGTGGTTTTGCCGGCGCCCTGAAGGCCGGCCATCATAATAACCGTCACTGCCTTGCCGGGCTGCATGGCAATCTCGGTGGTTTCGCTTCCCATCAAGGCGATCATCTCCTCATTTACGATCTTGATCACCATCTGTCCCGGGTTCAGGCCGTTCATCACGTCCTGTCCCACGGCACGCTCTTCCACCGCCTTGACAAACTGCTTCACCACACGGAAATTCACATCCGCCTCCAGAAGTGCCATTTTTACTTCCTTCAGCGCTGTCTTTACATCCTCCTCCGTCAGCCGGCCCTTGCTCCTTAAATTCTTAAATACATTCTGTAGTTTTTCCGTTAAACTTTCAAATGCCACCTGCGACTCCTTATGGGTATCATATCTTCGGACTATCTCATGCCCGGGATCAGGGATGAGTAAATCCGGAAAATCTGCCTTGCTCCGCCTGTTCCAACTATTCTTCCCGCTACAGCTCCTTCAAAAGCTCCTGGCAGAGAAGCCGGATCTGCTCCATCCGTTCCACGGTGTCAGAATCTTCTCCCTCCGCACCGGACCGGGAATTTTCCTTTGTCAGCTCCGCAATCTGTGTAACCTTCTCCTTGGCACTGACAAATCGCTCCGCCAGGTGGAGCTTGCTCTCATAATCCTGCAGAGTCCTGCCGCACCTGCGGATCAGATCATGGACTCCTTGCCGGCTGATGCCGTACTCTTCGGCGATCTCGCCCAAAGACATATCATTAAAAACCGCTTCCTCATAAATCTTCTGCTGATGGGGAGTCAGCAGTTCGCCATAAAAATCATACAACAGTGTCTGTTCAAAAATTCTGTCCATGCTTCAACCACCTTACAAAGGATACTACACGCCCCGCCAGGTGTCAAGTATTTTTTCTTGACACGTATGCAATCCTCAGATTTTTTCACTGAAAATGTTTTTGTACCCCTCACCGAATATCTCTGTGGCGCTGGTAACAATCATAAAAGCCGCCGGATCCTCCTGGCGGACAATCTCCTCTGCCTTTGGAGATATCTGCTTTTTCATGACACACATTATAACCTTTTTCTCCTTTCCGCTATAGGCGCCAGTGCCAAAGATATGGGTTACGCCGATATCCAGCTCCTCCAGAAGGCGTTTCGTGATCGCTTCATGTCCGTCGCTGATAATAAACAGCAGCTTTGCCCCGTCCCTTCCGTACAGAACCACATCCACCAGAAGGGAATTGACCACCACCACCAGTCCGGCATACAGAGCCACATCCACATTCTGAAATACAAAGCCTGAAACAGTTACGATTATGGCGTCTGTGATCAGAAAAAGAACTCCTGTTTTTAAATACGGAAAGCGAAGTCTCAAAAGCTTCACAATAATATCGGTTCCTCCGGTGGTGGATCCTGTCTTAAACACCAGCCCTAATCCCACCGCCATCATGGCTCCTCCCACCAATGCCGCCAAAAACCGGTCTGAGGTCAGTGCCTCCAGGGGAGAAAGAAGATTGATAAAAAAAGAAGTCACCGCCGTGCAGTACATAGTGGACATAATAAAGCGAAGCCCAAATTTCCAGGTCCCCAGGGCTATAATGGGAATATTGATAAAAAGCACCCAGGTTCCCGTTTCCACCCCTGTCAGACGGTTCATAATGATGGCGATACCCGTAACTCCGCCGGGAGCCAGGGAATTGGGATCCAGAAACAGACTCACCGCCACGGCATAAATAAGCGATGCCACGGTAATGATCCCATAGTCTCTTATTTGCTGGCCAAAGGACTTATTTTGTCTTTGGGAAGTTTTTTCTGCTTCCTGTGGTTTTCTGCTCTCATTCGCTGACATTTCCATACCTCCATTTCAAAAGCCGCATATTCTTAATATGCGGCTTTTATCGGTGAAAAACTCCACTTCTTTTCAAAAAAAGCAATATTATATATTTGTCTGCACAAGTCTGGGACAGTACCCCTCCTGTTCCAATGCCTCAATAATCCGGTTCTTGTGCTCCGTACCGAATGCCTCCATGGTAATCCGAAGCTCTACGGCGGAATTTCTGTTGATGGAAACAAACTGATTATGCTCCAGCTTAATAACATTTCCGTTGACACCTGCTATGATGCCGGACACACGCCACAACTCTCCCGGCTTATCGGGAAGAAGCACGGACACCGTAAAAATTCTGTCCCGGATAATCAGTCCCTGCTGCACCACAGAGGACATGGTGATCACATCCATATTCCCCCCGCTTAGGATGCAGACAATCCGCTTATCGGCCGCCTTCAGCTGCTTTAAGGCTGCCACCGAAAGCAGCCCTGAATTTTCCACCACCATTTTGTGATTTTCCACCATATCCAGAAAGGCCACCACCAGCTCTTCATCCTTTACCGTGATGATATCATCCAGATTTTTCTGGATGTAAGGAAAAAGCTTGCCTCCCGGGGTTTTTACCGCTGTTCCGTCGGCTATGGTATTCACTCCGGGCAGTGTCACCACCCGGCCCTCCTGCAGAGACACCTGCATACAGTTTGCCTCCGCCGGCTCCACACCGATAACCTTGATCTTAGGATTCAAAAGCTTCGCCAAAGTGGACACGCCCGTGGCCAGGCCGCCTCCGCCGATGGGCACAAGAATATAATCCACCAGGGGCAGCTCCTTCACAATTTCCATGGCGATGGTTCCCTGCCCCGTGGCAACGGCCAGATCGTCAAAGGGATGAATAAAGGTATAGCCGTGCTCCTGCGCCAGCTCATAGGCCTTCGCACAGGCCTCATCATACACGTCTCCGTAAAGCACCACCTCTGCGCCATAGCCCTTGGTGCGGTTCACCTTGATCAAAGGTGTGGTGGTAGGCATGACAATAGTGGCCTTTGCCCCGTAATATTTGGCGGCGTACGCCACGCCCTGGGCATGATTTCCCGCAGAAGCCGTAATCAGTCCTCTTCCCCGTTCTTCTTCCGTCAGAGTACTCATCTTATAGTATGCCCCGCGTACCTTATATGCCCCTGTAAACTGCATGTTTTCCGGCTTAAGATATACCCTTCCCCCTGTCTGGGCACTGAGAAAGTCACTGAATATCAGCTTTGTCTCCAGCGTCACCTTCCGGACTGTCTCCGAAGCCTCTTCAAATTTCTCCAATGTCAGCATTTGTTCTTCCATCTTCTTTTCCCTTCTTATATCTCAAACAACGCATTCACAAAATCATCGGAGTCAAATTTCTGCAAATCGTCAATGGTCTCTCCCACCCCGATATATTTCACAGGCACGTTCAGCTCTGACTGAATCGCAACAGCGATTCCGCCTTTCGCCGTACCATCCATTTTCGTCAGAATAATTCCTGTCAGATCGGCCACTTCCCCAAATTCTCTGGCCTGCACCAGGGCATTCTGTCCTGTGGTCCCATCCAGCACGATCAGGTTTTCCCGGTGCACTCCGGGGTATTCCCTGTCAATGATGCGGTTGATCTTACGCAGCTCCTCCATAAGGTTCTTTTTGTTGTGAAGACGGCCCGCCGTGTCAATCAACAGCACATCCACGCCTCTGGCCTTTGCGGCGTTGACCGCATCGAATACAACACTGGCGGGATCCGCGCCTTCGCTTCCTCCCACCATGGGAACATCGGCCCGTCTGGCCCATTCTGCCAGCTGATCGCCTGCGGCGGCACGAAAGGTATCCGCAGCGGCAATCAACACACGCTTTCCCTGATCCTTCAGCTTGCCCGCAAGCTTCCCTACGGAAGTAGTCTTTCCCACACCGTTGACGCCGATCACCAGGATCACGGACTGCTCCTTTTCAAATTCGTAAGCCGTATCGTCCACCCGCATCTGCTCCCGGATCCCTTCGATCAGCAGCTGTTTGCATTCCGACGGCTCCTTAATATGTCTCTCCTTGATCTGCCCTTTTAAACGCTCTATAATCCGGGTAGTGGCATTGACACCGATGTCGCCCATGATCAATATTTCTTCCAATTCCTCGTAAAAATCATCATCAATGGCGGAAAAACCGCTGAATACCGAATCGATCCCCCTGACAATGTTATCTCTGGTTTTGGCAAGACCTGCCTTCAGCCTGGCAAAAAAACCCTTTTTTTCCTCGCTCATCCCGATATCCCCCTTATCAATCCTCCAGCTCCTTATCGATCAGGTTCACGCTGACCAGCGTGGATACTCCTTTTTCCTGCATGGTGATGCCATACAGGCGATCCACCTGTTCCATAGTGCCTCTTCTGTGGGTAATAACAATAAACTGTGTATTTTTGGTCAGCTTGTGCAGATACTTGGCAAAGCGTCCCACATTGGAATCATCAAGGGCGGCCTCGATCTCGTCCAGCAGACAAAAAGGCGAAGGCTTCAGGTTCTGAATCGCAAACAGCAGCGAGATGGCTGTCAGGGCCTTCTCTCCACCGGACAGCTGCATCATGTTCTGCAGCTTTTTCCCGGGAGGCTGGGCGATAATGCGGATGCCGGCCTCCAGAATATCTTCATCCTCCATCAGCTCCAGCGTGCCCTTTCCCCCGCCGAAAAGCTCCTTGAACACCTTGTCAAATTCCTTTGTAATCTCCGCAAACTTTTCGGTAAACTGCTTTCTCATGGCACTGTCCAGCTCCTGAATAATGTCCTCCAGTGTCTTCTCCGCCTCCACCAGGTCGTCCCGCTGGGTCTTCATAAAGGTAAACCGCTCCATCAGGTTTTTGTAATCCTCAATGGCGTTCACATTCACGTCGCCCAGCTTCCGGATCTGATCCTTCAGGGAAGCGATCTCCTTCTTCATAGCTGCCAGATCCGTCATACTCTCATCCCTGAGTGCTGCGGCATCGCTTAAGGTAATCTCATACTCGTCCCACATATAGTTGATCTGGGACTCCATGGCTTCCTCCAGCTTCTCCTTCTGAATATTCAGGCGGTATACCTCCTTTTCCAGAGAGGTCTTATTCTCCGCCAGCTCCTCCCGTCTCTGAAAAAAGCTTTTCTGGCGAGAAGACAATTCTTCCTTTCGGGCGGTATTTTCCTTAAGCTTCACCTCCGATTCATTCTGTGTATCGTAGGATGCCTCAATGGTTTTTTGGATCTGTGCCACATTCTGGCTCTTCTGCTCTATCTCCTGACGGTTGGCCTCCAGGGCCTCCAGAATTTCTTCCAGCTCTGACCGGCAGCGCCCCAGCTCCTCCTGGATACGGTCCACATTGGTCTGTTTAAATCCTGACTCCTGGCGCATCTTTTCAACCTTCAGTTCCCATTGGGATACCCGGGTGGAAGCTTCCGTCTCCTGACTTCTGTGTATCTCCAGCTCCTGCTGAAACTCTGCGATCTGCTCCTGCACACCTGCCTCCAGGGCTTCGCTTTCCGCCAGCTCCTTCTGAGCGGATTCTTTATCATTTTTGATTTGGAAGATCCTTCCTTCAATCTCCTTTTCTTCCAGCTTCAGAGAGGCCGCCCCTTCCACCTCTTCCTGAATTCGCTCCCGGGTCTGGCCGATGTTCAATCGTGCGGTGTTTTGTTCTATGGATTTTCGCTGAATATCCGCCTTCAACGCCTCCAGGCTCATCCTCAGCTGATTTCTCTTTGCCTTGGTCTCATCGATCTCACGGTTGGATTTGTCGATGGCAAGCAGCAGCTTTTTCACCGACTTTTCCAGCTCATCGATCTCCCGGCGCCTTCCCAGAAGGTTGCTGTTATTTTTAAAGGCGCCTCCGCTGATGGCTCCTCCGGGCACCAGGAGCTCTCCCTCCAACGTCACCATACGGATGCCATACTCATATTTTCTGGCGATCTTTACGGCATTGTCTACATTGTCCACCACCAGAATCCGCCCCAGCATGGCTTTGGCCACATCCCTATACGTATCCTCCGTCCGAACCAGCTCGTCCGCCAGGCCGATGACGCCTTTTTCAGAAAGGGCACCCGAATTTTTAAATTCCTGATGTCTTGTTATGCTGGTAAGGGGAAGAAAGGTGGCGCGCCCCAGCCGGTTGGTCTTCAAAAAACCGATCATCCTCTTGGCGGTCTCCTCATTGTCTGTGACAATGTTCTGTATATTGCCTCCCAGCGCAGTCTCAATGGCAGTCTCATACTTTTTTTCCACCTTGATAATGTCTGCCACCACGCCGATAATGCCCTTTTCCTTCTCCTTCTGCTCCATCACCTTCTTTACGCTGCCGCCGTAGCCCTCATAGCGCTCCGTAAGATTGCTCAGCGCTTCCAGACGTGATTTTTCCATATGGTAAGCACTTTGCGCCTCCCGCAGACCTGCGTCCTTCTTTGTCAGTGTCTCCCGAATATCTCCCAACTCCTGCTCCACGCCGGCCTGCTTCTCGTTCATCCGGTTCAATTCCTCTGTCACCGCCTGGAATTCCGCTTCCAGCTTCCTGACAGTCTCCTCTCTGGCAGCCTCGTCTGCCTTGGCCCGCAGGAGACGGGAATTCAGTTCTGCACGACGAATGTTTTCCTGCTCCATCATCGTGTCGAATCTTCCCAGCTTTGATTTGATGGCAGCCCGCTGGTTCAAAGCATCAATAATTGTATTTTTTCCGGTCTCAATTCTTGTATTCAAGCCGGCAATTTTCTCGTGGATTTCCTCCAGTTCCTTCCTGGCTCTTCCTGCTTCTCCCGCAATCTCTGTCAACTGGCTCTCCGCCCGGTCCTTTTCCTGCAGGATCTGATCTCTGTCCTGCTCTTTGGACGCAATTTCCTCCCGGAGGGTGTTCCTGCGGCTGGTCAGGTGCGCCTCGCTGCCATGGGCAGAATTGATCTGTTCCTTCAGAACGTTCATCTCGCCCTCCAGCTTTCCCCGCAAAAGACCTGTGTCTGTCACCGAGCTTCTGGCCAGCTCAATGGCCGCTTCCAGGCCCTCGATCTCCTCCTGAATCTGCTGGTATTCTTCTTTGATTCCCTCATATTTTTCGTTAACGCCGGTCAATTCGCTTTCTGCAATGCCGTATTTTTCCTCCATGCCCTGCAGCTGTTCCCGCAGCCTCACATTTTCCAGCAAAAACATATTCACATCTAATGTTTTCAGCTCTTCCTTCTTCCGCAGATATACCTTGGCCGTCTCCGACTGCTTCTCCAGAGGACCTGTCTGTTTTTCCAGCTCGGAAAGGATGTCATTGACACGGACCAGATTCTGTTTCTCATTTTCCAGCTTGGTCTGAGCCGCCGCTTTCCTGCGCTTGAATTTCACAATACCGGCAGCTTCATCAAAAAGCTCCCTGCGCTCCTCGGGCTTACCGCTGAGAATCTTGTCGATCTGACCCTGTCCGATAATGGAATATCCTTCTTTGCCTATTCCCGTGTCATAAAAAAGCTCGTTTACATCCTTTAATCGGCAGGGACTTCCGTTGATCAGATATTCACTTTCTCCGGAACGGTAAATGCGTCTTGCCACCGTCACCTCTTCAAAATCGATAGCCAGCTGATGGTCTCCGTTATCCAGTGTAATGGCAACGTAGGCACAGCTCAAGGGCTTTCTGTTTTCTGTTCCCGAGAAAATGACATCCTGCATACTGGCGCCGCGCAGCTGTTTTACCCGCTGCTCTCCCAGAACCCACCGTACAGCATCCGCCACATTGCTTTTACCGCTTCCGTTCGGTCCCACGATGCCGGTTATGCCGTTGTGAAACTGAAAATTTATTTTGTTGGCAAAGGACTTAAAGCCCTGTACCTCAATGCTTTTTAAATACATATCCGTTATCCCTCAAAAACAGCAGCGCCTTATATGCCGCCTGCTGCTCCGCCGCTTTTTTTGTCCGCCCTGTGCCGGCCCCCAGACACTTGCCCTCCATAGTCACCGCAACCCGAAAGGTTTTATCGTGCTCCGGACCGCTCTCCTCCAAAAGCTCATAATAAAATTCTTTTTTCAGCACCCCCTGCATCAGTTCCTGAAGATTGCTCTTGCTGTCGTAAAACAGCTGCTTATCCTCCAGGTCAGACAGAATGAACCGATTGATAAACTCTTTGGCCGCCTCCATGCCTCCATCCAGATAGATAGCGCCGATCACCGCCTCCATACCGTCGGAGACAATGCTCTCCCTGTCCCGGCCCCCGGTGGTCTCCTCTCCTTTTCCCAGCATCATAAACTGTCCCAGCTCCAGATCCCTGGCGCAGAACGCAAGAGAGGACTCACAGACCATGGACGCACGGGTTTTTGTCAGTTCTCCCTCCGGCATGGTTGGGTGCTCACGGAACAGAAATTCACTGGACACCAGCTCCAGCACAGCGTCTCCCAGAAATTCCAGACGCTCATAATTCCCGGTCTTATTAATCTTCCGCTCATTGGTAAAAGAGCTGTGAGTCAGAGCCTGCTTCAGCAATGAACTATTATTGAAGCAATAACCGATACGTTCCTCCAATATCTTCAAGGTATAGCCTTCCAACATCCTATTCTCCTCTTACGGCGTGTCACCCCCGCAAAGCAAACGAGCAGTACGCATAGTGGTTTTACCTCCGGCGGACTGCTCATTATTCACCTTATAAAAGCATTCGAAATCTTTATGTCAGGCTCTTGATCAATTCCACCGCTTCCTCCACGGTAGAGATCTTTTCCGCCTTTTCCGCAGGAATCTCAATGCCGAATTCCTCCTCGATCCCCATGACAATTTCAAATACATCCAGAGAGTCTGCCCCCAGGTCACTCTGGAAAGTAGACTCCATCGTGATTTCGTCCGGATCCACATTCAGGACGCCGGCAATAACTGTTTTTAATTTTTCAAATTCCATGTTGAACCTCCTTGTCCGCTCCGGCGGAAATTATTTTTACAGAACAATCTGTTCTCTGATTTTTTCATTGATGTTCTGTTCTTTAAAAGCAATACATTGCAGAATGGAATTCCTGATTTCGACTGCCTTACTGCTGCCATGAGTCTTCACCACCAGACCGTTCAGTCCCAGAAGCGGCGCTCCGCCATATTCCTCCGTGCTGAAGCCCTTCAGCGTCCGTTTCAGCGCAGGCTTCACCAGAAGAGCGCCCAGCTTGCTGCGCAGATTTTCCATCATGCCTGCCTTGATCTTGGCCACCAGCGCTCCGCTGACACCCTCCAGCATTTTCAGCACAATATTTCCCGCAAAAGCCTCACAAACCAGCACATCGGCGCCTCCAAAAGGAATGTCCCGGGCCTCTACATTCCCCACAAAGTTAATATCGGGACAGTCCCGAAACAAGGGATATGCCTCTCTTGTCAGAGCATTTCCTTTCTCTTCCTCCACGCCGATGTTCACCAGACCCACCCTGGGATTGCTGACACCGATTATGCTTTCCATATAAATGCTTCCGATTCTGGCAAACTGGAGCAGCTGTGATGCCTTTGCATCTACGTTTGCACCGCAGTCCAGCAGAAGGCTGACCCCGTTGATATTGGGAATAATCGGAGCCAGAGGAGGCCTTTCCACACCCTTGATCCGTCCCACGATCACCTGTCCGCCTACCAGCACGGCCCCCGTGCTCCCTGCGGATACCAGCGCGTCACAGCTTCCGTCCTTCACCATATACATGGCCTTGACAATGGAAGAATCCTTCTTTTTACGGATAGCCATAACCGGCGGCTCTCCTGTTTCGATCACCTCCTGGGCATGCACCACTTCCAGCCGCTGTGCGTCATAGGTATAGCTTTTCAATTCTTCCCGAATCTCCGGTTCACGTCCCACCAGAAACACCTTGACGCGTTTATCCTCATTCACGGCTTCCACTGCGCCCTTTACAATTTCTTTCGGCGCATTGTCCCCGCCCATGGCATCCACTGCCACATTTACCATTTCAGCCATAGGATCTTCCTCCACATATATCCGCCAGGAAATTACTTCCTTTTCTGCATTCTATTTTACTATACTAGACACCTATGCAAAAATCAAGATTTTTTTGCATAACAAAACAGGTGCCCCGAAGGACACCTTTACTTGCTGCCGCTTGATCGATCCGCCCTGCCCTCACTGCACGGGCAGGCCTAACATAACTGCAATCCATGGCAAAGCGTCAGGTCTCCCGCAACGGTTTACGCCTCAACGTTAACGACCTGTTTCTTGTTGTAAGAGCCGCAGGCCTTACAAACCCTGTGAGGCGTCATAAGAGCGCCGCACTTGCTGCACTTTACCAGTGTAGGGGCAGACATCTTCCAATTTGCTCTCCTCTTGTCTCTTCTGGATTTGGAAGATTTATTTTTAGGACAAATAGACATGGTTACACCTCCTTATTCCCATTGAAAATATCTTGTATCACTGCCATACGCGGATCGGGAACGAAGGTATCACATCCACAATCCCCCATGTTAAGATTCTGTCCGCATTCAGGACAGATCCCTTTACAGTCCTCTCTGCACAAAATCTTAACCGGCCAGTTACCCATGATCTCGTCATACACAAAAGCTTCCGCATTCAGCTGGCTGCCCTCCATGAAGCCTTGGTCATCCTCATCCTCCTGCTCCCCATCGGGAGAAACCACTATCCTGTCAAAAGACAGCTCCAGACTCAGAGGAACCTCTGTCAGGCACCGGTCACAACAAGCTTGAAATACCAGCGTTGCTTTCCCGGAAATCCTGGCTTTATGAGGCTCTATGTTGGTAAAGGTAAAAGCTGCCGGAGACTTTTCCACAACAGGAAAGCTGCCCATCCTGCTGTTAAACCCTGCAAGCTCCAGCGGAACCTGTGCAGTAACCTCTCTGCTCTCGGACGCCAGCACATCTGATAAATCAATTAACATAACGGCTCCTGTGTATCATTTTTGTGTAAACATGATTTCACACACTGATTCATTATACATAGTGAAACCCTGTTTGTCAACCAAATTCTGCATTATTTTCCAACAGTTCAGCCAGTCCATGCGAACATCTGAAAATCGTGCTCGCACGAATTTTCAGATGTTCACATGGACTGAGGGAACGCCATTCTATGAGCAAAGGCAGCTGCGAAGCAGCGAAAAGTGCCGAAAGGCACGGCTTTGCGAATGGCGTGGGCTGAACGGCCAGGCCAAGCCAATGGCGTGGGCTGAACGGCCAGGCCAAGCCAATGGCGTGGGCTGAACGGCCAGGCCACCTCCCTGTTTCCCTTATAAAAGCCTCACCGTTTCTCTGGCAATAGCCAGCTCTTCATTGGTCGGAATGACCATAACAGTAGTCCTGCTGTCCGGCGTAGAAATCACTATGTCCTCTCCCCTTCTGCCATTTGCCTCCTGGTCCAGCTCCACTCCCAGATATCCCAGGTACTCGCAGACAAAGGTGCGCACTATTCCTGCATTTTCTCCCACGCCTGCGGTGAAGCAGATCACATCTACTCCATTCATGGCCGCCGTATAGGCTCCCACATATTTTGCCACACGATAGCAGAAGGTTTTCAATGTTCTGACCGCATGGACATTTCCTGCGTGATAGCCATCCTCCAAATCCCTGAAATCTGAAGACAGGTTATCCGAAAGCCCCAGCACACCGGATTTCTTGTTCAGCACATTCATGATCTGATCGATATCCTTCCCTTCCTTATGCGCCAGGAATTCAATGATGGCCGGATCGATATCGCCGGACCGCGTTCCCATGATCAGTCCTTCCAAAGGCGTCAGCCCCATGGAGGTGTCCACACATCTGCCGTTCTTCACGGCGGACACACTGGCACCGTTGCCCAAATGGCAGACAATGATCTTCAAATCCTCATAGCTTTTTCCCAATACCTCTGCCGCTCTTTTCGACACATAAGAATGGCTCGTCCCATGAAACCCATATCTTCTGATCTTATATTTCTGGTAGTATTCATACGGAAGTCCATACATGTATGCCTCCTCAGGCATGGTCTGATGAAACGCCGTATCAAACACCGCCGCCATAGGAGTGGAGGGCATCAGCTTCCGACAGGCGTCGATACCGATCAGGTTGGCCGGATTATGAAGCGGCGCCAGATCGCTGCATTCTCGGATAGCCGCCAGAACCTCCTCATCAATGATTACCGATTCAGCGAACTTCTCTCCGCCATGGACCACACGATGCCCTACCGCACCGATCTCGTCCAGATTCTTTACCACTCCCGTAGCGGGATTTGTCAAAGCCTCCAGCACTAGCCGAATAGCCTCCGTATGATCCGACATGGGAGTGAGCGTTTTTTCTTTGTCGCCGCCCTCCGGCGCATAAGTGATCATGCTGCCGTCTATTCCAATCCGCTCGCAAAGCCCCTTTGCCAGGCACTTTTCAGACTGAGAATCAATCAGCTGAAATTTCAGAGAAGAGCTGCCGCAGTTTATAACCAATACCTTCATAAATGAAATCCGTCCTTTCAATTTATATACATCCTGCAAATTTATACATCCCTCTAAGCCAGCTGGGCCTGTACTGCCGTAAGCGCCACAACACCCACAATATCCTGCCAGGAGCATCCTCTGGACAGATCATTCACGGGCTTTGCGATTCCCTGAAGCATGGGACCGTAGGCCTCCGCCCCTCCCAGCCTCTGTACCAGCTTATAACCGATATTTCCCGCATCCAGATTGGGGAAAATCAGTACATTTGCCCTTCCGCCCACCGGGCTGCCCGGTGCCTTGGACTTGGCCACCCCGGGGACCAGCGCTGCATCCAGCTGAAGCTCCCCGTCCAAAGTCAGATGTGGATACTGCTCTCGGGCAAGTCTTGTGGCCTCCACTACCTTGTCCACCATGACATGCTTTGCGCTTCCTCTTGTTGAATGACTCAACATGGCAATCACTGGCTTGGGACCGATCAACGATTTAAAGCTTCTGGCGGAAGACTCGGCGATTGCGGCCAGCTCCTCCGCAGTGGGATCCTGATTCAGGCCGCAGTCAGCAAAAAGGAATGCTCCGTTCTCGCCCTGATCCTTAAACTGCGTATCCATAATAAAAAATGCCGAAACAAGCTGTACCCCCGGCGCAGTCTTTAATATCTGAAGCGCAGGTCTTAAGGTATCTGCAGTGGAATGACAGGCCCCCGCCACCATTCCATCGGCATCGCCCGCCTTAACCATGACAATACCGAAGGTCAGATAATCCCCAAGCAGTATTTCCCTGGCTTTTTCCTCCGTCATTCCCTTCGCCTTTCTGGTCTCATACAAAACACTGACATATTCCTCCAGCTTGGGCGTATTTGCAGGATTGATCACGGTGATTCCTGTCAGATCCACTTCCAGCCAGCCCGCGCCGTCCATGATCTTTTCCTCATTTCCCACCATGATAATGTCAGCGATTCCCTCCTCCACGATTCTGGCGGCTGCCAGCAGAGTTCTTTTGTCATTGGATTCCGGAAGCACAATGGTCTTTTTGTCCAGCCGCGCCCTCTCCTTGATCAGGTCAATGTATGACATACCCTATCTCCTTTCCGTTCCGGCAATTTCCTGCCGACATATTTTATTTCAGTACCTTGTTTCAGCAACATTTTTATACATTCTTTCCAGTAAAACTACTTAACAAACTGCTTATTTTGTATTATACTAAATATAAGAGTGAGAGACAAGGAAAAATATGCGTTAAATTGTATATTTTCCCGTACATACTTTGTTTATAAATTCACAATATTTGCAATAATATTGCGTGTGTAAACGCTTACCGGTGTGTTATTTTTTTCACATTTTCGTTTCTCTCTCATAAACGCAATTACGATACCCATATCGGGCAGAGAGGTATATTTATGAAGGTAAACGGAATTATCGCTGAATTTAATCCATTCCACAACGGGCACAAATACTTGCTGGAGGAGGCGCTTCGCCAGACTGGCGCCGACATGACCATAGTGGCTATGAGCGGCAATTTCGTCCAACGCGGAGCGCCTGCTCTGCTGGACAAACATGCCCGAACCGAAATGGCGCTGAAATGCGGCGCCGATCTGGTTCTGGAAATTCCCACGGTCTATGCGGTTTCCAGCGCAGACGGCTTTGCCACAGGCGGCGTTTCTCTTTTGCACAGACTGGGAGTCGTCACTCATCTGTGCTTTGGAAGCGAGTGCGGGGAAGTTGATATCCTGAAAAATATTGCTCGAATCCTGCTGTCAGAGCCGGAGGAATTTGCTGATGCTCTGCGCAGTAATCTGCGCCAGGGGTTTTCCTATCCTATTGCACGGACTCAGGCGCTTTTGCAATATGATCCCTCTCTGAGCAGCTCCAGAAACGTACTTTCCTCTCCCAACAACATACTGGGGATCGAATATCTCAAAGCCATTGAACGGCTGTCCAGTTCATTGACTCCTGTAACGATACGCCGTATGGGAGACGGATACCACGACCGGCTTCCCGGCGAAGCCCGGTGCTCCGCTTTGACTATACGACATGCTCTTTATGCAGGCTGCGATTCAAGCTTTCTGCATGCGCATATGCCAGCGGATGCCGCAGACCTGCTGACAGAACATTTATCCCACACGCCGGTGAAGCGGAGAAACGATGTTTCCTCCAGCCTCTATTATAAGCTTGTTTCCGAAAAGGACTCTGGTTTCGATAAATACTTGGATGTTTCACCAGATTTGTCGGCGCGTATCTGCAACAAGCTGAATGAATTCCAGAGCTTTGACAGCTTCTGTGATCTTCTTAAAACAAAAGAATTGACCTATACCAGAATCAGCCGCTGTCTGCTCCACATTCTCCTGAATATTACAAAGGAGGATGTGTCGCTGTATCGCAGCATGGACTATGTGCCTTATGCCCGGGTTCTGGGCTTCCGCAGGAAATCCTCCCAGCTGCTTGGGGACATCAAGGAACGCTCTGCCATTCCTCTGGTGACAAAGCTGGCTGATGCTGAAAAAATATTGACTCTGGACGCCTATTCCATGCTGAAGCAGGATCTCATGGCCAGCCAGCTCTATTATGGCCTGGATGCGTGCTGCTCAGACAAACCTCCCATAAATGAATACACAATTCCCTTGGTCATAATATAACATATAGAAAAGTCCCTCTGCACAGATTGTTTTCTGCACAGCGGGACTTTCATCATTGCTATTCAATTAAGCGGAAATACTGCCGGTCTTTTACATTCTTCACATCATAAGTCACGCACAAATACAGGTTTTCCGGCTCATATCCATCCTGAATCAACCATGCCGCCTTCATATCACTGCTTTCCCCGCCGGGAAGCTGATAATGCAAATAATCCGATGCATCCAGCCGGGAGGAAGATGCCGAAAAATAAGCCGGACTGTTGGAAACTATTGTGACCATTTTGGTGGAAGGATCCGCATACGCTATCATGAATTCACCGATGTGTAAATCCCCGTCTGAGTTCTCATCCAAATTTTTAATCGTCAGGTCGCAGACCAAGATTTTAGTGTCATCCACACTGCACCACTGAGGGTCTCCAGACGTATCATAGTTCTCGACTTCCTTCCTCACCTGAGTCTTGTCGAGTCCTGCATCTTCCAGCGAATCATACATTTCCGCTCCTTGAAGAGTAATATCCCGCCCATGATACAAGGTATTTTCGTTAGTCGGGTACATCACCTGCATAGTATCACCCACTTTCAAAATATGTTCCGAAAGCAGCGTCTCCTCTTCCGTCCATCCCTCAGCTGCTTCCTCAGCCATCTGTGACTTCATGGCTTCTTCCTCCGCCGCACTATCCGCAGACTGCTGCTCTGCATAAGAAGGTGCATTTTTTTCCCGGGACTGATTATCACTTTCCACCGTACCCGGCACCATATCCTTTCCCTGAGCCTCTTCACCACGTCCGCAGGATACAAGCAATACTCCCATCACCAAAAACAATAAGAACAAAAAATTTTTTATCATTAAGACAATCTCCTTTCTGCTTCATACGCCTCACAATATGTAATTTGCATTTAATATAAATTTTTCGAGATTATCCTATCGTTTTTGTGTATCCTTTTGTTCTCAGATTTGTATCCGAACTGTTTCGCCTTCTGTCCTGCAAAATGCCGCGCATACGCATAATACCTTATCCAATACATATACTGATCATAATAATACGCAAGGAGAATATTCATGAAACAGTTAAAGCATTGTACTTTTATCGGAGTTATCTTTGTATTAATTGCAGGCACTCTTGCGCATTTTCTGTATGATTGGTCCGGAAAAAATTTTGTAATTGGCTTTTTTACACCCATCAATGAATCCATATGGGAACATATAAAATTGCTCTTTTTCCCCATGCTGATATATGCACCGATCCTGATTTTGAAATTTAGGAGAAAATACCCCTGCATTATCTCGGCATTGTGCTTGGGAATCTTGGCTGGTTCATTGCTCATTCCCATTCTCTACTATACCTATACCTCCATTGCAGGCAGTGATGTTTTTGTTCTGGATATTGGAATATTCATTTTAAGTACCATAATTGCATTCCGGCTTTCTTATAAGCTGTCATTATCCTGCAGGTCGAAACGCTATACTCTTCTGCTGTGCATACTGACAGTTCTTCTTTTCGCCTGCTTTATAATATTTACTTACCATCCGCCTGGCATGATCCTCTTTGAAGATCCGGCTGCTTCACGTGTACCGGCAGCCATTCTGTCACGAAAAACAATATTCCCATAAAGCCCCGCCAACAGAAAACTCCCCGCTGCTTCTGCAGCGGAGAGTCAAACCCCAGTACGACCTATACCAATCAACCATATGTTTCACTTGTCTGAATTTCTGCCTACATTATAGTCGTCAGCCAACGATGCCACCGCATACTGGAGACTAAATATTCAGCAGATCGCTGTATGCCTTCAGCGCACCGTCAGTGTCATGAGCGAGCACCTTCTTTGCCAGAACCTTTCCAAGCTGAACTCCTTCCTGATCAAAGCTGTTAATATTCCATACAAAGCCCTGATACATCACCTTGTTTTCAAAGTGAGACAGCAACGCCCCCAGTGCCTCAGGCGTTAACTGATCACCGATAATGATACTGGATGGACGCCCTCCCTGGAAGTTTTTGTTGCGGTCCTCATCATCCTTCCCGCAGGCAAACGCTACGATCTGGGCCGCAACATTAGCACAGAGCTTCTGCTGGCTGGTGCTGTTCTGGATCACAACATCCTGTCCCATCTGACCATTCCGAAATCCTACAAACTGCAGAGGAATAATATCCGTTCCCTGGTGCAGCAGCTGATAGAAAGAATGCTGGCCATTAGTGCCCGGCTCGCCGAAAATCACGGGGCCAGTGGAATAGCTCACCGGCTGGCCGAAGCGATTTACCGACTTTCCATTGGATTCCATGTCAAGCTGCTGCAAATGCGCCGGGAAGCGGCTCAAAGCCTGAGAATAGGGCAATACAGCAGTATTCTGATACCCCAGAACGTTGCGCTCATAAACCCCGATCAAAGCGTCCAGCATGGCAGGATTTGCAAATATATCCTTGTTCCTTGCAAGCCGGTCTTCCTCTGCCGCACCCTCAAGGAATCGTGCAAATACCTCCGGACCGAATGCCAGTGATAATACCGCACCGCCCACACCGGAGGTGGAGGAAAATCTGCCGCCGATATAATCATCCATAAAAAATGCTGCCAGATAATCATCACTCTTTGCCAGCGGCGAAGTCTCGCTGGTAACGGCAATCATATGCCGGGAAGCATCCAGGCCGGCATTTTTCAACGCATCCTTTACAAATGACTCATTGGTCAGGGTCTCCAGCGTCGTACCGGATTTGGAGACCAACACAAAAAGGGAATGCTCTACGTCAATGCTATTCAATACCGCAGCCGCATCGTCGGGATCCACATTACTGATGAATTTTGCTTCCATTTTGAATGTGTGATTTACCTTAGCCCAGTTCTCCAAAGCCAGATACATGGCACGGGGCCCCAGGTCGCTTCCGCCGATACCGATCTGCACAACAGTGGTAAATTTCTCTCCTGCCGCGTTTGTAATTTCGCCATTGTGAACCTTATTTGCAAGTTCTGCAATTTTCTCCTGCTGCTCAACATAAAAGCTGCGCTTGTCCACACCATCGGCCTCGACAGCTCCCCCCAGCTGGCCCCGGGTCATATGATGAAGCACTCTGCGCTTCTCTCCGGTATTGATCACCTCGCCATTGTAAAGAGCTTCGAATTTCCCGGCAAGCTGTGTCTCCTCTGCCAATTTTTCTAGAGCTTTCAGCACCTGGTCGTCTACCTGCTTCGCGGCATAATTATAAGTAAGTCCTGCCGCCATGGGAACGCTGTACTTTCTGACGCGCTCTGCGCCCTTCTCTCCCGCCATTGCCTCCGCCAGATTTACAGACGCCGTCTTCAACAGCTCCTGGTATGCAGGAATGGTATCCAAATTGTTCCAAGTTATCATTTTTACTCCGACCTCCTTAGATTTTTATGAAATATATTCCATTGGAGTGCCCTTCTCCCTCCGGAAGACATTCCAGGAAACATTCCATTATTAGTCGTATCAGCCTTGCTCTACGATTATACTATGAAATGCAGGTGAATTCAAGCATGTCAATCAGCATGTTCCTGTTCAACAGCTACATAGGGTTACTTTTCACGGCTTCGCCGTTCAAAGCAACATGATGCACACAAAATGAGCAAAAAGTGCTCATTTTGGCGCGTGCTATCTCGGATTTTTGTGCAAACAGCGCACAAAAACACCTCGCGGCCCCTACCCGCGAAAAGTAACTACATAGGTTTCAGATTTTTATCAAGTCTGTCCACCATCCAGGCAATCCGTCTTTCCCGTCCGGCATCTGTCTTTGCGTCAAAATAAGCCCGTGTATAGGTTTTCTTTACTGATAAGGACATGGCCTGAAAATTTGTGAAAGCAGGCTCATATCCTTCCAGCAATGCAGAAAGATGCTCAATTTGCTCTTCTGTAACCGCCATGGGTTTGGGAGCATCCCATTGGCCGTTCTTTTGGGCTTCCTCTATTTTCTTTCTGCCGAAATCGGTCATAAGTCCCCGTTCTTCAAGTTTTTTCACTAATGTCTTATTTTTCTCTGACCACTTGCTGTTCTCCCTGCGCATGGAAAAATATTTCTTATATGTTTTATCGTCAATACTTTGCATCTGTCCGTCAATCCAACCAAAACAGAGAGCCTCTTCCAGTGCTTCTCCTGCCTTTATTGTTTTTGGCCCACCCGTTTTGCCAAATAAAAGCCACACGCCATCATTTGACAGGCAGTGATCATATAGCCATTTCCTGAATTCTTCTCTGTTGGCAAATTCCATGATTTCGTCCATTGTGCCCTTCCTAATCATACACAGCCCTCCGGTAAGATCCCATCCCGCCCCAACCATTTGGAATACTATTCAATCATTGCAATTGCATTGATCACTTTATCGATGCTTGTTTCTAAAACGTTCTCACCCCAGCCAAGATCCCAATCATCACCTGCGTCCGAATCTGATATTACATATATTCCTGCTGCGTGGCAGGAACGAAACCCTGCTGCCGAAAACAGACCTGCCCCCTCCATTTCAACGCAAAGAACGCCTTTGTTCTCAAAATATTTTATACGCCAATTTGTTTCAACATAACCTGCATCGGTAGTCCAGTGATAACCTCTGTGATATTTGATCCCTTTTGTTTCCATTTCTTTGCAGAGGAAATCTGTAAGCGCTTTTGATGTTTCAACGATTTCGCCATTATATCCGTACAGTCCTGCAACTGCTGTATCATTAAATGCTCCGTTAGTGATAACCACATCGCCTATCCGTGTTCCGACGCGACCTCCTGCAAACCCAACATGGATAAGCTCCTGAGCTCCTGCGGCTATCAGATCCTCAGCCTGGGTCGCAATTCCGGGTGAACACATTTCACCTTTTACAAATCCGACGCAATTGTCATGATTCATAACATACACCTCTCCACCCACATGATAGGTGAGTGTTCCGACATTTTTCGCAAGCATTGTGTCGTACAAACTATCTGCTAGGAGGTATAATCTTTTAGGAAAAGCTTCCCTCATTTTGTCAAAGTCAATCCCCTGCAATTCCATTTCACGTCTTACAAGCTGTGATGGCGCATTATATTCATTCGGATCGATCGGAAAATTATTCCGGCACATAATCTCATATGCCAGCACTTTGTCATTTTCAAGCTTATGCTCCTTGTATTCCTTTGCGACGTATCCACGGCTGCTGTAAAATTTTCCTGCTGGCAACGAGGAATCCAACCATGCAGCTCCATAATTCTTTATGATCTCGCTCTCAAAACGATCCATAATAAGCGTACCTATTCCCTGCCCCTGAAACCTCGGCAATACAAACAAACGCTTAATATGATCGCCGTCGAGTGTTCCTGTTCCGATCACATCTCGTCCAAGAGTAACAACATATACTTTTCCGTCTGAAATGTCTTTTAAAATATTCTTTTTACTGTGAAGTTCCAAAAAAAATCTGACCGCTTCGTCCGAATAATATTTGGTATATATTTCTTCAATTGTCCTATGGATCAATTCATATATTTCTGAAAGCAAAGCTGTTTTTGCTTGAATAATAATCGGTTTATTTATCATTTTTTCTCCCTTTACAATCTTCTTTGACAGCCATCCACAGTTCTGAGTTATACTGTTCTCTGGTTATATAATTCTGCATTTCAGACACCGTGTTCATGAATCACTTTCCATCCCAATTATGCGACCTGCTAATTCTGAATCTAGATGCTAATCATTTTTTAAGGATAGCAATCCGGCACAGAATGAAAGCTTTTCATATTTCATCTTCGGAAATACTTCCGTCAATTCGTCTACTACAAAATAGAACTCTTCATCATCCCATTCTTCGCCAATCAATATTTTGCAACGCTCCAGTTCTTTGCGTGTTTCAAATGCCACGTCTCCAATGTAGAAACATCCTCCATCCTGAAGTAAGGGAAGAATACTTTTAATTAACGTGATTTTTTGCTCATCTGACAGATGATGCAGGGAATAAGTAGCTATTATGGTATCATATCTATTATGTCTTAATTCCTCCACAAGTCCCTTTGAAAAATCTCCTTGATATAATTTTGCCTCTGGCATCTTTGCTTTTGCCAGCTCAATCATTCTTCCCGAAAAATCCTGTCCCCAAATACAGCAGCCCTGCTCATACAATTTAGTGGTAAGTGTACCAGTGCCAAAGCCAATATCCAGGATGGTACTGCATTTACTCGTCAATACTCTTTTATAAATTTCATTCAAAATTTGTTTATATCCTGCAAACGGATAGGTGCCATCATCGTCCGACATCCCCACGCTCATGTCATATCCATCCGCCCATAAATCAAATTCCCTGTTACTAAGCATATTATCCTCCTCATTCACAAACAAGACACCTTTTGTTTTTAAGCACTTCCTAAATCTCCGGCTCTATTCAATTGGTTCAGACGGCTGGTACTTCCTGCAAATATGCGAAAGCAACAGGTTGATACCATTCGATTAAAGCTGATAAAGATTGCTGCGAGAGCAGTCCATTCAGCAGGATATATCACATTCAAACTGTGCAGCAGCTGTCCATATAAAAAAGAATTCTACAGGACATTGGAAAATATCCAGTGTTTAAGTGTACAGTTAGAATAGAAACTATTAACGGACCTTGACAGTTCAAAATGGAACAGTCGGATTTTAAGGGGGATAGTATACCCATTTTTAAGGATGACCCGATTGATTTCAAGAGAACTGGAATAAGGTTTGGTAATTCTGGGCAGTTCTATATGCTCATGAATAATTCAGGTTTAACTTATTTCTTTCAAGTAAGTTTCTTCTGTCAAACCAAATTTCTCTTGAATCTTACTCAAGATAATTTCATCCGCTATCTGTAACTCTTTTAATGTAGATACCATAGCTACTATCCCTTTTCGAATCCCTTTTCGAATCCCTTTCTCTTCCACACCCTTACTTAAATACACATAAGTGACACCTCACTTTCCAATGTCTGAGTCATTCTGATATGAAAATCTTCCTCCAATATCTGGCACTTATCCTGTGAACCTGCTTGCAGGCCGCATCATAACCTGCTTTCTCATCTGCCACACAAATATTCTTCGCT
>CAJTVB010000001.1:38901-162501 GCA_910579755.1 uncultured Acetatifactor sp. | reverse complement strand
CGGATAAAAATCATTCTGGGCTTCTATATTGATAATTAAGCGAATTAATTCCCCGGATACAGGAGCGATTGCAAGAAATCGAATATCATAGAAAACCGTCCCTTCCGTCAGAGAAGTATCTTCATTTCCAGCTCCCTGTATCACAGAAACACGGTTAGATTCATCCGGGGCAACTGCCACTTCACCCACCTGCGGCGTACCTTCAATATATTTCTCCGTAATCTCATCCACATCACAGTTCCGGTATTCTTCCAGGCAGTTCTTCATAATCCACGCTAAAATAATCTTTTCCGAAAGCAGCCTCTTGCAGGCCGCATCATAACCTGCTTTCTCATCTGCCACACAAATATTCTTCGCTATGGTAGTATTAATATTCATGGTCTCATCTCCTGCTTCTTTCTTCTATTTTATCACATTCCATGCGAACAAACCACCCATGTATTTCAGTCTTTCAAGATAAGCAACTTATTCTGATAACACTCCCAAAAACACTGTTCCATTTCCTTTGCAATGTTCCAATTTACTCTATTCCACTTTACAACGTTCCTTGCCATATACTTTGATTGTTTTTCTCTTTCCCTCTTCCCCATACAGTTTCAGCATACACTCTTCACACAAATAATCCGTTGCAGCTTCCAAATGTTCTTCCTTAACATCCAAATAAGGCGGATATAATATTTCCCCTTTTTCCAATTCTTTCAGACAGATTCCACAACGATTTGAGATGCATTCTATCGCTTCATATTCATTTCCATCGCACCAATGTACGCCTCTCTGTAATCTTCGAAATATTTTCACTGCTGTTTCTCTGGAAATTTCTCCGGTATCATACATTTCCTTAATCAATACAGCAACAAAATTCATTCCGCGCCCAATATCATGACAACTCATATTATATACCTGCCTTTCTATAAAAAATCTCTGCTGCTATATATACTTTGTCAACTGATTTAACATATGTAAGTTTTTTGCATAATGTACTATCCTATTTACTGCTTTGTCCTGTTTCCTATAGCGTTCAATGACCAAAGAGAATATGTCATCATCTATCGTATTTTTAAACCGTATACAATCGCAAACACTCCTTTCTATATCATAAACCATATAATTCCCAAATTCAGTATCTATTATTTTCTGATGTTCCGAAAAACTGCTTCCGGAATAATAGTGCCTTGTCACAGGAAAGTTCATTGTAATTTTTCTTCTATCATCCCTTCGGGTAGCCACCGAAACAACAGGCGGCTCCACCTCAATAAGTCCCTGATAAAAACACGCACTGTCCGCACATATCACTGCCCTGGGGTTACATCGACATATTTCAATTGCCTTATAATCGCCTGGCTTATCATAATCGGCACAATTAAACCAATATATTCCATAACACACTTTTTCCAACATGCCATTGACTACAAATTCTGAAATTTGCCTGTTTGTCAGTCCCTCTCTCAATAGCTCTGACGTACTGATATACCCATCATACTTTTGGCTCAGCCGATAACATTTTATATAAGTATCCTTTATCACTTTTCTCTCCACAGCATTTTTCATTACACATATACTAGCATTTTTCATTACACATGTCAAGTATGGATAACAATAAAACACCCCATGAAGACCGCAAATTGTTACTTTTCACGGGTAAGGACCGCGAGGTGTTTTTGTGCGCTGTTTGCACAAAAACCTGAGACAGTACGCGCCAAAATGAGTGATTTTTGCTCATTTTGTGTGCATCATGTTGCTTTGAACGGCGAAGCCGTGAAAAGTAACCGCAAATTTACTCCATGGGGTTATCTTCTGCCTGTCCCACCAGCGCCTGATTAAGGCCATTGTTATGACTGTTCCTGATAGGCTAATAAACATTTTATTTCTGTTCTGTCTCCTACAATCGTCTGCTCTTTCGCCCTTACTTATGATATGGTTCCCCATTCATAATCCGATATCCCCGATAAATCTGTTCGCACAGGATCACCCGCATCAGCTGGTGGGGGAATGTCATGTCCGAAAAGCTGAGCTTCAGATCTGCTCTTGCGCTGACCGACTCGTGAAGCCCAAGGGAACCGCCGATCACAAACTGTATATGGCTTTTTCCTCTTACGGCTGCCTGCTCCAGTACCCGGGAAAATTCCGGAGAATCCATCTTTTTCCCCTTGATCTCCAGCGTAACAACAAAGGCTTCGTCCCTGATCCTGGACAGAAGCCTTTCTCCCTCTCTTTTCCTGATTTGTTCCTCCAGCGCGGCGCCGGCGCCCTCCGGCGTCATTTCATCAGCCGTCTCCAGAATCTCCACCCGGCAGTACCGGGAGAGCCTTTTCAGGTATTCCCCGATTGCCTCCCGGTAAAATTTTTCTTTCACCTTTCCCACACACAATATCGATATTTTCATGAATAAACTCTCACTCTGACTCCTGTTTAAAAACCGTCTCATAAACGCAGTCATCAATAAACTTATCCAGAAAATCCTGATCCAGATTCACGAACTGATGATTCAGTCTTTCCTTGATATATGTAACACGCCGAAAATACAAAATTTCCGCAGAATCCTCTCCTGCGCCGATCTCCAGATCGATCTGGTCTCCCCGCAGATTCTCCGCACACCACTCCTGAAGAGTGCTTTTGAGAGAATTCTCCGATTCCGCCTTCTTTGCAAATATTCTGGCACTTTTCATAGACATGGCGCCTGATACCAGAAACAAGATAAATACGGCTCCCATGACCCCGTAAAACAAGTAAGAATTTCCAAACCGGATGGGGAGCACGCCTGCGGCTCCCAGCACCACCGCCGTCAGTCCCAGCGCTCCCACAATGAGAAGCACCCAGGCGGAGGACCTGTTCTCATCTGCGCGCTCCGCGCTGTCCTGATACACCGCACCAGTTGAAGATGTCCCGCAGCCTGCAGTCTTCTCCTGTCCGGCCAGGGCCTCTTCGCGCATGTACTCTTCGCACATGTCCGCTTCCTCCGAAATCGTCGTAACCTGATCCTCAAAATGTTCCGCTGCAGGCTGTTCCGCTTCCTCCGGCTGAATACTCTCTACAAGCCTGCATCCACATTCCGCACACTCTGTAAATCCTTCTCTGTACTCATTCTTACATTTAGGGCACCATGGCATATTCAATTACCTTCCTTCTTTTGTCAAGTCGCTTTACCGCTGTGCCTTCGCCCACAGGCCGGACACACCTCACCATACACTGCTCCGCAAATGCTTTTGCTCATGAATCGGCATTCTCTCAACATTCATAATCCATACATGCTCTGTCCCGCGTGACACTTCTCACATATTTTCCGGCCTCCACATGAGCCGGATGCTCCTGATAGGTCTTTAATGCTTCCACTGTCTCAAACTCAGAAATCAGCGCCACCTCCCGGTTGCCGGAGGGCAGCCCATTTGCCAGCACCTGTATCCTCAATGCTCCCGGTACCAGCTCCCGAATGGGTTCCAGCAATTCCTTCATTTTCTGCCCGGCCTGCGTCTTATCCGCTTCACTGAGTCCCTCTGCAAAATTCCAGAGTACGATATGCTTTACCATAATGACCTCCTTTACTTACCGCTCAGGTATTCGTCAATCCCTTTTGCCGCCGCTTTCCCGGCACCCATAGCCAGAATCACCGTGGCCGCGCCGGTAACCGCATCTCCGCCTGCATAAACGCCTTCCTTGGTGGTCTTTCCGTTATCCTCCTGAGCCACGATACATTTCCACCGATTTATCTCAAGTCCTTCCGTGGTAGAAGAAATCAAAGGATTGGGCGATGTTCCCAGAGACATGATCACCGTATCCAGCTCCATCAAAAACTCGGATCCGGGTACCTCCACCGGACGGCGGCGGCCCGAAGCGTCAGGCTCTCCCAGCTCCATCCGAATACATTTCATGCCTGTAACCCAGCCCTTCTCGTCAGCCAGGATCTCCGTAGGATTTGTGAGCAGGTCAAATATAATACCCTCTTCCTTGGCATGGTGAACCTCCTCCACTCTGGCAGGCAGCTCCTCTTCACTTCTGCGGTACACGATGTGTACCTCCGCACCCAGGCGCAGCGCCGTCCTGGCTGCATCCATGGCCACATTGCCGCCGCCTACCACCGCCACCTTTCTGCTGTGCATAATAGGCGTGTTGGCCTCCTGGTCAAAAGCCTTCATCAAATTGCTTCTGGTCAGATACTCATTGGCAGAAAATACACCGTTGGAATTTTCCCCGGGAATTCCCATAAACTTGGGAAGACCGGCTCCGGAGCCAATAAACACGGCGGAAAAGCCTTCTTCCTCCAACAGCTCGTCGATAGTGACGGATTTTCCCACCACCACATTGGTCTCGATCTTCACCCCCAGGGCTTTTACATTTTCGATCTCCTTGGCCACCACGTCCTGTTTGGGAAGCCGAAACTCCGGAATGCCATATACCAGCACCCCGCCGGGCTCATGAAGCGCTTCAAAAATTGTCACATCGTATCCCATCTTTGCCAGATCCCCTGCACAGGTAAGACCGGCCGGGCCGGATCCGATGACAGCCACGCTTTTTCCCTTCCGCTCCACTGCTCCTGCAGGCTTAATATTATTTTCTCTGGCCCAATCGGCCACAAATCTCTCCAGCTTGCCGATGGAAATAGGGTCACCCTTGATCCCTCTGATACATTTTCCTTCGCACTGACTCTCCTGAGGGCATACACGCCCGCAGACTGCGGGAAGCGCGCTGGCCCGGCTGATAACCTGGTAGGCCTCTTCGATCCGGCCCTCCTTCACCTTCTCAATAAACCCGGGAATATCTATTGCCACAGGGCATCCCTTCACGCATTGCGCATTCTTACAATTGATACACCGGGAAGCCTCCTTCATGGCCTCCTCCTGATTATAACCCAGACACACCTCCTGGAAATTAGCCGCACGCTCCTTTGCGTCCTGCTCTCTCACCGGCACCTTTACTAATACATCCATTCTCTACCAAACCTCTCTATAATGTTGTTTTTACTGATCGTCCCTGTTTTTCCTGTTATCGCTCTCTTTTAAGGCCCGCATCATATCAGACCCTTCAGCAATTGCCGCAGCCGCCGTGATGGGTGTCGCCCTCCTCCAGCTTCAGCATGGCCCTGCCCTCCTGAGTCTTGTAAATCTGCTGGCGGCGCATGGCTTCGTCGAAATTTACTGCATGGCCGTCAAATTCAGGACCGTCCACACAGGCAAATTTCACCTTGCCGTCCACTGTCACCCGGCAGGCTCCGCACATACCGGTGCCGTCCACCATGATGGGATTCAGGCTTACCACGGTGGGAATCCCCAGCTCCTTTGTAAGCAGGCATACAAATTTCATCATGATCATAGGACCTATGGCAATACAGATATCATATTGTTTTCCCTCAGCCACAAGATCCTTGATGGTCTGCGTAACCATGCCGCTTCTGCCGTAAGAACCGTCATCCGTGGTAATATACAGATTTCCGGCCACCGCTTCCATTTCCTTTTCCAGAATCAACAGCTCCTTCGTCTTGCTTCCCACGATCACGTCTGCCGACACTGCGTTTTCATGAAGCCATTTCACCTGAGGATATACCGGCGCGGCACCTACTCCGCCTGCCACAAACAGTATTTTTTTATTTCTCAATTCCTCCAGAGGCTCCTTTGTCAATTCGGAGGGACAGCCCAGAGGACCCACAAAATCCTGGAAGGAATCCCCCTCCTGCAGGCCTGCCATCATGACGGTGCCTGCGCCCACGCTCTGAAACACAATGGTGACGGTTCCCTTCTCCCGGTCATAGTCACAGATCGTCAGAGGAATGCGCTCTCCCTCTCCGTCCATCCTCACAATTACAAACTGACCCGGCTGGCAGGATCTGGCAGTCCTGGGGGCTTCCACATCCATCAGATAAATATTTGTGGTTAATTCCTTTTTCTTTAAAATTTTATACATGCTTCACCTCTCTATTCCCCTTCCTGGGAATCCTCTCTTATTTCTAATTCAACCAGACTGGTTCGGCCTCTCTCATCCCGCTGCAGCCGGAATCGCTCTCCTGTGTATGCGTTTACCGCATAATTATTGCCCGTTCTGGTAAGAGTACCATCAGCCGCCTGATAGATCTCAGCTATAATATAACAATCGTCCGCATCCCTGATATGCGTCACATATTGATATACATACTTGTACATATCTCCGGATTCATCAAAATGCCCCTCCGCATCCAGGATCTTTCCGGTTTCCAGAGCATATGCCGCCACGTCTGCCGCCGCCTGTTCCGGCGTATACTCCGTATGCAGCTGCAGATAATAGGTCCTCTCTGCAATATCTCCCACAACCCCATCCTCTATCTTTGCAAATTTGAAAACCGTCTTCCCCAGAGGCATGGGAATGGGACCTGAATATATGGAAGAAGAATATGTCGGATCACTGCCGTCCGTAGTGTAATAGACCTCATCATTATCGTCAAGCACCTCTATGGATATGGGAAATTCATACTCGCCGCTGACCGCACTGATCTCCGGTGCCGGAATCTCATCATTCTCAACATGATATTCCTTGGAGACGATCTCACTGGGAACTCCATTGTCATTGATAAAGACAGCCTTCACCAGATAATCTCCATCTTCCAGAAGAATGGGAGTGGTATAAGGTGTGGCACTTGCGTCCGGATCGCTTCCGTCCAGCGTATAATATACCTTTCCGGAGCCGGACGCCGTAAGCTTTAATGGTTGAATACCTGTATAATATCCTTCCGTCAGGCTGAACTCCGGCGCCTGTGCAATATAATTTCGATATGTGGCAATCAGCTCCTGATCCTGACTGGCCTGCAGCAGATCGTTGATAGTCTGGTAATCCCCTCTGGCACGGTAGATGGCAATCAGCTTGCCATATGCCCGATCCAGCTGCTCCAGAGTGGCACCTTCATTTTTTACGATCTCCCGCAGCAGATATTCATATTCAATTTTATTATTCTTGAGAAAATAAACCTCTGCCAGACTGAACAGCAGCTCAATATCCTCCCGGTCCAGCTCAATGGCCCGATTGTAGCAGGCAATCGCCCTGTCATAATTTCCTTCGGAAACACACTGGACGGCCCTGGCTGTCTGATATTCCACAGAATGATACTGGTACGCCCAGACCCCCATAAAGACGGCCCCTATGATCACCGCAAAAAGCAATCCGGAAAGGAATTTCCACAGAAGCCGCTCCTGAAAAGAAAGCTTCCCGCTTCCGCCGTCAGCGTTGTCACTCCCTGAATCCGATGGATCATCTTCCTCCGACGGGTCATTCTCTTCCGGGGCGAAAGGATCCTTTCGTCCCAGTTCCTCCAGTATTTCACTGATCGCCAGCTCCATGGTTTTCGCGATGCTTTTTTCCAGTTCGGGTTCAAAATCAGGCACAATATGGATATCTTCGCCGCAATGCTCGCAGTACAGGCTTCCTTCAGCCATTTCCTCTCCGCAGTTGGGACACTTCATGCATATACCTCTATTTGTTAAAACAGACCCTTGATAATCCCGTCTTCATCCACATCGATCCTGTGGGCGGCAGGCTCCTTGGGCAGACCGGGCATCGTCACCACATCCCCTGTCAGAGCCACCACGAATCCCGCTCCCGCAGATACATAAACTTCCCTGACATTTACTTCGAATCCCCTGGGTCTCCCCAACCGCTTCGGGTCATCGGAAAGTGAGTACTGATTCTTTGCCATACATACAGGAAGACTTCCGAAGCCCAGCTCCGTCAGCTTCTGAAGCTGCTTTTGGGCTGCGGGCGCAAATTTGACTCCATCTGCGCCGTATATCCTGCAAGCCACAGTGCGTATCTTTTCCTCCAGAGAAAGCTTGTCTTCATAGAGCACCTGGAACCTGCTTTCTTTCTCGGCCAGCGTCTCCAGCACCTTTTCCGCCAGCTCGATTCCTCCTTCTCCACCCTTCTCCCATACCCGTGCCAGAGCAAAGCCGCAGTTTCTGGCCTGACAAAATTCTCTGATAAAGGCTGTCTCCGCCTCCGTATCCGTGACAAAAGCATTGAGGGCCACCACCACGGGAACTCCGTATTGCTGAAGATTCTCGATATGCTTTTCCAGATTGACAATCCCCCGGCTCAGCGCTTCCAGATCCTCCCGCACCAAATCGGCCTTCGCCATACCACCATTGTATTTTAATGCCCTCACAGTAGCCACCAGCACCACTGCGTCCGGTTTCAGCCCCGACATACGGCATTTGATATCAAAAAATTTCTCTGCTCCCAGATCGGCTCCAAAGCCCGCCTCCGTAACGCAGTAATCCGCCATCTTCAGTGCCGCCCTGGTAGCCCGGACGGAGTTGCAGCCATGAGCAATGTTAGCAAACGGCCCTCCATGGACCAGCGCCGGTGTATGCTCCAGAGTCTGAACCAGATTGGGCTTCAGCGCATCCTTCAGCAGAGCCGCCATGGCTCCCACCGCCTGAAGCTCTCCCGCCGTCACCGGTCTGCCTGCATAATTATATGCCACTATGATCCGGGACAATCTTTCCTTCAGATCCTTCATATTCTCCGCCAGACAAAGTATGGCCATAATCTCACTGGCAACAGTAATGACAAAATGATCCTCCCGCACCACTCCGTCCATTTTGTTTCCCAGGCCCACCACCACGTTCCGCAGTACCCTGTCGTTCATATCTACACATCGCTTCCAGACCACCTGTCTGGTGTCGATCTGCAGCTGGTTCCCCTGCTGAATATGATTATCCAAAAGAGCCGCCAGCAGATTATTGGCTGCGGTAACCGCATGAAAATCTCCTGTAAAATGCAGATTCAATTCTTCCATAGGTACTACCTGGGAATATCCGCCTCCGGCGGCGCCTCCCTTAATCCCAAAGCATGGACCCAGGGACGGTTCCCGGAGAGCGATTACCGCCTTCTTCCCCATTTTCCCCAGGGCCTGTCCCAATCCTATGGTGACGGTAGTCTTCCCCTCTCCCGCCGGAGTGGGGTTGATGGCTGTCACCAGAATCAGCCTGCCGTCCGGACGTTGCTCCAGGCCGGCCAGATATTCGTCGGTAAGCTTGGCCTTGTACTTCCCATAAAGCTCCAGATCCTCCTGGGTCATTCCGAGGCCTTCTGCCACCTGGGTAATGGGTTCCAATAATGTCTCCTGTGCGATTTCAATATCTGTCTTCACTCTCCAGATTTCCTTTCTTTACTGAGCTAATGTAATTACAGGGATTCCTCTATAAGCTGTTCAAACTGCTCCGGTCCCATCAGTATCTTCCTGGGCTTGGTGCCTTCCTCCTCGCCCACCACACCATATTCGCAAAGCTGATCCATAATCCTGGCCGCCCGGTTGAATCCGATTTTCAGCGCCCTTTGCAGCATGCCGATGGAGGCCTTATCTTTTTCAATGATAAATCGGCCAGCCTTCTCAAATAATTCATCCAGCTCCGATTCTGCGCCTTCCACTCCGCCGCCGGAGGATGAACCCATGCTTTTGATCTTTTCTTCGATATCCTCCGCATATGTATTGCCCAGCGCCTGATTCTTCAGGAAATCCACCACATCCGACACCTCCTTGTCGGATACGAAGGCCCCTTGAATACGAGCCGGTTTGGAATAACCCTGAGGATAAAAAAGCATGTCTCCCTTTCCCAAAAGCTTTTCGGCGCCGTTCATGTCCAGAATCGTGCGGGAATCCACGCCGCTGGACACGGAAAACGCCGCCCTGCTGGGCATATTGGCCTTGATCAGACCTGTGATTACATCCACGCTGGGTCTCTGGGTGGCAATGATCAAATGAATTCCCGCAGCTCTGGCCAGCTGAGCCAGGCGGCAGATGGATTCTTCCACCTCGCCGGGACAGACCATCATCAAATCCGCCAGCTCGTCCACAATAATGACGATCTGAGGCAGTCTGGCCGGGGCAGTCTCATCTCCGCCCTCCCGCATGGAATCCACCTTTTTGTTATAGCCCTTCAAATCTCTCACATTGAAATCCGCAAATTTCTTATAGCGGTCTTCCATCTCCGTAACTCCCCAATGCAGCGCCGCCGAGGCCTTTTTGGGATCGGTGACCACCGGAACCAGCAGGTGGGGAATACCGTTGTATACACTCAGTTCCACAACCTTGGGATCTATCATGATTAATTTTACATCCTCCGGACGTGCCTTATAGAGAATACTCATAATCAGCGTATTAATGCACACCGATTTTCCGGAACCCGTAGCGCCGGCAATCAGCATATGGGGCATTTTGGCAATATCCGTTACCACAACCTTACCGGCGATATCCTTTCCCACGGCAAAGGCAATATTCGACGGAAACTCCGCAAATTCCCGGCTCTCCAGCAGATCCCTCAGCGCCACCGGTCTGTTTTCCTTGTTGGGCACCTCAATACCGATTGCGGCCTTGCCGGGTATGGGCGCTTCGATCCGGATATCCGTGGCCGCCAGATTCAGCTTGATATCGTCCGCCAGTCCAACGATCTTGGACACCTTTACTCCCTGCTCCGGCTGCAGCTCATATCGTGTTACGCTGGGGCCCTGGCTGATGTCCGTGATCGTGACCTTCACTCCGAAGGTGCTCAGCGTCTGTTGAAGACGCATGGCTGTCTCCTTCAGCTCTCTGGTAGAATCACCGGACACAGGCTCTCCCATCTGAAGCAGTTTAATAGGAGGAAACTGATACTTTGGAGGTACCTTCTTTTGTTCCGGCTCCTGTTCTGCCGCCTGGGCCTTAAGCTGCTGCGCCTGACCTGTAGAAGCTCCCGCCTTATTTTGGGTGCTTCCGCCTCCCGGCCCGTTCACCGGACCAGCCGCGGCTCCCGTATTACTGCCTGTGCTGCCGGAACCGCTAAAGCTCCTGATCCTGTCCGCTCCGGAGGCTTCCTCTCCATCCGTTCTTTCCGCCGTCTCTGCCGCGGCTGTGGCCTTTTCAATAATATCTTCTTTATGTATCCGGATTGACTGACCCGCAAGCTCCTCCACGGAAAAACCTGCTTCCCCGCCTTCCGGCTCCGGAGGCTCTTTCTGAACTGCCGCGGACTCTCCGTTCCGCCCGGAATCTTCATCCCAGACAGCAAACGCCTCCTGCCCGGGGTACTCCTCCGGCCCAAAGTCCTCCTGGGGATATTCCTCCAAAAATTCTCCCTCCTGGCCGGGAACCTCCTGCAGTGTCACCTGATGCATGCTTCGAATCTGTATTCTGTCAAAGTCAGGAACGAAAACAGCTTCCTCCGGCTCCGAATACTCCTCCGGCAGCGCCTCCTGAAGTTCCTCTTCAAGTATAATTTCGTGGATGTCATCCCTGCGCCGGGTATCATCATGTCTTGCCAGAGAAGTGTCCAGCATGACCCCCGACACCTTTTTCTCCATCCGCAGGATCCGTTCGTTTTCCTTCTCTTCGGCCCGCAGCCTGCGCTCTTCTTCACGCTGTCTGCGCTCCTCCTCCCGAAGCCTTCGATCCTCTTCCCTCCTGCTCCGGGAAGCCTCCTGTTCCTCACGCCTGGCTCTCATATATTCCCTGCGGCGCTCCGCATCCTCCCGGGACAGCTCCCGCATACGGCTTCCGCCTTTCCTGACGCTTTCCAGAAGCGACTTTTCCGTCAGGAGAATCAGACTCACCACGGAACACAAAAGCACCACCAGCACCGTCCCTATGGTTTCCAGATAATGCTGGAGGAAATACCGGATGCTGCCGGCAATAATCCCGCCTCCCGCCTTAAAGTCCCGGCAGGTCTCATAAATGGCTGAAAGACTGTATCCCCCCGATGTCTCTGTGGTTCCGGTTATCAGATCCGCCACCACTCCCAGCATTACGAACAGTACGATCCCCGCCGAAAGCTTTCTCACCGCATTGGGATTTCCTTCATTGGCAAACCAGAAAGCCGCAGCCAAAAATATGAGAACCGGGGCCGCATACGCAGTCAGCCCCAGCACGCCGAATAAAAACCCGCTTATGGCGTCTCCCACAGGACCTATAATGCCAAAATTACAGCAGAACAATATAACCATAGCCACAAACAGAATAATCAGGCCGATTTCATGAAACAAGACGCTGTCCTGTCCTGCCTGAGACTTTGTTGTTTTCTTTTTGGTGCTCCCGGATCTTGTCCCGGTACTTCTTCTATTGGAAGATGATGCCTTTTTGCCAGTAGAACCCGCCATCTCATCATACCTCTCTCATCTCTTCTGACCAGTGCAATAAAAAGTATACCATTTTTAAAGCCGCTTGTCATTACTAATCATATAAACTCCTATTGGTCCGCTTCTTCGGATCCTCTTTTCTGAATCATCTCATGAAGTCTGGCAATAGCCTTATCTATTCCTCCTACTTCATCGATAATCCCATATTTCACGGCGTCTTCCCCTACCAGGATCGTTCCCACATCCTTTGTCAGAACTCCCGTCTCCATCATTAATCTCTCCAAGGTCTCCTTGCCGGCTTTACAATGGCTACACACAAAACCGGTAATCCGGTCCTGTATCAATTTGAAATAATCAAAGGTCTGGGGCACTCCAATAACCATTCCGCTCATCCGCACCGGATGGATCACCATGGTGCCGGTAGGCACAATGTAAGAATAATCCGTACTGACGGCAATAGGCACTCCGATGGAATGACTTCCCCCCAGAACCAGGGACACTGTGGGCTTGCTCAGGGATGCAATCATTTCCGCGATGGCAAGCCCCGCCTCCACGTCGCCTCCCATGGTGTTTAAAAGCACCAGCACCCCCTGAATATCCTTGCTGTCCTCAATGGCGGCCAGACTGGGTAATATATGCTCATACTTTGTTGTTTTGGAATTATTTGAGAGATTATCGTGCCCTTCCACCTCTCCAATGATGGAGAGAAGGTGGATATTGTCCAGACTGGCGCTCTCATCCAGCGTAGCCTGGCCTGTCTTTTCTATTCTCTCGTCCTGATGCTCCTCTTTCTCGATCCGCTTGTCCCGTTCATCTTGGTCACACTGATTTTTGTTTGCCATATCCGCTCCTGTCCGTGCTCATGCACCTGTCTGAATTTCCGGGAAAGCCTGTCTTTCACAGACTCCCGGCCAGACTTAGGATGTCCGGATCCGGCAAAAAACATGCGTCAAATGTAACAGTTCAGATTCGTTTTGCCTCATATATCAAAATCGTCGTTCTCATCCACAAAATAGTCAAATTCCTCCCCGTCCCCCGTATCCTCCAGATGATAATCCAAAACACGTTTCCGATGCTTTTTGGGCAATGGAAGAGGATTATCGATATACTGAACCTTATTTTTCTCTCCGTCAGACTCCAAAGCAGGCGCTTGCTCAGCGTCGGATTCCTTTCTGGCATCCGGCAGCTCCCCTGCAGTTTCCTCCGAAAAGCATCCCTCCAGACCGGTCCCCGCCAGCAGAACCATAAGCAGATACAAAAGCAGACTTCCCGGCATTTCCTCTGTAAAGATTCCAAAGCACATCCCCAGAATCACCAGACCCATTCCGGCAGCATATATGCTCATACGCTCCTTCTGTCTGTTCAGCCAGAAACTGAAAATGCCAAAGGCCATGAGTCCGGCCAAAATCAGCGCTTCCCAATAGAGTGCACCGGCTTCCTCGCCGGTCACCGGCAGCTGGAAAGCTCCCGGTTCATAGAGCCGGTACCAGGCTCCCGCCACCCCCCGGAAGGATTTTCCGCTGAGACAGGAATCCGCAAGCACACAGCCGGCAAAACCGGCCGCGGCTCCCAGAAAGCAAAGCAGCAGCGAACCGGCTTTTCTGCTCGGAGAATTCTCCTTATTTTCATAAGAAAAAACAGCTCCTGCCCCCAGAAGCAACAGCAGCACACCGGAAATATCCAGGTAGATGGCAATAGAAATTATGATTCCGGAAAGAAAGAACCATACCGGCTTTCCCTGCCCGCAGAGCACCGTCACGGCTGCGGCCAGCACAAAAAGTAAATAGAACAGCATTTCCGGCGATAGTACCATACTGCTCTCCACCATGTAGGGTGCGCACATACAAAATGCCAGCACCACTATGGCAGCAATTTTTCCCGCCAGCTTCCGCAGTACAAAATAAAGCAGCAGCGAAGCCGTCAGCTGCAGAAAAATCTGCAGCCCCACACCCACAATATATTTATTCCCCAGAAAAGCAAGCGCAACGCGGAGAACCTGCAGATAAAAGAACACTGCCCCGTGGGCTGCCTGTGGAATTGCCTGACCGGCCTCGATCCTTGCCGCCTCAAAATATATGGATTCCTGGCCCGCCCGCCCCATATCCTGAAGCCGGAGGAACAGTCCGGCGGCAAACAACAGCACCGCCGCCAGCGCCTCTGCTGCCTGGAGGGCTTTTGTCTTCTTTTTCCCAAGTCCCTCCGTCCACAGACGACGCAGCAGAAAGACAAAGCCGCCCAGAGCCGCCAAATAGACGAGAGCCGCCGCACCCCCTGCATATATGGATATTCCTGAACCGGCGCAGGCCGCACCGGCCAGACATACCAGAATCACGCCGGTAAAGAGCGTATATAAAATCCACATCAAATAGCTGAATACGTTTTTCCCCCAACTCATTCCAGCCCTCATATCTGCTCCCGGCCTTCCGCCGCGCTGTCTCTGGTATCAGCCAATATAGTTTCAATGTTGTAGCGGGGCCTGTGCTTTACCTCTATATAAATCTTTCCGATATACTGTCCCACCAGCCCCACGGCGAGAAGCTGCAAGCCTCCCAAAAACCAAATGGACAAAATCAGAGAGGTCCAGCCCGGCACCACATGTCCGGAAAAATATGAAATCAAGGCATAGACAGCCGCCAGAACGGAGGCAAAGATAATAAACATTCCCATCCCCAGAATCAGGCTGATGGGCTTTACACTGAAAGAGGATATACCGTCAAAGGCCAAAGCCAGCATTTTTTTCAAAGGATATTTGGACTCTCCGGCCACCCGTTCCTTCCTGTCATAATACACGCTGTCCGTCCGATACCCGATCAGCGGCATCATCCCTCTCAAAAACAGATTGCTCTCCTGATATCTGGAAAATTCCTTCACCGCCCTGCCGGACATCAGGCGAAAATCCGCATGGTTATATACCGTCTTTACGCCCATCATTGCCATTATTTTATAGAAGCCCTGGGCTGTAACCCGTTTGAAAACGGTATCCGTCCTGCGCTCCTTTCTGACGCCGTATACAATATCGAAGCCCTGGTGATACTTGTCCATCATTTCCTCAATCACAGCCGTATCATCCTGCAGATCCGCGTCAATGGAGACCGTTACATCCGCCATATCCATAGCCGTAATCAATCCTGCCGTCAACGCAAACTGATGCCCTACATTAGCCGCCAGCTTCACGCCCCGCACCTGACAGGGATGCTCCCTGTGCTCTTCCTCAATCAGCTCCCAAGTCCGGTCCCTGCTGCCATCATTTACAAACAAAATAAAGCTGTCCGGCGCGATCTTCCCCTTGCCGTTCAGATCATCAAGCACCTCCCGCAGGGCCTGGGAAGCTATTTTAAGCACCTCTTCTTCATTATAACAGGGAACTACGATTGCCAGTCTGTCCATGTGTTCCTCTCTTTCCCGGTTTCCAGGATCAGTCCTCGTTCCAGTTGTGGTATACCGCCTGCACATCGTCGTCCCCGTCCAGCAGATCCAAAATTCTCTGCAGGTTCTTCACAGCGGTCTCATCTGTAAGATCCACATAATTCTGCGGAATCATGGTTACCTCTGCGCTCATCATGGGAATCCCTGCGTCCTCCAGGGCCTTGCGGACCTCCTCAAAGCTGTCGGGATCCGTCAGCACCTCGAAGCTGTCCTCTTCCTCTGCAAAGTCATCGGCCCCCGCATCTAATGCCGTCATCATCACATCATCCGATGTCATTTCACATTCTTCCCTGTCAATAATGATCTGACCCTTTCTGTCAAACATGAAGGAAACGCAGCCGGGAGTTCCCACGTTGCCCTGTCCTTTGGTAAATGCACTTCTCACATTTGCCGCAGTACGGTTTTTATTGTCTGTCAGCGTGTCCACAATGATAGCGATACCGTTGGGACCGTACCCCTCATAGGTAATATATTCATAATTAACATTCCCCACGTCGCCGGCGGCCTTCTTTATGCCTCTCTCAATGGTATCGTTGGGCATATTATTGGCCTTGGCCTTGGCGATCACCGTCGCCAGCTTGAAATTATTGCTGGGATCCGGCCCACCCTCCTTGACCGCAACGGCAATCTCTCTTCCGATAATAGTAAAAATCTTTCCCTTTGCCGCATCGTTCTTTTCCTTTTTATGCTTGATATTGGCAAATTTTGAATGTCCTGACATAATTGCTCCTTTTCCTCTTTCCGTTTTATTTTCTTCTATGCTACGGCTTTTGCCGTTACATCCCGCGTCTATGGTTTATCCTTCTGCTTCTCTTCCGGGTCTTCGGAAATCTCCGGAAGCTTTGTCACCAAAACGCTTTTGATCATCTTGTTTTCCACCGAAAGAATTTTAAAGTTAAAACCGCTGTAATCAACGTCAAACTCTTCGTCCGGTTCCGGTATCTTGTCCAGCCTGGCAATCAAAAAACCGTTCAGCGTTTCAAATTCTTCATCATCGAAGGAGATACTGATTCTTTCCTCCAGCTCCTCCAGCGGAGTTTTCCCCTCAATAATGTATTCATCTCTTCCTTTTTCTTCTATGTGCTTACTGTCTTCATCATACTCATCCAGAATATTTCCTACGATCTCCTCCAGAATGTCCTCCATGGCCACCAATCCGTCCGTCTGGCCGTATTCATCCACCACAATGACCATCTGCAGCTTCTCCGCCTGCATTTCACGGAACAGTTCGTCAATATTCTTGGTCCGGGGAACGAAATAAGGCTCCCGAAGCAGCCCCTCCAGCTGGCGCAGCGGAAAATGAAGCTTTTCTTCGTCGGCGTGAAAGCGCATGGCATCCTTCAAATGCAAAATTCCTATGATATGGTCGATGGTTTCCTCATACACAGGATATCTGCTGTTTTTTCCCTCCAGCATAAACGTGACCGCATCCCGAAGCAGGGTCCCCGCGTCAATGCCCACCACATAATTTCTGTGGGTCATAATATCCTGAGCCTCTTTATCGCCGAATTCAAAGATATTGGAAATCATCTCTGCCTCGCTGGCCTGGATCAGCCCCTGTTCGTGACCCTCATTGACCATGTTGATGATTTCTTCCTCTGTCACATCCGTTTCACCCGAACTGCCGCCTGCACCAAACAGCCGCATAATCCCGCTTGTGCTCACTGTCACCAGACCGATAAAGGGCGCAAACAGCTTTGTCACCCAATATACGGGCGTGACACAGGCATAAGCCCATTTTTCCGGAGCACGGGAGGCGATTTTTTTTGGCAGAAGCACTCCCAGCGTGAGCGTTATGTACAAAAGCATCACGGTAGAGAGCACGGATGCGATACCCATGATCAACTCTGCCGACAGGATCTGAAGCTTTAGCTGACGCTCCGCCACAAAATGTATGCCGCTGTCCACAGAGCGCAGCAGAATGCCCAGGTGGACCGCACCGATGATCACATTGATCAGCGTGGTGACCAGCTGAACCGTGTTGGCATATCCTGCCGGATTGGCCAGCATGGCCTTCAGCCGGGAAGCTTTCCTGTCCTTTTCCTCCTCTGCCCTCCTTTCCACTTCCTTTTCATTCAGGGAATCCAGCGCCGCCCCGAAGCCATAAAAAAACATGTCAATCAGCAATAGTATGACAAAAAAAATAATACTGGCAGTAGGCCCATCGTCGTCCATATGAAATTCACTTCCTCCAAAGTCGATTATTTGTACCGGTCTGCAAATCCGCCGGTAACACCCCTAAATATACCATTTCACATTGTATTCGTCAAGAACTGCTATGTATCCAGTTCCAGGCTGATCATCAGCGCCCTGTTGATTCTGCGCATGATATCTTTGTCCAGGTGGCATACTTTATCCTTCAGGCGCTTTTTATCAATGGTGCGCAGCTGTTCCAAAAGCACCACTGAATCCTTATCCATGTCATAGAGGCCTGCATTCAATTCGATATGCGTAGGCAGCTTCGCCTTATTCATCTTTGAGGTGATCGCAGCGCAGATGACCGTGGGACTGTGTTTGTTTCCTATATCGTTCTGAATGATCAGCACCGGCCTGATGCCTCCCTGTTCCGAACCTACCACCGGCCTTAAATCCGCATAATAAACATCTCCTCTTCTCATATTCCCTCCAAAATACCTGCCGGTATTCAATACCCTTTGTTCCCGGCAGATATCCCAACTTTATTCATGGATAAGTATTGCCTGTTTTTTCGGAGGTATACACAAGTTTGATATAAGATCGCCTGCTGTGCAGGCATACGGGCCAAGCCGGGCCGACGCCCGGTCTCCCGCCGCCCCATGGACATAGACGCCCACGCAGGCAGCCCTGTATCCGTCCATGCCCTGAGCCATGAGCCCGGCAATTACTCCGGTAAGCACATCTCCGCTTCCCGCTGTGGCCATGCCGCTGTTGCCGCCAAGATTAACACAGATCGGATCCCCTTCCCTGCAGATAAACGTCCGGGCATCCTTCGCCGCCACCGTCCCATGGATTCGGGCCGACAGACGCTGCGCTTCCCCGGAAATATCCTCTCTGAGAGACTCCGCCGGCATGCCGGCCAGACGGGCGAGCTCGCCCACATGGGGCGTCAGTACAATACTTCTGCCCTGTTCTCCCTGCCGGGACAGCTCTCTTGCCAAATCCCCACCGCATGACAGCAGGTTCAGACCATCCGCATCGATCACAAGAGGCAGTCTGCTCTCCCGGATGATCCGGGACAAACAGCTTAACGCCGTCTCGTCCTGGCCCAAGCCAGGCCCCACAGCAGCCACATCCGCCCAGTTCAGGCTTTTTTCCAGATCCTCCGGCGTCCCCAGCAAAGCCTCCGGCACTGCAGTCTGAAGAATCACACGATTTTCCTCCGGCGTGATCACCTTCACCATTCCGGCTCCCGCGCGATAAGCGGCCCGGGCAGCCAGAATGGCAGCTCCCGCCATGTTCCTGCTGCCTGCCGCCAGCAGAACCTTTCCGAAGGTTCCCTTATGCCCCGCCGGGTCCCTTTTTGGAAGCAATTCCCATGGATCCCCCTCCAGTGCATACATTCGGGGAGCCTCTCCCTGAAAGCTCATTGGGGAAATCCCAATGTCTGCCAAAGTCACTTCTCCCGCTCTCTCACAGCCCGGGTACAATACAAGCCCTCTCTTCCAGAAACCAAAGGTCACCGTGGCGTCTGCACGCACCGCCTCCCCCCAGATTCTCCCTGTGTCCGCATCCACGCCGCTGGGAATGTCCAGCGCAAGCTTCCATCCCCCCAGACCATTAAAAATCTCCACTGCCTCCCGGAATGATCCCGTCAGCTCCCTGCACAGCCCCACGCCAAACAAAGCATCTATTATAACAGTATATTCCGTTCCCGCCGGTTTGCCACAAAATTTCACGGAATAATTCTCTAAAATTGCCCTCTGGCTCTTCCATTGCTCTGTGGCCTTCTCAAGGCTGCCCACACACCAGACCTCCACTGCATAGCCTCTTGAAGCCAACAGTCTGGCCAATGCCAGACCATCCCCGCCGTTATTTCCCGTTCCCGCCATTACCAGCGCCGTCCGTTTTTCCCCTGCGCGGCGGAAAGCCGTACCGCCGCCCGGCTTTCCGCCTTCACAGCTGCCGCCCGCCTCTGCGCCGCCAAAATGTCCGGTCTGTGCCGCGGCAGCCCCTGCAAACCGCTCCGCCGCCTCCAGGGCTGCCAGCGCCGCCCGTTCCATCAGCACCATGGCAGGAATTCCGATGTTCTTTATTGTATAACTGTCATAGCGCCGCATTTCTTCCGCCGTCACCAGATATTTGACTTTCTCTTCCATTCTGCCTCCCATCCCCATGCTTTTCACATGCGGGCGTATATTTTCAAAACGGACTGCCGCAGCTTACGGCAATCCGTTTTGATCTGTCTTATTCTCTTCCCCGCCCGGATCATGCTGCATATCGAATATATCCACCACGTCCATTCCGAATATATCATGCATGTAAGAATACATGGTATAATTTGCCTGTTCCAGCTCCTGCTTTCTGATCATACGCTCCTTCAGTTCCGTCCTGATTTCGGCCACCCAGTCGGCGATCCTCCTGATCTCCTCCTCGTTGGCCTGCATGGTATCGTAACAGTATTCCATGGTCTTAAGCATCAGCTGAAAATTAATCTCGTCAATCTGCCGGGGCAGCTCCAGCTGCCGTTCTTCGTAATCTGCCAGCCGTCCGCTGCACTCCTCCACCATTTTTTTATGATTCTCTATCTTTTCATCCAAGCCGCTGTCAGGCTTTTGTGCCGCCTCATCCACCATGGAGATGATTTCCTGCATCAGCTTCTTTTTCAAAGCCCTGATATTCTTGGCCTCTGTGTTTACCTTTCCCAGATCCTTTAAAAGCTGGTTCAGCTTTTCCACCTGACCTGCCGTCTGGTTCTTGCCCTTCTGGTCCAAAAGCTGATACCATTTGTTGTCCAGAGTAAGGACAGGAATCTTTTTCCCCCTGAGTGCCTCAGAAAATAAATCCTGCTTCCCCTTATTTCCCCTCCGCTTCACTGCTGCCGCCTCCTGTCAGTGTTTCTCCTGTTCTTTCATATACCTGTTGATATTATAAGACAATTTCATCAGGCTGTCCGAAAGATGCACATTCTCCACCTGTATCCCCTCAGGCAGGTTCAGATCCACATGCGCAAAATTCCAGATGGCTCTGATCCCATCCTCCGCCAGCCGTTCAGCCACCGCCTCGGCGCCGGCCTTGGGCAGGGTCAGCACAGCGATGTCAATATCGTTTTCCCGGATAAAGCGGTCCATATCTTCCATGGCCATGACCCGCACACCCCGCACCTGTCTTCCCACCAGATCGGGATCCTGATCAAATATTCCCTTGAAGATAAACCCTCTGCGCTCAAAGTTCATATAATTCCCCAGCGCCCGGCCCAGATTTCCCGCACCCACAATAATAAAATTGTGCTGCCTGTCCAGACCCAGTATCCGGCCAATCTCATAATACAAATATTCCACATTGTAGCCGTAGCCCTGCTGGCCGAAGCCTCCGAAGTTGTTGAAATCCTGCCGAATCTGAGAGGCTGTCACCTTCATCAGTCCGCTGAGCTCCTGGGACGATATCCGTTCCACTCCCTCATCCTTTAATTCCCCCAAATATCGGAAATATCTGGGCAGACGGCCTATGACAGCCTGTGAAATCTCTCTCTCATCCAACTTGTTCCCCTCCAACGAAAAGCGCCCGGCGGCGCTCCTGACGTTTTCTCAAAACTATCGTATTTCATAATATCAGATCGACAAAATTGTGTCAATCCTAACAGCAAATGCAGGGCTACACGAATAACGTGCAGCCCTGCAGCTTAAAATACTCTATCTTTTCATCGATCAGCTCCGGAGGAACATCCAGCTTTTTTGCAAGACATATGCGGCATAAAAAAGACCGGCTTCCTCTGTTAATAAACTTTTTATGAGCGCCGATCTCGTTGAAAGTCAGCTCCCGCTCACACTGCATACATTTCTGGCTCATTACTGCCTCACCAGCCTGGCCCGGAACACCTCACAGTCGAAAGGTGCCAGATTCCGGGAAATTGTGGAATTGGTCACTAAAAGCTTCTCTCCGGTCCACACCTCCGTCATCTCCAGTGTCCTTCCCGTGCTGTTGGGAAGCCCCAGCTCATCCAAGTTAAACCTTCCGGCTCCCGGATTTTCACTCAGATTAAAAATTCCGATGGCAATATCACCGCCTGCCAGCATGCGGGCATAGATTACCATATCCTCTCCGCACCAGATGCCGCTCAGCTTTACGGGCTGACGGCAGGCAGGATCCTGATTAATGCGGATCAGCTCCTTATTGGTCAGAATCTTTCGGGTTTCTTCATTCATACTCCGCAGGTCACAGCCGATCATCAGAGGTGATCCCAGCAGCGCCCAGATGGAGTAATGGGTCTTGTACTGGGTGTCGTTGCAGCCCTTCAGGCCTACGTTTCCTTTACCGTACATTCCCACGATCAGCATGTCCATATCATTAAAGCATCCCACTCCATTGAAAGGATGAAGCTTTTCCTGCTGCTTTGTCAGTTCCTTCACCGACTCCCAGGTATCGAAAATATCTCCGGTGGAACGCCACATGCCGGCTGCTGACTCCTTGATCCACTCATGAGTCTCGTCGCTTCCCCAGGAACAGGCGCTGAACAGAATATCCCTTCCGCAGTTTTCCAAAGCCAGTCCCATACGGCGGTACAAATACTTTCCTGCAACAATGGGACTGTGATAGCAATAATCATATTTCAGGAAATCCACCCCCCACTCCGCAAAGGTCTCCGCATCCACAAACTCATGCTCATAGCTTCCGGGATAGCCTGCACAGGTAAGGTTTCCCGCACAGGAATACATGCCGAACTTCAGGCCCTTAGAATGTACATAGTCAGCCACTGCCTTCATACCGTTGGGAAATTTCGCCGGATCCGGAACCAGTCTTCCCTGGGCATCCCGCTCCCTCAAAGACCAGCAATCATCAATTACCAGATAATCGTATCCGCATTCCAGCAGACCGCTCTGAACCATAATATCGGCAGTCTCCATGATCAGCTTCTCACTGATGTTCTCTCCAAATGTGTTCCAGGAATTCCACCCCATAGGCGGTGTCAATTTAACCATATCTTCCTCCATTCTGCCGCAGGGTGCGGCTTGACCATTGACAATCACAAGAAATCTTGTAAACTGATTATAATATGCATTTTTATTTCAAATCTATATGTTATTGTTTCTATAACATGGATTTTTCGTTCACAAAAGCAGCGCTCTATGCATCCTTAAAGCGTTTTAGCATTATTGGAGGACAACGGGAACACACATGGAATACTATTCGGAACAAACCATCCAATTGGCCGGTGCGGGCAGACAGGACTGCGCCGATCTGCACAGCTGGGGACCGGGAATGCGCACCTGCTATGTAATCCATTATATTCTCCGGGGGCAGGGCACTCTGGAGACAAACGGGAAAATATATCCTGTCAAAGCAGGGCAAAGCTTTCTCATCACCCCCCTGGCCATGGCAAAATACTACCCGGATCCGGAGGATCCCTGGGAGTATGCCTGGATCGACTTTACAGGCGCCAAAGCCGCCGAACACCTGGCAGGAGACGGATGGCAGGCCTCAAATCCTGTCTGTCCCTTTATCAGCCAGGAACAGATTCTGCCTCTGTACCAGCGGATCATGAGCCTGGACTGGCTTGGCAAAAACCGCAGCCAGGCCGGCGGCCTGATGCTGGCGCTCCTTGGAGTCTACGCCGACCAGTTTCCGACGCCTGCGAAAGACAGTACCGATATAATCAGACGTCTGGATACCGCGCTCACCCTGATCCACGCTAACTATTACCACCACGACTTCCACGTAAACTCCCTCTGTTCTATGATGCACCTGAGCAGAGTGACCCTCTATCGCCTCTTTCAGACCAATTTACATATGTCTCCCATGGCCTACCTGCAGACCTATCGCCTGGAGCAGGCAAAAAAGATGCTTTCCATGGATTCCTCCGTGAAAAGCACCTCTGTATCCTGCGGATTTGCCGATCCGCTGTATTTCTCAAAGCTGTTTAAGGAGCATACGGGTATCAGCCCCTCCCGTTATAAGATGGAAAATTCCCTCACAGAGCCTCCAGCGTTGCCCGGATCGCCCGGATGAACTCAAGGCTGTTCAGGATCACAGGATTTTTGCAGGTGGATATCAGGGATAGACTTTTTGTCATCTTTCCCTCCTCCACCGTCTTGATACAAGCCTGCTCCAGCTTCTGTGCAAAAGCGCAGAGAGCCTCATTGCCGTCCAGCTCCCCTCTTTTTCTCAAGGCTCCGGTCCAGGCAAAAATGGTGGCGATGGAGTTGGTGGAGGTCTCTTCCCCTTTCAGATGCTTGTAATAATGGCGCTGAACCGTCCCATGGGCCGCCTCATATTCATATGCTCCGCTGGGAGATACCAGTACTGAGGTCATCATGGAAAGATCGCCGTAGGCCGTGGCCACCATATCTGACATTACATCTCCGTCATAATTTTTGCAGGCCCAGATAAAACCGCCCTGGGAACGGATGACCCGGGCAACCGCATCGTCAATCAGCGTATAGAAATACTCAATTCCCAGCTCTTTGAACCGGTTTTTGTATTCCGTGTCATAAACCTCCTGAAAAATATCCTTAAAGGTATGATCATATTTTTTGGAGATGGTATCCTTTGTGGAGAACCACAGATCCTGTCTGGTGTCTGCGGCATAGCCAAAGCAGGCCCTGGCAAAGCTGTATATGGACTCCTCCGTATTGTGGATCCCCTGCAGGATCCCGGCTCCCTTAAACTCATGGATCAGTTCCCTGGTCTCAGTGCCGTCCGCCGCCGTATACACCAGCTCCGCCCGGCCGGGTCCGGGAACCTTGATTTCCGTATTTTTATAGACATCACCGTAGGCATGACGGGCTATGGTGATGGGCCTGGTCCAGTTTTTCACATAAGGCACAATACCTTTCACCAGGATAGGCGCCCGGAACACCGTGCCGTCCAGAATGGCCCGGATGGTTCCATTGGGGCTTTTCCACATCTCCTTCAGGTTGTACTCCTTCATTCTGGCCCCATTGGGCGTAATGGTGGCGCATTTTACCGCAACCTTGTATTTCAATGTGGCATGAGCGGAGTCTAGGGTCACCTGATCATTGGTGGCATTGCGCATCTCCAGCCCCAGATCATAGTATTCCGTGTTCAGGTCAATGTAGGGAATCAGCAGCTCCTCCTTGATCATCTGCCAGAGAATCCTGGTCATCTCGTCCCCGTCCATCTCTACAAGCGGCGTGGTCATCTTAATTCTTTCCATCTGTTATACCGATTCCTTTCTGGCCGCCGAAGCCGCCCTTTGTCTCCCCGCCGGAACGCGCCGGCTCCTCCTCGCTTCTGTCATAAGCCTCTTTGAGGCCGTTCTCCACCATGTTTTCATAGGCATTGATCATATGCTGATGCGCCAGCTTCTCCGCCAGCTCCCCGTTTCCGGCTTTAATGGCCTCCATAATGCCCTTGTGCTCCGCGTTGGATTTGATCCCCCGGTTCGCCTTGGCCAGGGTCTTGCGCCTCACCCGCAGCACATACTGGTGAAAATCCTTCAGCTGATGCTCCAGCAGCTTGCTGTCGCAGGCCTCGTACATAATATCATGGAAGCGGTTATCCAGCTCTGCCAGCTGCTCCATATGTCCCTTCTGGGCATGGAACTCCGCCAGATAAACATTCTCCTCCATTTCCTCCATCTGTTCCTTCGTGATATGCTCCGTAGCCCACCGGGCGCACAGCCCCTCCAGCAGGGAACGTATCATATAGATATCCTTCACATCCTTTTTTGTGATGCCCGTCACATAGGCGCCTTTGTTGGGAATGATCCTGATCAATCCCTCCAGCTCCAGCTGCCGGAAAGCCTCCCTGACAGGTGTGCGGCTCACCCCCATCTCCTCGCTGATGGCCATCTCCTTCAATTCCTCGTGCTCTTCATATCTGCCGCTTAAAATGTCCTCTCTCAGCTTATGAAAAACACGGCCCCGTAGAGAATACTTGTCCGTAGTCTCTTTTTCAACATTATAATGACTCATTTTCACTCCATTCCAGATCGGATCATAGCACCGGCTCTCTCAAGCCGCACCAATTTGCGCCGATTGGCGCGCACTTAACACCGGCCCGGAAGCTCCAGTCCCAGCTCCCCGCAGACCCGTTCCACACATTTCACGATCTCCTCGTCCGTCAAGACGGTGACACGTCCTCCCGCATACTCTTCATCCACCCATCTCTTGATCTCCTTCACCAGCTCGGAGGATTTGTCCACCTGGCGCTCCTCCGGAAGCCGGTAATAGGTGTTCAGCCAATGAGCGATGCCCGCCAGGCCTGAGGTGTTGGAAACAGCGCAGAGCACCGGCCTGTGCAAAAATTTCTCCGTGTCGAAAATATTATAGATCTCTTCATTCTTCAACAGCCCGTCGGCGTGAATACCCGCCCTGGTCACGTTGAAGTTCTTTCCCACAAAGGGCGTCCTGGGCGGAATCTGATAACCGATCTCTTTCTCGTAATACTCTGCCAGCTGCGTGATCACCGTAGTGTCCATGCCGTTCAGATCACCTTTCAGCTGGGCATATTCGAAGACCATGGCCTCCAGGGGCGTATTTCCTGTCCTTTCACCGATGCCGAACAAAGAGGTATTGATGCCGGAGCAGCCGTAGAGCCAGGCTGTGGTGGAATTGCTCACCGCCTTGTAAAAGTCATTATGGCCATGCCATTCAATCAGCTCATGGGGCACACCCGCGTGCGTATGAATGGCATAAATAATGCCCTGAACGCTTCTGGGAATAACCGCTCCCGGATAGTTAACCCCGTATCCCATTGTATCGCAGGCACGCACCTTTATGGGAATTTTGTATTCCTCCATAAGCTTCATCAGCTCCAGACAAAAAGGCACCACATACCCATAGATATCCGCCCGGGTGATATCCTCCATATGACACCTGGGACTGATCCCCTCCTCCAGACACTCGCGGATAACACTGAGATAATGATCCATAGCCTGGCGTCTGGTCATCTTCAGCTTCAGGAAAATATGATAATCGGAGCAGCTTACCAGAATTCCCGTCTCCTTCATGCCGATTTCCTTCACCAGCTTAAAATCCTCCTTACTGGCGCGGATCCAGCTGGTAACCTCCGGAAACGCATATCCCCTCTCCATGCACTTATACACTGCATCCCTGTCCTTTTTACTGTACAGGAAAAACTCGCTGGCACGAATCATGCCGTTCGGACCTCCCAGCTTGTGCAGATAATCATAGATTGTGACGATCTGCTCTGTGCTGTATGGGGCCCTGGACTGCTGCCCGTCCCGGAAGGTGGTATCCGTGATCCATATTTCTCTGGGCATATTATGGGGCACGATTCTGTCGTTAAAAGGAATCTTTGGTATTTCTGAATAAGGAAACATATTCCGGAAAACATTGGGCTTCTTCACGTCGTCCAATATATACATATGCTCCTCGATCTCCAGCAGATTATTTTTCTGGTTCATGGAAATCGGGCGATTCTGGAACATCTCATTATCTCGCATTTATCATTCCCCTTTTCAAATAAACAAACTGCGGAAAACGCTTTATTCAGCGTTCCCCCGAAAATCCTTCTGATTCCTGATGCTTGTATTAGTGTATACAATTATACCGGGTCTGTCAATGTTTTCCTGGAAAATCCATAAAAGAAAGTAACCGTTCAGCCCTGCTCCCATTCAAAAAAATAACGATTCAACCACCGGATTCCTGATCTCATCTGCCGCGCAATTTTCACTTTCCAAAATATTCCGCTACTTTTTGCATTCTTTCAGACTGCTTTACCCCAAATGGACAGCGGTCATCGCAGTGTCCGCATCCCACGCAATCGGAGGCATGCTTTTCCAGCTTTCTATAGTGATCTGCCGCCATAATGTCTCCTGCCGCCGACAGGTCATAATATTTGTTGATCAATCCCACATTCAGTCCTGCCGGGCAAGGACGACAGTGATTACAATACACGCACACTCCCATGGCGTCAACAGGCGTAAAAGATCCCAGAATTCCATAGTCCCGCTCCTCCTGAGGTGCGTCCAAAAATCCCAGCAGCTGTTTCACGTCCTGCGCATTTCGTATCCCGGGAAGCACTGTCACCACGCCCGGCTGATCAAGAGCATACTGCAGACACTGGTATTTCGTGAGTGCCTTTCCGAAAGGCGAGGTCCTCTCATTCAACAACTGTCCGCCGGAAAAGGGCTTCATCACGGAAATCCCAACTCCTTCCGCCTCACATCTTTGATACAGCTTTCTCCGCTCCGCCGCACTGCCCTTTGCATATTCGCCGTGCTGATAATCATACCCCGGATTTATGGAAAACATTAACTGCTCCACAAGTCCGATATCAAGTACGATGTTGGCCAGCTTGGGCGTATGAGTGGAAAGACCAATATGCCTGACAATCCCTTTCTCCTTCATCTCCAACAGATACTCCAGTACACCGCCTTCCCTGTATGAGCGCCAATCGGAAGCCGCGTCCAAACAATGAATAAATCCGTAATCGATGTAATCCGTTTTCAGGCTGTCAAGCATCCAGCCGATCTGCACCTTTACCTTTTCCACGTCTGTGGTCCACCCGTACTCTCCCGTCTCATAATTAGCGCCGAAATGAACCTGATAATACATGTCCTCTCTCAGATCTGCAAAGGCCTTTCCATAATATTCGAAGGTCTTAGCTCCGGCGGTGGCCAGATCCGCATAGTTGATCCCATTTTCATATGCCAGAAGCAGTGCATCCACCGCCTCTTTTTCCGACGCCTCCGCTATATAGCTGGTGCCCAGGCCGATCACACTGATTCTGTCCCCGGTTCTTTTGTGAATCCTGTATTCCAATCAAAGCGCCTCCTCTCTCTGCAATTTTGTATGATTTATACTAACACCTGAAGTGCACTCCAGGTCAACACCCGTTTGATCCTTTGCAAAAGATTAAAAGAGACCTCTTCAGCAACAGGTAAATCATATTACTTCATATTCTGCAGTACAATTCTATATGCATTCCTGCAGTTTTGTACGTTCTCGATGACCTCTCCGCTGATTTGTCCGCTCATTTCTTCCAACCGCTTTACCAGATCCTCCAATACCTGATATCCTTCATTCATTGTATCTGCGTTCCCTTTTATCACGGCATTATAAATTGACCAAACCGCCCACTGAGCTCCTTCCTCCGCATTCTCCCAGGCAGAGTTTATATCTCCGTCCCGAAGATACTCATCACATAAATCAATACAATACAATGCGATATGACGCTGGTTTTCCGGATCCTTATACTGCTCGTCCGCCTTTATCCGATGCTCTTTAGCGTCTTTTAGAACATCCAGCCTTATCTTCTTGATTGTCGAGCGAACAGTCTCTCTTTCCACCATATCTGCTCTTTTAAGCTGATCCACATATGTGCCGTACTGAAAATCAGCAATATCACGATTCTCATAAAAGCTTTGGGGAACCTCCCTTTCCTTCCTGGCCCTCCTCTCCGTTTCGATATCTTCCAATATAAGCTCGGCACGCTTTTGGGAAGCCTCTTCCTCTTCTATGGCCCCCTTCTCCACTCCACAGTAAGCTTCAATCTCTATTATAAAGGGATCATCCTTTAAGGAATAACGCCTTACCTCATAGACGGTCCTTGTTTCGCTCTGTTCAGACTGCTCGTCCTGCGGCGCTTGCTCAGTCTGCTCTACCTGAGCCGCAGCCGGTTCCTCCTTCGTCTTCTTATCTTTCTCCATAGTTATCAGCTTAATGGAACTGATACACAGTATTATTGCCATGATAAAGCAGAAAGCAGAAACAATTGTCCATACCTTAGGCCAACCCATTTTATTTGCAGCCAAAAACGCGGCTACAATAGATGCTATAATTCCCGCAGAAATCTGACCTGCAAAATTCATCAACAAATCGCTGAAAGTATTTAAAAAACCATAAAATTTGCCAAAAGCCCATGCCAGAATGATCAGTATCACAAACCAAATTACAAGGCCAATGACTGACACAATGGTCCTCTTTTTCATCCGCTTTTGCCTGTTATCATCCAATCTTCCATTATTCGCACTGCTATTATTCAGCTTTGATTTCTTGTTTCGGTTCTGCCGCCTGGCATCTTCTATATTTCTTATTTTATCTGCCATGGCGGCGTCCTCCTTTCTCGCAATGTAAAAAGCCCACATACAAAGTTCACAAACAGCAACCTTGCACACGGGCTTCTATATTTTTACGTGTTCATCTCTTTTGCCGTTTATTCTACATTTCCTTCATAATTGTATGATTTTTTCTCCCCGTATTGAGTAAAAACTTCCCTTGCCAGAAACCCGCTCAATATCTGATTACCTGCAAGATATCGGTTAAAACATTCGTAAAGCATGGAGGTATCGGTTCTGTCAGCCCTTTCAGCAACATACCGGATTCCCTCTGTCAGCCTGTTGTACTCCTCATCCCATTCCGGCATCTCCGCATAGCTGCGTCCCTTATCCTTGCTGCCGGAAACGGCTGCGTTCAGCAATTCATACATCTGCAGGGCATCGATTCCGTTTTCCCAGACTTCCAGCACAGGCCTGAACCAATCAAATTTTTCTATAAACCTTGAAAATCTGATCTGCAAAATGGAATTGTCCTGTAATAGCCTCAAAACATTTACTATTTGATTATCATAGTCAGTGACCAACGCACATTCTGCATATTTTATAAATTCGTCTACAGCCTTCTGACTTTCATTCTCCGAAACCCTCCGGCATTCTATCCTTGCTATCAACGCATCTTCCAGGCCAATCTCCCACTCATCTTCCAATGCCTGAAATTCGTTCAAACTCTCCTTGGCCTTCTGGATCATCTGAAGAGCATCACGTATAATCTTCCCCTTTTCCCCGCTCTTCTCCAACCTTCTACAACTTTCAACATACTCCCTTCCCAACTTGGTCAGGTAGTAATAACGCCGCTTTCCTTCACTGACACTGTCTATCAATGCATATTCGAAATTCTCAAAGTTAAGCAAAATATTGGACAAGGAAGCCGCCGGAGAATCTATGGCTTTAGCAAGCTCACCATGGGGAATCCTATGGTTGGGATAAAGTGCCTCCATAACCTCCCTGCGCTTTTTTGAGGTGAAAGTGTCAATTTTTCTTTTCACTTCTTCGTTCATTTCAATATTATTATTCATTCTTATTGCTTCCATGTCTCTATCCATTCACTTCCTTTTCATTTTGCGCTATATACACCCAAAAATAATTTTTAACATATCCTTTTAGTCCCCTTTGTACAGTATACTATTTCATCATGATCCCTGTCAATATAGAAACTTAGTTCACTTTTTTTGTTTTATATATATTACTTTATTCACTTTTTGTCTCAATCAAGCAGTCTCCTTACATTGATCATTCCCCACCCCTGGCGGTTCCAGGGAAGCCCCAGATCCGTGGCCGTAAACTGAATCTTTGACTTACACTCCTCATTGCACATATCCGGAAACTTCTGTAGCGCCAGAGCCGCGGCTCCGGACACAACGGGCGTGGCCATGGATGTACCGCTCTTTATCACATAAGCATCCTTCCATTTACCGCGAAATCCCAGATATCCTGCATTGCAGGATACGATGTCTGTCCCCGGCGCCACCACATCCGGCTTTCTCACAGCACTTCCCGGCACTCCCCATCCTGAATACAGCTCACATCGATGAGGATTTTCCGGAAAATATCCTCCGTCGTGGCATCCCACGGTCACAACCCTGGCACATCCGCCCACGGAAGATACCGTACCATCCCCAGGCCCCTTGTTTCCCGCAGCACAGACCACCAGAATCCCGCTGTCCCATATTTTATCGATCTTCTCCTGAAGCCGTCTTTCTTTCTCCTTCTCTTCCAGATTACCAATTCCTACAGAAATGTTCAAAATGCGGATGTTGTATTTTCCCTTCATCTCCAAAATCCAGTCAAGACCCTCCAGCATTTCCTCCGTGGATCCGTCTCCCTGTTCATCCAGAACCTTTCCTACCACCAGTTTTGCTCCCGGTGCCATTCCCCGGTACCGGCCCTGGGACAGTCCTCCATTCCCGGACAAGATTCCGCAGACATGCGTTCCATGTCCGTTATTATCATACATCAGATTTCTTCCGCCTACAAAATCCCGAAAGCAAAGAATTCTTCCCGTCAGATCAGGATGCCTCGCACAGCCTGTATCCAGCACGGCAATGGTCACGCCGCTTCCTCCGTTTGTATTATCTCCCCATATATCTTCAATCTGCTCCCTGACACGCAGCATATAACAAAACGCCTCGGCATATACTTATTTCTATTGTATGCCCAGGCGTTTCTTTCTGTTATTGCTTCGTAAGCAGACGAGCGCTTACACTCTCTCGATCACACAGCTGTGTTCTTTCGTCTTCGCATCATAATTGATTCCGACTGTCACAATCTCGCCGCCATAATCCTCCAATACTGCCAGATAATTTTTAGCCTTTATCTGATCAATTGCTCCCTCTGACGATTTATTCCATTTCAGCTCAATGATCAATGCCGGAAGCATTGATTTCCGCTTCGGCAGATACACCACATCCGCAATCCCCTTCCCTGACGGAAGCTCCTCAATCTTGTGATACTGATCTACCGCAGCAATATACGCAAATTTGATCACGTAACGCAGCGCCTGTTCATCATTATAGAAAGTCGGTGCATACTGCGTATCACGTATCTCCCCTATCGCCTTGGCTACCGCTTCCGAGTTTCCGGCAATCGTATCCTCCAAAAGCTTCCGAGAACGGTTGATCAGCTCTATCCACTTTGTACTTACTCCTGTTCCCTCAAGAATCTTTTCAAATGTAGTCCGAACCTCTTCGTTAGGGATATGCGCTGTCCCGTCTCCCTCATGCCAGGTAAGATAGCCCAGATGAATCAACAGTGTCAATACATCATCCCTGCTCTTGAACGTTTCAAAATCATTTTCAAACCTGTCGGTCCTGACCTCAACTTCTTCACCGGCTATCAATCTGGCAATGATCTCCTGCAGTCCTTCAAAATCCATGTTAATGTACGTCATCAACGATTCTGCTGCGGAAGTCCTCTGCCAGTAAGAACGACACTTCTGATCCTGCATGGCACACATCACCGAATAGGGATTATAAATGGCTCCATATCCAGGAAAATCATATCCGTCATACCATCGCCTCACATTCTCGAAATCCATCTTATATTTCTCACACAGTAACTTGACATTTCTTTCTGTAAAGCCTGTAAATTCCGCAAATCTGCCGGGGCCCAGAATGGTATATTCCTTAAAATCCGAAATAGCCGACTGCGAACCATCTTTCTTGATCGGCAGAATTCCCGTCATATACGCCGCTGCCACTACCCTGGGCGTAAAGCTGCTGTTTTTAAACAGTCCCCTGAGAAAATTCAGATACTTTTTCTGGACTGCCGCATCGCTCTTTGCCTCACGTATCAGCGCATCCCATTCATCAATAATAAATACAAATTCTTTTCCTGATTTTTCCACATAGCCGATCATAGCATCCGTAAAGCCTTTGCTGCTCAATTCCGGATAAGCTTCTGTCAATTCTCCATAAACCGCGTCGACAATCATATTGGGCACACTTGAGAGCGGCATATCCAGTCTTGCTGCATCGGAAATAAAACCAGTAATATCAAGATTAATCACATTATACTGATTTAAATGTACCAGATATCCTTCTGTCTGCGCAATCTCCTTATCATCAAAAAGACCATGCGAATCGCAGGAGCAGTCATAATATGCACAAAGCATCTTCGCCGCATAAGACTTGCCAAAACGCCTTGGCCTGCTGATACAGGTCAATTTCCCTATTGTCCCCAACGTCTTATTGACCAAGGCGATCAACCCCGTTTTATCCACATATTCTGACTGCAAAATTTCTTGAAATCCTTTATTTCCGGGATTCAAATATGTTCCCATCAAAATCACCCTCGCCTGCCGTTATATATTTACAGCCCTTTACTCAGATTAAATGGTAAATACCTCTATCTCCGACTGCAGTTCGTCGGCTATCTGTCTTAATTCTCCCGATTTTCCGGCAATGCGGGACATATGCTCTCCCACCTCTGTTACGGAAGCAGACACCTCCTCTGTTCCCGCCGCATTTTCCTCTGCAAGAGCCGTCAGATTCTGTACTATATCCACTACACCGGACCGTGTAGAATCAATCTGCTCCATCTTCTCAGCGATGCTTCTTATACCCTCTATAGTCTTTTTGACACCGGAATGCATCTCCGAAAACTGTTCTCTGGTCAGCTCCACATTTTCATTCTGATTCTCCATGACCACTTTAACTTCATCCATTGTCTGAACCGCTTTCTCAGAATCCTGTATGAGATGGGCAATAATCCCCTCGATCTGTTTTGCCGACTCATTGGATTCCTCCGCCAGCTTCTGGATCTGCCCCGCCACAACGGCAAATCCTCGTCCCTGCTCTCCCGCCCTGGCCGCTTCAATCGACGCATTCAGAGATAGCAGGTTCGTCTGGTTCGCAATTGATGTAATCAGTGTTGCCGCCTCTTTGATCTTCATGGCAGATTCATTAGTCGTATTGGTCTGCTCATAAATCAGGTCTATAGCCTGCTGCGCTTTCCGATTTACCGTATCCATCGTGCTCAGAGCAGAGGCTGCCACTTCACTGGAAGAATACATCCCCTCAGCTGTTTTATGTAACTCCTCCATTTCCATGCTGTTCTCTTCGATCATGCTTCCCATCAGAACGATACTTTCCATGGCCTGCTGCGTCTCTCCCGCCTGAGATGTAGACCCCTTTGCCATTTCCTGCACGGCTCGTTCCACCTGTTTAACCGTTCCGAAGATTGAATCCGCATCCTCGCTCAGCATATGAGAAGTCTCCATAACCGTAGCGCTATGGCTTTCTATCCGGCCTATAACCCTGCATAAATGTCCGCGCAAAGTATCTACCGCCCGGCTTATTGCACCGATCTCATCCTTCTTGACGCTAAGCTTTTTCTGATCCTGGTCTTCCCTGAAATCCAGCTCCGCAAATGTCATTGCAAGTTCTGCTATCTTCTTAAGGGGTTTTACAATAATATCACAGATGAAAAATACGATAACCATACAGATAAGCATCGTAATGCATCCCCAGAAAATGGAAGCAATAACGATCTCATCTGAAGACTTCATGTTTTCGTTTGAAGATTTCAATGCCGTAGTCTCGTCTGCCGTTATAACAAAAATGTAGGAGCCATCCTCCGTTACACTGTATGCGGCATATTTATTTTCTCCTCGATATACATATTTGATGGAAACAGCCTTCTGGGGAATAATTCCCTGCTTTAATTCCACAAGCGCAGCATTCACCGCCTCATTCTCCACCCGGCTTCCGATCCTGTCTGCCGTAGGATGATAGCACATGGTTCCATTCCGATCCACAATATAAGCATAAGAGCCTTCCATGCCCATAATGTCCAGACCGCCAACCATCTCCTCCCAGAATTCTACATCCGGCTGCCGTCCCTCCTCTGCAAGATCCGCCACTCGGATATTCATGGTCTTTTGATAAGAATCTGCCAGATCCTCCATATAGCATATCACCATGTCCTTAAACTGCTGCCTGGACATAGAGCCAAAGATTATGATCTGCGTAACACTTACACTCACAATAGCCAGCATTGCTATAAATATAATTCTGACACGAATCGACCCCGCCGCCGATATCCCCATCTTCTGCCAGCTGTTTCTTTCCCCTGCTCTCCCATATGTTTGTGTCGGATTTATTTCTGCCATAGCTTTCCCCTCCTATATTTTTAAATCACATCCGGCCCCAAAAATTACTACCCGAAACTATGCAAATACATTCTAACATTAATATATAGGATGTCAATAAGAAAACGCAAAATGCCCGGAGCACACCTATTACATGCCCGGGCATTTGCATATCTTCCACTTAAATATTTACTCAATTCTTATCCGGTATACGGCGCTTTCTTTCACCCATAGTCAACAGAAGAAACAAACCTGATGCAAGCAGGATTCCTCCCGCCATCAACCGATAAACCGCCCAGGGAACCGGCTTTTGCGCTGCACTCTGAGGTCCGGCGCTCATATCCGCCCAAGTCACATCTACCTCCTGAAGCTCTTCTCCGGCCTCCGCCTCACCAAGTCCATAGATGCCAAACAACGATAAATGGTTGGTCTGGAACCGAAACGCTTCTGTTCCGTTTAAAGACACCCTTTCCACAGGCAGGGCCTCCGGCTGACCATTTCGGTCAAGAGTAATCAACGACAGCTTCTGACCTGCCAGATTTTCCGGAACCGGAAGCACCACCGTCAATAATCTTTTCCCCAGCTTTGTCAAAGGAATTCCGCTGGCATCCGTCAGCGTTAAATCGTAAACCGTCATATTTTCAGGCATGGAGCTCTGAAAGGACCGCTGGCAGGCAGCTTCCATTGCCTGAACGTCCTCCGGCATGGATACCGAAAGCGTATAGCTTCGAACCGCTCCCTCCAGATGGGCCGCTCCCTCCGAGCCGGCCAGGGTTACTCCCGCAGTCTCTCCGCTTTCCTCTCCAAGCCCTCTATAGCTCTCGTTGGACAGCCTTCCTGCAGAAGCCTCATAGGTCAGCTCCGGCATTTCGCCCTCGTACTGCAGCTCCACACCGTCGAAAGCCCTCAGCCCCATTTTCCTTACAGAAGCAGGAATTCGAAATGCCCCGGCTTCGAAAATACCGCAGCCAGAAAAAGCCCTGTCCTTAATTTCCTCCACCCCTCTGCCCAGGTTCAGCTGAACAAGTTTACCGCAATTTTCAAAAGCCCCTTCACCTATAACCTGTACGCTGTCCGGCAAAGTCACACTCTGAATCTCTCCGTGGCCGGCAAAAGCCTCCGCCCCGATGACCCGTACTCCTTCCGGTACCGTGACTGCGGCTTCATTTCCGCTATAGGACACCAGTACGCCTCCGGAGATCAGAAACTCTTCTCCACTCTCCAGGAACGCCTTAAGCCATGCTGTATTTTCAAAAGCTTTGGGTTCTACATTTTTGACAGATTCCGGCAAAGTTACCTGGGTCAAGCTGTCACAATGATAAAACGCACCGTAGCCGATATCCGTCACTCCCTCCGGAATCACAATATCCGTTATGGAACTTCTGGCAAAGGAAAACTGTCCGATTTCCCGGATACCCTCCGGAAGCGCCACGCTTCCCAGCCCCCGGCTGCCATAATATGCCTGGTCGGCCACAATCTGCCCATCCACGACGGTATATTTCGCGAGCCCGCCGCCAGCAAAATTATCGGCCCACAGACTGCCGGCAGCAGGTATCTCGCCGGTCTGTCCGGCAGCACCCTGTCCCTCTCCTGTTCCGGAATTTGTCCCGCCTGCATTTCCGCCCAATACCTGCAGATTTCCTGTGGGAATATACACATAGGCTCTGTTTCCCACCACCCAGGAGCTTCCCAGAACATTTTCTCCGCCTGAAGGCTGCTCCGGGGCAGGAGCCGGTGTGGGATCTGCGGAGGGCTCTTCCTCGGGCTCCGACGAGGGATCTGAGGCATCGGAATCCGGAGTGTCCGGAGTATAATCCGGCACATCCTCATACTCCGGCATTTCCTTCTGTCTCTCATAAAATGCCTGAGCATAGGTGTCCGCCGAACTTCCGGCCTCGCAATGTATGGTCAGCTGGTAACACCCCTCAAAAGCCGACTCTGCAATCTGAGTCGTCTCGGGAGGTATGGAAATATCCTTCAGATTTACGCAGTCACCAAAAGCCTGGTTGCCGATGGATGTCACATTTGCCGGTATCGTCATCTGTTTCAGTCCTTTGCAGCCGGCAAAGGCAAAATCCTCCACCTGCGTCAGCCCTTTTCCCAGCACCACCGTATCCAGACTGTCACATCCCCAGAAGGCATAACCTTCAATTCTATTCACGCTGTTGGGAACCACTATCAGCTCTACATTTTTGTTTTCTTCGAATGCTCCGCCGCCTATAACCTCCACCGTATCAGGAATAGACACGTTCTTATCCGATCCCCGATATTTGACAAGTGTGCTTCCCTCCATTTTAAAATCGGAAGCAGATGCAGCCGCATCTGCCTCCGATACAGGAAGCATCATAAGGACAAGCGCTGTTATAATCAGCAGAACGCCGCCGAATTTCCTTCTCTTTCTCATATATCTTCCTATTCTCTAAGTCAACACCCCGCCGCAACCAACAGGGAGTCATACCCGGTTTCACAGCTTTCCATACACCCCGGCAGGCTCAGGCCCTGGCTTTCACTTTCCTCAGCTTCCTGCTGTCCCTCTTCATGAACAGCACAAAGGATATACATGCCAAACCGATAGAAAGGAACCACTTGGGATGGATTCCGTCGCCGGTCTTGGGCGTATTATCTGTGTTGGTTCCCGCCGACAGATTATTGGTCTCAACATAGATCACATAAGGTGAAAAATGTTCTGCCGTGAAAGTAATGCAGGAAACACCGTCAATGGTAGTAAACCTGGCAGACAGCTTATCCAGCCTGTCGTTCACCACTCCGGCCACCTTATTGTTGCCCGCGTAGGTGATCAGGGAATCCGGCAGAGGCAGGGTAATACTCACCGACAGTCCGGTAGTATCCGTGATCTTATTATTTCCCGTAGAATCATATAGAGAAATATCCATAGGGAAATACTTAATATTGTCAATATTACCATACTCAGCCAGCAACGCTCTCAAAGCAGCTTCCGTAGCCGCACTGCTCTCCGAGATCTTGATGGTGAAATTATCGGAAGAGCCTCTCACCGTAGCTGATACTACACCCGTATTGGACAGGCCGTTCTTGTCAATTACTACCGTGGTTCCGCCGTTATTCACCGTCCCGGAGGAAGGATTAGGGCGATTGTTGTTATTCGTACTCCCGCTTCCGCCGCCTGAAGACGAAGGAGGTCTGGTAGAAGTGTTTCCGCTTCCGGTACCCTTTGCTCTGTAATGAGCCGTCACCGTCACATTTCTGGCCGGCATGGTGATTACCGTGGCAGACAACACCGTACTGGCCAGCTTGGCATCTGCAGGATTATCCACCGTCCAGTGGCTGAATTCCTGTCCTGCAGCAGGATCATTGGCTATGAGGATTGGCTGAGAGCCTGCCGCATAGCTGCCGGAGCCGCTGCCGTTCTGTACCGTCAGCACATACAGTGTACCGCCGGGGCTGCCACTGGCGCCCGGACTCCCGCTTGCCCCGGGACTCCCGCTTGCTCCAGGACTTCCGCTTGCCCCGGGACTTCCGCTTGCTCCAGGACTTCCGCTTGCCCCCGGACTCCCGCTGCCTCCGGGATTACCGCTTCCTCCGGGGGTATTGCTGCCTCCGGGATTATTGCTTCCTCCGGGATTATTGGGATCATCCGGGCCTTCCCCATTTCTCACAAAATAGGCATATACCTTTTCATCCTTGGTAATATTTTCCAGATTGCCGTATCTCCATCCTTGGAAGGTATATCCTTCCTTCACAGGCGGTTGGGGAATAATGGCGTTTTCGCCATGTCTTACCGTCTGCGTCATATACACAGAACCATCCTCATTGAGGAATTCCACCGTGTGGAATATATCCGCCAGCTTTTCATACTGAGCAAATATTCTCAAGTCCTCTGTCACCGAAGCATAATCCTTCGGCATCCACCCGGTAAACCGGAAACCGTCCACCTGAGGCGGCACAGGCTCCACCGCAGATTCAAACTGCTTTACAATCTGAGGATTCGGCAGTTCCTTTCCGTACAGGTCAAGAGGCTTCTCCAGAGGATTTCCATCCTTATCCAGGAAAAGAACCTCAAACTCTGTATCCGGCTCTTCGTAAGACACATTGATGGGACCGTCAGGGTATTCCTTGGCATATACCTCCGCCATACTCCCCTCTTCACAGTAGAACCAAAGATTTCCTGTGTTAGTCGCTTTATCTGTGTCTATATCCACTCTGATCTTATGCTCATCCAAAACCGCATCGCCAGGATGGGTCTCCCGGCCAAAAGCATTATTGTTGATCATCTGGTTGGCGCCAGGTATCTTCAATGCCGTAATATGACTGTAGAAAAACGCGTTATTTCCAATGGAACGAATAGACTTGGGCAAAGTCACAGTCCCCAGTTCATTCGTCAGGGCAAAGGCATACTCCGGTATGGAGGAAATGGAGGTATTGCTCAGATCCACATTCACCATGTTCGTATTGGCAAAGGCCTCCGGATACATTTCCTTTACACCCGCCGTTTCGGCCGCCGTTACCATCACATTGGTTCTGCCCTCCAGACACTGCACGATCTTTTCCTTCGCGCCCGCATCATCCAGTTCATAGATTATGGAATTCTCACAGGAGAAATAAGGACTCCCGGAAAAATCCACCTGGCTCATGGCAGGGCAATTCGCAAAAGGTCTCACTCCTATCTGACTTACGGTGGGAGGCAGAGTCACGCTGGACAGAATATCGCATCCCTCAAAGGCATAGGAATCCAGCGTCTCCGTGCCGCCCAGCAATTTAATACTGGATATGTTTTTGCATCCTGCAAAGGTGCTCTTTTCATTGCCCGCCTCGTCGGTCTCATTCTGGATCCTCTTCAGGCTGTAAGCCTCCACCGTTTTGGACTCGTTTTCAGGAAGCGTACCGATGTCGGCGTCATCCTTCATCTTAAACAATCCCGGCTTGACAGAATCCACGCCTTCAGGAATCACAATCCCCATAGCCGCATTGATAATCTGCCATTCATACTCCGTCATATCGCCCCTGTTGGCATCGCCGCCGGAAACCGTGCCGCTGCCAACATACTTGTTTACAGCATCCCGAAGGGCCTGCTCATGCTCCGGCGTGATATAGGCATACTTCTGAGAGTTGTATACGCCGTTTTTCAGGTCCGAAAGAGACGGGAAATTCACAAGCTCGCTCATTTTGCTGTCCGGATTATACTGAATCTCCATATTGGAAGGCCAGCCGCTGTAATACGTAATGTAGGAGCTCTGCTGGGACTCAATATTGTATTTCCCGTTTTCGCTCATGGCATATTTGAAAGGACCCGATGTGCTGGAAACCGGACCGGTAAATTTCAGCTTCACCGCCGGAGACATATCGGGGTCAGTTCCCACCTGTCCTCCGTTGGGACAGTTTGTTTCATGGGAACGCACTTCCTGCGTCTTAAAGGCATTATCTCCGATGGTTACATTGGCCGTATCAAAAATCACGTCCGCCAGATTATGACAGCCTCGGAAAGCCTCGTTGTCAATGGAAAGAATATTGACCGGTATAGTTACCTTCGTAATATTACAGTGATCCTGGAAGGTATTGGAAGCAATATAGTTAATGGCATGAGGACCTATTCTGGCAGGTATGGTCACCGTCTTCACGCCCGGCTCTGTTCTGCAGGAAATCAGACGATTAGAGGAATTCACCTCATAGGTGGCCCGCCCTCCGGTCTCTGCCACAGTGATTTCGTAACGATCCAGGTTCGTAACCACACCGCCCAGATAATCGATGTAGCTGAAGGCAAAATAGTTGTCCGTGCACATTTGATGAAGCGCGGAATTCTCCATTCCTTCGAAGTAGAAGGCTCCGCCCACCGGCGGTCCCTCCAGCATGGCCTTAAACTGCTCATAGGTATAAACGCCCGCTTCCTCCGGGAAGGTAATCTGATTATTTCTGGTGGATATGCTCTTCAGGGAACGGCAGCCCTCAAAGGTGGAAATATACACCGGGCTGGTACACTTATCCGGGAAAGTCACAGACTCCAGCGCCTCGCAATTTTTAAACAGATCCCATCCTAAAGTCGTAAGGTTATTAAAGTTCCCTGCGCTGCACAGATCCACACTCTTTAAAGATGTACAGCCTTCAAAAGCAGAGTCTCCGATCAAAGAAACCTGGATGGGCAAAGTAAAACTGCCCAGACTCTGACAATTGTAAAAGGCATGATCGCCGATCTGGTTCAGGTTGCTTCCAATATCCAGACTGATGGCAGTCATGTTTGTACAATCCGAAAAAGCCCCGTTGCCAATGGTATTCAGACCGTTCCCCAAGGTAATGCTGTCCAGATAGCTGCAACGATAGAACGCATAATCGCCAATACCCATCAGGCTGGGTTTAACCACCAGAGTATGGATATTACCATTGTTGGCAAATATTCCCTTATCCTTGTTATTGGCATTTACCGAACCGCCCAGGACCCATTCCCCTGAAATAGGCTTTCCGTCGGCACCTGTTTTTTCCTTCAGCCACTGATTGCCGATGTAAGCTACCGTAGCTCCCTGAATGATCTGATAGTTCAAGTCAGTACAAGCCACCGCATCGTTTTCCGTCAAATCGATCTTCGGAGTAGTATTCGTTTGAAAGTTCTTGTCATAGTAAAGCTGCTCCGGGTGCTCCTTCGCAATAGATCCCCAGGATGTATCATAAGTATCCGCATAGCAGGGATTGTACCTCCATTCAACCTCCACCTCTTCCATCACCGGATTCCCCTCGTTATCCACCATGGGCTGTTGTGTAATGGGATCTATTTTCTGCTTCCACTCCGTCTTGGTGCATTCCTTCCAATACAGAAAGTTTCCGGCTTTTCCAACGGCCACATAGCCTCTGTCCGTTCCCAGAGTCTCCGTAAACTTGGCATAAGCGTCCACACTCTCGGGAATCTCCAAAAGGCCGTTCTCCAGAGTGAGCGCGCTGTACCCCAAAAGCACCGCAATCTTATCTGTGCCGCCGTCACTCATATATGCAAACCGATATTTTCTGTCCTTGGTAGTATAGATAACCGTGCTGTCATTTATTTGCGGAATCCTCTGAGTACTGTCCGTAGTCACAGGCACCCTGTTTGCCCTGGGACTATTCTCCCCTTCCGCTTGCAGGTTTTCCGTGGGAATCGCCGCCACTATCAGCGCCGATATGAGGAACAGCGTCCCCAGGGTCTTTCGGATCGACCTCTTTAATCTCCTGCTTTTCTTGTTTACACCCTTCGTCATTTTCCCTACTCCTTTGCGATTTTCTTCGCCACTACCACAAAACGTCCGTTTTTCTCCTGATAATCACAGGTTGAGAGCGTCAGAAGCTGATCGCCGTAACTGGCGGTCACTCCCGTGTCGTACAAAGACATAGCTGCCATCTCCCGCATGTTGGAATCAAATTCCTGCTGGCTGTTGGCATCTATGAACTGATAATATTTAAATACGATCTCCTCCTCGCTGTACACTCTGGAGCGAAATACGTACATCACCTCCCATGTCCCCTTGTCATAGATGGTGTCAAACTGAATGTACGGATGCTTTTCATAATAGTCCTTACTGGCGTACCTGTCCAGACTGCCGAACATCTGCCCGTTTTTCATATGATGTCCGTAGATAATAAAATTGGTGCTGGGCTTCAGCACATCGCAGTCCTTATCCATGAAAATAGACCCGTTTTTATCATATTCCTGGTTCAGATTATGGTTCAGATAGTACTCGTTGTCCACAGTCTGCATTACGGGGTAATCTATATTTGTATCGTCTATTTTCACCCATCCGATTAGCTTTTTATTTTTATTTAATAAATTTTTATATTCCTCCAACACCTCCCGGGGTTCCTGGGCCTCATCCAATGTAAACTGAGGTCCCGACTGAGATGCGGAAGGATACCGCTGTACCACCGGCTTTTCTTTTAAGGCGCTGAGCGCCTGATAAGTGTTGTCCGTCCGGTAGCTATGCCAGGCATAAACTCCAAAATATCCCAGACAGCACACTGCCACAATACTGCATACGGCAATGGTCAGCTTTCTGCGCTTTTCCTGCCGTTTCAGCTCCGCCAGCACATAGGAATCCATCTTCGTTTCAGAAGATCTGCTCCCCGGTCCCGAGCCCTTAACCTGAGCCGACGCTTTTGTCATGACCGGTGAAGCCTTTCCCCGGGATGCCGCTTTTACCTGATCGGATGAAGTCTTTCCCTGAGATGCCGCTTTTACCTGATCGGATGAAGTCTTTCCCTGAGATGCCGTTTTCCTCTGAACCGGGGTGGTCCTCCCCTGCGCCCCCTTCCCCAGGAGTTCCCGGATTTCATCCCTGAAATCTTCTCCCAAGAGCGTATAAAATCTGTATTTACCTCCCTTCAGCTGTTTCTCCAGCTTTTCCAGGGCCCCTCTATTCTTCAGGTTAACGCTGCCGCGTATTTCGTCTATGATCTTCTTGTCATGCATTGCGCGGGCATAATCTTCCCTGGTCCGGAAGCGTCTGCCCTCCACTATGTATTCCTTCTGAGCCATATCTAACCTTTCTGCCTTTAATGATATCCCTTCTTTATTTTACTCCATATCAGAATTTATGCAAGTCTTTTATCCACATATGAGGCAGGAAAACTTCAAAAAGCGCCAAAAATCTCTCCTGCAAAAAAGATCTTCCAAATCCCGGAAACATTGACAGGCCGCCATGCATAGAATAAAGCATAAATAAACCTTTGGAGGCAATTAAAATGAGCGATTTGACTGCTACTAACTGTGGCTGCAACGACTCTTGCGGATGCGTAAGCTCCCAGAACAACGGATGTGGATGTGGAAATAACTGGATTTGGATCATCCTGCTGTTATCCTGCTGTGGCGGCAACGGCGGATTGTTCGGCGGACGCAACAATGGCTGTGGCTGCAACAACAGCTGCGGATGCGGCAACGGACTGTTCGGCGGCGGCGACGGCTGCGAATGGATCATCTGGATCCTGCTGCTCTCCTGCTTCTGCGGCGGCGGAAACAACTGCGGATGCGGATGCAACAACACCTGCTGCTAAGCAGGATCAAGGCGGCCTGAAGGCCGCCCCACTGATGGAAGGCAGGCTCCCGGCGGGGCCTGTTTTCCAATATGAAGAAAATACTGTGAGAAACAGCATAATATCCCGCAGACTGTCATAACATGTACAATGTACAATGTACATAATGCACCCGGAAAGGTATGGTTTTCACATGGAGGGAAAAGGATCCGATATAATTGCTGCATTTGATTCACTGCTTACCACGAATCACATTCAGATGTTAAAGGTATTCCTCTCCTATCTTGCCCCGGACCTGCAGGGAGGGCTGGCAGTATATATAAAATTTCTGGAATTGCAGCATACCCTGCAGTTTTTGAAGAATCGTCCCAAAAGTCCCGTCCTCAGTCTCCGGTCACCCCTGTTTCCTCTGCAGTCCTCCGGCCCGGAAAATCCTCTGAAATCCGGAAGCAATGACACGATTGCCTTTCTGGACGAACTGATGCCATTCGGAAGTCCCGGCGAGCAGGAGAGAATCCAATCTATCAAAAATATGATGCAGACCATGAACAGGATGCAGGAAATGATGGAGATGATGGAAATGCTGAAGGAGCTTTTCCCTGAGGGTATGAATTCTGAGGGAGGCAATCCTATGGATATTCTGTCGGGAATGACCGGAATGCCCGATCTGGGTGGAATGGATTTGTCTTCGGTTTTTGATATGTTTGGAAAAAAAGAAGAATAGGAAGGTATTATTATGGAAGAAATGCATTCCATGGAAGAAATGCACTCCGCGGACGAAAGCATGGCGCCCGACTGGATGAAGGATCCTCTGGTAAAGGATATTCCCCAAAAGAAGCTTCAGTTTCTTGGACGGCTTTTTGCTGAAGGCCATGGGAAAAGCCAGAAGGAAATGATGGCCTTCGTGGTACCCATGATGAAAAAGGCCAAGCAGGAAAATCTGACCCTTACGCCCCAGGAAATGAACGCCGCTATCTCCGCCATCAAAAGACACAGCTCCAGGGAAGAGCTGGCGCAGATCGACAAGATTCTGGAAAAAAACCGGCAGGGCGACCAGCCCACTATCCCCCACGGGACGGAAAACCATTAGAGAAGCTTTCTGCCGCAGACTGTTCCTCCAATCCGTACAGTCTGCGGCAGATTTTTATGGCATTCTCACCGGGAATTACCTGCATGAACAACTACTTTACAACAATATTCACGATCCGGCCAGGCACATAGATCTCTTTTACCACAGTTCCTGTAAGCTTATCTCCCAGAGCCTCTTTGGCTGCGGCAATCACCGCTTCCTTTTCCATGTCCTTGGGCACGGAAACCGTAACACGCATCTTTCCGTTCACCTGTACGCCGATCTCCACCTGTGCCTCCACCGTCTTTGCCTCGTCATACTCGGGCCATGTGGTCTGGTACACTCTTCCCTCAAAGCCTGCGGTCTGCCACAGCTCCTCCGTGATATGAGGGGCCACCGGATTCAGCAGTGTAAGCAACGTCCTGTATTCACCTCTGGTCACAGAATTCTTTTTGTAAAACTCATTAATCAAAGACATCATGGCCGCTATGGCGGTGTTATACTTCAGGCTTTCATAGTCCCCCGATACCTTTTTGATGGTCTGGTGCATTTTTGTCTCCAGATCCTGACTATATCCCTCTTCCTGCGTCAGAATGTCCTGCAGCTTCCACACCCGCTCCAGAAACCTTCGGCAGCCCTTCACGCCGTCCTCACTCCAGGCTGCGCTCAGGTCAAAGGCTCCGATAAACATCTCGTAGGTCCTTAAGGTATCCGCGCCGTACTCTCTGACAATGTCGTCCGGATTCACCACATTGCCTCTGGACTTGGACATTTTTTCCCCGTTGGAGCCCAGGATCATGCCGTGGCTGGTTCTCTTCTGATAGGGCTCCGGACAGGGCACCTGTCCCTGGTCGTACAGGAATCTGTGCCAGAACCGGGAATAAAGCAGATGGAGTGTGGTATGCTCCATGCCCCCGTTATACCAGTCCACGGGCATCCAGTACTCCAGCGCCTCTTTACCTGCCAGCGCCTTCTCATTATGAGGATCCGTATACCGCAGGAAATACCAGGAGGAGCCTGCCCACTGAGGCATGGTGTCCGTTTCTCTCTTTGCGCTGCCGCCGCAGCAGGGACATGTGGTGTTCACCCACTCCGTCATAGCCGCCAGTGGTGATTCACCGTTGTCGGTAGGTTCATAGGATTCCACCTCCGGAAGCAAAAGCGGCAGCTCGCTCTCGTCAAGCGGCACATAGCCGCATTTTTCACAGTGCACAATGGGAATGGGCTCTCCCCAATAACGCTGTCTGGAAAATACCCAGTCCCGCAGCTTATAATTTGTCTTGCTGTGACCGATCCCTTTTTGTTCCAGATAGTCGATGATCCTTTTTTTGGCATCCGCCACACACAGCCCGTCCAGGAACTGGGAATTTACCAGAATTCCCGTTGCCACATCCGTGTACACCGCCTCCTGAACGCTGACCGGACTGCCCGCCACCACTTCGATAATAGGCAGACCGAACTTCTTGGCAAAATCCCAGTCTCTCTCGTCGTGGGCAGGAACCGCCATAATAGCGCCTGTTCCGTAGGTCATAAGCACATAGTCGGATATCCATATGGGAATTTCCCTGTCGTTTACAGGGTTTGTGGCAGTGAGCCCCCGGATCTGGACGCCGGTCTTGTCCTTTGCCAGCTCCGTGCGCTCGAAGTCGGATTTCTTCGCCGCCTGCTCCCTGTAGGCCACAAGCTCCTCATAGTTTTCAATCTCATCCTTATATTTTTCGATCATGGGATGCTCGGGGGACACTACCATGTAGGTAGCGCCAAACAGGGTATCCGGTCTGGTGGTATAGATACGGAGCTTTTCCTCCTTACCGGTAATAGCAAAGTCCACCTCTGCACCCTGAGATTTGCCGATCCAGTTTCTCTGGGAAACCTTGACCCGCTCAATATAATCCACCGTATCCAGCCCCTGAAGCAGCTTGTCGGCATATTCCGTGATCTTCAGCATCCACTGGCTTTTCACCTTGCGGACCACCTCTGCGCCGCACCGCTCACAGACGCCGTTCACCACTTCCTCATTGGCCAGTCCCACCTTACAGGAGGTACACCAGTTAATGGGCATTTCCGTCTTGTAGGCCAGCCCCGCCTTAAACAGCTTCAAAAAAATCCACTGGGTCCATTTGTAATATTGATCGTCGGTGGTATTGACCTCCCTGTCCCAGTCAAAGGAATACCCCAGAGCATGCAGCTGACTTTTAAAGCGTTCTACATTATTTTTTGTGACAATCTTCGGATGAATATGGTTTTTGATGGCATAATTTTCCGTGGGAAGTCCAAAAGCGTCCCAGCCCATAGGATACAGCACATTATAGCCCTGCATTCTTCTCTTACGGGCCACAATATCCAGGGCCGTATAGGGTCTGGGATGCCCCACATGAAGCCCCTGGCCGGAAGGGTACGGAAATTCCACCAGTGCATAGTACTTGGGTCTGGAATAATCGTCAGAGGTCTTAAAGGCCTTCTCATCGTCCCAGACAGTCTGCCATTTCTTTTCCACCTCGTGATGGTTGTACGGTACTGCCATTTTGATTCCTCCATTCTCTCACCGGGCGGGGCACATTGTGCTGCTGTTTCCCCCATGCGCCCCCGCGAAGCGTTTTTATATCATAGGAGCACTTTTCTATGATATATAAAAAGCCCTCTCGTCCTATAGAGACGAAAGGGCCTGATTCCGTGGTACCACTCTACTTCACAGGGAAATTCCATGAGGCGCTGCCTCTCTGCCGACTGGATCCGCCGCAAAGAAACAACCCATACTCCATATCATTTTTTGCCTGTGCACTTTTTCATGGATAACGGGATGAACCGTCCGCCCTTACACACGCCTGCGCGCTTCCGGGCAGAAACTCCGAGGCCAGTTGGGAGCACCGTCACTGCTGCCTCGCACCCTCCGGCAGCTCTCTGAAAGCCAGATCCTCTTAATATTCCTCTTCAACGTCTGTTCCTTATTTACTAATTCCTTTCAGGGAAACGCTTAGGAAATCATTTCCCGTGAAACTTATAGGTATTTTAGCCTGTTTTTCCCTCCGTGTCAATACACTATCTCGACTCCCTCAAAAATTTCCTCCAGACACATCTTAATATGAGGAAACACTTTCAGAGAAATCTCCGTCTTTGCGTTATAGTCCTCTTCTTCCACATCACGCTGAAGCATATAGCTTTGCTCTAAAATATATTTCCCCTCCTGCAGATAATAAATCTCCACAGCCCCCTGCAGCGAATCGATCTTTAAGACTGCACCTGCTTCCGTATCAGCTCCACCAGCCTCTGAAACCGCTCCTGCTTCCGAAGCGGTTCAAAGCACGCGTCCGTCTCCAGGCCCCTGAGCGCCGCCATAAGGATCTCCTGGTTCCACTCCAGCTTTTCCGGCCCGGGAGCGATTTCCGGTGCAAACAAAAGCGGATTGGGCGGCTCCATGGGCCCTGTCATTCGATCTGCCAGCCGCTCCAGGTATGCAAGGGCTTCCTCCATTTTACCCGCCCGCAGATATATCTCGGCATACAGACCGTCTCCCATTCCGCCTCCCACCCGAAAAATGCTGTCCAGCATCTGCAGCACATCACAGATTTCCACGGCCCTGTCAAGATCCGGATTCATGTCCTGTCCCAGCATGGCCATGAGACAGGTCCGCATATCATTTACCAGCGAATACAGGCGCCTCTGGACAGTTCCCAGAGCCTTTTCTTTTTCTCCTTTTTTAAGATAAAGCTGACTCCAGAGAAAGGTAAAATCCCCCTGATCCGCCATCGTCTCCTTCAGCAGCCTCTCCGCCTCCTCCAGCTGATCCTCCGCCAAAGCCATGGAAACCAGCATGGATACAGCCGATGGATAATAGGCCGGATTACCGTCGTCATGTACTGCACGAACCAGCTGCTTTTTCTGATCCTTCCACCGGAGCTTATCCGCCTCGTCAGCCTCCGGTGCATTGATCTCAAAATAGGTCAGAGCCGCCACTGCGGAAAACTTCAGGGGAATATTGGAAGGATACGCATGTAAAAGTCCATTCAGCCGTTCCTCCGCTTCCGGTATCCTTCCCCCTCTTATCATCTCTATAATTTCCGTCATGTATTGCCCTAAATCCGCCTCGGACATATCTTCCTCAAAAGCCAGCAGGGAATCTACATCTGTGTCCAGTGCCCTTGCCAGGGGGCAAAGCAGGGTAATGTCCGGATAGGAGCTGTCCGTCTCCCATTTGCTTACCGCCGGAGCAGACACCCCCAGCGCTCCGGCCAGCTGTTCCTGGGTCATTCCCTTTTTCTTTCGTAATTCTATAATTTTTTTGCCAAGCTTTAACTCCATCTTTTTCCTCCATCTTCTTCCTTTCCCTGAATTTGCATGCGAAGCAATAGCTTCAGCACCCAAATACAGTATAAGGAAAAATATATTTCGGGACAATGGAGGCATAGTTAACGGTTGGGCAGAAAATCTTAACCCACAGGAAAGCCTGATTACGGCAAACCCGTTCTATACATCGATTCCCTCAAATATTTCTCCCAGCTTGATTTCTATATTGGGAAATGCCCGCAGGCTTATTCCCATTTCAGCATTATAATACTCTTCTTCTTTATCACTCTGCAGCATATAATTTTGTTCCAGAATATACTTTCCATTCTGCAGATAATAAATCTCCACAGATCCTTGCGGAGAAATGATCCAATATTCTTCTACTCCAGCTTTTTCATAAATATCCTTCTTCTCTGTTTTATCTCTCTTTGCTGTGGAATGACTCAGGGTTTCGGCAATAAATTTAGGAACACCGCTATAGGAGCCGCCCTTTAAATGTTTTCGATCACATATAATCATAATATCCGGGCAAACATAATCGTCACTATGCAGAAACATGCCGGAGAAATCCACTCTCCGGCATGTTTTTGCAATTCATTATACACCTTACACACTTATTTCATTAATCTTCCGCGTTATTCTCCGCCACCTTGGCAGCTCTTGCGGCCACTTCCTTCTCCTGAACATCGGAGGGTGCCTGCTCGTAGCGCACAAACTCATAGGCATATTCGCCTCTGCCGCCTGTCATGGAACGCAGATCCGTACAATAGCCGAACAGTCCGCTCATGGGAATCTCCGCTTCCACGATCTGCTTTCCGCCGGGAGCGGGATTCATCCCCAGCACACGGCCTCTTCTCTTATTCAGATCGCCCATCACATCTCCGGTATAGGCGTCAGGCACCGTCACCTTCAGGCTGGCAATAGGCTCCAGCAGAACAGGGTGCGCCTCCATAAAGCCTTTTTTGAAGGCCTGAATAGTCGCCATACGGAATGCCTGCTCCGAAGAATCCACCGGATGATAGGAACCGTCGTAGAGAACCGCCTTGACGCCTACCACCGGATAGCCCGCCATAGGCCCCTTCTGCACGGATTCCTGAAGTCCCTTTTCCACCGCAGGATAATAGTTCTTGGGAACGGCGCCCCCCACTACCTCCTGCTCAAACACATAGGCCTGCTCCAGATCCTCGGAAGGGCTGAACCGCATTTTCACATGTCCGTACTGGCCGTGCCCGCCGGACTGCTTTTTGTATTTGTATTCCACATCGGACTGCTTCCGGATGGTCTCCCGGTATGCAATCTTGGGACGATCCAGCTCCACCTCTACCTTGTACTCATTCAGAAGCCTGCTTACCACGATCTCCAGATGCTGATCACCCATACCGTAGAGCAGTGTCTGTCTGTTCTCGGCATCGTTGACAACCTTCAGTGTCAGATCCTCATGGGACATTTTCTGCAGAGCCTGAGAAATCTTATCCACATCCCCCTTGTTCTTGGGCTTATAGCGCATATATGTATAAGGTGTGGAAATCTCCGCCTTACCGAACTTGATGGGAGATGCCTTGGTGGAAAGGCTGTTTCCGGTTCTGGCAGCGGTAAGCTTGGCCAAAGCGCCGATATCGCCCGCATGAAGCTCCGGAACCTCAATGGGCTTATTGCCCTGCATCACGTAGAGCTTGCCCACCTTCTCCTCAATATCCCTGTCCACATTATAGATGAGATCATCTGTCTTCAGCACGCCTGAGTTCACCTTCACCAGGGAATATTTGCCGATAAAGGGATCCACGATGGTCTTCCAGATATAGGCGGATTTTGCCTTGGAGAAATCGTAATCAGCATTATAAATCTCATTTGTCTTCATATTGATGCCGGCCACGCTGCGGTTCTCCGGGCTGGGCATATATTTTACAATGTCATCCAGCAGTGTATAAACACCCTGGCACAGTACATTAGAGCCCATGGTCATGGGGAAAATGCTGCAGTCGCATACATTGGTGCGAAGCGCTGCCCGGATCTCGGCCTCGGAGAAGGTCTCGCCGCCGAAATACCGCTCCATCATTTCCTCACTGGTCTCCGCCACTGCCTCCATCAGGGTGTCACGGCACATCTGCAGATTGGCCTTATTATACTCCGGCACCTCGCAGGGAACCACTTCCTTGCCCTGCCACCGGTTTCCGGTCTCGGTAATCACATTCACATAGCCCACGAACTTCTCGCTCTCACGGATCGGCAGATTGAAGGGAGCCATCTTTTTGCCGTACAGCTCCGTCATATCCTCCACCACCTGGCGGAAGGAAGCATTGTCCACGTCCATGTTGGAAACGTACACAAACCTGGGCAGCTTGTATTTTTCACACAGCTCCCATGCCTTCTGGGTGCCCACCTCGATGCCGGACTTTCCGTTTACCACAATAATGGCGGCGCCGGCGGCGCTCACCGCCTCCTCTACCTCGCCCACAAAATCAAAATAACCGGGAGTATCTATAATATTGATCTTCACGCCTTCCCACTCAATGGGGATTACAGTGGTGTTGATGGAAAAATGACGCTTCTGTTCCTCTTTACTGTAATCGCTTATGGTATTTCCGTCGGTAACCTTTCCCATTCTGGATGTCAGGCCGGACAAGTAGCCAAAAGCTTCTGCCAGACTGGTCTTGCCGCTTCCGCCATGGCCCAGCAGTACGACGTTTCGGATCTTGTCAGTTGTGTAAACTTTCATATGACTTTCCTCCAACTTATTAGTGTAATTTGGGGACTTTTCGCTATCCTTTTTTGGACTTTCCAACTCCCATATGACCATTTTACTAGACAATTCATTTTTTTACAAGCAATTGTTGTAATTTTTTATAGCAGTTGTTATAGTACTGCCTGGGACAGCATTTTCTCACAAGCGCGTTAAATCTCTTTCCCTTCTCCAGCCCCTTCATAAAAAGCTCCTGTTTCTCCGGTCTCACAAGGGGCATTTCCAGATGGTAATTTCCCACAATGCTTTTCTCACGGTCCACTGCCTCAAGGTGAATGGCACTCTTTTTCAAAAGCTCCATACCCTTGGCGGTCTGGCACAGCACCAGAGATATGCCCTTCTCTCTCTCCTTCCGGGGCAGCTCACTGCCCCAGGAATCTCCCAGAGTAATGTCTGACACCCTGTCTTCCTTTGCGTAGGCGCAGGCATAGCAGTTTTCCGTGCATGCCAGTCCCCTGGAATAGGCAATGCTGTAGGGATCCTTGACTCCCTCCGGCACTGGGCTGACAACACTCCCATCCTTATGAAGAAAAAAGAGCTGATAGTTATTGCCTTTCCGGAAACGAATGTCCTGCAGCTCCGAAAGCTTCTCTCCGTACTGCTGCAGAAACAGGGAAAGTGTCCGGGGAGCCGGCGTTCCGTGGCAGATCAGATCCACCGTATAAAGCTGCACCTCCAGCTTTCGCCCCACGAAATTCCTCAGCGCCGAAACCTGACATGACAGTCCGATGAACAATACTCTCCTGCCCTCCTCAAGGCGCCTGCGAATGGCCCGATAGCTTCCCCGGGCATCGCTCTTTACATACCGGGAACCGGCAAATTGTCTTAAATCCTCCTGAGAACATGCCTCCCGGAAGCGGAATTCTCCCTTGTCAAAAGTACAACTCCAGACCAGGCCGCCCTCATTGATAAACTGCCTGGACAGCGCCGATGCCAGGCCGCCGGAAGCGGCGCCCGAGCGCAGCTTCTCATCTGCTGCCCATCCCTGCTGCCACAGGATAGGTAAATGCCGCGGTGCAGACTCATTGCCCTGGCAGACTCTGCGGCAGGCCCCGCAGTCCGTACAGCGCTTCTCATCAATGACCGCCTGATAATAACGCAGGCCCTGCAGGACCTGAATGGCATTTTGGGGACATATATCCACGCAGGCCATGCAGCCGGCACACTTTTCCATGTCACATACTATGTTCATTTTTCTATTGCCAAGTTCCATCCTTTCTCCCTTCTGCCTGACCTGCTGCCGCGAGATCACCCTGTGGACAGAAACTTAAACGCCTCCTCCTTCATCCGGTTCAGGCAGGCATCTGCCCTTGTAAAATCCGATTCCCTGTCCAAAATACTGCACAGCTTATCTTCCTCCCCGGGGGAAAGCATCCGCTCCTCCATTCCCACATCCCGAAGGAGAGATCCCACCTTCTGTATCCGGTTTCTTTCCGTGGGAAAGGCTGCAAAGTCTCTGTGATATTTGATTGCAAATGCGGTTCCGTGAAAGGTACCCGTTATCACCTTATCGGCATGCCAAAACAGACTCACCCACTCATAAGGCGTCAGGTTCACCGTCACCCCGTCATACATTTTTTTATAGTCTCCCGCCCCCAGGAGCTTAAAGCCATGCTGGTCTTTGTAAGCGCGAAGCTGCTGCTCCTGTTTCTCTGTCAGCTTACAATCATAAATCAAAATATAGCGGAAAGGCTTTTTTTCGATTCCCTCTTTTTGCAAATCCCTGTCAAAATCATATAAAAACACCGGATCCGGCATTCTGACCGCATCCCCTCTGTGCATACGCTTTAAAAAATCCAGCGTCTCACCATCCCGGCCCGAAACCCTCCAAAAGCCCTTTATGCCCTCCCGGATTGACTCCTTTGATAACTGAAAGAAGGTTCCTACACTGGGCGCATATGCGATCCGCTTTGTCTTTTCCGAAAATCCCGCGCCGAATTTCAGAGGATGATACCCCCAGTCCGCCGCATTCCAGATCTCATCACTTCCAAACACCAGGAGGTCAAATCCCAGAGCCTCGATCTCCTCCGCCGTCCCCACCCTGGCCGTCCTGGGAAGAGAGCGCTCATACCTTATAAAAGTCCTCAGCTGTCTGATTTTTTCCCTATATATAACCGGTGTATCGCTTTTTCGTCTATAGTGAAGCACATGAATAATATTTCTCCATAAATGCTCCTGACAGATAAAATTTACAATACGGATATCCGCCTTTGGATACACCTCTCTCAGCGTTTCATAGAGCGCCTTCATTTGCAGGAAGGCACCGTAATTTTTCACATAATGATGTGTCAGAATCCCAATCCTCATATATTTTTTCACCCACTGCAAAGCAATCATTACCGCTGTCTGATAATTTTCCCTTCTTCCACCCGGAAAATATGATCACAGCTCTCCAGCGCCGAAGAGCGGTGGGCCACGATAATCATGGTCTTGCGCCCGCGCAGAGACTCGATGGATTCCATGACAGCCAGCTCTGTCTCCTTGTCCAGCGCAGAAGTGGCCTCGTCAAAAATCAAAACCGACGGATTGCGGTACAGGGCCCGGGCAATCCCGATCCTCTGCTGCTGGCCGCCGGATATCCGCACACCCCGTTCTCCGATTTGGGTATCCAGTCCCAGCGGAAGAGATCGGACAAATTCCTCCAGAGAGGCCGCCCGCAGCGCCTCCCACAGGATTTCCTCCCTTACCTCCCCGGGCGATTCGCCAAAGGCTATGTTGGCACGGATGGAGTCATCCAGCATAAAAATTCTTTGGGGTATGTAGCCCACCTGCTCCAGCCATCGGCGCATATTCCTGCGAATATTCACTCCGTCCACCAGAATCTCTCCTTCCCGGGGACGCAGGAGTCCCAGCAGCAAATCCACTGTCGTAGTCTTTCCCGCACCGGACCGTCCCACAATTCCCACAGCCTCTCCACGGCGGATGATCATGGAAATCTCCTTCAGAACATCCTCCTTCGTGTCAGGATAACGGTAACTGACCCTGTCAAGCATAATCTCCTTCTGCAGCCTTGGAAGCTCCCCCTTTTCCTGATAGAAATCATCCTCTGAATCCTCCGCCTCCCGGTCCACCCTGTGGTAAATTACCGTCTCCATCAGCTTATCCAGCATAGGCGCATTATAGGCTATTCCGGACAGGCAGCGGGACATTCTGTTTGCTGAAGGAAGCAGTCTCATAGCCGCCATGGCAACTGCCGACAATGTGGGAATCATCCCTTCCAGCTCCACGCCTCCATGGATCATTCCCGCAATAACCAGAAACATAACCGCCATCAGCATCGCTTCCATAATATAGCGGGGCGTCATATCCAAAATCCGTCGTTTGCTTACACTTTTTGCCGATGCTTCTCCATGCCGGGCATAGTTTTTCTGAAAATATTCCTCCTTTGCCAGCACCTTGACTTCCTTGATTCCCTCTATGGTCTGAATGAGCCATTTGCTCATTCCTGTTCCGGCCTCCTGACTTTTGCAGGCCGCCCTTCGGAGCACCGGCTTTATGGCTCTGTTGCTGACAAAAAGCATGAGAAAAAGAGCGGCTGCCATACACACCGTTACCACAGGGGTGATGATAAATACCGTGACAATCAGCATGAAGGATACCACCAGCTCCGTCAAAAGCTGTAATAAAATAACCAGCAGATCAAAGGCCGCCTGGGTGTCGTTGTAGATAATACGGATCATCTCCCCGGAGCTTACCTTCAAAAAGAATTCGTAGGGCCGATGGATAAAAGCATCCAGAAGCCTTCCCTGCATAATATACAGATTATTGTATACAAACCGGTACTGCAGATTAAATTCCCATAAAAGATAAAGATTTTTTACTATGAAAACAACTCCCAGGATCAGCGCCGCCGCCGTCAGAAAGGACTGCCTGGAATTCAGTCCGAAAAGCCGACAGAATCCCTGTATATACCATGTATTCATAGAATCCGAGGCTCCCATCAGCATACTCATAAAGGGCAGAATAAGCGATACGGAACACATTTCCAGAAATCCGCCGATCACCATAAGAACCGCCAATTCTGCGATTCTGCGCCGCTGGCGGGCAGATAAAAGCATATTAAATTTTTTCATTATTTCCAAAATAGACATAATCCCCTCCTCCTGTACCACACCAGCCGGCACAATGCAAAAAGCTGCTTCCATTTAGGGCCGCCTCTGGAAAGCTCATACCGGCGGCGGGCTTTCCAGCGGGCGATCCGCCTTCGGGAGGCTCTATCCTGTATAGGACACAGGGGCATAATCCGGGAAAGCAATGCCTCAAAGTCCCGGCAATTCTTTTCCTTCTCTTCAGAGCTCTTTTTTCTTCTGGAATGGCTGTCCTTCCGAATGTAAACCCCATAAAGCCGCTCCTGTATGGTGGCGCATTTATGCCGATACAGAAACGGAAGCAGCATCTGAAAATTTTGCCCTGCATCCGACTCCGGAATCCGCCGCTTTGGATAGATTTCAAAAAAGGCCTGAGAACGCAGCATATAACAGCCGCAGGACACAAAGGTTTCCGCCTCCAGCACATCCCAGAACAGGTTTTCCTTCTGCAGGTCTCCTGTCCGTTCCCCCATACAGTCTGCACGCATTCCGGTCTCTTCCTCTATGTAATAAGGCAGACTCCGCACGCATTGATACTCCGGATGAGCCTCCAGAAATTCCACTCTCTTCTCTATGGAATCAGCCTCCAGTACATCGTCGCTGTCCGGCCAGATCAGATATTCTCCTGTCACAAAATCCAGCCCTCTGTTAATGGCCGCCGAGGCGTTTTTATGCTCCGCTTCTACAACGTGATAATCCCAGCCTCTTTCCGCAAAAGCCTTCCGATACCGGCGGGCCATGTAAAGAGTATTGTCCGAGGATCCGTCGTCCACCAATATCATCTCCAGCTGCGCATAGGTCTGGATCAATACAGAATCCAGAAACCGGGGCAGATATCTTTCTCCGTTATATACCGGAGTAACCACCGAAACCATTCTTCTCTTCATCTCATTTGCTCTGCCCCCTGTTCCGCTTTCACGGGCACCTATTTCGACAAAATTTTGTTGTACAAAGGCCTGAGCTTATTCAGCAAAATATACAATGGGGTCAGGTAAAAACAGAAACAAAACATGACTCTTTTTCGAAGCGAGAGTTTTTGAAAAATCGGATTTCTGATCTCTTTTTCCGCCTCCCTCTTCAGCTTTTCGGCTCCTGTCTCGTCCCCCATCTGCTTCATCTGTACAAAAGCTCTCTTGATCTGATACAGGAAGATTGCCTCCCAGAAAAGGACATAGGTTAAATGTCCCCTTTCGGCTTCACTGTCCCTGATCCGCCTTGCACACAGCAAAAACTTCTCACTGCCGATCACCTGCCGCTGATGACTGACACTGTCCGGATTTATCCGATAGTAATACCAGGGCTGCTGGGAATATGCAATCCGAACCCCCTGCAAAACCAGCTGATATATAAACAAAGTGTCCTCTCCGTACGGAAGCCCCTCGTCAAACCGCTGAAGTCCCACACAATCTCTGCGCACCAGCAGTCCGCCAATACGCTGAAGCATGCGGCGCTTGCTGATATGAAACTGTTCTTCCAGCTCCTTTCCCTCCAAAAGCTCCCACACAGGCCCTTCTTCAGGCTTTAACATATTCCAGGCTTTCTGTATCTGCCTGTTCTCCAGCTGGACAAATCGGCACATCACAAGATCAGCCTGAAGCTCCTTGGCCTGTCTGACAGATTCCTCGATCAGCTGCGGATGGATCAGATCATCACTGTCCAGGAAAAAAACATACTCTCCTCCGGCCAGATCAAGGCCGCGGTTTCTGGCCGCAGCCGCACCTCTGTTCTCCTGACTTACAATCCGTATTCTGTCGTCGCTCTGCTGCAGCTTCTGGCATATATCCAGGCTTCCATCTACAGATCCGTCGTCTATGATCATGATCTCCAGGCTGTCAAAGGTCTGATTCTGTACAGATTCGACACACTGCCGGATAAATGGTTCCGAATTATAGACCGGAATAATGACAGACACCTTTTTCATTCTTTTTCATCCTCTTCCTTTAAGATTTCCAAATAAACCTTTGAACGCCTCACCGCCTCCGCCGTCCGTCTCCTTACGTCCTCCCAGCAGATTTCGCCGCGCCCATAAACGTCCCCGCCCCTTTCTTCATACAGCCTGTCCTCCAGACCGCATATTTTCAAAATATTCCGGGTCCTTTCTCCTCTGGTTTCGTGTAAAAACCCAATAAACCTCTTTTCAAAAATAATACTGAAGGCGATGCCGTGAAAGGAATTTGTCACCACACACTCCGCATGGTGAATATAGCCCAGAAATTCCTGCGGTCCCGCCTGATAATCCATCCAGAACACAGGCTTCTGCCATACCCCCAGCCCCAGCTCAACCACGGGAAGCCCAAGCTTACAGGAAAGCTCTCCTGCATATTCGTACAGCCTCCGGTTCCCGTCCACATTGTAAACCAGGATATATTGCTCCCGGTCCGGCCTCCTTTCCAGACCTTCCCAAAAGCTTCTGTCCTGCAAAAAAACTGGATCCATGCATATTTCCACCGGTCCCCGGAAAAACCGGCTCACATATCCGGCCGCCTCCTTTTCCCGCAGGGAAACCCTGTCCAGATTTTGAATCAGTCTCTGAAATACATCATTATATTCCGATGCCAGCTCAGAGCTTCCCAGGCTGGCCGCATAGGAAATCACCCGTTCCTTTTTAGGATTCTTAAAAAAACCGAAATACGCTTCCTGCAGTCCTCCCGTAAGCTGGGGATTCCATACCTGATCACTGCCGATCACATAATCCCTGTAGGGAAGTCTTTTCCACTGACCTGGAAAACGAAGCCTAAAGCCGAAGCCCTCCGTCAAAAAGCAATTCCGGAACTGATTCATACACCGCCTGCGCCTGAAAAAATCCGGCGCCTTCCCCAGATTGTATCGAAAACCTCTAATGGCCCTGCCCAGAACACTCTTCCGGGATCCGCCGGGAATGTAAGGTATCCACCGAAACCCTCCTGCCACCGCCGCCGGTTCATAACGCACAATATCCGCCTTTCTGCCCAGACTGCATATGCAGCGCCGCAGGCTGCAGGCCTGCAGCAGCGCTCCGTAATTATCCGCGCAGTGAAAGGTCAATATGCCCACGTCGCCCTGTCTCTTTATAAGCAGACTGCGGAGTGCAATGCAAAATCGAAGGTACCTTTTTTTCGGATAGAAAAACGAAAGGCAATCGGCCAAAAAATGCTGAAAGGTATACCTCCCATCTCGCCGATACAGTCTCAGCGGATAGGGATAAAGCCCCCTGTTCTCCAGAAAACGAAGCGTAAGCTCCATCAGACCCGGGTCTCCCCGGACTGCAAGCCGGTTCAGCGTCCCGCGGATTCCGCAATACATTCTGTTTTTCACCTCTTCCTCTGTCACCGGCAGCAATAGCTCTGGCGGCTTTCCCTCTGCATACTTTTCCAATATTTTCTGATAATGGACGGCCAGCTCAAGACGTCCTCTGATATATCTCTCGAAATGGAGACTGTCCCGAAAGGTATGAAGACTGCTGGCAGCATGCCTTCGGTAATAATACAGCTTTTCATCCACATAGCCGCAGGAGCCTGTACAGTGCTTCAGCCAGAAGTTAAACTCCTCATCCTCCGAAACCACCACGCCCTCCACAAACCTCAGACCATATTTTTCCAGCACCCGGCGTCTGACCAGGTAATTCCAGACCACCTTCCATTCCGGAGCAACCCGGCTTTTCTCCATTTCCAGACCGTTCTCAAATAAAAAAATATTCTCCGTATACTTCCTCTCTGTCTCCTTTACGTCATCCTCAAACACCTGATATCCGTACATCAGCTGATCCAGTTCCCGGCCGGCGGCCATCTCATACAAGCCGGCCAGCACTCCTTCCGCCAGGAAATCATCTCCGTCCACGAAGCTCAGATACTCCCCCCGGGCCTCCTGCAATCCTTTATTTCTGGCGGCGCTCACTCCCCTGTTTTCCTGCCGGAATACCCTGATCTGACGGTATTTCTTCTCATATGCTTCCAGTATGCTTCCGCTGTGATCCGTACTTCCATCGTCGATGCAGAGAATCTCATATTCCGAATCAGAAAGCTTCTGCCTCAAAAGAGATTTCAGACATTCTTCAATATATTTTTCCGAATTGAAAACCGGAATGATCACCGAAAGCTTCATTCCCTTTACCGCCTCTCTCATAATGTCACATTCTGGTTTCCCGGCAGGAAACGCTGCTTCAGACGGATCAACAGAATCAGAAAGCCGCTCCGTTTCCTCTTCATTCCCCAGGCAAAAATTCCCTGCATAACCGGCAGCTGCTTCCAGGGATAATCCCTGAGCGCCTCCTGCAGCTGCCTGCAGTCCAGAATCTCCTTTACGGTCTGTTTCACCAAATTTTTCTTCCCGCATCGATCCAGGTACAGAACCCTCTGCATCATGTCGAATCTGGCCCTGCTGATCAAAAAGCGCTGCAGGTAGCGCTGATACTCCGTTTTTCCGCACCAGGCGGAAAAACGCTCCTCAAGAGCCCTGTACAATCGACAATCCTCCTGAAACCGATCCTCCCTGGGCCTTTTGGAAAGAGAGCCGGGGTTGGTACAGTAAAAATACGAAACATCGTCGATGACCACCGCTTTTTCTGCATACCCCAGATAATCCAGATTAAACACCAGATCCTCCGAAATCAGCTCCCGCTCCGACACGAAGCAAAGCGCATATTCCTCTATCACCCTGCGCCGGTAGATTTTGGCGCAAACGCTTCTCCCATACTTGGAGTCCAGCCTGTCTTTTGGCAGAGAACCGGCCATATTAAGGGCCAGCTTTCCCATTGCTTCTTTTTCAAGAACCAGCTTCTCAGCAGTATAGCAAAAGGCCTGCGTCCGTCCGCCCGGATAGACAGCAGTGTACCCTCCGATACCCAAATCCGCTTCTTCACCGCTGACCGCCTCATATAAATTTTTCAAAAGCTCCGGCCCAAAATAATCGTCTGCATCCGCAAACACCACATATTTTCCCGATGCCTGTTCCATTCCCCGGTTCCGCGCCGGACCCAGTCCCCGATTGGCCTGATGAATCACTGTTATATTTTCCAGTTTTGCATATTTGTCGCACAATTCTCCGCTTCCGTCCGTAGAACCGTCGTCCACCAGAATGATTTCCCGCTGTAAAAAGCTCTGTCGCAAAAGTGATTCCATACAGCGTCTCAGGTACTTTTCCATATTGTATACAGGAACGATCACGCTGATCTCCATTTTATCTGCACCTCTTTTCCCGTTACCATTTCTGCCCACAAAACCAAACCATTACCTGCCGGCGTCAAAGTCGGGAAATACCCGGGAAAGAGCGTTGGATATCAGCCGGTCCGGTCTTAAGTATTTTTCATAATATTCCTTATTTGCACATTTCATGGCATAAACCTCCTGCGGATGCTCCATGAGCCCATCCACCTGCTTTATACATTCCTCCACATGGGTAAAGGAAAGGTAGTGGACTCCCTCCTGAAAATCTCCCGGAACCTGGTATTGAAAAGCCTCGTTTACGATGGCCTTTGCCCCTGCAATGTACTCCCCGGTCTTCCATCCGATGGAGCCATGAAGACCGGTGGAGCCAACACAGATGTCCGCCTCTCTCATGGCTCTCAAATACCGTTTTCTCTGAGAGTCCCTGATATTTACCACCAGCTCCCTGCACTGCCGAAGCGCCAGAGGCGAATACTGAATTCCGCCTCGAAAGCGGGAACCATATCTGTTTCTCAGCTCCCTTACCAGACTGATCCTGTCCCGGTTGATCTTTAAAATGCTGTCATACAGCGCCGGAATAGCCTCCGGATCCCACAGCCTGGTATAAAACAGAACCGACGGCGTATCCTTTTTCCGGGGCTCACATTCAAAACGTTCCGGCGTAAAATATCTGCGGGAAGCCCCGTTAAAAATGATCTGAAACAGCTCCTTTCTCCACTCGGAAAAGGAAAAGACCTGATCCATAAAATTCCCCTGGCAGGACACATGATAATGAAAACCCAAGGGATACATTCTTTGGGAAAGCTCCTTCGGAAGCTGGCTGTTTTGCTCCTTTGAAAAGCTGCGGCGAAAATAAAAATCCGACTGCCCTACCGCCCGGGAAAGCTCCTCCGCCGGCATTCCGTATCCATCCGCCATATCAAAAAGGATCCGCTTTCCCCGGACATAGGCTCCCAAAATCAAGGAATACGGAAAGCCCTTTCGGTTTTCGGAATCAAGCTCCCATGTGATCCGCAGCCTTCCCTGCTTTTCCAGCATTAAGAAGCCTGTTACAGGCATACTCAGATGAGGTGACTTCCCGATACAATACAATGTGACTTCCAGCATATTTTCTCAATCCCCCTCCAGGGCCTCAAGGCGATAGCTCATAACGCTTATAGCCAGCGAGCCGGTCACATAGGTATAGTTGATGGTGTTATCCGTCATGGCTGTCAAAAGCACAAACAAGCCTGCACAGCAACACAAAATTCCGCCTTCCACGTTCTGCCATTTCGCCATGGCCCAGCTGCGCACCGGCATATACAGAAGCATCCAAAGCCAGAAGCCCCAGAAGCCAATATCGATATAAATCGTAAGAATTTCGTTGTGAAGTGCCCGAATGGTATACTCTGCCGGCAGATCGTAAAACATTCTGCTTACAAAGCCCGCCCCGTTTCCTATATAATCTGGTCCAATCCAATAATATTCATCGATATACCAGCTAAGCTCACGTCGTCCCATTGTATCCAGGTGAAAATAATCACTGAGGAATTCATAAATACCGCTTTTAACAAGCCAGATATAGACGAACATCCCACCGATGGCACAAAAGGAAAACAGCATCAGCCATCGCCGCCTTCTGCCCCCGGACACAGCTCCCAGAATGATCCGGGAAAGCATGGCCGCCGCTATGGCCGCAATGCCGATCCGCTTAAAGCCGGACAGGAAGCAAAACACCGCTGCCGCCAAAAGAAGCCCGACACCGGGAGACTTCCTGATCCTCTTCCAATTCATCATACAAAACAGCAGGCACAGTCCTATGGCAAAGGTCAGCTCATGAATTTCCACCGCTCCCATCAGTTCCCCTGTCTCCCCGGCAAAGGTCATAATAAGCTTCCGAAGCTCCGCCAGGTAAGCGCCCACCCCCTGCGCCCGTATTACCTCCAGAATGGTTATCAGATTGGCTGTCACCATGGCCGCCAGATTCAGCCAAAATCCCTTCTCTCCAAATACATAAAGAATTCCTGCCATGGCCAGGACTGCAATGATTCCATAAATCTGATACATCAGCCCCCGGCGCATCACCACGCCTCCCTGCATCCGGTATACCCATATGGGCATGGACACCAGTATGACAGCCAGATGGGGAAGAATCAGCAGACAAATATATTTCAGCAGCAGCCTTGCCCGGCCTAAATTGGTGCGTACAAGAAATACCATAAAGCTGATGCCTGCAACAGCCGCCGCCAGAAGAACCTTATACATAAGGTCCACTCCCAGCTGGATCCGCTCCATATTAAAATAGTACATTGCCACGCTCAGCAAAAAATATATTACTCCCAATGCTGCCTGCATAAGCTCTCCAAACCTGCTTTCTTATTGGATCCGTGGTGCCTTACAGGTACTGTAAGGTTTTCCGTTCTTAACCGCGCCGGAAATCAGCCCCCGGATCCAGAACAGTGCCTCCTCTCCCGCATTCACCGCTCCCATCTGGTAGGAAACACTGTAATCGTCCAGGGATTGCATTAAGATAATGCTTAGCCGCCCGGCCTCCTGCATAACATTCTCCTGGCTTGTTTTTTCAAAGAACACCATAAACTGGCCGCTGCCGTTATATGCGATAAAGCTGTTCTTTCTGCTGCCGAATACCTCCTGCAGAACCCGTCCGAACTCCTTCAGCACATCGTCCGCACCTTTCCTCCCATAAATCTGGTTCAGTTCCCGCTGATTTGTGATCTGCAGGCTCATACAGCACATATTCACGGAGAGCAGACGCTGTTCATTTCTCTGGATATAATTGTCGCAGGATACCCTGTTCATACAGCCTGTCATGCTGTCCTTCAGGAAAAGGTATTCCAAAATGTCGCCCGCCCGCCCCAGCACAATGGCGCCGCAGCAGCCGATCACCAGAAAAAAGACGGCAATGACCGCCTGATACAGCTTCATATTAAAGGCGCTGCTCACAGCGGCACTGGAAAGAATCCTGATATTGGCCGCCCCCAGGTATTCGTTGTACTCTACACTTGTCTCATTCACGATTTCGTAAAGCTCATTCATTCTGGCAAGCATGTGGCTGATACGGCTTTGTATATCCTCCGCTGTCACCCTGTCCGATGCGTTTCCCGCCGCTTCAGCTTCCGCCTCCCCGGATCCGGATGCTTCCTGGCCTGCGGTTTCCGCTCCGGTGCCCTTGTCACTGTATACGCTGATGATATATCTGCAATAAGCGGCATCGATTTCCGCATAGTCCCAATCATTATGAGAACTCACCCAGCTTCTCAGAAGCGTGTCATACTGTACTGTCCGGTTGGTAGGTCTGTAATTTCTGCCGTCATCCGCCATGCGCTCATCCTCATACACATCTCCCAGGATATACTCGGAATCAAGATCCGTATTTCCCGATTCCCGCATCTTGTCTACGTAGGAATTGATAACCTCCAAAATGTCCTGAATATTCTCCTGGGCTTTGGCACTGCTCAATTCATAATTGGCGATCCGGTTCTGATATTTGTTGATGAGAACTTTCCGATCCTTCGTAATCTGATTTCCCAGAATCAAAGCGTACAGCTGCGGGACATCCACCTCCCGGAGCAGGCTGAACTGATCCCGCAGATCCGCAAAAGAATAACCGGTATTGACCGACCTGAAATCCTGAGCACGCATATAGCGGGTGTGAAGGGAATCCACCGTGTCCGCCAGCTGAGCCTCCACCATTTCCACCATTTCCAGAAAATCATAATCCGTATCTGCCAGCTCCTTCATCCGGTTATCGATCTGGCCCACATTGATATGCTTGTTGCTGTAATCCGAAAAATACACATCCAGAAGCTCATTCAGTATGTTTCTGGCCAGCGCGGCACTTCCGCTGCTGTCCAGAGTACAGCTCACTATATACGCTGTGGGCTGTATGGTATATTCCTCTCCTTCTTTATTGACCGCATCCCGGATATTCTCGTCCTGCTGTTCTATAATCGGCGTGACCGTAATGCCGGAGCAAAGCACATCCAAACTGTTCCGGTCATAGGAAAGGCCCAGATTTTCCATCACTCTTGCCATATTGGCCGAAGAATAAATTTCCGATACATCAATTCGTTCCCCGTCAGGAGCCAGCCCGTCAGCCGCCCCTTCATTACTGTATTTGATCACCGAAGAGGCTTCATAGCTTTGTCGTTTCTCCAGCGCCCGAAAAGCTCCTGCCGTCATAATAACAAAAAAGAGCACGATCATCGGCATCCATCTTTTCAGATAGCGAAGCAGCTCAAATTTTCTCATGTCCCACCTGACCTCTTTCTGCTGTTTTTGTTAATATGGACCCCAAGCATGCAGATATGGATACACACTGCAAACAGCAGCGTATACGCAAAAATTTCCATAATAATGGAAGCTGCCTGCTGTTCCCGTGTAAAGACTGTAATGGTCATATATTCATTGGCCTGCCGATTGCTGAATTCCTTTACCAGATTCTGGGCGGCACGGGCCAGTCTGTTGAGCTCCGCCTCAATCTGGGAAATCAAAAGCTCCGCCTTTTCATTGATGCCGTCCGGTTCGTATCTGCCCGAAAGCATTTGTACCACATGCTCATTCCTGGCCATTTCACTGTGGATGGCCGTTTTAGAATTGGCGAAGCTGTCCGCATCAGCCGCAAAATCATCAATACCGATCCGGGTCTGAGACATATAAAACTGATAGTTGGTATCATAAGTGGGAACAAGAACAATCCTGGCCATATCATTTTCATACATGGAAATGGCCGTCAGATTGTTTTCGCTGGCAGCAGCCGCCTTCCTGGCGTCAAAATCCTTAAAAACATTCTGTATCTTAAGTCGTTCCACATATCTGCCCGTTTCCTTTGAAATACCGTCCTCCAGCACATACGCCTCCAGACGTTCCACCATCACGTCCGCCACCGTGTAGGCCTGGGAAGAAATCGATTGAAAGGTCTCTCCGCTACTCTGGGACTGAAAGGCCGCCTCTTCACCGGACAGGGTCAGCATATAGCGGCCAATGGCCTCTGCCTGCTTCCTCAAAAATTCACAGATATCCAGGTAATCCTCTTTCTCCGTTTCCGTAAAATCCAGCTTCAACACACGAATGTTCTCCGAATACTCCCGGATAAACCACTCCTTGTAGGCTTCTGTCACCAGCGTCAAAAGAGTTTCTCCCTTTAAGTGAGCCGTATTAGGACTGGCATTATAATAAATTCCAAACTGGGTGGAAATAAAGTAGGCGTCCTCGCTGTGGCTGGCCCCCTGCACCAGCGGTCCCACTGACAGAACCTCCTTCAGATCATTGACTCCCACACCTGTCAACGCTCCCTTTTCTATGGCTCTTTCCAATACCTCTCCTCCCAGAATATCCATTTGATTATATCTGGTACCATTCGGATTCAAACCCTGAGAAGCCTTTGCATAATTCAGGGAAATCTCCGCCGAGGCATTCCGGCCCTCATAAAGAGGAAGCATAAAGAAATTCAACAGAAAAACCAACAATATCACGAGACTCAAAAGCCGTTTTCCTTTGAACAGATGATACCCTGCCGCCCATGCTTTAATGGATGACCAGGACCGTTTGCCTAAAATATGCAGCCCTCCGTATAATACCGGAAAGAAACAGGCCAATATCATCAGATGCTTGTAATATTTTATCAGGTAGAACATAAAATCTTCCGCTCCTTAATTTATGTCTATAATCACCAGCTCCGGCGGATTGAAAATCCTGGGGAGCATCCCATGCCCTCCAAGTCCCCTGCCAACAATCATCGTCATCTCCCCCTGCTTTGTCATTCCTCCCGTGTACTCCGGAAAAAAGCCGCCGTCAGCCGAAAACACCCCGCCCTTCCCGGGAATCCGAATAATACCGCCGTGATTATGGCCCGATACCACCAGATCCACAGGCTCTCCTAAAATATATTCCGCTGCCGGCTCAGGACGATGAGAAATCAAAATTTTGAATACCTCGTCCTCCGCCTGTATAAATTCATGAACGAACTGTTCGGAATAGGGCCAAAAACTGCTGACATTGGTGCTGATTCCCCCGATCCGGATCAGACTTCCCTTAATTTCCGCCAAAACGGATCGGTTCTGCACCACGCAGACACCGGCCTGATCCAGGCCCTGCAGCAATTCCCTGTTTTGTATCAGCGGGGTAAAATCCTCCTGCTCCTCTCCCAGCTCCTCCTGCCGGGCTTCCAGATATTCCCTGTTTAGGTCTGAACCGTATATTACTTCGTTTTCATGATTCCCCAGGCCATAATATACCGGCGCGATCTCTGCAAGGCGGCTGCACAGGCTGAGGGCATACTCAATATCCGTTTCACTTTTATTAATCACATCTCCGGCAATGAGAATAATATCCGGTCCCAGCTCACCGATCCGCGAAACCAGCTCTTCGTTGTCCGCTCCGAAAAGGCACTGATGCAGATCGCTTAAAAGTACTGCCCTTACAGGTGTTTCCACCTTATAGGAGTAAATCGTATAAAATGTTTCCTCAAACCTGTGATTGGACCATTTGATCCAGGCCCAGCCTGCGCCTGCCAGAATCCCCAGCACCAGGAAAATCCACAACAGACCTTTCATTACCTTTTTCATTGGCGTTTTCCCTTTCTGCAGACAGCTCCATACAGCTGCAGCAGTTTTTCACAGTATACCTCCAGGGTCATAATGCCCTCCTGTCTTTGACAGTTCTTTGTAAGCTTCGCCAGCCGTTCCTTATCCCGATACAGCCGGTCAATCTGTGCCGCATAATGATCCGGTGTGAATTCATCGATCAGGACGCCGGTTTCTCCATCCCTCACCAGCTCCTCTATACCGCCGATGCGGTTTGCCAGAACCGGCGTTCCCAGCGCCAGAGATTCCAGTACGGATAAGGGACAGTTCTCATACCAGACCGGGAAATAAACGGAAAAGCGTGCCTGAGAAATCAATCTGTCCAGCTCCTGTCCTGTGCGAAATCCCACAAATCTTACATTGGGCGGGCAGTCATCAAACAGTCCCTCCAGCGGCCCGCTTCCGGCGGCCACAAAGGGAATATCCGGCAGCCTCCTGCAGGCCTCCAACAGCCTGTGAATCCCTTTTTCCTCCGCAAGCCTGCCAAAATACAGTACATAGTCCTGCTTTTCCAGCTCAAGCGCCTCTTCTCCTTTCAGGGTGAAGTTGTGCAATACCGTGGTTTTTCCGGCATATCGAGGATCCCTCAAAAGCTGCTTCTCCAAAAAAAAGCTGGGACAGACAAACCGGCTGATTTTGTCATACTCCGGCAGATACCGATACAGCTCTCCCTCCAGGCTTCCCAGCACACTCTTGGCAAGAGAACCATGAATACATCGATTTCGCGCACAATTCCATTTACTCCCCTCCACACATTTGTCACAGAGAACCTTTTTTCGAGGCTCCAGCATCAGGTGGTTGGGACAGATCATTTGAAAATCATGGACCGTCTGGACCATGGGAATGCCCATTTTTGCCGCCCTGTGGATCACCGATGGCGTCAGCTGAAAATTGATATTATTCAAATGAATCACATCCGGCTCAAACGCTGCCGCCACCTTCTGCAGCTTCCGGCTGGCCTCCGTGGAATACAGAATCCGCAGAGGATAGGTAAAACGTGACAGACTCCGGGAGTGAAAATCCATGGCCCCCGTTTCCAGCCCCAGTTCATTTCCCATAGTATTTCGTCTGTCGCACATTCCGAAATATTGAACCGAATGCCCCAGGCTCTTCAGCGCCCTGCCGATCCTGTCAATATAGGTCTCCGCTCCGCCCCGGGGATATAAAAATTTATTGACAATCAGTATTTTCATACTTTTCAATAACCCTCCGATAAATGCCCATCGTTTGTTCGGTTATCGAATCCCAGGAATAATTCTCTCTGATCCAGCAAACCTGCTCCTTACGGCGTTCTGCCACTGCCGGCTGCTTCAAAAGAAGCTCCAGCTGCTCTCTCAGATGCCCTGTGTCTCCTTTCCGGAAAAAGTGCAGATAGGGCTCCGCAATTTCACGGTTTTCCGGAATATCGCTTACCAGACAGGGCACACCGAAACCAAGCGCCTCCAAAAGGCTCAGGGCCATTCCCTCCACTTCGCTGGGCAGAACATAAAGACAGCAGTTGGAATATAATTCTTCTCTTAAACGTCCTCTGACAAAACCAACCATTCTGACTCTGGGATCCAGTTCCGTCATTTGGCGGATTTTCCGGGCATAGGCATCCTCCGATGCAAAGCTGCCCGCAATAATCAGTTTTTTATCCGTATCTGCTTTTCGAAACGCCGAAAGCAGATAGTGAAGTCCCTTCTCCGGCACCAGACGGGCCAGAAATAAAACATAATCGTTCTTTTCTATTCCCAGAGAACGAAGCAGCATTGGCGGGCGATACTTTCCGATCAAGGTTCCGTTGGGAATCAGCCGGGTCTTTCGCCCGTATGTACTCTGAAAATACTGCCGGCTGCTTTCGGACAAAACAATTATTTCATCTGCATTTAACACGGAAATCTTTTCTGCCCACTTTAAATAGCCGGAAGCAAACCGTCCCCATTTGCTCCTTTTCCAGTCCAGCCCATGCACGGATACCACCGACGGAACCCGAAACAGCCTTGTTAAAAGCGCCGCGCAGCCCGGCCCTTCCGCATGAAGATGAATCACATCATATCCCTTAAGTAATGCGCACACTACCCCGCAAAAAGCATAAAGAGGTACATTTACCCCGGGAAAAGGAAGAACAGGGACACTGTAAAGCCGGACTCCTTTATATGTTTTCTGCCGCTTTTTCCCTCTGCTACCACGGTTATACAACGCCACCGTGTGCCCCTGCGCCGCCATTCTTACGGCAAGCTCTTCCACTACCACCTCGACGCCGCCTGCCCCCGATGGCACCTGCTTATGCCCGATCATTGCTATTCTCAAAGGGCATACCTGCTTTCATCTGTCTGGCTTTTCAGAGTCGGGCTTTTGGGAATCTGCCTGGATATATGCTCGGACTGATATCCCTCCCGTTTCAGAAGATCCAGCACACGTCCTCTTTCTGCTGCCTCCCCGGTTCCGATTACCGCTCCTGCACCAGTCTGCCCCTCAAAAGAAATGGCAGGAATAAGATCCTCCATGCAGGAGGGCATCCTTTTGACCAGACAGCCCAGCTCCGCGTATGTATCCGCCAATTTATTTCGTGTAGAATTCAGAGATTCCAGATACTGCAGAATCTGATAACGTGCGGCAGAAAGTTCATTTTTTGCCGCTTCATTTCTGGCTATGATATCGGCCTCCGCCTTTCTGTAATAGGATACAGCTTTCTGCTGAGCTTCATCTTCGATTATTTTTGCTTCTCTTTCCGCCATCTGCAGAATACGGGAAGCCGACTCGTAATCATCCTGCTGATTTTTCAGCTTTTCCTCCAGCTCTGCCTGGTGCTTTGTTTTCTTCTCCAGCTCCGTCCTCCTGGCTTTCAATTGGTTCTCCAGCTCTTCAATCCTGGTGTTCTGCTGATTTTCCAGACCCTCCATCCGCTTCTGCATTACGGCCAGCTCTTCCCGCAGACGATTTTCCTCTTCCTCCTTCGTCAGAAAGCTTTCCTTCATCTGCTCCAGCTGTGCGATCATACTGTTTACATATTCATCCACCTGCTCCTTCCGATATCCTCCGAAAAAAGCTGTTCGAAATTGATTCATAATCCTTCCTCCTATCTTCCGTCCTTATGTATCATGGCCCCAGGGGTTTTTAGTATCACTTTTAAGTCCAATAAAAAAGACTGATTTTCAATATATTCAAGATCCATTTCAATCCAGTCCTTAAAAAGGATATCATTTCTATCAGGCAGGATCTGCCATGTACAGGTTATCCCCGGCAGAACCTCAAGACGCCGTTTTTGATATTCCGTATATCTGGCCGTCTCTTCCGGCAGCGGAGGTCTGGGGCCCACAAGGCTCATATCCCCCTTCAGCACATTGATAAGCTGAGGCAGTTCATCCAGACCTGTTTTTCTCAGAAAGCTTCCCAATCTGGTAATCCGGGGATCGTTTTTGATCTTGAATACCGGCCCGTCCATTTCATTCATGGCAGCCATATCCCGTTTCATTTCCTCCGCCCCCTTAATCATGGTACGAAATTTATACATAACAAAGAGCTTTCCGTTCTTCCCCACACGACACTGCCGAAAAAGCGGACTTCCCTGGGGATCATCCAGATAGACTGCCAGCGCTGTCAACAGCAAAACCGGACTCAATACTGCCAGACTGATCAAAGACAAAACAGCGTCAAATATGCGTTTCCACTTTCTATATAAGAATTTGTCTCTTATTTAATTTCCCCCCTCAAAGCTTTTGTCAATATTCCTTCACTCCGGAAACGGTAACGCTCCGTTACTATGTCATGACCATCACATCCAACAGAAAGTATCCGTTTTCCGTATAGCAGGACATGTCTCCGCCAAGCCGTTTTGCCGCCTCCTGTATGGTGGGAAGGCCGAAACCGTGTTCCGGTTCTGTCTTGCTGGTGGGAACAGTCTCCCCCCGCTTCACGAACAGATCGTCCGAGCATCGGTTTCTGATCCGTATCAAAAGATAGTTTTTGTTATACTTCATCTGCACGGAAACCTTACGTTTCTCTTTTTCCAGTCCCTTTAAGGCATCGCAGGCATTTTCCAGCCCATTGGAAAGAATCTGGCACACCTCCATATAAGGCACCTCTGCATCCCCGATCTGTATATCATTCCTGAATTCAGCGCCCATTTCCTCCAGCTTTCCCGCATAGTGGACGAACACCGCATTGATATAGGAATTGGCGCAGAACTGCCCTGACATGGGGTCCATTTTCGCCTCAACGCCCTTTAAATACGTCAGCGCCTCTTCAATTTTCCCGTTGGTCAGCAGACCGGAAAGCGTAGCCGTATATCCTTTCATGTCATGCTTCATTTTCCGGATACGCTGCTGATTCTCCAGCTGTGCCTCCAGCATATTCTTCTGCTCTATCAGGCTCCGTTCTCTCTGCTGCTTTTGGTAAAGCAGAAGCTGGCGGTAGAGCGACGTAAAGATGGTACCGTAATTAAACAGCATAAGTATCAGTACCAGCACACAGAGAAATGTGTCTTCCGGACGGTTTATGATATTCGTGGGAAACTGTACCACTACTACCAGCAGAACGTAATACATCATTGTCATTCCCGCAAAAACCGCCCATCCTCTTTTCACCGCATCCTGCAGTTTCAAATAGGGCTTTCTCAAATACCGCCATGCCAGATATTCCAGCAGCGGAAATGCAATCAGCCGGCTTACAAACATCAGCACATAATATCCTCCGCCAAGATAGAAATCCAACAGGTTTGTGACCGCCATGACCCACAGGCAGGTGGTGTCCGCCAGACAGAAGGAAAGCAGAAATCTGAACCGTTTATCCACACTCATCACATAGAAAAAAATAAAACTGGGGATGGAACAGGTAAACAGGAATGCCTTGGACAGCGCCTCTAAACCGAAGAATATCAGTCCCGCCCCGTTTGCCGCCATCAATAGGCCCATGCCGATTCCCGCTGCAGCCATGGTCTTTTTTCCGGTAAATCGAGACCGAAACAACATAAGAAAAAGAAATATTACATGAATCATGGCCCAAAATATGGATAAATCCCTGAGTATCGTCATCTTATCAGTCCACCCCCTCAAACAGCATCTCCAGATATCGTTTTTTTACTTCCATATAATATCGTCTGGACACAGAAATCTGCTCCCCGGCAATTGTCAGTTCAGACCCACTCATGCCTTCCACATGGTATATGTTGACAATAAAGCTCTGGTGGCAGCGAAAAAACGTATCCCCGCATATCTGCCGTTCCAGATCGCTTAATTTCCCTGTGCTTTCCTGTACCTTCCCATCCGTACAGTGTATGGTGAGCGTATGCCCCCTGCTGCTGATATAACGAATTTTCCCATAGGGAATTGCTCCGCTTTTTCCCCACCAAGAGTAAATAAGGTTTTTCTGTTTATCATGGGAGCATCGGGCAAGATTCTTCTGCACTTTCTCAAGAAGCTTCCTGACGCGTTCCCCACCCACGGGCTTTATCAGATACTGGACCGCATAAAGATCATATGCCTCCCGGTAAAAGTCGTCACTGGTGGAAACAAAGCAAATAAATGCTTCCTCCTGTGTCCTGCGCAGCCTTTCCGCCAGCTGGATCCCGTTCTGGGATTCCTCCATGAAAATATCCAAAAAGTACAGATCGTACTGTACGTTTTTCTCTTCTACATCCTCCAAAAGACCTTTGGCATCAGAATAAATCCTGACCTCCTGCCCGCTTAAGTATTTTTTGAGAGACAGAGCATCCTCCATACAGTCATCGCACACTGCTATCCGCACTGACATCCCTCCTTACTCTGACTTCTATCTTTTATATCCCGGCTGATGGATATCTGTCAATACAATATTGTATATCATATTTTACCAATAAACTGTTCCCATAATATAGTGTGCATTATATATTATAGCAGAATTCCTTTTGTTTCGTTGTGTTGATTTTGTTTCAAATTACGTTAATTTTGCTTCATTTCCTTCTTCCCGTTTTTTCGAGGCGGCTTCCCCGCCCGGCCGGATTCCGGGCGGACCAAAAGCCCTCTGGTTCACGGGAGCGGCTCTATTGATTTTCGTACAGTGAAGTGTTATAGTGGAAATGTATCGGCTGAATGCCGACAAAAAGAATATTCATATGAGGTAATGTGATGTCAGATATCATTTGTGGATTTATTGGTCTGGGCCTGATCGGAGGTTCCATCGCCAGGGCTCTGAAAAATGCCCGCCCCTGCACCAAAATCATCGCCTGTGACCCCTGCGCCGAAACACTGCGTCTGGCCCGGGAACAGCATATCGTCGATGCTGCCGTTCCTGTCGTCAATGAAGCCTTCAGCGAATGTAATTACATTTTTTTATGTGCTCCTGTACAAAAAAATGACGGCAATCTGAGTGCCGTCAAAAAGGTTATGTCCCCGGGCTGCCTTCTCACCGATGTGGGCAGCGTCAAAACTGCGATTCACCAGGCTGTCCATGAAGCCGGACTCGATCATTGCTTCGTAGGCGGCCACCCCATGGCCGGAAGCGAACGCACTGGCTTTGCCAACTCCAAGATATCGCTTCTGGAAAACGCCTTTTACATCCTCACGCCTACTCCTGAGGTACCCTCCGGAAAGCTGGAAGACCTTCGGACGCTGGTGGAGGAAATCGGTGCCATTCCTCTGGTTTTGGATCATAAAAAGCATGATTATATTACAGCCGCCATCAGCCATCTGCCCCATGTAGTCGCCGCATCCTTAGTCAACCTGATCCGGGACAGTGATTCCCCGGACGGCCTGATGAAAATGGTTGCCGCCGGAGGCTTTAAGGACATCACCCGGATCGCCTCCTCCTCCGCCCTCATGTGGCAGCAGATCTGCCTGACCAACACCGAGAATATTTCCGCCCTTCTGGAGGATTACATCCGATCCCTGAAAGCCGTGAAAGCACAGCTGGACCAGCGCTCGGAACAGGGGCTTTTTGAATTTTTTGAAGGCTCCCGCATCTACCGTGATTCCTTTGTGAACGCCCCCAGCGGTCCCATCAAAAGCTCCTGCAGCATCAATGTGGAAATTGCGGACAAAACCGGCTCCCTGGCACACATTGCCACTCTGCTGGCCGACCATAACGTAAGCATTAAAAACATCGGTATTACCCACAACCGTGAATCCGAAGACGGCGTGCTGAGGGTAGAATTTTACGACGAAGCCTCCAGAGATGTCTCCGTTTCTCTGCTGGAGAAGAAAGGATATGCGGTGCAGATCCGTTAATTCTTTTTCTTCCTTTCGCATTGTTGTGCTTTTCTTTTGCATTGACGCGCTTTTCTTTTACGGACAATGACCTTCCCTGCCTTCGCCGTCAATATGCAGAACAGCATGCCGAAAGCGCCTCCGCAGGTGTCCAGCAGCACATCCGCCAGACTGCCGTACCGCCCCGGCACAAACAGCTGGTGAAACTCATCCAGAGCCGCAGACACAAGCACCCAGCCCACAACAAGCAGATACAGCCGCCACCCCTTTCTAAGCCACTGGACCCACAGCACATAAACCAGGATGCCCATACAGGCGTACTCCGAAAAATGTGCCAGCTTCCTTATGGGATGTTCAAAATATTCCGTCAGATTGCTGCAGAAATCCTGCGTCCAGTGACGGCCTGACAGGCTGTTGAGCAGGTTCACGCATTTTTCCGAAATCATCTGGCTTAAGCTCCCCGATTCCTCCGCATTCTGAGCGGAAAAACCAAAGATAATGAAATAAAGCAGTACCAGCAGCATCCCCGCCGCTGCGGTTACTAAAATTTTTTTATACTTTTTCATATGTTATTTACTCACACCACCAGCATCGCATCCCCAAAGCTGAAAAAGCGGTAACGCTCCCGGACGGCCTCCGCATAAGCCCCCAGCACCTGCTCACGCCCTGCCAGAGCCGAAACCAGCATCACCAGCGTGGATTCCGGCAGATGGAAATTGGTGATCAGCCCGTCCAATACCTTGAATTCATATCCGGGATAAATAAAGATCTCCGTATCGGCGCTTCCCGGCCTGACCATGCCTCTTTCATCTGCCGCACTTTCCACGGTCCGGCAGCTGGTGGTTCCCACGCAGATCACCCGGCCCCCTGACGCTTTTGTGCGGTTAATCAGGTCTGCGGCCTGTTGGGAAATCTGATAGGCCTCCGAATGCATATGATGCTCCAGAATATCGTCTTCCTTCACCGGGCGGAAGGTTCCCAGACCCACGTGAAGCGTCACAAAGGCAGTCTGCACACCCCTGGATCTGATCTGTCCCAGCAGCTCCTCCGTAAAATGAAGCCCTGCGGTAGGCGCCGCGGCAGATCCCTCATATTTTGCATACACAGTCTGGTAACGGTTTCGGTCCGAAAGCTTGTGCGTAATATAAGGCGGCAGAGGCATTTCTCCCAGACGGTCCAGCACCTCCTCAAAAATTCCTTCATATTCGAAGCGGACCAGCCGGTTACCCTCCTCCACCGTTTCCACCACTTCCGCCTTCAGTACACCTCCGCCAAACTCCAGCTTCGTGCCCGGACGGCACTTTTTCCCGGGTTTTACCAAAGTCTCCCATACGTCCTTGTCCCGGCGTTTCAGCAGAAGCACCTCCACATGAGCGCCGGTGCCCTCTCTCTCTCCCAGAAGCCTGGCCGGTATGACTTTGGTGTTGTTCAGCACCAGACAGTCTCCGGGCCTTAAGAAGTCCCCAATTTCCCTGAACACATGATGAGAGACGGCGCCCGAACGCCGATCCAGCACCAGGAGCCTGGAGGACGAGCGGTCCTTCAGGGGATCCTGGGCGATCAGCTCCTTGGGCAGATCAAAGGCAAAATCGCTCTTTTTCACAGGTCCGCTCCTTCTGCAAAGGCCTTGTAGCCCCGGTATGTCTCGTAGACATCGGCCTTGCTCACAGCCTCCCAGGGCGCATGCATATTCAGTACGGCCACGCCGCAATCAATGACATTCATGCCGTACAATGCCAGAATATAAGCGATGGTTCCGCCTCCGCCCACATCTACCTTGCCCAGCTCCGCTGTCTGGTAAACAATTTTCTTATCGTCAAGCACTTTCCGCAGGTGGGCAATATATTCCGCATTGGCATCATTGGATCCGGATTTTCCCCGGGAACCGGTAAATTTATTGAACACCATTCCACAGCCCATAAAGGCCGCATTCTTTTTCTCAAAGCAGGAAGCATAGGAGGGATCGTAGCCTGCGCTCACATCCGAGGACAGCATGCAGCTGTGGGCCAGACACCGGCGCACATTCAGCTCGCTGTACTCTCCCGCCAGATTCATCAGCTCTGCCACCGCATTCTCAAAGAAACGGGACTGCATGCCCGTGGCGCCTACGGAGCCGATTTCCTCCTTATCCACCAGGATACAGCAGACGCATCTTTCAGTCTCCTTGATATCCAGCATGGCGCGCATGGATGTAAAGGCACATACTCTGTCGTCCTGACCGTAGGCAAGGATCATACTGCGGTCAAAGCCTGCCTCTCTGGCCTTACCGGCAGGAACAATCTCCAGCTCCGCAGAGATGAAATCCTCCTCCTCGATATCATAGGTCTTTTTCAGAATATCAAGAATTCCGGCCTTCACTGCCTCCTTAGCCTTACCTTCCCCGCTCTTATTGCCCTTATCGGAATGCTTTTCGTCCTTTTCAGTATTCTTTTCATCCTTCTCAGAATGTTTTTCTACCTTCTCAGACCGCTCTTCCTCCTCCGCCTGTCCCAGCAAAATGGGACGGCTTCCCACGATCAGATCCAGAGCCTCGCCCTCGATGACCTTCGCCGCTTTTTTCTCCAGCTGTTCTCCTGCCAGATGGATCAGCAGATCGGAAACAAAAAATACCGGATCATCCTCATTTTCACCGATATTCAATTCAATGGTGGTTCCGTCCTTTTTCACCACCACGCCGTGAATGGCAAGAGGGAGAGCCACCCACTGATATTTTTTCACGCCGCCGTAATAGTGGGTATCCAGATAAGCCATTCCGCCGTCCTCATAGAGAGGATTCTGCTTCACGTCCAGCCTGGGGCTGTCGATATGCGCTCCCAGGATATTAAGGCCCTGGCTTATGGGCTTGCTTCCCACCTGGAACATCACAATGGATTTGTTCATCCAGACGCTGTATACCTTGTCGCCCTGCCGGAGCGTATGTCCCTCCCGGATCAGACTCTCCAGCTCCCGGTAGCCTTCTGCTTCAATGGTGTTCACAATAGTGTCGATGCACTCCCGCTCCGTCTTTCCGTTGTCCAGAAATTCTCTGTATTCTTTGTTCACCTTCTCCAGCTTTTTCAGTCTCTTCTCGTCGTAGGTCTCCCATGTGTTTTTCTTTTCCATTGTCTTTACTCCTAACTCTCTTTTTTTACAGCTTCAGCTTTATCATTTCAAAAACTATCGGATTTAGCTTCTCAGCTCGATTCCCATCTGCTCCAGTCCGTTCAGGATCTTCTTCATGGCTCCGTTTACATCGGCCTCCTCCAGCGTTCTGTCTTTCGCTCGGAAGGTAACGGAATACGCCATGGATTTGAAGCCCTCTTTGATCTGAGATCCCTCATAGACATCAAAGAGCTCCAAGGTCTCTAAAAGCTTTCCCGCCCTCTGGGTGATCACGCCTTCGATCTCCCCGGCCAGAATGCTCTTCGGCACCACCATACTCAGGTCCCGTTTCACCGCGGGATATTTTGCCACGCCCTCATATTTTCTGTCAAAGGTGGTAAAGGGTTCCAGCGCCGGCATATCCAGCACCGCCACATAGGCTCTCTCCCCAATCCCGTAATTGTCCAGAACCTGGGGGTGCACCTCTCCCAGGAAGCCTACAGTGACACCTTCATATCCGATCAGCGCCTGACGTCCGGGATGCAGGAAGGTCTTTTGGGCATGGGGGTCATAGGCAGGTCTTTTCTTCATTCCCACACAGGCAAAAAATTCTTCCACCGCGCCCTTCATGGTATAGAAATCCCCCTCCCCGTAAAAGCCCAGGGTGAACTGCATCCTCTCGTCGGGCAGCTCCTTTAAAGGAAGCTCTCCCGGCAGATAAATATTTCCAAGCTCATACAGCTTTACGTTCCTGTTTCTGCGGTTATAGTTGGATGCAAGGCTGGTGAGCATTCCATTCAGGGAAATGGTCCGCATAACGGAGAAATCCTCTCCCAGAGGATTGGTAATGGTCACTGTGCGGCGAAGTGCATCGTCCTCCGGCAGCAGCAGCCTGTCAAATACTCTGGGACTCTCAAAGGAATAGCACATTCCTTGGGAAAATCCGCAGTATTCGGCCACGTCCCTGGCCTTCTGCTCAATGCGAAGCTTATAGGAAAGCTTCCCTGCGGTGGCCTCGCCGTCGGGCAGGGTGGTGGGGATTTTGTCATAGCCGTAAAATCTGGCTACCTCCTCCGCCATGTCGGCATCGCAGTTTAAGTCCTGACGGAACCAGGGAATCACAAGCTCCGCTGCACCGTCCTCCTTTTCCCGGATCCCGATCTCCAGCCGGCGGAAGATTTCCAGCATTTCCTCCCCGGACACCTGGGTACCCAGCAGCTTATTATATTTTTCAGGCCGGAAGGGAAGAAGCTTTTTCTCCTGCATGGGACGGACCACATCCACCGTTCCCCCCACCACTTCTCCGCAGCCCAGCTCTTCGATCAGCTGGCAGGCCCGGTTGATGGCTTCCAGAGCATTATGGGGCTCCAGCCCCTTCTCAAACTTTCCGGAGGCATCCGTGCGCAGTCCCACTCTCTTGGCAGATTTCCGGATATTGGGACCGTTGAAGCAGGCGGCCTCAAACAGAACCGTAGTCACGTTGTCGGTAATCTTGGAGTTTTCACCGCCCATAATACCGGCAATACCGATTTCCTTTTCCGCGTCGCAGATCATGAGCACATCTCCATCCAGCCTGCGCATCTGTTCATCCAGAGTCTGGAACTGATCCCCATCCTGGGCCCTGCGGACAATGATCTTGTGTCCCGCGATGGTGTCCAGATCATAGGCGTGCATGGGCTGTCCGTACTCTTCCATCACATAATTGGTAATGTCCACCAGATTATTGATGGGCCGGATTCCGCTGGAGGCCAGCCTTCTCTGCATCCATTGGGGAGAAGGAGCAATCTTGATATTTTTGCAGACTCTGGCCAGATACCTGGGACAAAGCTCCTGGTCCAGAACCTCCACGCTGACGTAATCGTTTACGTTCTCCTGGTTTCCGGTTTCCTTCACCACGGGAGGGACAAAGGACTTGCGGAAGGTAGCCGCCGCCTCCCTGGCCAGACCCAGAACACTGTAGCAGTCCACCCGGTTGCTGGTGACCTCATACTCAAACACCGTATCCCGAAGTCCCAGAAGCTCCACGGCATCGGCTCCCACCGTCGTATCGTCCGGGAAAATATAGATTCCCTCCTCCGGCGCTTCCGGGTACATGTTCCTGTCGGAGCCAAGCTCCTCAATGGAGCACATCATACCCTGAGAGGGCACACCCCGAAGCTTTCCTGCCTTAATACGAATCCCGTCCTCGGGAAGGGGGCCGCCGTCATGGCCGCCCGCCACCTTTCCTCCGTCCAGCACCACAGGAACCTTATTTCCTTCCTTTACATTTCGGGCTCCGGTGACGATCTGTATAGTCTCCTGCCCAATATCCACCTGGCACACTATAAGCTTATCGGCATCCGGATGCTTCTCAATGGATTTAATCTGACCCACCACGATTTTTTCCAGATTCCGGTCTCTTCGCTCGTACCCTTCCACCTTGGTGCCCGACAGAGTCATGGCGTCGCAATACTCCTGATCGGTGCATTCCAGCCCGGGTACATATGCTCTGATCCATGATAACGCTGCATTCATAGAGTTTACTTCCTTTCCTAAGCTTTATTCTAAAATCTGTCTTTATCTATATTCTCGAATTAATCTTCTTAAATTGATCTTCCTGAATCTTTATTCTTGAACCGGCTCATCCCCTCCGTCAGAACTGCCTCAGGAAACGAATATCATTCTCATACAGCAGGCGCATATCGTCGATCTCGTATTTCAGCAGGGCAATACGCTCCAGGCCTACGCCGAAAGCAAATCCTGTATACTCTTCCGGATCAATATTGCTCATTTCCAGCACATGGGGATGGACCATTCCACAGCCCAAAATTTCGATCCAGCCGCTTCCCTTACAGAATCGGCACCCCCTGCCGCCGCACTTAAAGCAGGATACGTCCATTTCGGCGCTGGGCTCTGTGAACGGAAAATGGTGAGGACGGAACTTGACCTTCGTATTCTCGCCGAACAGCTCTCTGGAAAACTGGGCCAGCGTACCCTTCAAATCCGCAAAGGTAATATTTTTATCGATAACCAGCCCCTCGATCTGATGGAAGGAGGGCGAGTGCGTGGCATCCACCTCGTCCGCCCGGAACACTCTGCCCGGAGCGATCATGCGGATAGGCAGCTTTCCCTTCTCCATTTCATGAACCTGCACACCGGAGGTCTGGGTGCGCAGCAGGATATCGCCGGTAACGAAAAAAGTGTCCTGTTCATCCTTTGCCGGATGATCCGCCGGAATATTCAGCGCCTCAAAATTATAATAATCTCTCTCCACCTCCGGGCCTTCCACCACCTCATAGCCCATACCCACAAAAATCCGCTCCACCTCTTCCAGGGCAATGGTGTTGGGATGCCTGTGTCCCAGCTCGGCCTTCCTGGCCGGAAGCGTCACGTCGATAACCTCCGCCTTCATCCGGGCCTCCCGAAGAGCTTTCTCCATCCGGGTTTTCTGCTCCTCCAGCACTCTTTCGATCTCCGCCCTGGCCTCGTTTACCATCTGTCCCACCTTGGGCCGCTCCTCCGGAGCAACATCCTTCATGGACTTCAAAAGCTCTGTAAGCTGTCCCTTCTTGCCCAGAACGGCTACCCGGATTTCATTCAGCTTGTCGGCAGTGTCGCAGCTCTTGATCTGCGCCTGCACCTGCTCCCTGATCTGATCTAATCTGGCTCTCATGTCTTCTTCCTTTCTCTGTTTTTTTCTTTTCCTCCGCACGGACCTGCGGCAATTTCCTCTACACGGCCTGCGCATAAAAAGAATCCCCTGCAGCTCCACAACGAAACTGCAAGGGACGAAAAATCTCCGCGGTACCACCCTGCTTCCGATGTCCCGCCTAAGGGACCCGGCTCTCATACGCTTAACGAGCGCAACACGGCCCAGCCTACATACAGTCCCAAAGGATGCCTCCACTGCACCATTTTCTGAATCATTCAGGACTGGGTTCTGCCGGACAGCTCCGGTGGGAATTTCGAAGGTTTATCTGAACCTGAGGAAGCTTTCAGCCGGCGGCCTCCTCTCTCTGCCGGAAAATAAACCTCTACTGTACACCATCAACGCCTTTAACTGCCCTTATTCTAGTTACTTTCTCAATAAATGTCAAGAATTATTTTTTTTCATCCGTTTTTCCAACACTGAACCGATGACCAGCACCAATATAAATGCTGTAACTCCGCAGGCAATCTTTCCGTAAAACACCAGACCCACTCTGCTCTCCATCCAGTCTTCGTCCAGAGCATGCAGATAGTAATCTGTGGATACACCCATGGACTTGCAGAATTCCCGAAGCAAAGGCTCTGCCTGCATGTTTCCCAGATTCTCCTTGGTTCCCAAAGGAAGGCTCTCCCCTCTGCGGACCCTGGCAGCCGCGCTTCTGCTCATCATTGCCAATATCCGGGATCCGTCCTCCAGCTCCACAATATAATAAGGATTGTACTCTGCACCAAAGTAGGGAGGATATCCCCACAGATAGTCAAAGGGCATCTTTTTCGCTCCCGGCTTGGAGCCCCTGTAGGTTCCGGTTCGGGAACGGCGCGTCCTGTCGGCCCATTCGGCCAGATCATATACATTTGTATTATAAATTTTCACCGGATCCGCCGTCACATAATCCACACGGTTGAGATCTTCCCACTCCTGGCCCGTGGTCAGATGCAGAATACCTTCTCCTGCTTCCCTGCCCGACACGTCCCCCAGCCAGTGCTCCGAATCCACACTGACAATATCCTCTCCATTCACAGGCGGCTCCTTCTGCAGGGACCAAAGCAGTCCCTCCACATCTGCCAGGAAAAAGACAAGAACCCCCACAGCCAGCGACGCTATGGCAGTCAAATAGGGAACTATTTTCTTTGCTATATCCATTTTACCTCTCCTTCGTGCTTCAATTTTTTCTTCCTCCTGCCGGGCTCACTGCAAAACGAAAATACCGGTTCAGGCAGGCGCCGATCATAATAATATACATACAGAAGTACATCCACAGCAGCACAATGATTATAATGGACAGACTGCCATAGATACCATAGGAATTATTGTAATTCAAATATAAGGAAAAGCACCAGGAAAAAACACTCCACACTACGGCAGAAAAAGCCGCCCCTGGAATCTGTTCCCGGAATTTCAGCTTATCGTTCGGGACATAGGCATAAACGGCTGCAAAAAGAGCCGTCAGCACCCCCCATACCACAGTAAAGCGGAAGTTCATGAAAAAGGAAACCACACTCTCCAGCTGCGGCACCCGGTGAAGCGCCAGAGAGACCAGCTGATTGCCAAACACCATGATAAACAGCGATAATATCACTACTACAAGCATGATCACCGTATAAAAGGAGGCAATCGCCCGTATCACAAAGTAATTTCTCTTTTCCTCCACCTCATTGACCGCATTCAGCCCTCTCATCAGCGCCATTACACCTTTGGCGGCAGACCAGATAATAGTGATCACCGCCACGGACAATATTCCTGCAGACTTGTCATAAACCTCAGAAATAAGACTTTCCGCCAGCGGGTCCACCACGTCCGGCGTAATGTCCGTCACCGCCTCCACAAGATCCTCCTCAGTCAGCGGAGTATAAGGAATAATGGTGCAGATCATGATCAGCATGGGCACAATGGATAAAAAGAAGAAAAACGCTATGCTTGCCGCATGAGAACTAATATTTTGTTTTCTCATCCGGGAAGAAACATCCCCCCACATCTGAAAAAGCTTACTCAACACAGTATTTCTTCCTCCAGCACTCAACTGTCTCCATATATGCCTCTTACCTGACAGCCTTCATAAAAGAACTGCAGTATTTCCCGGGCCGAATACCCATCCCCGGCCATAGCCCGCGCGCCGTTCTGGCTCATTCCCACGCCGTGGCCAAATCCTCCTCCGGTCAACGTATATCCTACCACACTTTGGTTTTCTTTTCCAGTATTGATCACGAAAAAACCACTGGGAAGAAGATTCGGGCTGGCGATCTTGCTGCCATCCTGTCTGATAATTTTGCTCTTGCCGTCATTTAACACATATCGGATATTGTGCTCGGATATAACCTTGATCTGCTGGCTCTTTGTTTCAATCACAAGCTCATCAGCGATTCCGCCTCTTCCTCTCTTTTCCACCCGGATATCTATAATCTCATCCAGCGTATCGATCTTTTTACTGACATACTCTTCGCCGTCCCAGGTCAGCACCAGACTGCTGTTGGCCTCATATCTTTTCTGAAGAACCTTCCGAAGATGATCCCTATCCAGCTTCTCCACCTGATAGGTCCATCTGTACCATCCCTCGCCGTATTCAAAGTCATCCGGATTTTTAGCGGTGATAAAGGCAGCGAAGGCCTCCTCCTGCTGCAGCAGCGCACCCATGTCCTCCCCGATGCTCTGGACGGGCAGTCCACCTGACATGACGGCAACAGCCTGCTCCATATTACTGCGGCTCAAGGCCTTGGCCTTCAGATAAGTGAGAGTGGGGGCAGTCTCCGTTTTCCAGATTGTAGCCTCACTGCCCATGCCGCAGGAGGTGGAGTAATAATATGTTCCCGCCAGATTTCCCTCCGCCGTATACAGCAGCTGTCCATAAGTCTCCTTCACTGCGGTGGTGGTGCTCTCCTGCTCCAGAATATTATTGTAAACCTGGTAGGAGGTACTGTCGTCCACATGCGCGCCGTATTTAGGATACCCCGCATGCTCCATATGGCCATAGGCGTAAGTTCTGGCACAGACGGCCTGTGCCTTCAGCGCCTCCCCGGGGTAGCTTGAGGGCATCTCACTGGGCACCACACTGTACAGATATTCCTCCAACAGCACCTCATTGATTACAGCAATCCCTCCTTCCGTCAGCAGCAATTCCATTTTTCCCCGATAAGAAGGCGTTCCCTGGCTTCTTCCCACATTTTGCAGAACCACCTTCCCGGTAAGCACCTCCGGTGTAATCCACACCCGGCTCCCCTCAAAATAGGCGCTGTCCGGTGAAAAAGTAATCTCCTCTCCTGCCTGATGCTTTTCCTCCTTCAGGCTTCCATACGCGCCGTAGGTCACAGTGAAATCTGTATCCGCCGTAACCACCGGGCCGGAATGAAGAATCCCCTCATAATCCCCTGACCGGATCAGTACCCGGATATACTCCATGGCCTCCTCCTTAACCATAAGGATACCGCAGATCTCCCCATTCTCCACACAGAAATCCGTAAAATCATACCCGAAGCGCAGATCTGCCGCCGTACACATCTCCAGACTGTCATACAGGCGGTAACCCTTATAATCCGCTGCCAACGGAAGCCTCCCGAAGCCCTCCACTTCGATGCCGCCCTCATTGGCGCTGAGGATCCTTCCATTGATTTTTGTCGTCTTTGGCACCACCTCCGTGACCAGGCCGTCTGTGAGCGTCACATCCGCCACCTGCTCCCGCAGGGATCCCGCGGGCCTGGAAACCGCCTCAACGCCTTCCTCCAAACTCTCCGCAAAGCTCAAATCCATTCGCTCCCCATCCCGGAAAATAAGAATACCCTCCGGCTTCTCCTCCAGAATCCACACGTTTGAAAAGGTTTCCACCACGGGAATATGAGGAACGGAAGGCTCCGGCTCTTCCTCATCTCCCGCTCCCCTATGTATCAACAATCCCAACAGCTTTCCGAAAAGCAAAATAATTATCAGCAAAAACCCCAGCACACAGATAAATGCCTTCATCTGCATCCGCTGGGATCTGTTCCATCCGCGTCTGTCTCTGTCCAATATTCTCTCCCCCGTCTCAATGTTATGATACTGCAAAGCTCTTCTGCAATGGAGCAGGGGCGGTTTTTCCCCCTGCTCGTCGTGCCGGGGCAGACTGCGAAAGCAGCATATACCTTTCTGCTCCGTGTGCATAAAAGAGCAGCCTTTCGGGCTGCTCTTTTCTTCTGTATATCCCCAAAATGCCGCCTCCTGTCTTTTGACTCCTAGCAATGCTAGGTGGGTTACCGCAGCCACAGCTTTTGCCTTCCCTTCCGATCCTTACCGGTCTGCGCCGGCAAGTGAGGGCCTGACAGCCACTTGGCGATATAGGAGTCCCGTTTAAAGAAATGTAGGTTCAAAACTGAACAGAAGTTATCGTGCATTTCAGGTTACTATTATTATAACGAATATGTACGAAGATTACAACAGAAATTTTTGCCATTTACAGCTTAGAATATCCATATCCGTTAACCATGGCGTCAAGTTTCTGTTTATTCTTGCAATAGGGACAGGCATAGGCCTCATATGCCTGATAACCGGGCACGTCAGCCGTGGTGAAAATACTCTCCACAGAATGTCCGTCAATGGAAGAGACGGCGCTGAACACAGAACAGATCTGCTGTACCTTGCCGCCGTAATAATCAATACAGGCCATGCTTCTGCCGATGGTCAGGCCCGTGGTAGTGGTAGCCAGAAGCAGAACCACATTTTTCCCTTTGATGGCAGGCACAAGATTGTCCCGGAAAATCATCTGGTTGTTAAAATTAAACTCCGGCGTCACCACATAAACCGTATGGTGCATATTATGATTGGGAAAATTTCCCCTTTCCAGCTCTTCCGCCATATAGGCGCCGATTACTTCCGTACCGTCCATACAGACAATGGTATCAACCACCGTCTCCACAGGAAATCGCTGTACAAATGCCTTGGCCACCGCAGACGCCTCGCTCCTTCGGGTTTTTAAATAGGTCATATCCGCATAGTAATTAATATGGGAATGACTGGTGGCAAAATGCCCCGGGATTGCGCGCAGGACAATATTGCTTCCTGCCTTCGAGTAAAATTTGATCACTTTACTTTCCATGGATGTCCCCTTTCGTTTACTGTACTCTGCCGAACCTGCCGCGTCATAACAAAGACTTCACGTTTTCTGGGACCTGGTTTTCTGGGGTCTGCCTTCGTGATTGACAGTACAATGTCCCTGACGCGTTGCTTTTGTCAGAATTTATCTGATATAATAATTATATAGTCTGACACATAATATTGCAAGTAAATTATCATCAAAAAAGAGTAAAACTAAACTCTCATGCAGCCGGCTTCACCACCATGCCATCCAATACCTTAAGCCGGAGGAAACTGATGCAGGTGTGACCGGGAAAAAATCTATTTCATTTCAGGAAACGAAGTGCTATGATGAAGCTATCGACAAATCGGAAATTGCGGAGGAAAAACTATGGTTAATTTAAAAAAAATAAATCATGATAATTGGATGGAGTGCATTGAACTTGACGTACATGATTGGCAAAAACAGTTTGTTAATCCAAACATTTTTAGCTTGGCAGAGGCATATGCGCATTCAGATGCAAATAAAGAGGATGCAGAAAAATATTACAGATGTATCCCATTTGGAATATACTGTAATGACAAAATGATAGGATTTACTCTTATAACATACGAAAAAGAATGTGATTTTGATGATACTCCCGGATATGAGATTTACAGATTAATGATTGCAAAGGATTATCAGGGAAAAGGTATTGGAAAAGAAACAATGAAAAAAATCATTGAATACATAAAGACATTTCCTTATGGAACTGTTGAGTATATATATGCGTCCTGGCATCCGGAAAATAAAGCATCGGAGCGGTTATGCCTGGGCAGTGGATTTGAAGTTGTTGGAAAAGATGAGGATGATGGGGCGATAAGATCGAGATTGAAAATATAATTAGCTAACACCGAATTCCGATTTTGAGAATTGCAAGCAACAACGCCACAGGAAGCAGAAGCCTCCTGCGGCGTTGATTGTATACACAGAAAAGTTCTTTCCTGCGCGCTTCTATGAACTTATTTTACAGAGCGGAAGCCTCGTCCACCAGCTTCTTCAGGGCATTCAGAGCCTCGTCGGGAAGCTTGTCGTAGCCTTCCTTCTTGGTTGCGAAATCTTCCACAGCCTTTACGCGGTCCTGCATTGCTTTCTTCAAAGCGGCAACATAATCTGCATCCTTCAAGTCAGGACGGAAATCGGCAGTCTTGCCATTCCAGTCGTACATGATCTCGATATCCTCAAAGTTGCCCCACTTCTCAAAGCTGGCCTTGCCCTCCACGATGCTCTCCAGAATTCCCAGAGTATCTGCAGGCTTCACCTTGGTGCCCATAAAGTCACCGGTATTTACGATGTAGCAGTCTACATTCTTCTCTTCCACCAGCTTCTTGAACTTATCATAGTCGTGTACCAGAGGATAGGTTCTGAACGGATTTGCATAAGGAACGATACGAAGAGCATTCATATCGGTGCCTGCCGCCACACGCTCTGCGGTAGAGGTCTTGGTAGCCAGAGTCGCACCCATTACGGAAGCAAGGGCCGCGCCTTTGAGCTTCACCACAGGAGGAATGGTAGGATCCTTCATGATCCAGAAAATAGCATTTACAGGTGCGTCGATCTTATCCACACGGTTAGGAGACCACAGCTTTGACTTGATAGCGCGTCCGTTACCGTTTCTGATGTCCTCAGTCACCAGCTGTACCTTTCCGTCCTCATCCAGGGTAGCGGAGCAGTTCTGAGCGGTGAGCAGGAACTTGTTGTCCGCACAGCCTGTAGGATAATCGGCAGTTTTGTCAAAGTAAGAGGGCTCCAGAGCAATGGAAGCGCAGGTATCGGTATTGATAATGAACGCATCATCATGCAGAACCTTGATCTCGTACTTGCCGTTGTGCTTTGCATGGGTCAGGGTGGACTTTCCGGAACCTGACAAACCGTATACGGAAGCCACATACTTGCTGCCGTCGGCCAACGTGTACTCCTTCTGTCCGCCATGGCAGGATGCATAGCCGTTTCTGTTAGCCATAGCCCAGGCCATGGTCAGGGTACCCTTCTTATGCTCGCCGAAATACTTCATGCCCAGGATAGCGGCACAGTTCTGATCCGTATCAAAATAGCACAGGGTCAGAGGATCGCTCAGGCAGCTGTAGTCAACATCGGGAGCCTCAGCGGGAGTCCACTGAGGATTGGAGAAGATATAGATATCCGGCTCCTTGCCCTCTCCCACCGGCTGAGAATTTCTGTACATTCTCACATACTCGTCAGACATATACTGGAAATTCAGCATCCAGTTGTAAAGGATGTTCTCTTCCCCTTCCGGAATCAGAAGGTGAGCCTTTACCATAAACTCGGGATCCAGACCGATAAAGCACTCTGCATGGTACATGGTCTCCCAGCGGGTTCTGTAAACGGCATCCATAACCACCTTGTCAAGCTTCACGGCATCCACACCGGGCTCGCCCTTGATACGGCGGGCAGCTGCATAACGGCCTGTAACGGCGCCGTCATTGAACAGCAACACCTTGGCATCCTTGTCCAGTCCCTGCTCTTCCGCTCTGTATACCGGCATATCCGTAACCACAGTTCCGGGAGAATTCTTGGCCAGTTCATAGGCTTCTCTCAAGGTATTGACCTTTACTACGTTGTTTCCGTAGAAAGCCGCCTCGATGATAGAACGCGTCTTGCTGAAACCGGGCTTGCCAGCGCCAATTTCAGAAATAGGGTAATACGCTTTTGTTGACATTCTAAACGTCCTCCTTAAAAATGTATTCTCACTCTCCGGTTCCCAGGCCCGGCGAGTCAGCCTTGATTTTACGGTAATCCCCCGCAATTGAAAGAACCACCATATTCTTACCTATTATCTCAAAGCCTCCCCAAAAAGTCAAGAAAGCCCGCACGGAATTTATACAGATTTTAGATTACCAGTTCAGCCAGTCACTGAGGATGACGGAAAATTGTGCTCGCACAAATTTTCCGTCATATGCAGTGACTGAGGGAGCGCCATACTATGAGCAAAGACAGCTTGCGCAGCAAGCGATAAACGCTGAAAGCGCGGCTTTGCGAATGGCGCGGCTGAACGAACACAGCAGTTGCACCTGGCGCGGCTGAACGAACACAGCAGCGGCATCTGGCGCGGCTGAACGAACACAGCAACGGCACCTGGCGCGGCTGAACGAACACAGCAACGGCATCTGGCGCGGCTGAACGAACACAGCAGCGGCATCTGGCGCGGCTGTGCGAACACAGTCACTCCCTACTCCACCCTGGTTTCCTTCTTCAGCCACTCCCGTTCTTCCTCCTCCAGGAAGGGAGCAAGCCTCTCATAAACCTGCCTCTGATATGTATACAGATACTCCTTCTGCGTCTGTGTCAAATATCGCTCGTCTATCCCATCCATATCGATGGGAACCCAGGTCAGCGTCTTAAAATACATAAACTGACCATATTCATTCTTCACGTCGTTCTCCGCCACCATCACGTTTTCAATGCGGATGCCGTGGCTTCCCTCCACATAAACACCAGGTTCATTGGTAATGTCCATGCTGGCCTCAATAACAGCTTCCGACACCCCTTCCACATAACGCCATCTCAGTCCCTGAGGACCCTCGTGCACATTCAGAATATAGCCCACTCCATGACCGGTGCCGCATTTATAATCCAGCCCCAGCTCCCAAACGGGCTGACGGGCCAGTATATCCAGGTTTCTCCCGGTACAGCCGTGAATCCAGCGGGCGTTGGTCATCTGAAGCATTCCTGCCGCCACAGCCGTATAGTGCCTGCGGATCTCATCGGATACAGGCCCCAGCACAATCGTCCTGGTCACATCCGTGGTACCTCCCAGGTACTGTCCCCCGGAATCCACCAAAAGCATTCCTTCTGGCTTCAGCACCGCACAGCTGTCAGGTGTGGCTTCGTAATGCATCATAGCCGCATTTTCCCCGTAACCGGCGATGGTGGGAAAGGACAAATCCAAAAATTCCGGAATCTGACGGCGTAGCATTTCCAGGTGGTCCGCCGCCGTCACCTCCGTGATCTCTATCTTGCCGATATTGGTCTTTAACCAATAAATAAACCTGGTGAGCGCCACGCTGTCCTTCAGATAAATATCTTCCATATGGGCCAGCTCCACAGGATTTTTCACCGCCTTCAGCAGCTCTGTGGGATTCTTTTTCTCCACCACTGTCTGCCTTCCGGACAGGATCCGATAAAGGGCATAACTGCACTGACGCTGATCCGCCATAACCTTACGTCCCTCCGGCAAGGTCTTCAGATAATCCGTCACGGTATCATACTCTTCCACCTTAACACCCTTGGCGGCAAGAGAAGCCGCGGCAGTGTCCTCCAGAACGGCCTTCTGGATAAACAGCACTGTCTCTTCCCGGGAAAGATATGCGTAGGACATAGCCACCGGATTGCATTCCACGTCACAGCCTCTGATATTGAAAAGCCACATGAGATCATCCAGCTTTGTAAGAAACAGGCTGTCCGCACCTTCCTTCTCAACCTTCTCCAGCGTCTCCCCCAGCTTTTCCTCTACGCTTTTACCGGCCAGGGCCTCATCCAGCATCCACACTCTGCCTGCGGGAAAAGCCGGTCTGTCCGTCCATATGGTTTCCGCCAGATCCTTTTCAAACAAAAAACTTACTTCCTTACCGGCCAGCTTTTTTTCCAGCTTTTTCCCCTCTGAAGCGGACACAACTCTTCCGTCAAATCCAAGAGTCTGCCCCTGCTTCATATTTTGGCTGAGAAATTCGTCCATGTCCGGGACACCCTCGTCCTGCATACGGAACAGTGCGATTCCTGTGCCCTGAAGCTCTTTCTCGGCCTGGATAAAATAGCGTCCGTCCGTCCAGAGTCCGGCGCCGTCCTGCCATACCAGCAGCGTTCCGTTGGAACCGGAAAAATGAGAGAAATATTCTCTCACCATAAAATAATCATTTACATATTCCGAATTATGAAAATCGGCAGTGGGAATCATATAATAGTCGATTCCCTCCGCCTGCATTCGTTCTCTCAGTTTTGTAAGTCTGCCGCAGATCACCGCATTTTCCATATCCCGTACCCTTCCTTCCAAATCCTTATTATTCACGGATTCGCCGCAAATAGTAACATGATGCACTGTGCTGCCCGGCGTTTTTATGCAAACAGCGCACAAAAACGCCTCGCGGAACCGCCGTTTAATAATCTCCTTTTACACTCTGCCCTCTGCAAAGTCCCACCGCTCTGGATGTACCGATACGGTCACAGCCCAGGGAAATAAACATCTCCAAATCCTCCAGAGTGGAAATTCCTCCTGCGGCCTTGATTCTGACCTGAGGACCGATATATTTGCGGAACAGCTCCACGTCCTCTCTTACGGCGCCGCCGGTTCCGAAGCCTGTGGAGGTCTTGATGTAATCCGCTCCCGCATTTGTCACAGCCCTGCACATGGCAATCTTTTCCTCCTGTGTCAGGTAGCAGGCCTCGATAATCACCTTCAGAATATGGTCTCCGCAGACGCCTTTAAGGGTGCGGATCTCCTGCTCCACCTTGTCAAAATCCCCGTTCTTTACATCGCTGATATTGACCACCATGTCAATCTCATTGCAGCCCTCCGCCAGGGCCTGCCTGATCTCCGCAGCCTTGGCCTCCGTCACGCTGTAGCCTAAGGGGAACCCGATCACCGTGCAGATATTAACCTTATCCCCATATGTATCATGAATCCGCTTTACATAACAGGGCGGCACGCAGACACTGGCGGTATGAAACTCCACCGCCTCGTCGCACAGGCTCACAATGTCCTCCCATGTGGCAAAAGCCTTCAGCTGGGTATGATCCACTCTGCTCAACATTTCTTCCGTTGTCATAAGCTCTTTCCCTCCAGCAAAAATTTTCTTACCGTATCCTTCATCTGATCCGCATCGCACTCTGACCGGTGGATTACGGGTGCATTACGAATTTCCTCCACAGCACGGGGAACCTCCACATTGGCCAGGGACGACAGCCGGTCCACCAGGGCAAAATCGTCCATATCCTGACATTTTCCGTCAATGGCCTCCATAACGCTCCGGGTAAACTTAAAAGGACTGGCCGTGGAAGCAATTATGGTTTTTTCTCTGTCCCCTGTCTGGGCCGTATACTTTTGGTAAACCGCAGAGGCTACCGCCGTATGGGTATCCACTACATAACCGCAGGACTCATAAAGCCGCCGGATCTCTTCCGCCGTCTCACCTTCGTCTGCATAATTCCCGTAGAAATCCTCCAGTGCCGCTCTCATTTCCTCTGTGATTTCATAGCTTCCCCGGCTGACCAGCGTCTCCATCAGCTCTCTGTTTTTCTGGGAATCATCCCCTGCTATATGATAAATCAGCCGCTCCAGATTGCTGGATACCAGAATATCCATGGACGGCGAACTGGTCAATATAAACTCCCTGTTTCTGTCATAAGTACCGGTGCGGAAAAAGTCATAAAGCACTTTATTTTCATTGGATGCACATATCAGCTTTCCCAGGGGAAGTCCCATCCGCTTCGCATAATAGGCCGCGAGAATATTGCCGAAATTGCCGGTGGGCACCACAGCATTCACTGTGTCTCCCTCTTCGATCCGCCCTTCCGCCAACAGCCGGGCGCAGGCGTAAACGTAATAACAGATCTGGGGGATCAGCCGTCCGATATTGATGGAATTGGCCGAAGAAAACTGAAATCCCTGCTCAGCCAGCTCCTCCGCCAGTTCCCTGTCAGAGAATATCCTTTTTACGCCGGTCTGGGCATCGTCAAAATTACCGTGAATACCCACCACACAGGTATTGTCCCCGGTCTGGGTCACCATCTGCTTTTCCTGGATCGGGCTGACGCCGCCTTTGGGGTAAAAGACCATGATCCTGGTGCCCTCCACCCCGGCAAAGCCTGCCAGAGCCGCTTTTCCGGTATCACCGGAGGTGGCCGTCAGGATAACGATCTCATTTTTAACATTATTCTTTCTGGCGGAAGTAATCATCAGATGGGGCAGAATAGACAAAGCCATATCCTTAAAAGCAATGGTAGGGCCATGGAACAGCTCCAGATAGTAAGCGCCCCCCGCCTCTGCCAGCGGAACCACTGCCTCCGTGTCGAACTTGGAATCATAAGCCTTTTCAATACAGCTCTTTAACTCTTCCTCCGAAAAATCCGTAAAGAAAAGCTTCATCACCTCATAAGCGGTCTCCTGATAGGTCATCTGCGACAGCTCTTTCAAACTTTTGTCCATTTCAGGAATACGCTCCGGCACAAACAGCCCTCCGTCATCGGCCAGCCCCTTTAATATAGCCTCCGATGCCCGCACAGGCTTTTCGCCGCTCCGCGTGCTTTTATACAATATTTCCATGGCAGCTCCCTCTGTATTTTTCTGTATTTTTTCTGCATTTCTTCTGTGGTGTTTCAGTATAGCACACTTTTTTTCACGGTGCAAGTCACTTGAAAAATTCATGTCCCCCATGCTGAAACAGAAAAGTCAGCTTCTCGTCAAACCATCTCATATTGCTGTCGGAAGCATACCTCCTGGAAGCAAAATACAGCGCTCCCTGGGAAATATCTTCCCCCTTCAGAGCACGTTCCACCGCCGAGACAGTGGTCTCACTGACCTTTACCCTGTAATAACTCCCACTGGCTACCGGAGAAAACTGGGTCACACCTTTTCCCCGCTGGAATACCACATCCGGCACCGTATCGGGAAACAAATCGCTGACCACCCGGTTCAGCACCACATTGGCTACCAGAAGCCTTCCGTCCTCATCCTCGCTTCCCGCCTCCGCCTCCACGATCCGCAGCAGCACCTCTCGATCTTCCTCGGACAGATTCCAGACATCTGCCGGCTCCATCATCTGATAGTCCACCACACGCTGTCCTGAAACGGACACCTGTACCTCCCCGATTCCCAGCGTCATATAGAAGTCAGTCCAATCCAGCGCACTTTTCCCGGCCTCCTGTATGAATCCGGAAGCCATGGAATGCCCCTCTTCCATGGAGTCCTCCTTTTCCATCAGATCCTCCAGATCCAGACGCAGCTGTTCCATCGGCTGGGCGGTCAGCCTTGCGGCCTCCGCCCCCCTTACACACGCAAATCCCAATAGCAAAATCAAATTTCCCAGCAACAGCAAGCCTATGGCTTTTTTATACATGATTTTTATCCTTTCCCGCAACACAGAATCTTCCGACGCCACCCCGCTATATCTGCGCAGCTGTTAATCGCGCCGCCGTGAGCAGTAACATAATCCGCACGAATTATGTCTTGGGCACATTTTACATAAGCAGGCTTCCCAACGAAAAATGAAAACCAGCGGTACAAGCCTGTGAATAGTAACAGTATATGAACCTGAGCTGAAAAATATTTCCAAAATATTGTGTTGTAAGGAAAAATGATGGTATACTAATTCTGATGACGCGCCGTGAACACATAAGCAGAAAGGATATGCTCTCCTTGGAAGACAATAAAAAGCAAAGCCCCAAAAAACAGACCGGAAAAAATCCTCCTTCCCTCAAGGGTGTGTTCACCGCCCTCCGGAAAAATGGAGAAGTCTATTTCCGCTCTTCTCTCACCGAAAGAGGAAAACATATCAGTCTGGGAGGATTTTCCACGCCGGAAGACGCCCATGCCGCCTACAGGGAGGGCCGACGAGTCCTGTCCGATGCCTCCTGCCTTCCGGAAAACTATCCTGATTCCTCTCCTCTGCCTTTTGAAAAGTGGGTCAGTCTGGCCAATTTCCGGGACAACGGCATCTATTTCGGCACTCCCATCTATATGGGGCAGAAAATGTTTTATTACTATCTTTCTCCCGTCCGGGTACTGAAATTTGATCTGGATGACCTTTTCTACTACTCCTCCCACAAAATCATGTGCCGGGGAAACCACTACTTTGTGGCAGACTACGGTCTCCAGGTCAGCATCGCCTCCCGTTACGGCATAAAGCCCTTCGCCCGAGAAGACCGGGACTTTCGCTTTATCAACGGAGATCCCACGGATTTCCGCCGGGAAAATCTTCTGATCCTGAATACCTACCACGGCGTAACTATAGAACAAAAAAACGGACAGCCCATTTACGCTGTCCGCATTCATATAAAAGGAAATTATCTGGTAGGCCGCTATTCCAGCCAGCTGGAAGCCGCCATTGCCTACAATAAGGCCATTGATATTCTGAAAAAAAACGGCGTTGCAAAAGGATTTACTGCCAATTACATTGAAGGGCTTTCACCCAGCAAATACGCCGAAATATATACCGGCCTGCAAATCTCTCCCAAGCTTACCGCCTACAGACCATAGGGAAGATACAAAATACTTCACTTCTCCGAGTAATCAATAAAGCTGATATTCATATTTACCGCCCCCGCGATTCCGTCTACAGAGCCCTGGGTGCTGTACTGCCACATGGTAAACTGATAGGGATAGTCGGGGACATCCGTGAGCTGGGAAAGCCACACATCGTAAGCCGTCAGCTTGGACATATCTATCTCCTTTATCAGCCATTCCTTATTGCCGTACAGCATGGTCTTGTAACCTGCGGCGGCGATGGTATCCAGAAAAGCCTTTGCAATGGCGGTCTTGTCAGCCTTGCTCAGAGAGTCAATCCGGGCTTGGTCATTTTCGATAAACTCCATATCAAAGGCTATGGGATAGGAAATCTGATATTCTCCCAGATTCTCCAGAACCATATTGGCTTCCTCCACAGCCTCCTCCTTGGTAATCGCCTGGGAGAAGAAATATACTCCCACCTCCAGCCCCGCATCGGTGGCCCTTTTTAAATTGTCATTAAAATAATCGTCCACGATCAGCTGACCCGTGCCGTAGCCTCTGGCTCCCGCCCGAAGCATCACAAAATTAATTCCCGATTTTTTTACCTTCACAAAGTCCACATAATCCTGTACCTTGGAGATATCCACGCCCACATAAGAGGTCTGCCTGCCGTCCACATAATATTTCATCAGATCGGACTGACAGACCAGCCTGGTAAAGTCATACTCATGCTTGGGCAGATAAGGGCTGATCAGCACCCATTCCTCCTTGCCGTTGGAATACTGCACCAACGTGTGCTTTCCGTCGGTGGCCGGATCGTTCTCAACCGCCTCCTGGGGCGGCGGAGTCTCCTCCGAGGGCTCCTCCGGCTCCTTGGGCGGGTACTTATCCCAAAAATCCAGGTCCTCCGGCAGGAGAGTGCTTCCCGTCAGCAGTTCATCCACATCCGGCGCCAAAACTACGGGAGAAGAACCCTGCACCTCTTCGCTGGCAAGCTGGTCCCGGAGGCTGCCGTTTTTAGTATCGTTATTCATCATCAGAACCATGATCAGTATGGCTCCCACAAACGCAGTCACAGCCACAATGGTCATGATCACGGTGGGGGTCATGCTGGAATGATCATCATAGTCTTCCGGTAATCTCATGCTTATACTCCTTATCCCTGATGCCGTGTCCCGCCGGCGGTCCCGCCGATCTCAACAATGGCCTTCTTGGGGCATTTTTCTGCACAGGCTCCGCATCCCACACACTTTTCCTGATCAATCACCGCGTGGAAATCCGCCACGGCCACAGCCTGGCTGGGACAATTTTTGACACAAATGCCGCAGCCGATACAGCCTGTTTTACAGGCTTTCATGGTCACAGGCCCTTTGTCCGCAGAACTGCAGGCTACTGCTATCCTTGCGCTGTAGGGAATCAGGGAAATCAAATGCCTGGGGCAGGCTGCCACACATTTTCCGCAGGCCTTGCAGGCTTCCCGATCCACCACGGCCACACCGTTCTCCACATGAATGGCGTCAAAGGGACAGGCAGCCACACAGCTTCCAAAGCCCAGACAGCCGCTGCTGCAGGATTTGGGCCCGCCGCCTGGCACAAAGCCCATGATCCGGCAATCTCTGGCGCCGCTGTATTCATAGTCGGTATTCGCCTTGTCACAGTCTCCCTGACAGGCAACGAAGGCCGTCATTCTCTCCTGCTCTTTTGCTTCCACCCCCATAATGGCGGCAATTTTTTTCCCCACCGGCTCTCCGCCCACAGGACAGGCATTCACCTGCGCCTCTCCTTTGGCAATGGCCGCTGCCAGACCCGAACATCCCGCGTAGCCGCAGCCTCCGCAGTTATTGCCGGGCAGAGCCGCCAGCACGGCTTCCTCCTTTTCATCTGTCTCCACCTGGAATCGAATTCCGGCTGCTCCCAGGAACAGACCTACAAAAATGCCAACCACACCCACTACAGCCGCAGCCGTAAATATTCCTGTTACACTCATTGTCCGTCTCCCTCCTACAGCAGTCCGGCGAATCCGCAGAAGGCAATGGCCATCAGTCCTGCAGTCAGCAGCACCGTGGGCATTCCCCGAAAGGATTCGGGTATATCATTATGTTCCATCTTTTCCCTGAGCCCTGCCAGAATCACGATGGCGATGGTAAATCCCACCGCTGTGGCAAAGCCGTTGACGGTTCCCGTCAGGATCCCGTATTCGGCCTGCTCATTGTTGATGGCCACTCCCAGCACCGCACAGTTGGTGGTGATCAGCGGCAGATACACTCCCAACGCCTTATACAGAGAGGGCATTGCCTTGCGCAGAAACATTTCCACAAACTGTACCAGCGCCGCGATGACCAGGATAAACACGATCGTATCCAGATACTGTACCTGAAACCGGATCAGCACATATTGATTTATGACGCCTGCCACCGCGCTGGCCAGGGTTATGACAAAGATAACCGCCGTGCCCATGCCAGCCGCCGTCTTTACCTTCCGGGAAACACCCAGAAAGGGACAAAGGCCTAAAAACTGACTCAGGACCACATTGCTCACCAGAGAGGAGCTGATCAAAATGACAAGCAGTTCTTTTACACCTTCCATTTAAATTCCCCCCTTATCCAAATCTACAACCTCAAGCTCTTCTGCTTTGGCTCTGGCGCGCATGGAGGATCCCACCGTAAGCTCTTCCTCATCGAGAGCCTCCTGCTTTGCCGCCTGCCCGTCGTAAAACCGTCTGGTACATCCTTTATCGGAGCAGTTCATGCAGTCCTCGCTGCAGCCCGAACCAATTTTCTCATAGGGTTTACCTGCTTTCTTTCTTCTGTTTTTCACACAGTTCTGCAGGGCCACCAGCGCCGCCAGCACAAAGAAGGCACCCGGAGCCTGGGCAAAGATCCGCACCGGCTCAAAGGAATCCGGCATCACCGCCAGCCCGAAAAGCTTACCCGCTCCCAGCAGCTCCCGAAAAGCCCCGATACAGGTCAGGGCAAAGGAAAAGCCCAGCCCCATGCCGATTCCGTCAAACAAAGAAGGGATGGGAGGATTGGAATAAGCATAGCTCTCCGCCCGGCCCAGAATGATACAGTTTACTACAATCAAAGGGATATATACTCCCAGAGATTTATTCAGTGAAGGCAGATATCCCTCCAGCAGCAGCTGCACCGCCGTCACAAAGGACGCAATAATCACAATGAAGGCCGGAATACGCACTCTGTTGGGAATGATCTTTCTCAGCAAGGAGATAAACAGATTGCTCAGCGCCAGAACCGCCATAGTGGTCAGCCCCATACCCAGACCATTCATGGCCGAGGTGGTCACCGCCAGTGTGGGACACATGCCCAGCATAAGCACAAAGGTAGGGTTTTCTTTTACCAGACCGTTATAAATTCTCTCTCCCGCTTTATTCATTGACAGCACCTCCCTCCAGCAGCTCCCGGGCCGCGCTCAGTCCCCCGTTGACCGCATTGACCACGGCACGGGTGGTAATGGTGGCGCTGGTAATGGCATCCACCTCATTGCTGCCCTCCGTCGCGCCTGTTTTAGTAAAGACAAATTGATCTACATTTCTGTCAGCAAACTGAGGCACCAGCACATTGGGCGCTTCCATTCCCAGTCCCGGCGTCTCGGAAATATCCAGAATGGACACTCCTTTCACCGTTCCGTCCACATCCACTCCCACATACAGCACAATTGTGCCGCCATAGCCCTTTTTAGAAGTGGATTCCACCACATATCCCAGGAATACGCCATCCTGAGAAGAAGCCTTAAAGACGGTTCCAATCTCCACATTATTCTCCGTCAGTCCGGCTGCCAGTTCACTTCCCGGCGTATATTCCAGCGCCTCAAAGGCAAGCTCCCCCTGTCCGGGAAAAGCCGCCATGCAGGCCTCCTGAATGGCCTTCTCCTGCTGGATCCTTCTGGGCTCCTTCGTGAGCTCGTAAATAAGCCCCAGAACCAGGCCGGCAAGCAGCGTGATGGCAAACAGGATCCCTGCCTCCTTCAGCATGGTTTTCACATTATGTTCATTTTTCACGGCCCTTACCTCCCCTCTGCCAGCCAAAAGCCACAGGCCTTGTAAATTTTTCGATCAGCGGCACCAGAAGGTTCCCCAGAAGGATGGCGTAGGAAACGCCTTCCGCACCGGGTCCGAAGCACCGGAATATCCCCGTGAGCAGTCCCAGAATAATACCGAATATGTATTGTCCTCGAAGGGTGATGGGTCTGGTGACATAATCCGTCGCCATAAAGAAGGCTCCCAGCATGAGACCCCCTCCTGCCAGCTGGGCCGAAAGATACGCCGGATCAAATCCCCTTCCTCCGAATAATCCCGTAAACAGCGCGAAGGTTACCAGATAACTTCCGGGAATTCTCAGGTCAATGACTCCCAGCAGAATCAAAAAACATGCCCCTATGGCTAATGCTATGACGGAGGTCTCTCCGATAGTACCCGCCGTGCGCCCGATCACCATATCCAGCACATTCACCTGCTCTCCCGCCTTCAAAGCCGCCAGCGGCGTAGCCCCCGTGTAAGCGTCACAGGCAAAAGCGGTCATAGCCTTGGGAAAGGAAATCAGCAGAAAGCATCTGGCGGCCAGCGCCGGATTGCAGAAATTCTGTCCCAGTCCTCCGAAAAGCATTTTTACTACAAGTATGGCAAACACTCCTCCCAATGCCGCCATCCACAGCGGAATGGAAACCGGAAGGTTCAGGGCCAGAAGCAGCCCTGTAACTACTGCCGAAAGATCCGTAATTGTCATTTTCTTTCGATACAGGCCATAGAGAAACTCTGTCAGTACGGTGCTTCCCATGGTCACCAGCAGCACGGCCAGGGCCCGGGGACCAAAATTATAAATCCCGAATCCGGCGGCAGGCATCAGTGCGATCACCACAGCCAGCATGATGCCGTTGGTAGTAACCTTGGACCGGATATGGGGATTGGATGAAACCTTAAATAAATCGCTCACTTTTCTACCTCCCTGCTACTTCTTTCTCTTAGCCAGCTGGAGCTTCCGCATGGATTTGATCTCCTGGGTCAGCGGACGTCTGGCCGGACAGATGAAGCTGCAGCATCCGCACTCACAGCACTCCATCCCATGATTTTCCAGAAAAGCTTCCTCTTCAAAGTGCTCCGCATAATCTGCCAGTCTGCTGGGAATCACCCTCCCCGGGCAGACCTCCACGCAGCGCCCACAGTTGATGCAGGGCCCCGGCTCCATGGCCGAGACGTCATCCCGGGTCAGGCCCAAAAGCGCCGTGGATGTTTTTGTGACCGGCACATTCAGATCAAACATGGCCACCCCCATCATGGGTCCGCCGCAGATAATCTTCTCCGGTTTGGTTCGGAACCCCCCGGCAGCGTCCAAAAGCTCCTGATAGCTGGACCCGGTACGCACTCTATAATTCCTGGGTTTGGCCACGGCGTCCCCGGTTACCGTCACAATTCTCTCAATCAGAGGCCGCCCCTCCATAACCGCTCTGTATACCGCCACCATGGTATCCACATTGTTGACGATGCAGCCCACATCGGCAGGCAGCATGGTAGAGTTGATCCTTCTGCCGGTAGTGGCATAAATCAGCTGACGCTCACCACCCTGGGGATATTTGGTCTTCAGGGCCTTTACGCTGATTCTGGCTTCCCCCCTGGTCAGCTGCTTCAGCAGGGCGATGCAGTCCGGCTTATTGTCCTCCACCGCCAGAATTCCCTGAGCATTTTCAAAGAGCCCCAGTATGATCCGCAGACCTCCGATAAGCTTTTCCGGCTCCTCCAGCATTCTGCGGTAATCCGAAGTCAGATAGGGCTCACACTCCGCACAGTTGGCAATGACATAATCGATCTTTTTCGGGTCCTTGGGCGACAGCTTCACATGAGTAGGAAAACCCGCGCCTCCCATTCCCACGATTCCGGCTTCCCGGATCACATCGATGATCTCCTCCCGGCTCATTTTTTCTAGAGGAGCCTGGGGGTAAAAGCCGATCTCTTCATACAGCCCGTCGTTTTCCACCACGATACTCATGAGAAGGTCACCTGCGGCCACTCTCCTGGGCTCGATAGTCTTTACCGTTCCCGACACGGAAGCATAAACGGGAGCCGATACGAAACCGCCCGCCTCGGCGATTTTTTGTCCGGCCAGCACCCTGTCTCCCTTTGCTACGATAGCCTTGGCAGGAGCGCCTATGTGCTGGGACAGCGGATACACCATTTCCCCCCTGGGAAGAAAGTCCTGGATCGGTTTGTCCTTGGACATGTCCTTGCCGTCATAAGGATGTATTCCGCCTGTAAATGTCAGCTTTGCCATACTTTTAACGTCCTTTCCTTTTCCGATTGCTTGGAACTGCGATATTCTGTCGAACGCCGCAGAACTCTCTCAGATAAATATACTATTTTTTTGCAAAAAATACTACAGTATTTTTTTGACATGTGGTAAAATTATGTTGTTACAGTTCACACGTCAACGGAGGCCCCTATGAGAATATCAGAGGAAACACTGGATAATTTTTCGATTTCCTACCCCCTGGACAGACTTGCGCCGCTGGAGCGCATCCTCTTTTTTGATATCGAGACCACCGGCTTTACGGCCCGTTCCTCCTATCTCTATCTGATCGGCTGCGCCTATTACCGGGCCGGCAAATGGCAGACCATACAGTGGATGGCCGAAAATTACAGCCAGGAGACCGAAATTCTGAAGGCTTTTTTTGAATTCTCAAAAATGTACCGGTGTCTGATCCACTTTAACGGAAATAACTTTGACCTTCCCTTTATCATCCAGAAATGCCAGCAGCTGGCCCTTACTTATACCTTTGAACATTTGGAGGGAATCGACCTGTATAAACGGGTCTCGCCCTATAAGTTCTTTCTGCGGCTGCCCAACTGCAAACAGAAAACCCTGGAGCAGTTCCTGGGACTGGAACGCAAGGATGTTTTTTCCGGCGTAGAGCTGATCGGCATATATCATAATTATGTAAAAAACCCTTCCGAATTCTCGGAAAACGCTTTGATCCTGCACAATGCCGACGACCTGAAGGGCATGCTGGAGATCCTGCCCATACTGGCGTATTACGACCTGTTCAATCAACCGGTAAAGGCCAGGAAAGCCCAGGCCAACTACTTCCGGGATATGAACGGAAACCGGCGGCGGGAGCTGATACTAACACTGTCCCTGGATACTCCTCTTCCCAAGGCTGTGTCCTTTTCGGCACAGGGCTGCTATTTCCGGGGCGAAGGTGCCGCAGCCTCGCTGAAGATTCCCATCTATGAGGAAGAGCTGAAATACTTTTATTCCAATTACCGGGATTATTATTATCTGCCCGATGAAGACATTGCGCTTCACAAATCCGTGGCCGGTTTTGTGGACAAGGCCTACCGCCTCCCTGCCTCTGCCGCCAACTGCTACACCAGAAAGGCCGCAAGCTATCTCCCCCAGTGGGACATCCTTTTTGAGCCCTTCTTCAAAAGAGATTATAAAAGCAGGGAACTCTTTTTTGAGCTTACAGATGAATTAAAGAGAGACCGACAGGCATTTTCCACCTATGCCTCCCATGTGCTGGCTATGATGGCCTCAACCTATTAAGTCAAAAGGAAAACACTTCCAAAAAAAGAGGAACCCTGACCGGGTTCCTCTTTTGATATGCAGTCCTATGGTTTCTGGTAAAAGAACGAATTCTTACGATCAAACCCGATTTCCTTGTAATTGATAATCTGCTCTGTACTTCCGATAAAAAGAATCCCCCCCTTAGCCAGGGACCGGAAATACTTGCGGAATACTTCGTCTTTGGCTTCCTCTGTAAAGTAAATCAGCACATTGCGGCAGACAATGAAATGATAATCCGTAGGATACTGATCCTTCAGAAGGTTATGCTCCTTGAATTCCACTCTGGCTTTAATTTCATCAGCGATCTTGTAGGAAGGTCCCACCTGAGTAAAATACTTCTTCTTCAGATCCTCGGGAACCGCTTCAATGCTCTTAGCAGTATACAGACCCATCTTTGCCTTGGCAATCACAGTCTTATCCAGGTCTGTGGCAAATATCTTTATATTGCTCAGCGGCACATGCCGGGACAGGGCCATCACAAGAGAATAGGGCTCATCCCCTGTAGAACAGGCGGCGCTCCATACCTTCAGATTCTTTCCGAACTTTTTGATCAGCTCAGGAATCACCTGTTCATCCATCAGCTTCCACTGATCCGGATTCCGGTAAAATTCAGACACATTGATGGTTATGTAATTTACAAACTCATCAAACAGCGCCTTATCGGTCTTCAGCCCCTGTACATACTTGTCATAACCCACAATTTTATGCTTGGTGATCAGCGTATCGATCCGGCGCTTCATCTGCTTTTCCTTATAGGAATTCAGGTCAATCGCCGTCAGCGCCAAAATCTCTTTTTTAAAGTATTCGTAATCAAATGCCATGACACCATACCCTCCTGCCCCTAATATTCTATGTATCATAACAGTCCACTCAGACCAAGAAAACAATGAAAAACCATGCTGACACGATTTCTCACTGTTTTCCCTGTCCATCGAAACGCATTACGCACCCTGCGCACCGCGCATCAAATTCGTTACCATATATCCCATCTTGCAGTAAACTGCAGACCTCTTTACTGCTCTCCGTCCTCTTCCTGAGCAGCGATCACAGCGTCGATATCCACCGAAACCTCATCTCCTTCCGGCTCTGCGGAGGCTTCCGCAGCAAACATAGCCTTGATGCTCAGAGATATCTTCTTGTCCTCCTCATTAAAGTCCACGATCTTTGCGGTCACTTCCTCGCCTACACTGAGCGCATCAGCAGGCTTCTCCACATGCTCTCTGGAAATCTGAGAAACATGCAGCAGGGCATCCACTCCCGGCTCCAGCTCGACAAACGCTCCGAAGTCGGTCATTCTCGCCACTTTACCCGTTACCACATTGCCCACCGCATACTTGCTGGCGGCATCCCTCCAGGGGTTGGCATCCTCAAACTTCAGAGACAGCGCAATCTTGCTTCCGTTGATCTCCTTGATCAGCACCTTCAGCTGGTCGCCTACCCGGAACACCTTTTTAGGATGCTCCACTCGTCCCCAGGACATCTCGGAAATATGAAGCAGTCCATCTGCTCCGCCCAGGTCTACAAAAGCACCGAAGTCGGTGACATTCTTCACAACGCCGTCCACTACATCCCCTTCATGGATCCTCTCGAAAAGCTGCCTCTGGAGCTCGGCCTTTCTCTCGGTAATCAGCTGTCTGCGGTCACCGATATATCTCCTCCTCTTGGGGTTGTACTCGCTGATCACAAACTCGATCTCCTGTCCCGCATACTTGTTCAGGTCTCTCTCATAAGTGTCGGACACCAGGCTGGCGGGAATAAAGATCCTCACCTCATCCAGAACCACACTCAAGCCGCCCTCCAGTACCTGGGTAACCACTCCCTTGAGCACCTCTCTGCTGTTATACGCTTCCTCGATTCTCTTGTTGCCTCTGTCGGCGGCAAGGCGCTTATAGGTAAGCACAACCTGTCCCTCGCCGTCATTTACCTTCAGGACCTTCACCTCCATGGTGTCGCCGGGCTTTACCACCTGCGTCAGGTCAATGCTGGAATCATTGGTATACTCATTTTTCGTGAGGATACCGTCTGACTTATATCCGATGTTCAATACGATCTCATCTGACTTGACATCGATGACTGTACCTTCGACTACCTCTCCTGAATGTATTGTTTTGATAGAATCTTCCAACATTTGTTCAAAAGTTAATTCTGACATAATTTTGAACCTCCTCGATTAAATTATTTGGGGTGGAAGCCCCCGCTGTAATACCCACCAGTCGAACAGCTTTAGGTAAGTCTAAATGCAAGTCATCCAGTGTCTGTATAAAATAGGAATGAGCACACTCTTCCTTGCAGATCTCAAACAGCTTTTTTGTGTTGGAGCTGTGCTTTCCTCCTATTACGATCATAACGTCAGCTTCCTCCGCAAGAGCCCTTGCAGAGCGCTGCCGTTCTTCCGTTGCGCTACAGATAGTATTCACAACATAAACATTGTAACCTTTTTTTTCAAAAATTTCAACTATAGAATGAAATTTATTGTAGTTAAATGTCGTTTGCGCAACCAGGCACAATTTCCGATCTCCGGAAGGGACAAATTTTTCAGCGTCCCCGGGTTCCTCCAGCACCGTCACAGGCCCTTTGCACCAGCCTACAATCCCCTCCACCTCAGGATGTCCCGGGTTGCCTGCCACCAGAATATGGCTGCCCCGGAGGCTCTCCTCCTCCACAATCCTGTGGATACGCTTCACAAACGGACATGTGGCGTCGATACACTCCATTCCCCCTTCGGCGGCAATACGGCATATCTCCTTCGGCACACCATGAGCGCGGATGACCACGGTTCCCTCCGACAAAGCCTCCAGCTCCTCCCTGGACTCCAGTACACGGACACCCTGGGCAGCCAGCTCTCTCACCACTTCCTCACTATGAACGATGGGACCGTAGGTATATATAGTTTTTCCACTTTTCACCTGTTCATACACGGTATCCACCGCCCGCCTGACGCCGAAGCAGAAACCCGCGTATTCTGCCAGTCTTGTCTCCATCAGCCTGTTCCTCTCTGATCATTCATTCCGACCCGGGATGCCTTTCCCGGCACAGCCTGACCACTTCGGCAATAACTTCATCTGCCGTCATCTTTGAGGTATCCACCGTCACGGCGTCTTCCGCCCTCTTCAGAGGAGAAACCTCCCTGTGCATATCCCGATAGTCTCTCTCCTCGATATCGGCCCGGATCTTTTCCAGATCGCAGACCTCTCCCCTGGCTGCCAACTCATCAAACCTGCGTCTTGCCCGGACCAGGCTGTCTGCAGTGAGATATATTTTGAGCTGAGCCCCCGGCAGTACACAGGTCCCAATGTCCCTTCCGTCCATAATACAGTCGTTCCCGGCTGCAAGACTTCGCTGAAGCTCCAGAAGCTTCTCCCGCACTTCGGGAATGGAGCTGACCACTGAAGCCGCGTTGCCCGTCTCCTCCGTGCGCAGAAGCCCATTTACATTCTCTCCATTCAGATAAACCACCTGAATATCACCATCATAGCCGATGGTGATATGAGCCTCCCGGCACTTTTCAATGATCTCCTCCCGGTTCTGCAGATCCACTGCCTGACGGAGCATAAAAAGCGCCATAGCCCGGTACATGGCTCCCGTGTCTACATAGATCAGTTTTTCTTTTTTTGCCACCGCCTTCGCAATGGTGCTCTTTCCCGCACCGGCGGGCCCGTCTATCGCAATATTATAGCTCATATTCCTATCCTTTCATCAAAAGTCCCCGCCAGATGTCCTGTGGACCAGGCGATCTGCAGGTTAAAGCCTCCTGTCAGCGCATCCAGATCCAGAACCTCCCCGGCAAAATACAGACCTTCTACTTTTTTTGACTCCATGGTGGAGGGATCCACCTCCTTCACGGATACCCCGCCCTTTGTGATCACTGCCTCCTCGAAGCCCCCCGGTCCTTCCACCGTAAGGGAAAGTCCTTTTATCAGCTCCACGAAAGACCTGCGTTCCTCCCGGGTGATCTCGTTTACCTTCTTCTCCGGCAAAATACCTGACAGCTCCACCATCACAGGGATCAGCTTCGCAGGAAAAAGGCCTGACAGAGCATTCTTAAACTGCTTATTCTGATTTTCCTCAAAATCCCTGAGCAGACGCCGATCCAGCGTCTCCCGGTCCAAGGCCGGTTTCAGATCCAGGCGCAAGAGAACATTCTTCTCCTTTGCAGGTTTGTAAAAGCTGCTGGCGGACAGAATCAGAGGACCGCTGACTCCCGTGTGGGTAAACAGCATTTCCCCAAAGCCTTCATAGACCCTTTTGCCGCCGCAGTTAAGCTCCAGAGACACATTTTTCAGAGAAAGCCCCGCAAGCCGCCCGCACCAGGCTTCTCTGATCCGGAAGGGCACCAGCGCGGGAGTGCATTCTGTCACCAGATGCCCACAGCCACGGGCAAACCTGTATCCGTCTCCGGTGGAGCCGGTGGAGGGATAGGACAGGCCTCCCGTACAGACAATCACCCGATCCGCCGAAAGCTCCCGCCCGTCCGAAAGCTTCACTCCCCGGATCCGGGCAGCAGCCTTTTGCTTCTCCTTTTTTCCGCCCCGCTCCCGGACTTTGGATGGCCTGTCCTGCGTCTTCGGCGCTTCTGTCTCCAGCGTTTCTGTCTCCAGAGCTTCCGTGACCAGCTCCTTTGCCTCTGTTCCCAGCAGAATTTCCACTCCGCGTTTTTTCAGCTCCCTTCCAAAGGCGGCGATCACATCCGAAGAATGATCCGACACGGGAAAAACCCGGTCTCCCCTTTCCGTCTTCAAAGGGCATCCCGCCCGGACCAGCCATTCCATAACGGCTTGATTGTCAAAGCTATGATATGCGCTGTATAAAAATTTGCCGTTGGTACAGACGTTGGCAAAAAAGGTTTCCGGCCCTGCGGCATTGGTCACATTACAGCGGCCTTTTCCGGTGATAAACAGCTTTTTCCCAAGCTTTTCGTTCTTTTCCAACAGCAGAACACGGGCTCCGCTCTCCGCCGCAGACACAGCGGCCATCATTCCTGCGGCGCCGCCCCCGATAACAATCACTCTCTTCATTCCGGTTCCCTTCTCAAAGAATAATTCAGGATCGGTTCATCATCAATAAAATTGATCTCATCATTCAGATAGACCTGATAATTATTCCAGGTTTCCTCCAGCATTTCAAGGTTTTTCTGCACCTCCCGGGGACACCTCAGACACAGCGCCACCACCAGAGCGTTAATCACGCTTAAGGGCGCCACCAGGGAATCCACAATAGACACCATATCACTTCTGGCCAGCAGGTGGCAGGAGGAATACAGGTTCATGGGCGAATTTACGGAATCTGTTACCGCAATCACCCGGGCGTTTCTGTCGCTGGCAAATTCCATGGCCTTTAAGGTTCTCATAGAATACCGGGGAAAGCTGATTCCCACGAAGCAATCTCTGCAGCCGATGCGGATCATCTGTTCAAAGGTCTCGCTGATGCTGGTGGTTTTCAGCAAATGTACGCCGCCCCGGATCATATTCAGGTAAAAATGCAGGAAGCCTGCCAGGGGCTCATTGCTGCGCAGTCCCATGATATATACGTTGTCTGCCTTCATCAGAATTTCCACCGCCGCCTCAAAGGCCGCCGCATCCAGATGCTCCATAGTATAATGAAGCTTCTCCATATCAGCCGTCATCACAGAGGTCAACAGCTCCGACTGGGAGCTGTTTCCATATTTAGCGTCTATTTCGCGAATACTGTTCAGCCTGCCGCGGACCCGTTCCTCCAAAGCCTTCTGAAACTCCGGATAGCCGGCATAGCCGATCCGGGCGGCAAACCTCACCACCGTGGATTCACTGATTCCCAGGGCTTCTCCAAGCTTTGCAGCCGTCATAAATACGGCCTGATCCATATGCTCCAGAATAAATTCCGCAATAGCCTTCTGATTTTTACTCATACCCGCATACTGCCCGGAAATCCGATCCGCCACATCACGCTGTTCTTCCATATATACCCTTGCACCTCTATGCCTGCCGGAATGGCCTTTTGATGATCCACAAAAATTCATTGCTTGTAATTTTAATGGGGAACTCCATGTTTGTCAAGAAAAACAGCCTTTTCCGGAATCATTCCGAAAAAGGCCCGTTGATCGACGCCATGTCAAAAAATTCGATTACCCGCCTCAGATATGCTTCCAACTCCCGGTTGGCACAGCGGTATATCTCATGCCTGGAACCATCCACTTTTACCAGTTCCCCGTTTTTGACCCTGCAGATGAAATTCCTCTGGGCACTGCCCGAAACCAGCGTATCCTGCCCCGCCTGAAATAAAAGCACAGGGATGCCGATCTTCCCCGTTTCCCGCCGGGAACACGCCCTGTATCCTGCACGGAGCGCCTCCCGCACCCACCTGTAGCTGGCCGAGCTGGTCTGAAGGGCTTTTTCACTCCTGCGCAGCTTTTGATAATATTCGTGCCTGGCTCTTGAGGAGGCGCAGCCCTTCTCGAAAGGCTCCTGGGGATCAAAGGGACCCTGTGAAAAAAGTCTGTACTCTCCTTTCCCTGCCAGGATGCATATATCACACAATAACGCCGCAGCCCAAGACGGACAGCCCTCTGTCTTCAGCCCCAGCATAGGTGAGTTCAGAACCGCCCGGGCAAAATCTCCAGGATATAATTGCATGTATCTTGCCCCGATACAGCCTCCCATGGAATGGGCATATAAAAAGAGACTGTCCTTATTCCCCTTCGTCAGTTCCGGCATCACCACACCATGGACAAATTCATGAAGATCCTTTGCGTAGGTGTCAAAATGCATTACATGCACCACATCAGGATCCGCTCCCTCTCTCAGTGAATTTCCATGGCCCCGGTGATCCATGATTGCGCACGAATATCCTGCTTTCAAAAGATAATAGATCCATTCATGATATTTCCGGCAGGATTCCGTAAAGCCATGGCTGATCACAACTGTTCCCCCGGCGAAATGCCCCTCCTCTTCCGGAAGCGGGTATAATTCGTAATACAGCTGAGAAGGCATGATTCCTCTCCGGACAATTCTCTCCAGATAAGGCTCCACAATAGTGTTCATCTGCTCCTCCAGATGTTCCTCGTCCAGAAGCAGAATCCCTCCTGCCGTATCCCTTCCTTTTTCCCCACACGCTGTCATATCCTCTGCCCTCCCGCTATTTTAAGCTTTCCGCCCCAGTCCAATAAGTAAAAGCTCCGTGAGCAGCTGCGCTTTTCTGTCGGCATTCACTCTGGTGTCTCCTTCCAGCAAGTCTCCCGCTCCCGCCAGCTTTTGCATAAAGCCAAATATTGCCTGAGTCAGCGTATCATAAAGCTCCAGAGTGGCCGCCTGCGCGGTAATGCTGCCGTCCTCCCTGCCCTTTTCTATGGCCCCGCACAAAAATCTGCGGGAACCGTTTACCGACGCCTCATAGTCTGCGAGCCTATCCCGTTCAATATGATGGGACAGCAGGTAACGGTCAAACTCATACAAAAAGCGAAAATCCTTCTGTTCCTCCGCAAAAATAGCCAGGGCACGGGTCATCAATGCCTCCACCTGTCCAATTCCCGACAGGCAATGATACTCCTCTTCATCGCAGAGCTCCTCAAAATGGGCCGTTATCCTTTTCCAAATGAAAATACCGCATTCCACCGCCAGATTTTCTTTTTTATCAAAATATCGATATACAGTGGCATCTCCCACACCGGCTCTTAAGGCAATCATCGATATGGTGGATGCCTCGATTCCCTTCTCCCGGAAACAATCCACAGCTGCCGCCACCACCTGTTCCTTTCTGACGGCCACCTCCCGGCTTCGCTCCTCCTGCCTCTTCTGTTTTAAATCCGTCACCTTGCGTATCTCCTTTACCAAAGGACTGCCGGACAAACAGATCCGTCCGCCCGAGCACTCATCCCATACTTTTCAAAATCTTTTTCTCGTCATACCAGAACAAAAGAATTCCTCCGACCAGCGCCAGAGCCGCAGACACGCATGCCACCACCCTGTAGCCCTGTCCGCCGCCATTTCCGACGGTAGCCAGCGCGGTGAACAAGAGCATGGATACACTCTGTCCCAGCTTAAAAGCAAAAGTCCTGGCTGCATAAAACATCCCCTCTCTGTTTTCCCCTGTTCTTCCGGCATCATATTCGGCCACATCAGCCACCATCGCCTGAGGAAGGATACCAAAAACAGCCATGGGGAACGCCGCAGCCGCCACCAGCACAAAGCCCTGCACAACGGGAGATATACCAGGAAGCCTTCCCAAAAACGACGTGTACAGAAACGCTGCCGCAAAAAGGAAAAAAGCCGCCAATACAAGCTTCTTTTTGCCAAAGCGCCTCGTAAGGAAATTAACCGGCAGGTAAAATACCAGGGACAAAGCAGTCATCGCCACAAAGAATATCGTGGACATGCTTTCCTCCAACCCCAGCAGAGAGGTTACAAAAAAGGGAAGCCCTGTCTGGAACATGGTCAGCGCTATCCAATAAAAAATGTCAGATCCGACAAAAACCCTGAAGTCTCTGTTGCGGAAGGTCTTGACCAAAGAGGACACTGCATTTCCTTCCGTGGGATGGCTCTGCACATAGTCCTTTTCACGGATGGCAAAAACAGGTGTCAGCATGCAGATAAAGGCCAAGACAGCCATGCCTCCAAAAGTGAGCCTCATGGCGGAAACTCTTCCCATACTTCCCTCGAGAAGCCCCCATATCACCGGCGCCACATAAGCCAAAGCCGTGCCTACAATGAATGTCAGCGAAATTGCCGTGGAAATATTCAATCTCTGCTTCTGGTCATGTCCAAGCTCCGGAATCAGCGCGTTAAATGGCGTGCAATAGGCGGTGATGGACAGATAGTACCCAAATACAAACACCGACAGCCAAACCACATTCCAGGCGCTGGTCTGGCCTACGGGCGCACAAAACACCAGCACTGTAGAAGCCGCCAGAGGAAACGCCGCCCACTTCAAAAAAGGAATCCTTCTTCCTGACGAGGACTTACAGCGATCCGACAGGGACGCAATCCAGGGATCAGTCACCGCATCAAAGACCCTTCCCAGTGCCGTGATGGCACCAATTACCGTAAACACTCCCAGCAGCACTCTTCCCTGAGGAACAAACAGCGTCTGCCCCGCCTCCTGTGCGGTTATGTCCGGCTGATAAAAGTAGACAAGCCAGTTGGAGATCAGTCCCGATAAAATTGCCCACCCCAGCTGCCCGACTGCAAACGCGGCAATCTTACTGTTTGGTAGTTTTTTCATATACAGCCTCCTTCAAACTTATTTGATAGTTTAACTATCATGTTGATAGCTCGACTATCATTCTAATACAAGAACCGGACAAAAACAATTGGACATATATGCTGATTATCGTCACCGGTTTTTGTGCATTTTACCGCTCTCACAATTTTCACCTGACATTTAAAGGCCGTATCCACAAAAAACTCTGCACAGCGAAACGTTAAACGGGTGATGCTTTGTCGGCATCACCCGTTTTCTGTTCATCTTTTTATTTTATACAGGATATGCTCCATTTTTTGTGTCGGCCTGGGTCATATCCACTTTCTCCTGCTGCGCCTGGCGATATTTGAAGAAGTCGGTTGCCACCTGAGGGAACAATGCATAGGACAAAACATCCTCGTCCTGCTGTTTCCACTCCTTCATCTCGCCCTCCAGCTTGCTCATCTCATTTTCCAGCATATCCGCATAGCGGCAGGTGATTCTCTCCTCGCCGGGAATAACCTTGTCGATGATTTCCTGGTTCATAGGTTTGATGGTCTGTCCGTACTCACCGCGGAGCACCGCTTTGGTCTCCTTGGTAGCCATCTTGTACCTTTCGCCCATCAGCACGTTGAACACTGCCTGTGTTCCCACGATCTGGGAGGAAGGTGTTACCAGAGGCGGCTCACCCAGATCCTTACGCACCTCGGGAATCTCCCTCAGCACATCATAATATCTGTCCTCGGCATTCTGCTCCTTCAGCTGGCTTACCATGTTGGAAAGCATTCCGCCGGGCACCTGATACAGCAGTGTCTTGATATCCACACCCATCACCTTGGGATTCAGCAGGCCGCTCTTTAAGCACTCATCCCTGTAAGGACGGAAGTAATCTGCAATCTCCGCCAGCAGATTCTGGTCAAAGCCGGTATCATAGGGCGTACCCCGGAAGGTCTCTACCATAACCTCCGTAGCAGGCTGGGAGGTTCCCAGCGCGAAGGGACTCATGGCTGTATCGATCACGTCCACGCCGGCCTCTACTGCCTTCAGATATGTCATACTGGCCACACCGGAGGTATAGTGGGTGTGCAGCTGGATAGGAAGCTTTGTATTTTCTTTCATGGCCTTGATCAGCTCGGAAGCCTTATAAGGCACCAGCAGACCTGCCATATCCTTGATACAGATGGAATCTGCACCCATCTCCTCAATTTTTTTGGCAGTGCTTGCCCAATATTCCAGCGTATAAGCATCACCCAGCGTATAGGACAGTGCAATCTGGGCATGGCCTCTGCCCTCCTGCTGTTTCATTCTGTTGGTGGCGTTTACAGCCTCCTGCAGGTTGCGCAGATCATTCAGACAGTCAAAAATACGGATAATATCGATACCGTTTGCAATGGACTTCTGCACAAAGGCATCTACAACGTCATCTGCGTAAGGTCTGTAGCCCAGAATATTCTGACCGCGGAACAGCATCTGCAGCTTGGTCTTTTTGAAGCCGTCACGCAGCTTGCGGAGTCTGTCCCAGGGATCCTCCTTCAGGAAGCGAAGGGATGCGTCAAAGGTGGCACCGCCCCAGCACTCCACGGAATGGTATCCTACCTGATCCATCTTCTCCACAATGGGAAGCATAAAATCCGTTGGCATTCTTGTGGCAATCAGAGACTGGTGGGCGTCACGCAGTATGGTTTCCGTAATTTTGATCGGTTTCTTTGCTTGTTCTGACATTTACGAATTTCCTCCAATTTTATTAATCTGCAAGTCTCACTGTATAAGTCCAAATCAGGAAAACGCTGATCTAACCGGCGCTTCCCTGGCTTAGAAGACCCCGAAAATAGCCATAAAGGTACCGGCCGCCACAGCGGTGCCGATAACGCCCGCCACATTGGGACCCATGGCATGCATCAGCAGGAAGTTGGTAGGATCCGCCTCGGCGCCCACCTTCTGAGACACTCTTGCGGCCATGGGAACGGCAGACACACCCGCCGAACCGATCAGGGGATTCACCTTGCCCTTGGTCAGCACGCACATCAGCTTACCGAAGAGCACACCGGCCGCAGTGCCGAACATAAAGGCAATCAGCCCCAAACCTACAATCTTCAAGGTATCCCAGTTCAGAAATGCCTCTGCGCTGGTAGTAGCGCCTACAGAGGTACCCAGCAGAATTACCACAATGTACATCAGGGCATTGGATGCCGTTTCTGTCAGCTGTCTCACCACGCCGGATTCCCTGAACAGGTTGCCCAGCATCAACATACCCACCAAGGGAGCAGTGGTAGGAAGAATCAGACATACCACGATGGTTACGATGATGGGGAACAGAATCTTCTCCAGCTTGCTCACGGGCCGAAGCTGTCCCATCTTGATCTTTCTCTCCTTCTCGGTGGTGAAAAGCTTCATAATAGGCGGCTGGATAATGGGCACCAGCGACATATAGGAATAGGCCGCCACTGCAATGGGTCCCAGAATCGCCGTCTGTCCCAGCTTGCTCGCCAGGAAAATGGAGGTAGGGCCGTCGGCGCCGCCGATGATGGAAATAGCTGCGGCAGCCATATCGTTGAAGCCCAGGAAGATAGCGCCGAAGTAAGCGGCGAAAATACCGAACTGCGCCGCAGCACCCAGCAAAAAGCTCTTGGGATTGGCGATCAGCGGCCCAAAGTCCGTCATGGCGCCCACACCCATAAAGATCAGGGAAGGCAGGATCGCCAATTCGTCCAATTTATAGAAGTAATACAGCAGACCGCCCACCCCGTTGGCAGCGTCCTCTGCATGAAGCATGATATCAGGATAAATATTCACTAACAGCATGCCAAAGGCTATCGGAGTTAAAAGCAGAGGCTCAAACTCATGTCGGATAGCCAGATAAAGGAAAAAGCACGCAACCGCTATCATCAGATAGTTTCCCCAGGTCAGATTGAAGAACGCTGTCTGATGAAGCAGATTGCCTAGCGTAGAAGCTACATATTCCATTGGTTGACCTCCTGTTGTCTCTATAGCAAAATGGTTTTACCGCATCCGGTCAGTTCATGGTTGCAAGTAAAGCCCCTGCCTCAACAGCGTCGCCCACGGAGACATCAATGCTGGCCACGGTTCCGTCCTGGGGTGCCACCACAGGGATCTCCATCTTCATGGCCTCCAGAATCACCACAGCATCTCCTGCCTTCACTGCCTGGCCTGCACTTGCCTCTACCTTGAATACCTTGCCTGCCGCGCCTGCCTCGATTCTCACGCTGCCTGCCGCACCTGCCGCCTTGGGCGCCGCCGCAGGAGCTGCAGCCTTGGGCGCTGCGGGAGCCTTGGGAACTCTGGGAGCTGCAGGAGCGCCTGTGGATGCTCCCTCTTCCACTACTACGTCATATACGTTTCCGTTTACAGTGATGGTATAATTTTTCATCTCTTTATTCCTCCATTTTATGAATATCTTCTTCTGATAGAACGTACTACAAATCCATCGGTGGACGCAGCTCCCTCACTTGCCGCTATGGCTGCTGCAATCACTGCTGCCAGCTCCAGATCGTCCGTTTCGTCTACGCTGCTCTCCTGAGCTGCGATCTGAGTCAGCGCCTTGTCAATGCCTGTCCCTGTCTCCTGCGTCGTCTTTGCCGCCTTTCGGGCCTCAGATCTTGCCTGAAGCTTGGGAATCACGCTGAAGCAGGAAATAATCAGGCTGATCAGAATCAGAACTACAAAAACCGTTCCCATACCGATCAGTGTGTTCAACACCGCTCTTCCCATCAGCTCTCCCATGGAGGACACGGGGTTTAATGCCGCGGATTCCAATCTCATAAACATATCGTTGGAAAAAATAATCTCTGCAACGGCATTTTTCTTCTCGCCGAAAACCTCCACCTCCACGATGATCTGGTCTCCGTCGATTTTATAGGATACTTCGCCGGTTCCCACATAGGCTCCCATGGACTTGGCCGCGGAATGGAAGGAATCAATGGCTGTGGAGAACGCATAACCGTCAACATTGAGTCCGTACTGATCCCCCACCACATACTCGATCTCTTCCAACGTTCTTTCCGAGAATATCTCCGCCACCTCGTCATCCATAAACTGAGCTAGAAACGGCACCATCTGAGACGAAGCCAGGTTCTTTGCAAGATCTACCTTCTGCTGCTGAAAGGTTGTCAGGGTCTCTCCCTCTCCGCAGGCGGTCAGTCCGAAGATGCAGGCAATCATGCACACCAAAGCTAAAAGTTTCTTCTTCATCTTACTATAATCACCCTTTCTATACTGTTCCGTGCTTTTTTGCGGGACGATCCTCACTCTTGGTAAAGAGCATCTCGAAGGCTCCTATCACATACTTTCTGGTGTCGGCAGCCTCCACGATCTGATCCACATATCCTCTCCGGGCAGCGCCGGCAGTGCTCAGCTTCAGCGCCTCATATTCCGCCGCTTTCTCATTGATCATATCGGCTCCCTGACCCTCATACATAATCTTGGCCGCAAGCTTCCCATCCATGGTGCCGATCTGGGCATCAGGCCAGGCCATTGTAATATCCGCTCCGATAGCCTTGGAATTCATGGCGATACCGGCGGTTCCCAGCGCCTTGCCGATCACTACATTAACCTTGGGCACGGTGGCATTTGCAAAGGCGTATGTAAGCCTTGCAGCAGCTCTTGCAATTCCTTTTTCAGAGCACACATCAGCCTTGTAGCCCTTTACGTTGGTCAGTGTCAGCACCGGAATCTCAAAGGCATCACAGAAATTCACGAAATCTGCCGCCTTCTCACAGCCCTGGCAGGACAGCACCGCATCCAGCTTCTCCACGGTTTTGCCTTCCTCGTCACAGATCTCGCTGCGGTTGGCCACCGCCCCCACAGTGACGCCGTCCAGCTTCAAAAAGCCCACCGTCATATCCTTGCCGTAGTCCGCCTTCACCTCAAAGAAATCATTGTTGTCCGCCAGAATGGAAAGGGCGATAGCCGTATCTCCCACACATCCCGACAGCTCCGGATTCACACGATTCAGGTCATCAGAACACTCCACAATGTCGCTGCCCTCGCTGCTGTTGGAGGGAAGGAAGGCGATCAGCGCCCGGATCTTTTCCAGAATCTGGGCTTCATCCGCAGCTGCGTCCACAAGGCCGCTCTCCTGGGACTGAAATGCAGCGGAGGAAGAATCACATTTTGTAATCACATTGCCGTCCAGCGCGTTGGGTGCGTTCACAAACAGCTTACCATTTTTTTCCTCCATGAAAGTAAAATCTGTCATGGCAGGGAAAAGAGCCAGTCCGCCGCCGCAGCTGCCCAGAACAGCTGTAATCTGGGGGATAACACCCGAAGCACAGACCTGCTTTCCATAGATCGTTCCAAAGGCATTCAGCGCGTCCGTGGCCTCCTGCAGCCTTAAGCCTGCGGAATCGATCAGCCCGATCACGGGAGACCCCGTCTTCATGGCCAGATCATAGAGCCCGACAATTTTCCTTGCATGCATTTCACCCACACTTCCGTTCATCACAGACGCATCCTGACTGTATACATACACAGGCTTGCCATGAATAACTCCATAACCGGTAATACACCCGTCCGAAGGAGTTTCATCTGGTTTCATATTGAAATCAGTGGCCCTTGCCGTCACAAGAGCGCCGATTTCAACGAAACTGTTGTCATCGAGTAAAGCGTTGATTCTTTGACTCGCTTTTGAAGTAGTACTCATGCTTTCAGTCCTCCATTTATATGATATAAGTACAAACATATCAGTATCTGCCCGGAAAACACCGGCAGTTACATGGATCGACAACGGCATCGCATCCGTCTTTTCAGAGGTATACAAAGACAAATGCCCCCATCATCAATTTCTGTAGTAGTATACCACAAAAAATGCAATCCGCATAGAACGAATTGCATTTTTTATGATTATTTTTTCATTTCAATTGTAATCTCAAGCATGATCTGCACAGCGCTGTCCACAATAGTCATTGCCTGCCGGAATTTACATTGTAAACAGCTTAAGCACCATGGAATCGTCGTTCATTTTCTTCCGCATCATTCCCATCTGATAATCCTCCAGCAGTTTTTTCCGCTGCTTCTCGGATACGGCCTTGGGAATATCCAGATCTTCAATGCGGCTCTGAGAGCCGATCAGCTCCTGGGAGGCTCTCTTATTGTAATTGTAAGCGTGCTCCAGACTGTTGGTCATGGCTCCAGTACGACTCCTGGAAGCGCTGATCTTCTCAATGGCGGCATCGATGGCACTGAGATCAATGTCTCCCATGATACTGTAATTGCTGAGTCCAAGAGATTTCAGCGTCACGTTCTCCATCTGGAGCTTCATGCCTGTGCCGTCCGGATTTGATGCAATGTGCATATCCGCCATACTGCCGTCCAAAAGCCTCATCTGGTTGTACTGGGTGGCCACAGCCGTATGTCCGATTCCTTCCAGCAGCTGATCCACCTCATTCTGCATCATCCGCCTGTCGGAATCGCTGTACAGCCCGTTCATGGACCGGATGCTCAGCTCCCGGACTCTCTGAAGGGAATCCGTCATGGTTCCCAGAGCGCCGTCCTTGATATTGGCCACGCCAATACCGTCCTTCACATTGGAAGCGCCCACCTCCAGACCGTTGCTTTGCTGCTGTAATCTGTTTACGATGGAAAGCCCCGCCGCGTCATCTGCCGCCGACTGGATCCGCTTTCCGCTGGCTATCTTTCCATAAATGGAATTCATCTGGCTTACTGCCGATATACTCATATTCATAACCTCTGCCCCCTTTTCGCGGACATCCGCACAATCTGCGAATGGATATGTAGTTACAGTATACTACACCTGTGCTGTGGATTCAAGGGGTTTTTGGTAAAAAAAAGCAGTTCAGTATCTGACGCATGCACCATTCCAGATCGATCCGCTCCACGGTGTCCGCGGTCACAATGGCATCCTGCTTATACACCGTGTCACCCACCATATAGTCGATGGTTCCCACCTGCGTCCCCTTCTCCACAGGAGCCGTCAGTTCCTTTTTTACGCTGTATCTCACCCGTATTTCCTCATCGTCCCTCAGTAAAAGACCCTCTTCCCACTCAGTCCCTTCGTCCTCTTTCGCCTTTTCTATAATGTGCAGCCCTGTATAGGCCCTCTGTCCAAGCTGCTGTGTCTGTCCCTCTCCCACGGGAATCTCCCCCAAAAGCTCTTCGTCGAAGGCGATCCCCTCCTCTGAAAAGCTTCTGTAAAAGAAATGCTCAATACCGTACTGCATCAGCTCCCTGGTGTCGCTCCATTTATAGTTTTTATTGTTGGGCCAGCCACAGGCAAGCAGGGCCACCACAAAGGTCCTGTTGTCCCGGACCAATGATCCCACGTAACAATAACCTGCCTTATTGGTAAATCCCGTCTTCCCGGACAGCGCTCCGTCCATCATGCTCAGAAAGGCGTTGTGGTTGACACAGGAAAAGCTTCTGCCATTTGCCCCGAAGCCGTAGCTTTCCGTCCTTGTAATTTTTAAAAAGTCATCCTTCCTGGGAGATTCCAGAATACAGTAAGACATGATCCTGGCCAGCTCCGCCGCCGTAGTGCAATGCTCTTTCTGCACCACGGTTCCGTCCTCCAGCGTATATTCCTGGGTGGCATCCAAACCGTTGGGAGTGATAAACCACGTGTTCTGACAGCCCAGTCCCCGGGCCTTCTCGTTCATCAGTCTGGCAAAGGCCGCCACCGCCTGACCGCTCTCCTGAGCAGTATATTCCGCAACGGATTTGTCCGCACACTCACCCGTCAGATATTTTCGGCCCACATGCTCCGCCAGAGCCACCGCGGAATCGTTATGAGACTCCAGCATCAGAGAATACAAAAGGTCCCGCACGGTGTATTGTTCTCCCTTTTGGATATACAGCTTCACCTTGGGCATGCTGGCCGCATAGGCAGATACCTCCAGGGTTTCATCCAGGTCCGCGTTTTCCAGAACAATAATGCAGGTCATGATCTTTGTAGTGCTGGCCATGGCCATAGGCTGCTCCGCATTTTTTTCAAAAAGAATCCTTCCGGAATCCGCATCCATCAGTACCGCTGCCGTAGCGTAAAGAGAAATGTCCGCCTCCGGAGCCGGCGGGAAATAATCTTCCTCCATCCATGCCGCTCCGCTCTGAGCATCACCGGTAAGTGCCGGCAGAGCCGCCCCTGCCGCAGTCAAAAAAAGAGCGCAAAAAAGACCCCATATCCATTTTTTCATCCGCATTTTCCAACCTTGAAAATCGGCTTTCTATCAGTATATGAGGTCGTCTCTCTATTTTATGTCCTTTTATATCCCTCGGATTACTTTGCTTACAAGCCAAGCCAGCCCGCCGCTTTAAATATCCAGCTGAAGCTGTACCTCCGCCTCCGCCTGCTGCTTGAATTCCTCCAGCTGAACCGGATTGAGCTCCGGAAGCTCCTCCAGGCTTCCCACGCCAAAACAACGCAGAAACTGCTCCGTAGTACCGAAAAGAAGAGGCCTTCCGGGTGCATCCAGCCTGCCCAGCTCCGATATCAGATCGTATTCCAGAAGCTTATTAATGGCATGGTCACAGCTCACCCCTCTGATCCGCTCAATCTCTACTCTGGTAATAGGCTGCCTGTAGGCAATAATGGAAAGGGTTTCCAGCACGGTTTCCGTCAGCGTCATCTTTCGGGGCGCTTTTGCAATCCGGATCAAATATTCATACATCTGTGCTTTGGTGCAGAGCTGTACGGCATTTTCAAAATACGTCAGGCCGATGCCGCGCTCCTCGCCCTGAAAGGTTTCCTCCATTTCCTTAAGGATCGCCTTTGTGGTCTTTACATCCTCCTCGATCACATCGGCAAGCCTGCTGATCTCTACAGACTCACCCATGGTGAAAAGCACCGCTTCGATCACCGCCATGGCCTTTTGTCTCTCCATAATATCCTTCCCTCTCCAATCATGTCCCCGTGCAGCAAATCCTCTTCGCTTCCGCCTCTTAAAAAACTTTGGTTCACAGGTTTGAAGTAATGATAATATCGTCAAAAATATTTTCCTGGCAGATACTGATTTTTCCTGTCTTCATCAGCTCCAGAATAATCAAAAAGGTGACGATAACCTCCATCCTGCTGGACTGCTTTTCCAGAAGCCTCCGGAAACTGAAGCTCTTATGCTCCCTGGCGTATGCCTCCACATACAGTGTCTTGGCATCCATATCGATCTCATCCTTTTCGATATTTCCGTAGTGGCTCCGGATGGGATCGATTTTATCCTCCTGTCTGCGGACGATGGACTTAAATATCTCGTGGAGTTTTGTCAGCGTCATATCCCCCACCAGCTCTTCGTAATTCACAGGCTGGCGGTAGGCGGCCACCTCCGGAGGCAGCCGCTGTTCCCGATACAGCGTCCGGGCCGCGTCCACCTGACGGTCCCTCAGCTCCAGAGACATATATTTGTACATTTTATATTCCAACAGCTTCTGCACCAGCTCTGCCCTGGGATCTTCCTCTTCCCCTTCTTCGTTTACTTCCTTGGGCAGCAGCATCCGGCACTTAATATCGATCAGTGTAGCGGCCATTACAAGGAACTCGCTCATCACGTTCATATCGCTGGTCTCCATCTGCTTGATGTATTCCAGATATTGTTCCGTGATCTCCACGATAGGGATATCATAGATATCAACCTTGTTTTTGTCGATCAGGTGGAGCAGAAGGTCCAGCGGCCCTTCAAACACCTCCAGCTTTACCGGTATCGCCATTTCAACTTCCTCTCTCCCGCCGTTTTTCGCCCGAACAGATTTCAGACCGGCCTTCGGCGTCCAGCTTTTTATTGTACAGGTTTTTGGACGCTATTTCAAGAAAGAACGTTTGTTTTTCTTCGCAAATAGTAACTCCTGCGTTACTCTTCATGGGTAGGGGACGCAAGGTGTTTTTGTGCGCTGTTTGCACAAAAACCCGAGACAGCACGCGCTGGGCATCATGTTGCTTTGAACGGCGAAGCCGTGAAAAGTAACACTCCTACTCCGTGAACGATGAACGAAAATTATTAAAACTTCCCGCCCGGGCCGCCGCTTTAAGCCATTTTTGCAGAACCTTCAAATCCGTTTCGTTGTTAATGCGGCTGCGAATGTCCTCCGGAACATCTCCCAATTCCTCCAGCAGGTCAAGTATCACCTGTCTGCTCCGCCTTAAGTCTCCTAATGCCTCCCCTTCTGCTCTTCCTTCTGCTCTTCCTTCTGCTCTTCCCTTTTCCTCCCCCTCCATCCGCACATAGTCCTCTCTGGCCCACCGGTCCCTGACCTCCTTCAGATGGGCCTCATACAAAGCCCGCAGTCCCTTTCCCAAGCTCATTCTTCTTACCTCTTCAATCGCTTCCAAGACTCCCGGATTCTTCGTCTGCAGCATATTCAGCTCCTCCTTTTGTTTTACATTGAACAGCCTGATCCAGTCATCCAGCGCCGATCTTCCGTCCAGCTCCTTCCCCAGCTCGATCACATGCACCTCAAACCGGTCCGAAAACTCCTTTCCCTCTTCATTCCGAAGACGGTAAACCTGATGATACTCCGGGCTGTCGTCCACACGAAAGTCAAAAATACTGATACAAATACACCGCTTCAGCTTCTGATACTTCTCCCCGGACAGGAGATTTTCCGT
>CAJTVB010000001.1:0-38729 GCA_910579755.1 uncultured Acetatifactor sp. | reverse complement strand
CCGATCTCCTCCACAGGAATTCCCAGCACATCACTGATGAAATACTTCCTCACCTTCTCATTCAGCATCAGGTGCTTAAAGCTGAAGTCATACTTTAACGATACAATTTCCATCCATGCTCCTCCTTTGCATACAGAGGACACGTCTGCGGATGGCACACATTTGAAAATCCTCTGCTTTGTTATTTGTAAATGAAAAAATTTGAATAGAAAGCATAGATTTTCCGATGTTAAAAATGACGGCTTAGAAGTGTCAGAATAAATCCAGAATCATTATGCTTTGGAAATAAGCTATCATACTTAAGGAAAATATGCAAGATATATTTATAAAAAACTGCAGGTAATCTCTTAATTTAAGAAACGGCATAGCATCGCTACACCGTTTCTTTTCTTCCGCTACCGGATATTAATGATCCAGCCAGGATGAATATTATTTATATTTCTGATCTGGGGGTTGGCCTGAATCAGCGTATTCACGTTGACGCCGTTCCTTCTGGCAATGCCAAAAAGGGTATCTCCATTCTTCACCGTATAGGTTCTGCCGCTTCCCTGTGAGGCATTTCCGATCCCCTCCACAGCCTTGTCGGCCACCACGGCAATATATTCGTCTCCACGGCTGATGCCAAACATAGCCTGTCCCTGTTCCGTAACAGTAAAGGTTCCAACCAGCTTCATAGTACCGGCTTCCTCGTCATAGCTGTATAAAAAGGCCTGCTTTCCTGCATTTTCCTTGCCCAGGTTCATATGAACGCTCACCGGAATGGAATAATCTCCCTTTTCGCTCATACCAAAGCTTCGGCTGGCATAAGCGCCCGTAAGTACCTGCTGCTTTGCTTCCTCAGGCACATCGCCGGAGGTCATAGTCACCTTGAAGGAGGCGTCTCCGGTCTTTACATCAGAGCCGGACAGACCAAAAGCGATTCCGCTTCCTGTGTGAAGAAACAGAGTGGTGTCCTTCCCCGCAAGATTGTTCAGCACATCGGCGGGAACCTCAAACTGACTGCCCACTGTGGCATTAACATTCTGGTCGTTGCCTGCTGCGGGAGCTGTACTGATGCTGTTATTCACTGAATTCCAGTCCACATTCACAATCACAGGCGCCTGGCTGACACCGCTTTGAGTGCCGGAGGGCTGACTACTGCTGGCAGGCGGCGTGGTCGTTCCAGGCTGATTACCGCTGGAAGGCGGCGTAGTCGTTCCAGGCTGATTACCGCTGGAAGGCGGCGTAGTCGTTCCAGGCTGATTACCGCTTGAAGGCGGCGTAGTCGTTCCAGGCTGATTACCGCTGGAAGGCGGCGTAGTCGTTCCGGGCTGGTCTCCTCCAGTGGGAGGGGTAGTCGTTCCAGGCTGGTCTCCTCCGGTGGGAGGCGTGGTTGTTCCCGGTGTTGTTCCTACACTGTTCTCGTCAAAGAAATTTACTGTGTAGGAAATAGGAGCGGAAATGCCTTCAATGGACACCTGGAAGGAATCTCCTGCCTTGTATGCCTCGATATCCTTGGGACGGAAAATGATGCATGCTCCCATTTGTCCTACAATACTTGAATTAGTGCTGTTTTGCACATAAAAATCCCCGTCGGCGCCAGCGGCGGAAAAATTCCAGACCTTGCCATCGGAAACTCTGGTGAGAGTCACCTTCACCGTCGCAGGATTCTCCTCGACCCCTGTGGAAATGGACCAGGGATATGTCGCATCAAAGTAGGCCACCGGCATATTCTGGGCCGGCCAGGCCACACTGCACTCTCCACCTGCACCGGCACCGTCCAGAGAATACATGGCGCTGTAAGTATACCCATAACTGTTTCCATTCACAGCTATAGCCCCGAAAATCGCACCGAAGCCAGTAGCCTTCATGGCAGGATTTAAGATCCACCGGCGGTGCCCCACTTTCTCGATGTTGCTGCCGTCCGCATCTGCCATCCAGCCGTTGACAATGGTGTCATGCAGGCTCACTGCCCCGCTGATCGTATTGGTGCTTGCCGCCATGGCAATATTGGAGCTGCGGGCCCCCTCCTTGCCCAGCTGGTACAATTGTTCATACTCACTTCCAAATACCTCCGGCTTATCCGGATAATGGTTCAGCTCATTGTTCAAAAACATCACCAGCGAAGCCGCCTGGGTTTTTTGGTTGTACTCATCGGACAGCGTCACATTGTCCGACAGCCCTGCGATATATCGCACCTGGTTCAGCATCTTCAGGGCCTTGTCCAGGGTGTCCTGGGACAGACTGCCCGGTGCGTAATTCCCTTCCGTTACAGGTGCTTCCCCATAGGTAAAGGGATCACTCAGCGAAAGTCCGTCGCTTTTCATCCGGGCCAGGATCTCCTCCTGGGTATGATACGCCACACTCAGACCTGCGGCATTGGATGTGCCGGCTGCCCTGACGGGAGCCGCCGTAGATGTCAGCACCAGCCCTGCAAGCAGTAGCGCCGACACCCTTCGGAACAGTGTTTTAGTTCTCTTCCTCATCGTTTTTCCTTCCTTTGCTTGAATTGCAGATATTGCTTGGTAATATCTGCTAAGTTACTCCCTTATTTTACCGCTCCCTTAAAGTAACTGTCAAGCATTTCACGGCTGTCAGTATTTCTCCGCCTTTAAGGTCAGAAAAGCAAGCACCAGCGCATCATCCTGCACAGGAAAGGGCCTGTAAATATCATGACTCTTGCCTTCACTTAATCGATAACCGATTTGGTTTCCATCAGCGTCATATTCGTAGATATCCCGGATATAACCGTCATCTTCTATTTCTTTCATTTCAATCATGTTTCCTACATCATCATAGGCATACGCATAGGTGAAATCGATCTTGTCATTTTCTTTAAACCTGTGAATCTCTGTGATGACGTTGCCCGCGCCGTCATAAGTACACTCACAGGTATACTCAGTCATCCTCTGCTGAACGCCGTCCTTACGGCTGCTTTCCACATAGAAGCTCACCAGCGGGCGATCCATCTCGCAGAATGACGATATGGTGTTTTCAAAATCATAGTTGCGCTCGTAGTTTATTTCCCGCATCCAAACGCACCGATCTCTGTCGTCATAAGCATAATAGCGAACTACCTTGGGTTCGCTGATACTTCCGCTGTAAAATTCATACTCCACACAACGATATTTATCATCATACTTTCTTACGGTAGTACTGGTGGTGTTTCCTTTATTCACAGAGGTGATTTTGAATACAGATGAATCATCATCCGAGTAGGTCAGTGTCCAGTCCTTTCCGCTGATGGCGGTTACATTGCCGTTTTCATCAATGGCAAAACGATAGCTTATGCCCTGACCCTTGTACGGTGTATCTATGTAATATGCTCCTTCCTCCTCTTTCACATCGGCCCGGTAGTCCACAGAGATTACGTCGTAATTGTCCTCCCCGCATTTTTTTCGTGTCAGGACGTTTCCGTACTGATTGCGTTCGCATACATAATGATCCCAGAATTCGTCCCCAATATAGACATAGGACTCCGCCAGCAGCCAGACAGGCACAGTGCCTGCAGGACATTCCTCCTTCCCATCACTCCCCTGTTCCGAATCTGCTTCCGCACCAGAATCAAAAGACACCTCCAAGTCCGCGCTCTCCTGAGAGTCGCCGCCATGATCCTTGCCGTTTCCGCAGGAACTGAGTCCCAGACAGGCGCTCAGCACCAGGCATGATGTCAGCGCAGCAATAAGTCGTTTCTTTTTCATAATCGTTTTCCTCCTTGTCAACTCACTTTCACATATAGATATTTACATTTCGATATTCGCAGCAAAAGTGAAAACGGGGACAGGAAGAAAAAAATTATTTTTCTTTTTGATCTGTCAGGGGGCTGAAGTCAACCACCCACAGTTCTCCGGGATTGAAGATTCTTATGGGAATCGTGTGCATTCCCAGCCCTCTGCTGAGCAGCATAACCGCCTTTCCCTCCCGGAAAATGCCCCCGTCATATTTAGGAAAGGGCAGCATGCCGGGCGAAATAACTCCCCGGCCCCAGAGGGGCACCCGGGCAACGCCTCCGTGCACATGTCCGGAAACTGTCAGATCCGCCCCCCACCCTGCATATTGGGGAAAATAATCGGGATTATGGGCCAGCAGAACAGTGTAGACGGAAGAGTCGGCCTGTCCCAAAATTTTGCTCAGATAATCATCCTCCATGTCGGGAATCTGAAACCGTCTATAATATTTCCTGTCAATCTCCGCTCCGTATACGGTCACTCCCAGCTCCGCCAGAGATACATGACTGTTTACCAACGGTTCTATGCCTATTTCACGGAGTCCCTCCGCATACTCCTGGGCCATGCCGCCGTAGGTTTCCGGGTACAGCTTCAGACGGTGCTCATGATTACCGTTTCCGTAATAGACAGGGTACTCCTCCGCAAGAGCCCTCAAAAAATGCAGGGCAGGCTTCATGGTTTTTCCAGGGGATGCCGTCAGAATATCTCCGGCAATCAGAATAAAGTCCGGTTTCTGCTCCCGGATGGCACAAAGCAGGCTTTCATTATCCCTTCCATATTGCTTATTGTGCAGATCCGCAATAACCACAGCCCTGGCCTGCCTCCTGATCCTGGGGTCGGATATCTCCAGCTTCCTCAATACAAAACGGTTGCTGTCATAAAGCGCCACCCACAATACCGCAAGCACCAGGATCCCCAAAACAGTAACTATCATATTCAGCATATCGTTCCTCTCATTTCGTAAGTCAGGGGATGCCGCCCTTATGCCGGCATCCCCAGTTTGATTTCCATTCACGCACTTTCCTGCAGAAGAAAAACCCCGAATATTTTTTTCAGGTAATCCAAATATCCGGCTTTTTCCACTGCCGCCCCAAAGACAATGGGAACGCTTCCGATCTCTACTCCGTTCAAAAGATACCTGACGCGTCCGGCCTCAGCCCCCTCAGCCACAGGCGCAGTCACTGCTTCCGGCAGCTCCAGCACCTTCTCCACGGCCGACAGATCGCTTCCGGACGTATCCAGATAACGGAATTCACCGCTGTACCGAAGAGGAACCAATTCCTCCACGCCGCCCTCCACCGTCAAAGACTTCAGCGGATCCTTATTTTCGTCTATGTAGATCTTGCATACGCCAAAACCGTAGGTGAGCAGAGCCTGAGCATCTTGAAAGCGAACCTTGTAGTCAGGCGCCCCCATCACCACCGCGATCAGATCGATGCCGTCCTTGCTGGCCGTAGCCGAAAGACAGTATTTCGCCTTGCTGGTGGAACCGGTCTTCAGCCCTGTGGCCCACTGATACTGCTTCAGCAGCTTATTAGTACTGCTTAAGGTAAAATTGGTGGTACCCTGCTTGGTTTCATGAGTGATATCCTCCATCCAGATCTTCGTATAGTCAAACACCTCAGGATATTTTACCGTCAGCTCCCGGGACATGAGCGCCACATCCCTGGCCGAGGAATAATGCCCGTCGGAATCCGACAGCCCGCAGCAGTCTTCAAAATGGGTATCCACCATGCCCAGCTCCGCCGCCTTCTGATTCATCAAATCCACAAAGGCCTCCTCGCTGCCTGCGATATGCTCGGCCACCGCCACGCTGGCATCATTCCCGGAAGCCACTGCAATACACTTGATCATGGTCTCCAGAGTCTGAATTTCTCCCTGCGCCAGAAACACCTGGGAGCCTCCCATGGAGCTGGCATATTCGCTGATAATTACCTGATCCTGCAGACTGACCCTTCCCTCCTTCAGGGCTTCAAAGGTTAAAAGCAGCGTCATAATCTTCGTGATGCTGGCAGGACTCCTGCGCTCTGTAGAGTTGGACTCATAGATCACCTGCCCCGTAGAGCTCTCGATCAGTATCACCGAGGGTGATGAAACCGCCACATTGGCGCTTGCCGGCATAATGACCCCCAGCCACATTGCCGCCGCCAGCAGGATAGCCATTAAAGATTTCCTTCCAAACATAAAAAGCCGCACTCCTATTCTTTTTTCTCTTTAAAGAATATGGAAATACGGCATAACTTATGACAAATGTTGTCAGCGCCTGGACATAAAATTGCGGTACCGCTCCTTTACATGGAACGCCTTCCCCAGCTGAATACAGTAATCCACTAAAGCCACCGCCAGCAGCACACAGACAATTATGATCCCCAGCCCCATATCCAGGCTGTCGATGAGCGCATAGACCCATCCATGAAGAATATGTACGATACCCAGTGCATAAAAGCCCCAGGCCACCGTGCTCTCCAGACAGATAATCCCCTGAAAATTAAAGGGCTTTTCCTTGTAATCCCACCACAGCTCCCCAAACAGCAAAATCATTCCCCGGCCTACCAGGTATTCAAATACCGTGGCCAGCAGAGCTCCTAAAAAGTATATTTTCAGGTATTGTCCCTTTAAAGGGCTGAAAATCAGGTAGCAGCACACGGCTCCCACTCCATAGATGGGGCAGAAAGGTCCCTTCGCAAATCCTCTGTTGGTTATTTTCCGGTTGCAGAAAGACATATACACCGATTCCACAAACCATCCTAAAATACTGTATACTAAAAATGCCGCCACCAAATGATACACATCTGTACCAAACAGTTTCATGGTCCACATATTTTAATCCCCGCTATTGCAAAACCCCCGGTCAGATCGGCCGAGGGTCTTTACGTATTAGTTATATTTCCGTTTTCTGGCTGCCTCAGACTTCTTCTTACGTCTTACGCTTGGCTTTTCGTAATGCTCACGCTTCCGAATCTCCTGCTGAATACCAGCCTTCGCACAGCTCCTCTTGAAACGGCGCAGTGCGCTGTCCAGAGTCTCGTTTTCCTTCACGATTACGTTTGACATCTCTACCCGACCTCCCTTCAGTCCCTCAAGTATCATGACTGATTGGGTTAATATTATGTATTGCCTGGAGCCATACACACTAGTTATTATACCATAAAACTCCCGGCAGTCAACAGTTTTTTTGTTTTTTTATCCAAGCTGGCTCTCCAGAAGCTTTGCCGCCTCCGCTACCGCGGCAGGAATACCCTCGGGCTTTTTCCCTCCCGCCTGGGCCATATTGGGGCGTCCGCCTCCGCCTCCGCCCACCAGAGCGGCGATTCCCTTGATGAGATTTCCGGCATGAGCTCCTTTGCGGACGGCTTCGTCGGTGGCCATGGCGATCATATTCACCCTGCCGTCCAGAGCGGACAAAAGCACCACCACTCCCTCTCCCAGCTTTTCCTTCAGCTGATCTCCCAGATCCCGAAGGCCGTTCATGTCAACCCCCTCCGGGCTGGCCGCCAAAAGCTTTACGCCTCCGATCTCCTGCACCTGATCCATCACGTCGCCCAAAGCTTCCCTGGCGGCCTTGCTCTTCATGGATTCCAGCTCCGAGGAAAGGGACTTCAATTCCGCCATCAAATGGCCGCACTTCTCCACCAATGTGGCAGGAGTGGCCTTCAACGTCCGGCTGGCCGCCTCCAGAGTCTCTTCCAACCCCCTGTAATACGCGGTGACCCCGTTCCCGGTCAACGCCTCAATCCTGCGAACTCCGGCGGCAATGCCGCCCTCGGACAAAATCTTAAAGGAAGCGATAACCCCTGTGCCTCCCACATGGGTGCCGCCGCAGAGCTCCACGGAGAAATCTCCCATTTTGACCACTCTGACCTTCTCGCCGTATTTTTCGCCAAACAGAGCCATTGCCCCCGTCTTCTTGGCCTCCTCAATATCCATGATCTGTGTCACCACCGGCAGATTTTCTCCGATCCTTTCGTTGACCATGGCTTCCACCTTTTCCAGCTCTTCCTTTGTCATGGGCGCAAAGTGGCTGAAGTCAAAGCGCAGTCTCTCCCCGTCCACGTAGGAGCCGGACTGCTCCACATGGGATCCCAGCACCTCCCGGAGCGCCCTTTGAAGCAGATGCGTGGCGCTGTGGTTTTTACAGACAGCAGCCCTTCTGTCCTTGTCCACCGAAAGCGATGCCTTATCTCCCACCTTGATCATGCCTCTGGTAACGGTGCCGATATGGCCTACCTTACCTCCTAAAAGCTTAACGGTATCCTTCACCTCAAAGCTTCCGTCTGCCGTGGTGATCACTCCAGTATCTCCGCACTGACCTCCCATTGTGGCGTAAAAAGGAGTCTCCTCCACGATAACGGTTCCCGTCTGTCCGTCCGTGAGAGCAGAAACCAGCTCGGTCTCGGTGGTCAGCACGGTGACGGGAGACTCATGCTCCAGCCTGTCGTAGCCAACAAATTCCGTGGTAATTTCGGGATCGATGGACTCGTACACCGTCACATCCGCACCCATATAGTTGGTGGTCTTCCTGGCCTTGCGGGCCTTCTCCTTCTGCTTTTGCATGCAGGCGTCAAAGCCCGCCTGATCGATGGTAAAGCCCTTTTCCGCCAGAATCTCTTCCGTCAGATCCACCGGGAAGCCAAAGGTATCATAAAGCCGGAAAACATTCTCGCCGGAAAGCCGAGTGGCGCCGGCCCCGCGAAGCTCTTCCTCCAGCTGGGCCAGAATGCTCAGGCCCTGATCGATGGTCCTGTCAAATTTGTCTTCCTCCTGAGTCAATACATTCAGGATAAACGCCTTCTTTTCTTCCAGCTCAGGATAGCCGTCCCGGCACTCGTCGATGACGGTCTCGCTGAGGCGGGCCATAAACTTGCCCTGAATCCCCAAAAGTCTCCCGTGCCTGGCCGCACGCCGGAGCAGCCGGCGGAGCACATAGCCCCTCCCCTCGTTGGAGGGCATAATGCCGTCGCTGATCATAAAGGTGGTGGAACGGATATGGTCAGTGATCAGACGAATGGATACATCCGCTCCATCATCCTTCCGGTACTCCACCCCGGCAATCTCACAGATCCGGTCCCGGACAGCCTTCATGGTGTCGATATCAAACACGGAGTCCACGTCCTGAACTACCACTGCCAGACGCTCCAGGCCCATGCCCGTGTCGATATTCTTCTGGGCAAGCTCCGTGTAATTGCCGTGGCCGTCGTTATCGAACTGAGTGAACACATTGTTCCATACCTCCATAAACCGGTCACAGTCACAGCCCACCTTACAGTCCGGCCTGCCGCAGCCATACTTGATACCTCTGTCATAATAGATTTCCGAACAAGGGCCGCAGGGACCTGCCCCATGCTCCCAGAAATTATCGCAGGCGCCGTTTTCGTCCCTGTAAAAACGAGTGATTTTCTCGGCGGGAACCCCCACCTCCCTGGTCCAGATATCAAAAGCCTCGTCATCCTCGCAATAGATGGAAGGGTACAGTCTGTCGGGATCCATGCCCACCACCTTGGTCAGAAACTCCCAGCTCCAGGCAATGGCCTCGTGCTTAAAATAGTCTCCAAAGGAAAAATTTCCCAGCATCTCAAAAAAAGTCAGATGGCGGGCTGTTTTTCCCACATTCTCAATATCGCCGGTTCTGACGCACTTCTGGCAGGTGGTCACTCTGCGCCTGGGCGGAATCTCCTGTCCGGTAAAGTAGGGCTTTAAGGGCGCCATACCGGAATTAATGATCAACAGACTGTTATCATTATGGGGCACCAGTGAAAAGCTTTTCATTTTCAGATGGTCCTTCCCCTCAAAAAACTCAAGGAACATTCTTCTCAGTTCATTTACACCGATTGGTCTCATGGTTTTGTCCTCCGATCAAAAAATATTTTTTATTCTCATTCATCCTCTTCTCCCAGCGCTTCGTTCAGGGCCTTCCTGGTTTCCAGAATCTGATTCTGGTCTCCCTTTTTCAAAGCCGCCTCAAAGAGCGTGATATAGTGGTCCAGCTTTCTGCGCCGGTCTCCCAGCGCTTCCTCGTACATACGCTCTGCCCGGGTCAGCACCAGCCTGTTTTCCTCATAGTCCCGGGGCTGTATCTTCAGGTAGGCCAGCTCTTCCATGCGCTTTTTCGCCTCTTCGTCGGTCATCTGGCTGTCCTCGCCCTTAATGATCATTTTCTGGCTGGCGCCTGTGGAAACCACAGTCACCTCCACCTCCAGCAGTGAGTTGATGTCATAAGTGTAGGTTACATCCACGGACTCCTGCCCTTTGGGGCCCTTAGGCACCTGAATCTCCAGCTCTCCCAGAAACAGATTGTTTCTGGCAAACCGGCTCTCCCCCTGAAGCACCCGCACGCGCACCTTGTCCTGACCGTCCCTGGCAGTATAAAGTCTCTCCGTATGGCTGGCCGGAATCACCGTGTTGCGCTCGATAATGGGACAGAACCTTCCGTCCTCAAACTTTCCTTCCTCATACTCTACCACCACCTCCGTGCCCAGGGTAAAGGAGCACACATCCGTCAGGATGACCTCCTTTACTTCCTCCCGACGCTCCTTCATGGCCGCCTGGACTGCGGCGCCCAGAGCCACCGCCTCATCGGGATTCATTTTGGTATCCGGAAATTTACGAAACAGCCTGATCAGAAAATCCCTGACCACCGAAAGTCTTGTGGCTCCCCCGATCAGCAGCACCTCATCAATATCCGAAAGCTTCAGTCCCGCATCTGCCAGGCTCTTTTTCACCGGCTCTCTGATCTTCATCAGCAGATCCTCGCAGGCCTCCTCATATTCCTTGCTGGAGATCTCCTTCTCCAGTGTCTCTTCCTTATACAAAAAGCTCATGGATACCCTGTTCTGTCCGCTGACGGCGCACTTTGCCTTTTCCGCCTGTCGATAAAGCCTTACCTGCTCCTTTTCCGACAGATCCTGGAGCTGGAGCTTGGCCTTCTGGAGAAACAGCCTGGCCATCACCTGGGTAAAGTCCTCTCCTCCCAGGTAATTGTCTCCCGCCACGGCTCTGACCTCCAGGATATTATGATACAGCTCCAGGATAGACACGTCAAAGGTGCCTCCTCCCAGGTCAAATACCAAAAATCTGGTGTCCCGGGTCTTATCATAAAGTCCGTAGGCCACCGCCGCTGCTGTGGGCTCGGATACCATCCTTTCCACCTTCAGTCCTGCCAGCTCCCCGGCCCGTTTCGTGGCCTTTCTTCTTTTATCGTCAAAATAGGCCGGCACGCTGATCACCGCTTCCGTCACTTCCTCACCCAGAAAGCTTTCCGCGTCCTCCTTCAGAAATCGCAGCACCATGCTGGAAAGCTCCTCCGGCTTAAAATGTCTTCCGCTGAGCACGTAATCCCGCTCCGTGCCCATGCTGCGCTTAAAGGTCTGGGCCACGGAATCCGGATACAGGCCCATGCGCTCTCTGGCAGTCTCGCCTACATATACATTTCCCTCCCGGTCCACGCTGACCACAGAAGGCGTTAGATTTTTTCCCAGCCGGTTGGGTATGATCCTCGGCTGACCATCCGCGAAATATGCCACCAGGCTGTTTGTAGTACCCAAATCGATTCCTACTATCATTTATCTTCCCCTTTGTCCGCTTTACTGCAGCTGATCCTGAAATGCCACATGCTTTACAGCCTGCATATATTCGTCCCAGGGCTGCAGCTCAAGATTTCTCTTAAGCCGCTCCCCCGCTTCCTCCCGGCGGCCCGTCCGCAGCAGGTAAGCGATCCGCACACCCTCCATTTCCTTGCAGACACAGCAGGTGCAGAAATGGCAGATCTCACAGTCTCTTTCCCGGTCCAGAATTTCCTGCAGCTTATCCTCCGGCTCCAGGTAGCAGGCGGCTAAAAACTCCAGCTGAAGGTATGCCTTCCCTCTGTTGAAATAAGCGCTTCGACCTGAGAATTTTTCTCTCCTCAGCCAGTCTCTGAGCTTTTTCCCGTATTTTTTTCCCTTCCTGTCCTCCTGCCACAGCATACATGCAAACACCAAATCTCCCAGTGCACCTCCCAGCTCCTCCTCCTGACAGTACCGCAGCGCTTTCGTCAAAAGGTACAGACTTTTGCGCTTGGATCCGGTCTCAAGGCCCGCCCAGCCGGCTCCCCGCAGGTATGCCAGTCTGGCCTCCCGGGAACTGCGCTTTCCCCGATCCCCGGAATTTCTCAACGTATTCTTCCAGGTCTTCAGTCGCGCTTCATCATTGATTCCTATTCCTGCATACAGAGCCGTAGACTTTTCCAGAAAAGCAAATCTATCCTGTTCACAGGCCTTTTCATACAGGGCAAGAGCCTCCTGTGTATTTCCCAGCTTCGCCTGAATCTCTGCCATATTGTCGTAAAACCATGCCGGACGCTTTTCTCCCGCCAGCGCTTCATATTGCCTGTAAGAAGCCAGCGCCATTTCATAATCGCCCAGAAGGCTGTATAGGTTTCCCATATCCGCATAAATAACGGGTGACATATCTTCATCCATATATAAAACGGCCCGCTTCATAAAAAACAGCGCCTTTTCAAAATCTCCAGTATATTTACACACAAAGCTCAGTCCGTTGAGCGCATAGGGATTGGCCGGACTCATGGCGGCAGCCTTCTCAAAATCCTCTCTGGCCTCCCGATAATGATGAGCCGCCCGGTGAAAGATTCCCCGTTCCACAAACATATAGCTGTCAGGACAATTGTACAGGTATTCCGTCAAAATGGGAAGCCCCTGGTCATAAAAAGCCAATTCTCCTTTTTCCACGTGGGCACGGAATTCCTTCCGGAATTTTTTCAGCTTCCGGTCCAATAGACCGGCTTCCATGGGCTTTTTCTGCTTTTGATACGCATAGGCCTCCAGCACGGCGCTTTTTACGTTATTTTGAGCGGCATCCGACAATACCTTGTCCAGATCCTCCGGACGCTCCAAATCCAGATATACCTTGGCCACATACTCATAGGCCTTGGCAAAATTGGGAAAATACTGAATGCACTGACTGCCGGTGCGCACCACGCCGGAAGCGTTCAGCTGACGTCTGTAGGCCTCCAGAGAGGTGGCATAGGCAGCATAGATCTGGTAATCCTCCACCAGCTTTCTTGCCAGCTCCTCACATTTTTCGTATTCCCCCATTTCCGTATAGATCTGAGCCAGCTCCAGCAGGACTCCGATATCCTTAACATTTCCCGCCAGAACGCTCTCGCCCTCCCGGACAGCGTCTTCAAAGCCTGTCTTGTTCTGAAAACCCAGATTATGAAAGCTCTGCATCCGGATCAGCCGGGCCTGCTTGAGCCGGTCCAGATCCTTCTCCTTCTCTTCGCCCTCCTCTCCCACAAGCTTCTTCTCCAGGGCCTCCTCCCAGAGACGGCTCATGGTGACTGCAGTCTCATACTCTGCCTCCTCCACATACAGCTTTGCCAGAAGCCCGTTGTACTCGGCTTCCCGCTGGGGAGGAATCTGTTTTTCAATGGTCAGGGCAAGACGGATTCCCCGGGAAATTTTACCGTCCTGAAGATAGCACCAGCACAGCTCCAGGGCCGGATCCCAGCTCTGCCCTTTACGGTACTCCGCCTCCAGCTGCTTCTCGATTTGGGCATTCACCTTTCCCAGCAGCGCCATAAAGGCTTCGTCGCCTCCAGCCGCCAGTACCTTCTCCGCGCATTTTTTTGCCTGGCGGTATTCCTTCTGATCATAATACCATTCAGTCAGGCGAACGTTGGCCATGTAATGAGTATCGTTATCCTCCTTCAGCTGACGATATATTTCCGCCGCCTTCCTCCTGCTGTCTTCCTTTGCCGGCCCCTGACGCCACAAGGCTTCCGCAGTGTTGTATCCGATCATCCCGTCCCGGGGATACCTTTCCCAAAGCTCCTCCAGCAGACGAATGCCCTCCTCGGGCTGTTCCTGCCTGGCCAAAAGCTCAGCCCGGCAGATTTCCATAACCGGATGGCGGATTCCCAGTGCATCCGCATCCGTAATATTCTGCTTTGCCTGCTCCAGGCTGCCCTCCTGCAGCGCCTGCCAGCACCGGTCGTAATACTGCAGAAACAAGTCGTAGTCCGCGTCCTCCGCTCCCTGAAACTGGTCGAACTCCACGTCCTCGCCCCGCTCACATTTGTTGATGAGATATCGCACAAAATCTGCAGGAAAGCGCTCCCGCAGCGCCGCCGCATCCTCCACGATGGACAGCTTCCGGTTCAGCAGGGTCCATACGGCGTCCGGCAGACGAAAATGGTCCATCAAAAACCGCAGCAGTTTCATCCGGCAGTTTTCCTCTTCCTCCAGAGAAAGGAAGCACTCGTCCCTAAACAGCTCCTTCCAGGCCTCCAGATCCTGCCTGCTTCGGATATTTCCGTAAATGCCCGCCGCCCGCTCCACCCACAGACCAGAGGGCGTCTCGTCCTTCGGCGGCTCTTCCTCTTTATCCTCCTGCCTGGCAAGACGACAGGCAGTGTCATAGGCGTTTCTGAGGCGCTTAAACCCTTCCGGGTCATCCTCCGGGTTGGTCACGGCCAGTTTTTCCCGATAAGCATTTTTGATTACCCGCTCTTCTTTTGTCTCATCGATCCCCAATACCTGAAATGCTTCTCTACCGTTCATACTGCTTTTCCCCTGTTTCCTTTTTCAGGATTTTTCCCCTGCGTAGGCAAAGGGAGCAGAAAGGCTTCTGCTCCCCGGCGGTGAAATCGTTAAAATGTAAACCTATCTGCAAAATAGGCATCCAAGTCTGCGATGGCCACCCTTTCCTGCTCCATGGAATCCCGGAACCGGACAGTAACACACCCGTCGGTCTCCGAATCAAAATCATAGGTAACACAGAAGGGAGTACCGATCTCATCCTGTCGGCGGTACCTTTTTCCAATATTTCCTCTCTCGTCAAACTCACAATTGTACTTCCGGGACAGTGACTGATACACCTTCTCCGCCCCCTGATTCAGCTTCTTGGAAAGAGGCAGCACACCGATCTTCACAGGAGCCAGTGCCGGATGGAAACGAAGCACCGTCCGCATGTCTCCGCCCTCCAGCTCTTCCTCGTCATAGGCTGCGCACAGGAATGCCAGAACCACCCTGTCTGCGCCCAGAGAAGGCTCGATCACATAGGGTATGTACTTCTCCTTCTTCTCGTCGTCAAAGTAGCTCATATCCTCACCGGAGGTATTCGCATGCTGGGACAGATCGTAGTCGGTTCTGTCGGCAATGCCCCACAGCTCGCCCCATCCGAAGGGGAACAGGAATTCAATATCCGTAGTCCCTTTGCTGTAAAAGCACAGCTCCTCGGGACTGTGGTCCCGAAGCCGCATTTCCTCCTCCTTCATTCCCAGAGACAGCAGCCAGTCCCGGCAGAAGCCTCTCCAATACTGGAACCATTCCAGATCCGTGCCGGGCTCACAGAAGAATTCCAGCTCCATCTGTTCAAATTCCCTTGTGCGGAAGGTGAAGTTTCCGGGAGTGATCTCGTTCCGGAAGGATTTACCGATCTGCCCGATGCCGAAAGGAATCTTCTTCCGGGAAGTCCTCTGCACATTCTTAAAGTTCACAAATATACCCTGAGCCGTCTCGGGCCGGAGATACACGGTATTTTTGGCATCCTCCGTCACACCCTGGAAGGTCTTGAACATCAGATTAAACTGCCGGATATCCGTATAATCATGCTTACCGCAGGAAGGACAGGGGATCTGATGCTCCTCCACAAAGGCCTTCATCCGCTCCTGAGACCAGCCGTCGATGCTTTCCTCCAGGGCAATTCCCTTCTCCTGGCAGTAATCCTCGATCAGCTTGTCGGCCCGAAAACGCTCATGACACTGCCGGCAATCCATGAGAGGATCGGAGAAGCCGCCCAGATGGCCGCTTGCTACCCAGGTCTGAGGATTCATCAAAATAGCGCAGTCCACGCCCACATTATAAGGATTCTCCTGTATGAATTTCTGCCACCAGGCCTTTTTCACATTGTTTTTCAGCTCCACACCCAGATTGCCGTAATCCCAGGTGTTTGCCAGGCCCCCATAGATCTCCGAGCCGGGATACACGAACCCTCTGGCCTTTGCCAGCGCTACGATCTTTTCCATTGTCTTTTCCATAATATCTCATCCTCTCATTCTGCCGCGGCTGCAGCTCATTTATTACTTCATCTCATAAGAATGTATACGGTTCCCTCCGCTCCAAGAGCGTCCACGCTTCCATCCGCATTCAAAACCGCACCCTGGCTGACATGCGTCACGCGATAGGGGCAGTAGACCACCGTTCCGGCTCCTACTGCAATGAGCTTTCCTCCTTGAGCCATTAAGCTTTCCTGCGTGGCCTCGGTGCCGTCCTTTACATTTTTCAGCACGGGCAGTCCATCACCGGCCTCCTTCAGCCCCTCCTCCGGACTTCCGAAAAACAGAGGCTGACCCGTATACTCCGTGTAGGCCTGCGCATTTTCAAATCCGAAGGACACCACCACTCCGGTTCCGCCCTCCTCCAAGGCTTCCACACTCTCCAGGGTTACCATTTCTCCCCCGTCCAGGGGATGAAGCCGGTTGAATTCCGCCGCCTCCTCCAGAGCCATGGCTTCAAGCTCCGCCAGCTCATAATAATCCTTGTCAAGCTCGCCCACAAGATACGCGGTCACTTTGCCGGTCTCCGTAATTACCAGGGTGGGTTTATCGATCGTATCCGGTCCCTTCACCTGACCGCAGGCCGACAGCATTGCTGTCAGAAGCCCCAGGCAAACCGCAAAAGTTCTTTTTCTTATCATGATCATGCCCCTATCTGCCGGCTCCGGACGCTGTACTTCCTGCGTCGTGCCGCAACACATATTGAAGATATTGTATCAAAAAAAAACTGGTTTTTCAACAAAGACTTTGCAGGACCTCCAGGCTGTGAAATTTTCGTCCCACAAAGCGCCTCATATATTCCCCGGCCACCTCTTTCAGCTGTTCAAGCACGGGCTCCGTCACAGTAAAGGTGTATAGCTTTTCCACGGGGCTTGCGGCTATGTACTGCAAGGCGTAGACAGTGGAATCCTCCAGAGGCCTGTCCTTCGGGGGCCCCGGAAATTCTCCGTTAACCGCTATGGCCTTGCATTCAAAAACACACCGCACCAGAGGATTTGGCAGAGAAGCCGCGCACAGCGCCCGGAGGGACTGGTACAGAAGCTTCAGCATTTGCTTCTCGTCGTTATTTTCCCGGGTATAGTAATCCGCCACCTCGGCAAAATACATGCCGTAGCAGGCCCCGATATAATCCGCCCGAAGCTCTTCAAAGTAATTTTGGATCTCCGCCTCCGTCAGGGTATAGGAGCTTCTTCCCTGATACATCCGAAATGTGCCAAAGGAAAAAGGAGCCGCAGCCGCCGACAGCTTGCTGCCCGGCCTCCTGGCCCCTCTTGCAAAGGCTGAAATCTTTCCTCTCTCCTTAGTCAAGATACTGATGTTCCTGTCGTATTCCCCCACAGGAGACTGCTTCAGCACAATCCCTGTCACCGAAATATATTCCTGCATCCGACCCTTCCTCAAGCTTCTGTCCTCTGGAATCCCGCTCCCGCCTTTCACAGGACACAAAGGACAGATAATCCTCTATCTTTCCGCTGCTTTCAAACTGCTTCCAGTATTCCATGTTCATTTCCGCATCCCCTGTCATCCGTCATGTAATGTTCCCGTTTTAGGGTCTGCATTTTCTTTTTTTCTATTCGTCGGCGGTGATATCTTTCGGGTCATATCCAAAATTTTTCAGAAGGAAATCACTATCTCTCCAATCCTTTTTTACCTTGACCCAAAGCTTTAAATTAACCTGCATTTCCAAAAGCTCTTCGATCTCCGGACGGGCGGCGGAGCCGATTTTTTTAAGCATCATACCACCCTTTCCGATGATCATTCCCTTGTGGGATTCTCTTTCACAGACAATCGTAGCTTCAATGTGGCAGACGGAGCCCTTTTCCTTCATGCTCTCAATGCTCACCGCAATCCCGTGGGGAATTTCCTCCTGCATCAGCCGCAGCGCCTTCTCCCGGATCAGCTCCGCCGCGATCTGCCGGATAGGCTGATCGGTAACGGTATCCTCGTCATAAAAGGCAGGGCCATAGGGAAGATACTGGAAAATGCAGGACACCAGCTCATCCGTGCCCTGTCCCTTAAGAGCGGACACGGGCACGATCTCCTGAAAATCCATTTCTTTGCGATAGGCATCTATAAAAGTTAAAACCGCCTCTTTTTTCACCGTATCCGTCTTGTTGATCACCAGAATCACCGGCGTCTTCACCTTCTTGAGCAGCTCGATGATATGGCGCTCTCCCGCTCCGATATAGGTGGAGGGTTCCACCAGCCAGAGTATCACATCTACTTGATCAAAGGTTTTTTCCGCCACACCTACCATGTAGTTTCCCAGCTTATTTTTTGCCTTGTGGATCCCCGGCGTGTCCAGAAACACGATCTGTCCCTCCTGCCGGGTCAGCACCGTCCGGATCCGATTTCTGGTGGTCTGGGGTTTATTGGAGGTGATGGCAATTTTTTGACCGATCAGCTGATTCATCAAGGTTGATTTTCCCACGTTGGGTCTGCCGATCAGCGCCGCAAACCCGGACTTACAGGATGTATTTTCTTTTTTCATTTATCCATTATCTGCCTTCCCGCAGCGGCGGCACAGGGCCGCCGTTGCGCCTCGTTCAGCCGGCTTGCAGGCTGAAAATTTATTCTGCGCTTAAAATAAATGCAATTATTGGATTATACCAGACGTGAGGGGTCTCAGAAAAGGTTCTCCGTCTTCATAAACAGATTTTCCTCCGCCTTTATCTTCTGGGCATTTCCCACCACGCACAGGCAGTCATCCTCCATAAAAGCTCTGATATGCCCCGCCAGAGATCTGATATCCTGAGGAGTGGCAGCCAGCACCTCATCCCGCTCCTGCTGCAGAATCTGGTCTGTCAGGCCGCACATATAGGCTGTCAGCCCAATAAGTCCCTTGGCGGCAGGATTTCTGGGAATATCCAGATCGCTTACGGCCCCGATCACGTACTGGGTCATGGTTCTTTCGTCCGCGTCAAAGCGGCTGACTGCCTCCGCCGCATTCTCGTAGATCGCCAGCGTTTTTCCCAGGTTGGGATCCCGATAGGACACAAAGAAGCACTCTCCGGCTCTTCCAAAATCGCACATGCAGCCGTAGGCGCCGCCCTTCACCCGGACATTCACCCAGAGATACTCATAGCCCATCATTACTTTCAGAACCTTCAGGGCTCCCTTATAGTCCAGTCCCTTTTTGCGGAAATTGCCTGCTCTGGACACATACTGTATCTGGCCGGAGGTCATTAAGCCCTCATTCTTCCTGACCGCCTCCGGCCTGTAGGTTCCTTTCTCCACCGGATTCGTATACAGCTTCTCCTTCAAAGCCGCCACAGGCGCCTCCAGAGTCCTGATGATGCTTTCATCCCCCACAAAGTCCACCATCAGATTTTCCGGACGGAAGATCATTTCCGCCAGCCGGCGGAGCTTTTCCGAAAGCTCCTCCTTCCGCTCTTCAAAATTCATCTCCAGATCCGAGAGCAAACGGTAGAAGGAAAGCCCTCCCAGGACCTCTGTAGCAGCCGAAGCGCCTCCTCCGTAGGACGCGGCCCTGCCTGCGGCCAGAGTATGTCCCGCAGAAGTCATCTGGGCCTGCAGCCGGGATTTTCCCTCCGCCAGAATCTCCCGAAGTCTTCCGGCATCCCCGTAATCGCTCCTCAGCAGGATCTCCTCCATGAGAGCCAGCGCCTTTTCCAGGTTCTCATGCAATGCCTTGGTCTTAAGCTCCAGGGTCACCGTATACTCATCACTGTCATATATATTTTCATAGGTATTCTGTACCGGGCTCATGCCGCCGGTCACAAGATTGATCTCATTAAACAGATCCCCATAGGAATAGTGCTCCGTGTTCAAAAGCCCCAGAACTCCCCTGAGAACCCCGATATAGGGGAAATACTCCCCGGGGATCTCCCGGCATTTAAAGACCAGACGAAGATATCCGATTCCGTTGGTAAACAGGTTATGGTAAATCAGAGGGGTATCTCCCAGCGTCCGCTCCTCATAGATCAGAGGGGCCGCCTCCTTCTTCAGATCAGCCCGGGTCAGAAGAGGAATCCTGGCCAGATCCTCCGGCTTATCCTCCTGCTCCCGGAATTCATTCAGGGCACGGAGGGTATCCTTCACCTGCTGCAGCTCCTCCTGAGACATTTGCGCCTTGCGCTCCGCCAGCTTTTCGCGCAGGGCCTCCTCCCGGCGTTGTCCCAGTCCGGGCTGGGGCTTCAAGACTACCATGGCATTGTGGGGATTCTCCAAAAGCCAGGTTTTCACCAGCTCCTCAAAGTATCCCTCCTTTACCCTCCTGCGCATCAGGGCATAGGTATCGTTGGCTTCAATATGAATAAAGGGCTTGGACTCGTCGTAAAGCCAGCTGTCCAGAACCTGAAGTCCATACATAAGTCCCTTGGGATAGGAGCCGAAATCCGCCTCTCTGTACTTAAATTCAAAGTAATTAATGGCTGACAGGAGCGCCTTCTCGTCGAAGCCTTCCTTCACGATTTTTTCCAGGCTTTCCCGGATCACCCTGCCAAATTCCTCCTCCCGGGATGCAGAGGTTCCCCTGGCCACCACGCTGAAGAAGGGCTGCTTGATGCCGTTGTCGTAAATACTGTAAACATCCTTGCCGATTTTTCTCTCGATAAGCGCTTTTTTCAGTGGCGCACCGGGTACGGAGCAGAGCACATAGTCCAGAATCTGGAACGCCACATACAGCTCCCGGTCCAGGCTGTTACCCACGGAAAGATTCCAGGCCAGGAAAGAATTTTCTTCTGTATCCTCCCCTTCGCTGATAGGATATTCTCTCTCAACCCGGCCAGGCTTATCAAAGGCAGGCTCCACCCCCACCTCCGAATCCACCTCCAAGGCGTCAAAGGCGGACAGATAATGCTCATCGATATAGGCAAGCTTTTCCGCCATATCCATGTCGCCATACAGGTAAATATAGCTGTTGGAGGGATGATAATAGGTTCTGTGGAAATCCAGGAACTGCTCATAGGTCAGCTGCGGAATCACATCCGGATCCCCGCCGGACTCCACGCCGTAGGTGGTGTGAGGGTACAGAGAATTACTGATCTCCCGCATCAGCACATCGTCGGGGGAGGAAAAAGCTCCCTTCATCTCATTGTACACAACCCCGTTTAAGCCAAGCTCTCCGGACTCGTCCAGCTCATAATGCCAGCCCTCCTGACGGAAAATAGACTCGTTTTCATAAATATTGGGATAAAACACTGCATCCAGATACACATGCATCAGATTTTGGAAATCCTTGTCATTGCAGCTGGCAAGAGGGTATATGGTCTTATCCGGATAGGTCATGGCATTCAGAAAGGTATTCAGCGAACCCTTCACCAGCTCCACGAAAGGATCCTTCACCGGAAACTCTCTGGAGCCGCAGAGCACGGAATGCTCCAGAATGTGGGCCACTCCTGTGGAATCCTTAGGCGGTGTCCTGAATCCGATGTAAAACACCTTGTTCTCATCGTCGTTGGATACCAGAGCCACCCTGGCCCCCGTCTTTTTGTGCCTGCACAGATAGGTCATGCTGTTGATGTCGGCGATCTGTCTTTTCTCAATCACCTCATAGGCCGATAAATCTTCGATTCTCATTTTTTCCTCCTTGCCCGCTTCAGCGGACTTCCTGTTTATTGTTTGAATATGTCCTTTTTTCCTTCATTTATTGCCGTCCAGGATTGCCTGCGTCCTCAAAGCCCCATCAAACCCAGCTTGCTCACGGACAGCTCCTGAATCACCAGTCCCCGTCGCTCTTTTTCCGCAGGGGGAATTTTCGCCAGCTCTTCCACGGTCATCTGCCGGGTGGTAAATTCCTTCCTGACACCCCCGAAAAGCCCCTTCTTTTCCCGCAGCTCATTCACCTTCACCCGGGCTTTCATCTGCCCGTAAAGCTTAATCAAAAAGCTGTCCGGCTCCAGATAGTAAAGATGGGTCTCCAGAGTGTCCTCCAAATCCGCCTTGGGCAGAATATAGCGCTCCACCACCATGCGGAATTTAAATGCCGCATCCTCCGCCTCCAAAAGCTCGCCAAAGGTATATCGGCAGCCTACATAGATCCTGCCGGTATCCTGCATGCTGTATTTATAATCCTCATACACTGTCCTGTACATCTTCGATATCCTCTATTTTGTAACCGCTGATCCGCACGGCCTCCTGAATGCTTTTCAGAGACATGCCCGTCTCCCGGGCCAGCTCGTCAGGCGTCACCTTTCTGCGCAGATCCTCTGCCAGCTCCCTGGCACGATCCGCCACACGATTTACCTTATCCGCCGCCTTCTGATCCGTCCTTCCGTTCTCTTCGGCCTCCCGGATGTGAAGCTCCATAGCGTCCATGATCCGGCGGGCCAGCATTCCCCGGGCCTCCTCGGGATCCTTCAGGCCGCTCAGCAGACGGCTTCCCGCTGCCAGCGCCAGATTTCCCTCCCCGATCAGATCCTCCAAGGGCACTCCCTGGCCTGTGTAAAGCTTTGCAATATCCGCCACCTGGCCCAGATACGCCTCCGTGAGCCGGCCTGCGGCCCCTGCCTCTCCCGCCATGGCACTCAGGGTGAGAGCCTCCAGCTCTCCCGGAGTCAGCGCCGGCAGGCCTGCGATTTGGTCCAGATAATTCTGAAGATAATTCTTTTCCTGATCCGTCAGATAATCCTCCGGATCCGCGGGGCTGTCGATGCCCACCTTATGGCTGATCAGGTAGTCGAACACCATCTGAAGCTGGCCCTCATTAAGCCCCAGCCCCCGGAAGGCCTCTCTCACCTGCTCCCCGCTGATACAATTTCCCTGGTTCTTCGCCTGCTGCCGTACCTGCTCCAGGGTCCGTGCAAAAAAAACCTCTCTGTCCATAAAAATCCCAAAACCTCCTGAAGGATCATTTTAAAGCTATTTTTTGTGCTCATGGGTAAACAGGTGATAACTGCAATATTCATAATTTCCGTTGCACTTGGAGCAGAAACGAAATTCCATGGAAGGATCATCCTCCTCGGTTCGCCCGCAGACTGCGCATTTGTGGCCGGAGGCCTTTTCCCCCCGCCGCACATCCTGCCGGAATCTGGCTCTGCGCCGGATCTGTTTCGGATTTAACCGGAATCGTTTTTTATTCCGCAGCCAAAAAATCAGTATATTCACCAGAGACGCCGCAATGGCTGCCACACTGAACCAGAGAAGCGAGGAGGCAGCCGCATACTGGAACATATCCAGTACCATCACCACCAGGTAGATGATCCCCATCCATTTCACCTTCACCGGGATCACAAACATCAGCAGTATCTGCGCCTCCGGGAAGGTGGCCGCATAGGCCAGAAAGATCGACATATTGATATAGTATGTGCTGAACTGAAGGGAGCCTGTGGCAAAAAGCACTCTGGCCGTCTCCGGAGAGATGCCGCCTGTTAGGAGGTAATATAATCCCATACAGATAAAACTGCCCAGCACGGTCAGCAGCATACCCGTAAAAATATATACATTATATCTCCAGGTGCCCCAGGCACTCTCCAGCGCCGTGCCCAGACTGTAGTAAAACAGCAGCATAATGATTGTAAACAGATCAAAGGATGAGGGCGGCGAGATGACCCAGGTAAAAATCCTCCAAACCTGTCCGTGCAGGATTGCATAGGGATCCAGGGTCAGATACTGCAGAACCCAGGGCGCAGCAAAGTTGAGCACATATCCGGCCACATAACACAAAATCAGCACAATTGTCAAATTCGAAATCGCGTATTTCCCAAATTTCCGTTCCCATTTACTCATACGATCATCATTTCCTTTCAAATCCCGCAGCTGTCATTTTGTGCGGGACATACGAATACATTTTATCATCCCCTGTCCCATAAGTAAACCGAGCATTTTGTTTTTTAGAGAAAAATCAGTTTTTTCATAAACATTTTACATCTTTTGTTCGTTGCATTTTCGGCCTGCGTGTACTATAATGTCCACGTGTGTCACATTGTGTCGACACAATATCGCTTTTACGGCAGTCTACAGACTGACCGAAACAGCGCGTATGTCACGGAAACAACATTAATTCAGGAAGGATGATCCGCATGGAAATAAAGAAAAATGCAACTCTTGGCATTGATATCGGTTCCACCACTGTCAAAATTGCTATTCTGGACGAGGAGCAAAATATTCTGTTTTCCGATTATGAGCGCCACTATGCCAATATCCGGGAGACACTTTCCTCTCTGTTAAATAAAGCTTACGAAAAGCTGGGAAATCTTACCCTGCATCCCATGATCACCGGCTCCGGCGGGCTGACCCTGGCCGGTCATCTGCAGGTTCCCTTCACCCAGGAGGTCATCGCCGTGGCCTCCTCTCTGAAAGCCCTGGCTCCTGCCACGGACGTAGCCATCGAGCTGGGCGGCGAGGATGCAAAAATCATCTATTTTGAGGGCGGCAACGTGGAGCAGCGCATGAACGGCATCTGCGCCGGCGGCACAGGCTCTTTTATCGACCAGATGGCATCTTTGATCCAGACCGATGCGTCAGGCTTAAACGAATATGCAAAGAACTACCGCTCTCTCTATGACATCGCGGCCCGCTGCGGCGTGTTCGCCAAGACCGATATTCAGCCGCTGATCAACGAGGGCGCCACCAAGGAGGATCTGTCAGCCTCCATTTTTCAGGCAGTGGTGAACCAGACCATCTCCGGACTGGCCTGCGGCAAGCCCATTCGGGGGCATGTGGCATTTCTGGGGGGGCCCCTCCACTTTCTTTCCGAACTGAAGGCCGCCTTTATCCGCACTCTGAAACTTGACGCAGAACACGTAATTGATACGGACAATTCCCATCTTTTTGCCGCCATCGGCTCAGCCCTGAACGCAAAGGCGGAGGTTTCCTTTACTATGGAAGAAATGCTGGAAAAATTATCCGGCAATATCAAAATGGAATTTGAAGTAGAGCGCATGGAACCCTTATTTGCCAGCGAAGACGATTATAAAGCTTTCAAAGAGCGCCACGAAAAGCACCGGGTGGCCGCGGCAGACCTGGCCTCCTACAAGGGAAAAGCCTTTTTGGGCATCGACGCCGGCTCCACCACCACCAAGATCGCTTTGGTGGGGGAGGACGGTTCCCTTCTGCACTCCTTCTATTCCGGAAACGACGGCAACCCCTTAAAGACCGCCGTGGGCGCCCTGAAGGAAATCTATGAGCGTTTGCCGGAGGAAGTGGAAATCGTCCGCTCCTGTTCCACCGGCTACGGCGAAGCCCTTATGAAAGCCGCCTTTCTCCTGGACGACGGCGAGGTGGAAACGGTGGCTCACTATTATGCCGCCGCGTTTTTCGATCCTCAGGTGGACTGTATCCTGGACATCGGCGGTCAGGATATGAAATGTATCAAAATCAAGAATCAGACCGTGGACAGCGTCCAGCTTAACGAGGCCTGCTCCTCCGGCTGCGGCTCCTTTATTGAAACCTTTGCCAAATCCCTGAATTACAGCGTTCAAGATTTTGCTGCTGCGGCTCTTTTTGCCAAATATCCCATCGACCTGGGCACCCGATGCACCGTATTCATGAATTCCAAGGTAAAGCAGGCCCAGAAGGAGGGAGCTCAGGTGGCGGACATTTCCGCCGGGCTGGCCTATTCCGTGATCAAAAATGCTCTGTTCAAGGTGATCAAGGTTTCCGATGCCTCGGAGCTTGGGAAGAACATCGTGGTGCAGGGAGGAACCTTCTATAATGATGCCGTACTGCGAAGCTTTGAAAAGATCGCAGACTGTGAGGCTGTCCGGCCTGACATTGCAGGTATTATGGGCGCTTTCGGCGCAGCCCTGATTGCCAGGGAGCACTACGAGGAAGGCGGCGTTTCCACCATGCTCTCCTACGAGAAGCTCTGCGCCCTTCAGTACAGCACCAGCATGGCCAAATGCAAGGGCTGTACCAACAGCTGCAGACTCACCATCAATAAATTTACCGGAGGCCGTCAATATATCTCCGGCAACCGCTGCGAACGAGGCATCGGAGGACAGAAAAACGCCGGTAACGTGCCTAATCTGTTTGAATACAAGCTGCGCAGACTCTTCTCCTACCCTTCTCTGGAGGCCGATCAAGCGCCCAGAGGCACGGTGGGAATCCCCAGAGTCCTGAACATGTATGAAAACTATCCCTTCTGGCACACCTTTTTCACCAGGCTGGGCTACCGGGTCATTTTGTCCCCCAGCTCCAACCGGAAAATTTATGAGCTGGGTATCGAGTCCATTCCCAGCGAGTCCGAATGCTATCCGGCCAAGCTGGCTCACGGACATGTGACCTGGCTGATCCGGCAGAAGGTGGATTTCATTTTTTATCCGGCTCTGTTTTACGAGCGTGACGAGGTGTCCGGAGCAAATAATCACTATAATTGTCCCATCGTCACCTCCTATTCGGAGAACATCAAAAATAATGTGGAGGAGATCAGCAGCGGTGAAATGCAGCTGCGCAACCCCTTTATGTCCTTCCGGGACGTGAACACGGTGACGGAGGCTTTGCTGAAGGAATTCCAGGAGCTTCCCCGCAAGGAGGTTCAGGAGGCCTGCGCCGCCGGCTGGGAGGAAATGTCCCGTGCCCGGCAGGATATCCGGGACAAGGGAGACGAGGTTTTGGCCTACCTGAAACAAACCGGCAAGCGGGGAATCGTTCTGGCAGGCAGGCCTTATCATGTGGACCCGGAAATCAATCACGGTATCCCGGAGCTGATCACCTCCTTTGACATGGCAGTGCTCACGGAGGATTCCGTGTCCCATCTGGGCTGTCCCGACAGGCCCCTGATCGTATCCGACCAGTGGATGTACCACTCCAGGCTCTATGCCGCGGCAAGCTTTGTAAAAACCACGGACAATCTGGATCTGATCCAGTTAAACTCCTTCGGCTGCGGTCTGGATGCGGTGACCACGGACCAGGTAAACGACATTCTCTCAGGCTCGGACAAAATCTACACCTGTTTAAAGATCGATGAGGTAAATAATCTGGGAGCCGCCAGGATCCGGGTCCGCTCTCTCCTGTCCGCCATTCAGGTACGGGAGAAAAAGCGCAAACAGCGCACTCTTCGGTCTGAGGCCATTACAAAGGTGTCCTTCACCGAGGAAATGCGAAAGGATTACACCATCATCTGTCCCCAGATGTCCCCCATCCATTTCAAGATCATGGAGCCTGCCTTCAACGCCTGCGGCTATCACTTTGCGGTGCTGGACAACGACAATAAGCACTCCGTGGATGTGGGCCTGAAATATGTGAACAACGACGCCTGCTATCCCTCCCTGCTGGTGGTGGGGCAGATCATGGAGGCGCTGCTCTCCGGCAAATATGACTTGAATAAAACTGCGGTTATCATGAGCCAGACCGGCGGCGGCTGCCGGGCTACCAACTACATCGGCTTTATCCGCCGGGCCCTGACAAAGGCCGGAATGGAGCAGATTCCTGTCATTTCCCTGAACCTGGCAGGAATCGAAAGCAATCCCGGTTTCCACCTGAATGCGGATCTGCTGATCCGGGCGGCGGTAAGCGCTCAGCTGGGCGATATCTTCATGCGCTGCGTCTACCGGATGCGTCCCTATGAAGCCACTCCCGGAAGCGTGGACGCCCTGCACAGACAGTGGGTGGAAAAGGCTCAGCGTTTTGTATCCGCAAAGCATATCCGCCTTGGAAAATTTTATAAAATGTGCCGGGAAATCATCCGGGACTTTGACAGCATCCCTCTGCTTGACATCCAAAAGCCCCGGGTGGGCGTAGTGGGCGAGATTCTGGTGAAGTTTTCTCCTGCGGGCAACAACCATCTGGTAGAACTTCTGGAAGCCGAGGGTGCCGAGGCAGTGGTACCCGATCTGATCGATTTCATGCTTTACTGCTTTTACAATCAGATCTATAAAGCCGACAACCTTGGCACCAGCAAAAAAGCCGCCCGACTGTCAAAGCTTGGTATCTGGGCCATCGAACATGTGCTCAGAGGCGCCGCGGCAAAGGAGTTTAAAAAGAGCAGACATTTTACCGCTCCCACTCCCATCCGGGAAATCGCTTCCTTTGCGGAGCCCATTGTCTCCATCGGCAATCAGACCGGGGAAGGATGGTTCCTTACCGGTGAAATGGTGGAGCTGATCCACGACAACGTACCCAATATTGTCTGTACCCAGCCCTTTGGCTGCCTTCCCAACCATGTGGTAGGCAAGGGCGTCATTAAGGCGCTGCGTAAGGCATATCCCCAGTCCAACATTGTAGCCATCGACTATGATCCCGGCGCCAGCGAGGTCAATCAACTGAACCGGATCAAGCTGATGCTGTCCACTGCCCAGAAAAATCTGAGGCAGACAGAAAATACGGATCCTTCAAAAAACGTCGCAGACCAGCCTGCCTGAGGCCCTTATAATCCGACAGCAGAAGAATGAAAAGAACCGATCCTTTTGTTTCTAACTGACAAAAGATCGGTTCTTTTTACGATACCTTTTATGAAGCACCCGCTCCTGCCTCCTTCAGGCCGAGCGTTCTGACAGATATTGCTGAAGCACTGCCGCCACCTCTTCTGGCTTCATTCCTGAATCCTGAATCAGGTCGCTGACAGCCTCCAGCTCCTTTCTTTTTTTCTCCTGGTAAAGATCCTCCAGCTCCCTCTTTTCTGACTCAACCCGGGTCATCAGCGCATCTATCAGTTCCTGCTTCGCGCTGATTTTTTCCTCAATGGTCTTGCGCGGTCCTCTTGCCATATACCTTCTCCTTTCATAAACCTTTTTATATCAGTATATGGACAAGGCTGGCAAAATATTCCTGTTTGTACTTTTTTCTATAATTTTTCTTCTCTTCAGGACAAAAGCGAAATAAAATCTTCCTTGCTCATGGCGGCAAACTGTCCTGCGTCTCCCTGAATCACCTGCTCCGACAGTGCTCTCTTGCTCTCCTGCAGCTCCTGAATCTTCTCCTCGATGGTTCCCTTGGCGATCAACTTGTATACCACCACCTTCTTTGTCTGACCGATCCGGTGCGCCCGGTCAGTGGCCTGGTTCTGCACTGCCAGATTCCACCAGGGATCGTAGTGGATCACCACATCCGCACCGGTGAGATTCAGGCCAACGCCTCCCGCCTTCAGGGAGATCAAAAACACCTTTGTATCATCCTCATTGAAGGCCTTTACCAGCTGCAGACGCTTTTCCTTGGGCGTGGCGCCGGTAATCGAGTAGAAGCTTGTCTCCTCCTGTGTAAGGCGCCCGGCCAAAAGCTCCAGCATGGAGGTAAACTGTGAAAACAGAAGCACCTTATGACCGCCCTCCAGAGCGCTGTTCACCAATTCCACACAGGCCTCCAGCTTTGCGGAATCCCCGTTGTAATTTTCAAAACACAGACCCGGGTCACAGCAGATCTGTCTGAGCTTTGTCAGCTCCGCCAGAATCTGCATTTTATTTTTCTGGAACTCCTGGGCATCCTGTCTGGCAATCTTCTGCTTCATATACACCACCTGTGCGTCATAAAGCTTCTGCTGAGAGGATTCAAATTTCACATACCGGCTTTCCTCCAGCTTTTCCGGAAGATCCTTCAGCACGTTCTCTTTCATTCGGCGCAGAATGAAGGGCGCAGTCATCCTTTGAAGGCGTTCCAGGGACTGCTGGTCCTCATTCTTTATAATGGGTGCTTCGAAATCGTTGCGGAACACATCATATCCGTACAAATATCCGGGGATCAGGTAATCGAATATACTCCAGAGCTCACTGAGTCGGTTTTCGATCGGAGTTCCCGTCAGAGCATACCGGGTCCTGCTTGTAACTGCCTTGACGGCCTTGGCCGCCGCGGTGGTGTGGTTTTTAATGTACTGGGCCTCGTCAACGATCTGGTAGGTAAATTCCTTGTCCTCGTAATGGGCTATATCCCTTTTCAGCAAATCGTAAGACGTTACGATCACGTCAAAGTTTTTGTACTGCTCCAGCTTCTGGGTCCGCTCCTCCTGATTTCCCGCGATCAGCGCAAAGTTAATTTCCGGGGCAAAACGACGCAGCTCCTCTCCCCAGTTATATACCAGCGAGGCAGGAGCCACCACCAGAGAAGTTCCCACCTTTCCCTCCTGTCGGGCTGCCAAAAGCACCGCAATCACCTGCAGGGTCTTTCCCAGCCCCATATCGTCCGCCAGGATCCCTCCCAGGCCGTAGGACTCCAGCATGCGAAGCCAGCGATAACCGGTTATCTGATATCCCCTCATCACATCCTTCAAAGATCCGGGCTCCTCAAAGTCCGCATCCTTCACGGTCTTGAAGTTCTTCACCATCTTACGGAAATAGCTGTCCCTGCTGCTGTAGATTTCCTCATTTTTCTCCAACAGCCTGTCCAGGTACAGAGCTCTGTACAGAGGGAGCTTCACATTTCCCTTCAAAAGCTCCTTCGGAGTCATGCGCAGAGTCTCCATCAATTCCTCCAGGGTGGCCAGGGAATCATCCTCCAGACTCAGAAAATCGCCGTTTTTCAGACGATGATACTTCTTTTTGGCACGGTAGCTTTTCAGTATATCGATCAGCTCCTCCGGCGGCACATCCTGAGTAGCAATGTTCAGGTTCAGCAGGTCCCTTGAAACAGATACGCCTACGCTCATCCGCACCCTGCGTCCCACGTTCATTCCGCTGAACCTGCGCGTACAGCGCACCTCGCCCAGCCCCAGCAGCGTATCCACTCCCCGCTCCAGCACCTGGAACATTTTTTCTTCATTCTGGCCGCAGTGAAGCTCCTGCTTTTCCGGATCATATTCCGGAAACCACTGCCGGGTCAAAAACAATGTTTCGCTCTCCCGGTGTTCCTCCCGAAAAGGCTCCCCCTTCCAATTTTCGCGCATATAATCCAGCACGGAGTACTCCCTGCCTCCGTATCTGGCCATGACCCGACAACTCATGTTGTGCTCCTCGGCATCCAGATAGAAAACAAACTCCGCCTGAGGCGGAAGATAGGCGGCAATCTCCTCCGCATTCTCCTCCATGATATCCACCGCCCCCTGAAGCTGGGGCAGCAGAGTATAATAAAACTGGGGAAGGTTGTTTCTTCCTACCTGAAATTCCAGCTGGCCGTCGGAACAGAAATCCGCCAGAGTGCGAATCCGCTTTAAAAACTCCTCCTGAAGCCTGCAGATATATTCACCCTCCACATAATAGGCCGTTTTTGTTCCATAAAATAACAGAGGCATCCGGCAAGTGACCGTGATTCCATGGAAGGTGCGCCTGTCGCTCAGGGCGTTTTTGCGGATCGTCATGGAAATATGGGGATCCTGCTCCCTGGGCTTTAAAGTGCATTTCACCTTGGTACGGCCATCCCTGTTCTCATAATCGATTCCGGTGCCGTCCAGCATCTGGAACAGCTCGTCCAGTCTCCAGCCAAAAAGCGCCAGTTCTCCGTCCCGGGAAGCCGCCTTCCGGGAATAACTGTTCGCCTCGATCATTCTTCGTTCAAAGGCTGACTCCTCCTTGATGATACGGCCTATAAAATCAATCCACCGTCTTCCGTTCTCCGTAAAATTGCTGACATTGTGGTTGATGGTAGTGTTGCTTCCATACACAGACGACTTGGATTCCTGAACATTTTCATAAAAAGCAAAAAGATCCTTTATGACAAACAGCTTGCTCTCTCCGATCTTAAAGGAAACTGTCAGCTCGTCATCCTTTTGCACGATCCTGGGCAGAAGCGTCAAGCTTTCCTGTCTGCCTATAGTATCCGAGACCACACTGTTGGCCCGTTGCTCCATATAGGCATTCATCAGGCTCCTGGCCAGCTTATCCGTAGCGTCCCCCAGATTCCTTCCCTGCAGATGCTCATTGATCAAATTGCCGAAAGCCGCCAGATAGGCGCAGTACTCTTTCCTGTAAAATTGATAATAGTAATGCCTCCGGCATTCCGCACAGCCGCACTCCGCATACAGAACCTCATCCCTGGAAAAAACCATCCGGAGAGGAAAGGTATTTCTTCCCTCCGTTCCCGCTCCTGTGGCCTCTCCCACCATTTCCCCATGATTCTGTATGTATCCGGTTTCCACTTCCTGCAATGACACCCTGCCCTCCAAAAGCAGCTTTTCTCCCCGCTGGCGGATGGCTTTCGTCAGATTCATGCTCTTTTGTATCTGTTCTCCGTCAAAATATTGGTAATGGGATAAAGCTGCATAGGCTTCCAGCCCCGCCCCTGCTTTTTCCTCCTGAGGCAATACCTCCTGACGGTTCAGGACAATGTATTCCCCATCCTGTTCCCCGGAAAAATCTTCTGGCTCAATGGTTTCTGGCTGTTCTGTTTCCACCTGCTCTGTTTCCACCTGCTCTGTTTCCACCTGCTCCGCCTCCGGCTTCTCCGCCATAATCTCATCCAGTGTAATCTGACGATTCTCGCTGTTCTCGCTCTCTGTCTTCCGGGATTTCGCCCGTCTCCCGGCTTTTTTCTGCTCTTCCGGCTCTGTTTTTGCCTCCAGATGCTCTTTCTCCTTTGCTTCCATGGCATACAGCACCGCCGCCATATGCTTACATTTTCCGCCGCCCCTGGCCATGGGGCAGGTGCACCGCATCAAATATCCGTTGTCACCGCTCCTCCGGATGATCTTCACCGGAATGCGCTGTCGGTCCTGAACGGAGGCCTCACATTTTTCTCCGTCATCCGCATAATCATCTACTTTGTCGAAGGCATAATATTCCATCCCCTGCCTTAACACATTGCTGTTGAATTGATTTTTCCATTCCCTCATTCGCAGTATATTCCCTTCACAGCCTTATATAGGCTTTTGATTGACCTTCCTATGCACTTACCTATTGGGTTCACAGCCTCCTGATAGGAAAATATATATATCCCTGCCCATTTTCCTTTGGACAATTATAATCATGAGCCGCTCCCGCCAGCTCCAGCCCCTGTTCCTCCATGTATTTCAATACCTTCTGGAAAATGTCCTCTTCCGTGCATTTCACACTTAAATATTCATAAGCGGGAATCGTCCATTTCACCCAGCCTGCCGGGGCTTCCTCCTGGTCCACAGCCTCCACTCCTGCCAGATAGAGCCCTTCTGTGAAATCATTTTCCCAAGGTTTAAAGGAGCGGGAGAAATCCGACATTGCCCCCCCATATTCCTTCAATGCTGCCGTTTTGGTCCTTCTTAGCAAGATGCTGAATCTGATCAAAATGCTCATTTGCATCCTTCCACAGTCTCTCAATAAAACCCGGCCCGTCCTTCGTGGATCCTTCTTTTCCAATCACCGAAAAAGATTCCTTCTTGCATCGTTTAATCTCCATCTGCGCCTATCTCCTTCCCCGGAAAGCGGCTTCCCGGAAATATTACCCTTGTCCCTTTTGCATAGTAACTATAACCCATTTCAACTTATTTTTCAATCTTACTTTCGTGTTCACCCCAGCGCATACTGGCGCATATATTGTTCATACTGCTCTCTGAAAGCTTCACTTCCGTTTCGAAAATCCCGCAAGGACTGATGCAGGTTCATGTTGTCATGAGCTGCATCCACCACACACCCGGCAATATTGGAGCAGTGATCTGCCGTCCGCTCCAAATCAGTAAGCAAGTCGAGCCATACAAACCCTGCATCAATGGTACACTCCCCCTTCTGCATACGAAGAATATGGCGCGTGCGAAGCTGTTCCTTCAGCTTGTCAATGACCTGCTCTAAAGGCTCCACCTCAGCGGCGGCGGCCAAATCGTTTTCGAGAAAGGCCGACAGCGCCAAATCCAGGATATGGCCTTCCGCCGCAGAAATGACTCCAAGTTCCTCTATGGCCGCATCGGTAAGGCGCATCCCCTTGTCCCGAAGCTCCTCCGCAGATTCCAGGATATTGACCGCATGATCCGCAATCCGCTCAAAATCCCCGATTATTTTCAGAAGCTTTGCCGCCTCTCTGCTGTCCGCCTCACTGATCTGATGGGTGCTCAGATTCACAAGATAAGTACCCAGGATGTCCTCATAATAATCGGTTTTGTCCTCTTTTTCCCGAATGGAGACTGCTGCCTCAGAGGAATAGCTGTGTAAAACGCCAATCGCCTCCTTCAGGGATGTAACGGCAATCCCCGCCATATCGGCAGACACCTCATGACATCTCTCCAAAGCGATGGACGGCGTGGCAAAAAGACGTTCATCCAATTCCAAAAATACCTCCGGCTGTTTTGCATCTGGAACAAGAATGGTAACCAGCCTCTCAAGGAAGCCCGAAAGCGGCAGCATCAGAGCCGTACACAGAATATTGAAAATCGAATGGGCCACCGCAATGCCAAACAGTGATGCCGGCTCTTCCAGAAAAGCAGGATGGAAGAACAGCCTTGACAGACAAAATACCGACAGCCAGACCACCGTTCCGATAATATTAAACAAAAGATGCACCATTGCAGCCCGTTTCGCATTGATACTGGCTCCCACGGAGGACATCATAGCCGTAACGCAGGTTCCAATGTTCTGTCCCATAATAATCGGAATCCCGGCCCCGTAAGATACCTGTCCGGTTACGGCCAATGCCTGCAGAATACCCACAGAGGCCGAACTGGACTGAATAACTGCCGTAAGAATCGCACCGGCCAGCACACCCAGAACCGGATTCTGAAACATAATGAACAGCCTCTGAAAGCCAGGCACATCCCCCAGACCGGACACGGCACCGGACATGGTCTCCATGCCGAACATAAGGGTCGCAAAGCCCAGAAGAATCATTCCGGTATCCTTCTTCCTGGTATCCTTTATAAACATATAGAAAATAATACCAATGAGGGCCAGCACCGGAGTGAAGGAGGATGGTTTCAGGAGCTTTACAAACATATTTCCGCTGTCAATTCCTGCCAGACTCAAAATCCAGGCCGTCACAGTGGTCCCCACATTAGCTCCCATGATGATATTGATGGCCTGCTTTAATGTCATGATACCGGAATTTACAAATCCGACTACCATAACCGTGGCTGCTGAGGAGCTCTGGATGATCGCAGTTACACCCAGCCCTGTCAGAAGTCCCGCAAGCCTTCCGGTGGTCAGCTTTTCAAGAAGGGATCGCAGACTGCCCCCCGCCCTTCGCTCCAGGGCCTGTCCCATAATATTCATACCGAACAAAAACAAACTCAGCCCGCCGACCAGTGTGAGTATATCAAAAATGTCCATTGAATGGATTCCTTTCCGCATAGTTTGTTATTCTTTATTGTGCCAATTCAATGTAAAATCTATCGTCAATGCCAGATAAATTTTTTGTAAAGCACCGTATCTTTTCCGTTCTCTTCATCTCCTGTGCTCATAAACCAGCTCTGTTATCCCATCATAGCTCTGGGTTTTCGTCAGCTTCAAAGGAATCTCTTTTCCGCTGCCTCCAAAAAGCCGGATCCCTTTTCCAAGCAGTATTGGTATCACAGAAACATAATACACATCAATCAAATCCTCCGCCATGAGCTGCCGGACAATATCTGCACCGCCGCATATCCAGATGTCTTTCCCATCCTTCTTTTTCAGTTCCCTTATGAGACTGCACGGTTCTTCACTGGTAAACCGTATCATCTCCGTAGAAGAACAGTCTCTGTGTGTGACCACATAGCTTTCTAATCCGCTGTATACCCATTCCTCCAAAGACAGCTCTGTAATGACTTGATAATAAGTATTCCAGCCCATGACCACCGTATCCACATTGGCCACAAATTCCGAATAGGTATCTATCTTTTCTTCATCGTTCCCCTGGCCGCCCAGCCATCCAACCTTCCCTTCGCTGTCGGCAATATAACCGTCCAGACTCATTGCGATAAACAAAATAACTTTCCTCATAAACGCCTCATACTCCATCCCGTCTCAATCTTGCCAATATATTCTCAATCTCCATAAAGCCAGCTCCTTTCTGCCATTCCCATTTTAACATATGTGCCTCCGATAAGCTATATCTTTAAGAAACAAACCGTTAATGAAAAGGGCGCCTCGTGACTATTCACGGCTTTGCCGCAAATAGTCACATAATGAACCATGCTGCCTCAGGTTTTTTGTGCAGATTATACCAGGAATCGTGTTGCTCTCATTCTATCTCACCTCTTTACCAAATTAACTACTTGTTCAAGGCTCATTTCTCCCATGTCCTGTTTATCAGGCTCTGCGTCTCTTTGTCTTACGGATACAGATATATTATTTTTCTCGTTTTCACCTATAATAATCATATATGGCACCTTATCCATACGCGCTTCACGGATCTTATATCCAAGTTTCTCACTTCTGGCATCCACTTCTACTCGAATATCATTTTCTTCCAAAGCCCTCTCAATTTCTTTAGCATAATCAATATATCTATCTGAAACCGGAAGAACCTTAACCTGCACAGGTGCAATCCATGCAGGAAATTTCCCTGCATAATGTTCTAGTAAAATGCCAATAAAACGTTCTATCGAGCCGAATACAACTCTATGCAGCATAATCGGACGATGTTTCTCTCCATCTGCCCCAATATAGTCAATCGCAAATCTTTGCGGAAGCTGGAAATCAAGCTGAATCGTCCCGCATTGCCACGTTCTGCCTATGGAATCCTTTATATGAAAATCGAGTTTCGGTCCATAGAATGCACCATCTCCTTCATTTACTACATAAGGCTTACCCATTCCCTGCACCGCTTTTTCCAAAGCTTCCGTAGCAAGTTGCCAATCCTCATCACTTCCGATGGAATGCTCTGGTCTCGTTGACAATTCAATTTCATACGAAAAACCAAATTTCTGGTAAACCTCATCAATAAGGCGCATAACACCTTGTATCTCATCCATTACCTGATCTTCTCTCATAAAAACGTGAGCGTCATCCTGCGTAAATGAACGTACTCTCATGAGACCATGTAATGTTCCAGACTTTTCATTACGATGCACAAGCCCTAATTCTCCCATTCGCATAGGAAGCTCTTTATATGATCTCGGTTCCAGTTTATACACCAGCATTCCCCCCGGACAACTCATTGGTTTGATTGCATAATCATCATCTTCGACCTTAAGAGAGTACATGGCATCTCTATAAAAATCCCAATGACCAGATGTTTCCCAAAGCCTTCTCTCCAACATAATGGGCGTAGAAATTTCTACATATCCTTCTCTGCGATGAATTTTCCTCCAATAATCAATCAACAGGTTCTTCAGTATCATTCCCTTTGGCAGGAATACCGGTAATCCTGCTCCTTCATCAAAAATCGTAAATATTCCAAGTTCCTTTCCCAATTTTCTGTGATCTCTTGCTTTTGCTTCTTCAACCATATGGAGATATTCATCCAATTGTGCCGCTTTTGGAAAGGATATACCATAGATTCTCGTAAGCATTTGATTTTTTTCCTTACCTCTCCAGTAGGCTCCGGCAACCGACAATAACTTGATTGCTTTAATCTGACACACATTAGAAATATGTGGTCCAGCACAAAATTCCTCATATTCTCCCTGCTTATAGAAGCTGATTTGTTCTGCATCATTCAGTTCCTGAATCAGCTCAATTTTATATATTTCACCTGCATTATCCATAAAGCTAAGAGCTTCTTCTTTTGACTTCTCATAGACTTGCAAGGAGAGAGACTCCTTTACGATTTTTCGCATTTCTGCTTCGATTGTGTTTAAATGCTCTTCTGAAAATGAAAAATCAAATTGAAAATCATAATAAAATCCATTTTCGATTGCCGGACCAATGGCACATTTTGTTTCTGGATATAAGCGTTTTACAGCCTGTGCGAGCACATGTGCGCTCGTATGCCAAAAGGCCTTTTTGCCCTCCTGTTCTTCAAAGCTTACTTCTGCAATTTCTCCATTTTTTCGTAGAACCTTCATAATTTGCTGCTCCTTTCGTTTTTCGGTTTTAACTGTTTGGCAACAACATAAGAAAAGCACCCATAAGACCATGATCGCATAGTCTTAAGGGTGCACTTAGCACGGTTCCACCTTAACTTTTCACTTCAGATTCTGTCAAATCCTATCCTTTAACGCAGGCGTACGGTAACACTTACTCATTTCAGCATTACAGCTCTGGAATGGTTTTCGTCTAATTTCCACATAAATAGCTTCCACCAAGTGCTATTCTCTCTGGATGTTTCCAACTAAACTACTCTTTTCCGTCATCGCTTTTCTTATGTTATTTATGATACATTATCACAACTTCTTTATTTTGTCAATGCGGGAGTTCTTGAGTAACACGACAGTTACCGTAAAAATATTTTTGTCCGGAGAATGTCCAAGGTTTCCAAGAAAATCTAAGTTAAGAAATCCTTTTTCACACTTAAATCATTCATGAAATAATATAGTTCTTCAAATGTCATATCCGGCGTTGCTGCATCAATTAGAGTTTTATGTAGATATTCTTCCATCAACAAACCTCTCCGCCACTCGTCATTATAATCATGTTGTGTAACTGCATATATAATCTTAATAAACCGTCTAAATCATCCTTCAAGATTTCCCTAATCATATATATCCCCTTCCGTATTATCCATTGCATCCAATCGATCTGCATCTTGCACAATTTTCCCATCTATTGACTTTGGGGAAACTGTTTCTGCGCCTTTAAATGAGATCTCCCTGATAATATCAATTACATGCTCTATCGTACTGTCCGTAAGATGACAATCTAACATAATAACGCCGTGCATTTTCGTAATCCAGACAAATCGGCTCATGTGCCCACAGATAGATCGTTATTATGCAGCCTCCTTCCTCAAAATTTCGAGGCTCAATCACTTTCCCTATTTCCTCGCTGTCTACGCTTAGAAGATAACATTACTGCCATCCACCCAAGACTCGCACAATCCCGATTGAACAAAATCGCTGCGCGATGGCTGGCCAAGGCTATGGCGTAGCTTTTCTTTTCCTAAAAACAGTGGACAGGAACGTCCCAAGATAGTATTGTTTAAGTGCGACCAAAAACATACTTCGAATACGGGCTTATCCCTGACCACTGCTTATGATAAGAATAACACCCTCCTGCCGTATTGGCAAGCACTTTTATTTTGCAAATGCCCCTCCATAAAAAGATATTCCGTAACTGCTGACTGTCTGATTTTATGGAGGAACCGATATGTACGAAAAATATATGCTGCTTCTCGAAGAAGAAGCAAAAATCAGGAACCTTAAGAACCGTTCCGTTCTCTGTTATAAAAAC